>NZ_JARBDA010000010.1:0-129834 GCF_036577645.1 Paenibacillus sp. GYB006 | reverse complement strand
AATTCTCGAACACTTATGGTGCCTATTGATATATGGGCACCTGTTCTTATATTAGCTCTCTGTTAATGAGATAAACATTCAATCTAGATATGAATTTAATTCTAGTGGTTGTTAAACTATTCTGCCCGTTAGCTTAATCAAATAACTGTAAGCTCCAGTTAGATATTTATCTAATCGATAATCGGAATATGTTCTTGTCCCCCGACAAGACAACAGTTCAATTATATTCGGAGAGTATGTACACTTTAATTTGACATGATGCTCTTTTGACTCTTCCGACCCTTTATTGTGTCATGCTGTGGCTCCTGCGATCCCTGCCTTCTTCGCGATCGGCCTCTTCCATCTTACGGATATATCGCTTCAATTCCTCTTTGTGTGCCTCCAACTCCATCAGACGGGCGGATGCCCCATCAAGAAATGAATGCATTTTAAACCCCAATGTGGTGGCAGCATTACCGGCCCAATCTTGCTGCAAGCGGCCATGAATGGAACGCATTTTCTGCTCCTGTTGCCTCAAGCGCTCCTGCAACTGCTCGCATTGGGCAACAGCTCTTTGCAGATCCGACAAGGATACGGATATTCTCCCCATGTTGCCTTCCTCCTATCATTTGAACTCGTCTGCTAGCACGAAATCCTCACGTTTGCGTTCGATGTATTCGGCGATATCGCCAATCGATTCCTGGTACCAGCGGTTGATCCGCTGAAGCGTTGCCGTCGCGTTATATGCAATCGGCGTGAACGATTGACTCTCACTGGTTGAGATATGCGTCTGGAACATCTGAATGGAAGCCTGCGCATCGCTCGAAAATCCGCTCAGGCTAAACCGCATCTCCCTTGCTGCTTGCGCCAGCTCTTCCGGTGTTAATTGAATCTTGCCTCCACCTGCATGTGCGTTGTCCGCAACTGCGACCAATGATGCTACAGCACCGCTGACAATGCTCGGTAAGGATGCGAGTGCTTCTTGATGAGCCGTCCAGCGCGGTGATATGCCGATCTCTTCGCCTGTTGCCCGATTAATGAGTGGCCCGACAAGATTTCCATTTTTGTCGAACCGATATTGATTCATCGAATGGTATCCTTTGCCCTCATCTTTGGAGAAGGAATCGAAAAAACGATAGATATTGCCTACCTGAAGCTTGTCCAGATCGATATTAATCGGAAAGTCATATAATACAAGCGGCGCGTTTGCTCCTAAAGAGCGAATAGGAACCGTCAGTTGATATTGAAACTTCCAGTTCTGATACATGGCATTGGCCGAATCGAAATCCTGACCTCTGTAAAAGGTGCTCCCAACGTGCCTGTCATACTCGACAATTCCGCCCGCCCCGACAGAATCGTTGGGATCAACGACATTCACCACTTTACCATCGTAATATCCCTCATTCACTTTGGCCCAACTCACGTCATCCAGCAGGTTGGTCACGCTCGGTGCGCTGTAAGTCATGGCCGACAGATCCTGACGTGCTGCCACGTATTGCGCCAATCCGCCACCGAGTGAATGCCCCGTCAACGAAATGCTCGCATCAGGATACGTCTGGCTCACTTTCTCGTAGAGCACTTCCGCTTGGTGAAACTGGTTGTTCTCCCATTCGATGTCGTCCTTGATCGCTTCGATAAAGCTTTTTTTGAATATGTTGTGATGGTCCGGGTCCGTGACCGCATCCTCCAGTCGGCGTGTTCGGCCGCCAAGAACGTCGAACACGTCAGTCTCGTAATCGACTACGATATCAAGCCAGTTTCCATCCGGTTCAGTTCCGCGGTAACCAATGACGATCTGGTCGGTTTGTTCATTTTGAAGCACCAAGGCATCGAAACCTGAAACTTTGTTATGTAACTCGGCACCGTCAGGCTCGACAACTTTCCAAGGTTCCAATTCCGGGAGAACAAATCCCTCCGGAACGTCTTGATATGCAAGCTTGGAAAACTTCATGTACGTCTCATCTGAAATGTAGGTTTTCAAAAAAAATTCTACCTCCTATATTTACTCTTAAATTTAAAATATAGTAATATACCCATATCATGATAGATATAAGGAGTGGACACTATACTAAAAAGTAAGTCTCTGATCATATTTATTTTTGTTTGTTTTGTCCTAATTATGGGAGGTTGTAGCTCCATGTCTAATTCTCGCGAAGATGCTCAAGCTGTTAACAAAGCTATGGAAGCAGGAAAAATGTACTTTAAAGAAAAATACGATCTCAACGTTGAATTTACGCGCCACAAGTTTAATCCTCCCGATCTCGGGACGGACGTGGGGCTCTATGGACATTTGACAGAAGATACGGATACAGAAGTGTTTCTCCTTATTAACTATAAGACATTTGAAGTCGTCACTGTTGGCGTTCCCGAAGAGCTAATTCAATAATAGAAATAAGGTTGCTGAGCCTCTTTCTGAGGCTCTTTTCTTATATTAGCCAAAGAAAATCGATTTCTACGGCACACCGTTAGATATCGTACGTTATTTTCCGTAATCAGGACCTACACGCCAAGTAACCTCCTTCTTTTTTCCAAATAAGTAGAATTCATTATAGACCATCTATTCCTGCCAAGTATTTAAACATCCAAAAACAGGAATATAGTCACCCTATCCACCCTAAGTGAACAGTGACTCATTGAACGGATATAGGCTGTTGTTACCAGAAGAGCAAAAGTTGAATTTTCATGAATATACCGGAGTGGGATTGGCATAACGAACATGAGACGTCTTATTTGGCCTGTTTGCGTGTTGCGATTATCTCTATAGAATCTGAGACACGTTATTCATGCAAAATACGCCCCACATCTCATCAAACCATATTCAATGTACTCTTAAACTATTAAATGGCCCGTAGGCTTGATCGTATGGCTATCCATCATTGTGCCACAACCTTCTAGTATTAGAGGCTTTAGATAAAGTAGGAATTTTGGATATAGCTTTACCCATGTAGATCAGCTTTCTGGAAGACACTAGCATCTGGTTTCCAGATTGACCATCTGAGGAGCTACATCTAAATTAATTTATTGACCGTTAACCACAATTTTAATATCCCCTCCACTTTACTTACTTTCTTTCACATATACATATATATATCTAGATTTTATGTTATAATAGTCAGATTACGATTTACATATTCACAAATGACTTATATATAGGAAGAAACAATCCTAGCGTACAGGAGGTACACACATGAATACCGAATCACAAACACAAGGCAAATCGTTAAAAGATATTCCTTTCTCTATCCTGGACTTAGCCACGGTTACGGAAGGCTCTAACATCCAGACGGCACTGCAAAATTCCCTGGATATTGCAAAACTAGCCGATGAATTGGGATATAACCGATTCTGGCTAGCAGAGCATCACAACATGCCGGGGATCGCAAGTTCAGCTACTTCGGTTGTCATCGGCCATATCGCTGGCGGAACCAAACGAATTCGCGTCGGCTCCGGAGGCGTAATGCTCCCTAACCATGCTCCACTTGTGATTGCCGAACAGTTCGGTACACTCGAATCTCTATTTCCTGGACGGATTGATCTTGGACTTGGCCGCGCACCCGGCTCTGATCAGCTGACCTCCCGCGCCTTGCGCCGAGGACCTGGCAGTGACGGACAAGATTTTCCGCAGCGTCTTGAAGAACTGCAGAATTACTTCCATCCGACATCCAGTTCGTCTATGCAAGTTCATGCCTATCCTGGACGTGACTTAGATATTCCAATTTGGCTGCTTGGTTCGAGTGGTTTCAGTGCAGAACTTGCCGGACGAAAAGGTCTCCCTTTCTCTTTTGCGAGCCATTTCGCTCCAGATTACTTACTGCCTGCGCTTGATATTTACCGGTCAAGCTTCAGACCATCTGAAGTGCTGGACAAGCCTTATGCTATGGTTGCTCTAAACGCTTTTGTTGCTGATACGGATGAAGAGGCTCATTACTTATCCACTTCACATAAGAGACAATTCCTAAATATGATCCGGGGACGTTTTGGACTCATGCAGCCGCCGGTGGAAGAACTTGATTGGAACATGCAAGAGAAAGCGATCGTCCAAAACCAGCTCAGCTATTCGGTGATTGGCAGTCAAGACAGTGTTCGGGAACAGCTCGAACGTTTCCTTGCTCAAACGGGTGCAGACGAGTTCATGATGACTACACCAATCTATGATCATCAGGCGAGACTCCACTCGATCAAATTGCTTGGAGAACTGATGAACAAATAATCTTCTTTGCGATTAGAATCAAAACAATTCTATATATAGAAAGCCGGAAGGCGAAACTTTCATCGTTTCGTCTTCCTGCTTTTTTCGTTACCCCTAGTTATTATTTTTCTTTGTCACTATCTTTTGTGTCTTGCGTGGTTTTCTTGGGCTTAGCTAAATTTTCAGTAATCCTCCGTCCTGTCGGCGTTTGAGCAAGACCACCTTGCGCTGTTTCCCGGTGGCGACTTGGCATCGCACTGCCCACCTCCAGCATCACATCGATCACTTCATCAGAAGGTATCGCACTTCTTACACCTGCCAGTGCCATATCTGCCGCCGCCAGTGCAGTTACCGCACCTAAGCCATTACGAACAATACATGGAATCTCAACAAGTCCTGCTACCGGATCACAGATCAGCCCCAATGTATTTTTCAATGCAATCCCTACTGCATGAACAACCTGCTCAGGAGTTCCTCCGCGCAGCTCAACCATCGCACCGGCTGCCATTCCGATAGCCGAACCCACTTCAGCCTGGCAACCTCCTTCTGCGCCTGAAATAAAGGAGTTATTCGCGATCACATATCCAATCGCACCGGCACAAAACAGTCCATTCACCATATGCTCATCGCTCCAGCCAAACCGTTCCTGTGCACTAAGAAACACACCTGGAATAATTCCAGCCGAGCCGGCTGTAGGAGTCGCAACAATTCGCCCCATGGATGCATTCACTTCAGATACGCCGAGTGCATATGCCATGGCAAGAGCGGAAGCATCTCCTGAACAACTTTGATTATTTTGCAAATAGTCTCGAACACGCTGACCATCTCCGCCAGTGAGACCACTGCGGGAAGTTGTATCTTCCGTCATTCCTTTATGAACGGCTTGTTTCATAATCTCGTAATAATCAGTCATTTGTTGAACCACTTCCGTCTCAGAAGTGCCTGTTTCCTTCACTTGCTCTTCAATCATTAAGGTACCAAGTGTCTTGTTTTCTTCGGTACAAATGGCATGAAGTTCTCTTAGATGTTTAAAACGCATCCTTACATTAGCCCCTTTTTCAAATCGATTACTTTACAATCCAGCACATTTGGAAGCTGAATAAGTTTCGTCAGTACCTCAGGACAAGGAACGGTATCCAGCTCCATCGCAGTTAATGCTTCGCCCTCTCTTGCTTTTCGGTCTACCTGCATAAAGCCAATGTTAACTCCCGACTCACTGATGATGGAAGTAACCGAAGCAATGACCCCTGCTTTATCGAGATGGCGAAGGACCAGCGCGGGGAAATCCCCCGTCAGTTGAACTCGGAAATCATTTAAATGAGATACGACTACGCTGCCGCCTCCAATCGAAGCTCCCATCATGGAACAGATCTGGTCGTTTACCTTTAATTCAAATTTCACTGTATTGGGATGGGCAGCAGGAAGTCCGCTGGTCACAATCTCGTACTGCATGCCAAGCTTCTCGGCCCATTCTTCTGCATCAGGGATACGGGGATCATCGGTAGCCATATCCATTAGACCGCTTAGAAGAGCTAGATCGGTACCATGACCTTGATATGTATCCGCAAAAGAACCATATAACGTCATTTTTGCTTCGACTGGCTGTTCCCCAAGCCACTGCCGAGCAATTCGTCCAAGCTTAACCGCTCCTGCTGTATGGGAACTCGATGGTCCCGTCATTGCGGGTCCGATGATAGAAAAAACGTCTTTAAATCTCATGTTGTACTCCCCCATGTGCATGTATTACACGTGAAGACCATAGGAACGAATGACCTGCAATCTCCCGCAAAAAAGGACAGAAGAAGGGCATATCACTCTTCTCTGTCCTTGGTATTTGAATGTTTCGCCACTTACCAATATAGCAATACTCAGATTAATTGAAACAAGTTGGCGGTGTCAATAAGAACTCTAACATCCATCAAACGAAGGGATCCATCTAAGTAATTATCCGTCTAATTCTTACTTATTTCCCCTACTGTTCCCGCTGCGTACCCGTTCTATGCGGCATCAACTTGAATGGTTCACATTCACTTTTTCTTCGTAATATGAGGTTGCTGATTTCTTCAGGCTTGCTGCCCATAACACGAGAGAAAGAAAGGTAAGCACAACCGAGATGGACAAATAGACAAGCCTAAGCGAAAACATTTCAGCAACAACGCCAAAAATAATAATAGCTGTAATCTGCAGTAAGCTAATCAGGATTCCAAACACACTTGTGATTCTGCCCATCAGCTCAGCAGGTACATTATTTTGATAAAATGTAATCATCCCGGTATTAGCAAAAGAAGAAAAGAAACCAAGCAGAACAAAACCCAGGGTGGCTGCCGTGAAAGAATCAGATACCGAGAAAATCAAATATCCCAGTGATACAAGAATCATCCCGCCCCCCATCATATGCTTCAGCGGCAGCCATTTTACCAGCAAAGAATTGACAAAAGCTCCTGCCATACTGCCTGCCCCTGTTAAACTGATGATCAAACCATATTCCAACTCAGATAAATCCAATACTTGGAGGATAAACACAACTTCCTGAGAATCCAAAGCCATCCCGATCAGCAAAATCAAATGATAAAAGCTATATATAAACATTACATAAAATGCGATACGACTGAACTTAATCACCTCTGCCCAGTCATTCACAACCATCCGTATCGTTAAGCTTCTACTGCCAGTAGAATCCGTCTTCTTCACCTCAAGTTTAGGTAGAAACAGAAGAATCACAGTCGAGATTAAAAACGAAGCTGCATTCAAATAGATAGCCATATCAGGTGTTGTATACATAAGCATAACTCCCATTATGGCAGGCCCAACTAAAAAAGCACCAGAAGAGGTTAACCCTTGAAAAGCATTAAACTGCTTCCGGTCTTCTTCCGGTATTAGTCTAACAATGTAGACCTGTGAAGCAGGATGAAAAATAGAGGAAGCCATGCTGACAAGCAGTAAGCAGCTATATATCATCCATAGATCAGATAATAAAGGCAGCAAGGCTACAAGCACTGCCCGAATGACATTTGTGAGTATCATAAGTTGTCTTTGGTCATAGCGGTCAACAATACTTCCAGACCAAAACTTTGTAAGTATGGATGCAAGCGGAGCAATAATCCACAGTCCAGCAACCGCGGCAGGAGAACTGGTCATATTTAGAATGAGAAGATTGATTGCAATCAGATAGATAAAATCCCCGACTCGGGAGATCCCAATACTGCCAAGCAGCAACCCTCTTCCCCACAAGTGGTAATACCGTTTATGTAACATCATGAATGCCTCTTTCCGTTGTTTCTATGAATAATCATTTCTAAATATAACAGATTATACCATTTTGTGAAATGGAGGGAGAGGCAGCGCGGAGAAAGAGTACTAACTTCTTTCAAATGTTTTAATCCTGAAGAGGGGGTTAAATATAGGATGTAACACACTACAATACAAAATCAGATAGGAGAGATTAATGATGACACAAAACAACAAAAACGAAAAAATGAGCCGTGAAGAAGCAGGACGTATGGGTGGAGAAGCTACTTCTAAAAACCATGACAAGGAATTCTACCAAGAGATTGGTGAAAAAGGCGGAGAAGCGACTTCCAAAAACCATGACAAAGAATTCTACCAAGAGATTGGTGAAAAAGGCGGAGAAGCTACTGCTAAAAACCATGACAAAGAGTTCTACCAAGAGATTGGCAGCAAAGGCGGGCAATCTCGCGGAAACAACGATGGTAATAACGGTAAAATGAGCCGTGAAGAAGCAGGCCGCAAAGGCGGACAAGCTAGAGCTCGAAAGAACTAAGCACGAATGAACAATGATCATATAGATGATATGGCAACAAGGCCAAGGTCACCTATTCCAGGTAACCTTGGCCTTGCCATGTCTTCATATCCCTTTGAAATTGTTAGCTACTAAAATCTATTTTTAACCGAAACGTCCCATAATATATTCTTGAGTAGACTGGTTCGCCGGATTTGAGAAAATCTTTTCTGTGACATCACGTTCAATCAGATTCCCCATGTAGAAGTACGAGGTATAATCTGAAATCCGTGCTGCCTGCTGCATGTTATGAGTCACGATGACGATACGTAATTCTTTTTTAAGTTCTGTAATGAGTTCCTCGATCTTCCCTGTTGATACCGGATCGAGTGCAGAAGCAGGCTCATCGAGCAGAAGAATTTGCGGCTCAACGGATAATGCACGAGCAATACATAGACGTTGCTGCTGTCCACCAGATAGTGCCAGGGCTGAATCTTTAAGCCGATCTTTTACCTCATCCCATAGCGCTGCACGGCGCAGACTTTTCTCCACAATCTCATCGAGTTGCTTCTTATTCTTTACTCCACGATACTTGGGTCCGAACGCGATATTATTATAGATCGATTTGTGAAAAGGATTCGGCTTCTGCCACACCATTCCGATTTGTTGGCGTAGTTTGATTACGTCAGTCCCCGGTGCATTCAGATCTTTTCCGTTCATCCATATATGACCTGTAACTCTAGCACCCGCAATCTCATCATTCATGCGATTTAATGAACGAAGAAAGGTGGATTTTCCGCATCCCGAAGGACCAATCAGTGCCGTTACCGTATTCTCAGGAAACTCCATACTGATTTTTTTTACCGCTTCTTTTTCCCCGTAAAAAACACTTAGATCCTCTGTACTAAATGGTTGTTGTGCCATTACAGCTGTACCTCCCTATATACAAAAAACAATTAGTTCATGCGTTTCGCAGCAGTCATCCGGCGATATACAAATCGTCCAAGCCAGCGAGCGAATAAGTTAAATAGCAGAACCATAATCACGAGAACAGCAGAAGCACCCGCTGCGATCTCAGCAGCATCCGGTTTAAGCTGCTCACTATTTACCTTCCAGATGTGTACGGCAAGTGTCTCTGCAGGGCGCATCGGATTCAGCGGAGATCTCTCACTGAACGGATTCCAATTCGTAAAGTCGAGCGGCGGACTACTCATTCCTGCAGTAAACATCAGAGCAGCTGCTTCACCAAAAATCCGGCCCGCTGCAAGAATCGTTCCTGTAATCATCGCTGGCAAAGCTACAGGAAGCAGGATGGAAGTGATAATCTTCCACTTCGATAAACCAAGAGCAAGTCCAGCCTCTTTTTGTGCTTTAGGAACGGAACGGAAAGCTTGCTCGGTTGTCCGAACCATAAGCGGCAGATTGAATACGGCAAGTGCAAGTGCACCGGACAGCAAAGAAAATCCAAAACCAAACGTATTTACGAGAACCAGCAAACCGAAAAGACCGATAACGATGGACGGAAAGGAGGATAATACCTCAACGACCAAGCGAATCATGTTTGTAATTCTACCTGGTTTCGCATATTCAGCCATATAAATTCCGGCTCCCCATCCAAGCGGGATCGTAATAATCAGGGTAAGGATGAGAAGGTATATAGAGTTAAATAGCTGTGGTCCAATCCCGCCACCTGCCCGCAAATTTTGTGGTTTGCTAGTTAGGAAATCCCAACTGATATGTCCAATTCCGCGGAAAATAATAAATCCAAGAAGACCTACCAGGATGGCCACAATCGCAAGTGCAAAGGTAACGATAACCCCAGTAGCAATTCGATCGACTGTTTTTGGCTTCATCATACCCGATTTCTCCTTTCAAGCAAGCGAACAAGTAATACAAAGATAAAGGTCATAAGAAGAAGCACAAGTGCCATACTCCATAGCGCATTATTATGAACAGAACCTGAAGCTGTATTCCCCATGCTAAGTGTAATTACACTTGTGAGTGTTGATGCAGATTCCAAAAGTGAATTTGGAACGTGCGGTGCGTTACCAATAACCATCTGTACCGCAAGTGCTTCACCGAAGGCACGTGCCATTCCGAGAACAACCCCTGTTAAGAGCGCAGGCAGTACCGTAGGTATAACTACACCTGTTATGGTTTGCCAGCGAGTTGCACCCAGTGCATAGGAAGATTCTCTAAGACCACCAGGCAGAGAAGTAATGGCATCTGCCATAATACTTGTAATCGTGGGAAGAATCATGACAGATAACACAAGACAGCCTGCTAAAATACCGACCCCAGTACCTCCAAAGATCGAACGGATCAGTGGAACAATGACGGTAAGTCCAACAAATCCATAAACAACAGAAGGAATACCAGACAAGAGTTCAATGGCTGGCTGCAGGATTCGCTTTCCTTTACCTGGTACAATCTCAGTCATGAATAAAGCGGCACATAATGCTAAAGGACTTGCAATCAGTGCAGCAAGAATTGTTACTGTAAAGGAACCTACGATAAACGGAAGTGCGCCATAGGCAGGTTCATCCCCTGTTGGATTCCAAGTTCCGGATGTAAAGAACTCTAATGGACTCACTCCATCTTTCATAAAAGTAGTTAAGCCTTTGGAAGCAACAAAAAAGACAATCGATATAATAACTACAATAAGAAAGACTACACAGATGGACGTATATATTTTACCGATCCAATCTTCATAATAATGCTTTTCCCGTTTCGGGCGAGGTTTGTGCGCATGATCCGTGTTCGCTACACTCATCAAGAACCATCCTTTTTAAATCATTTTAGTATAATTCTGTATCTCATCTAAAAACCGAACGAAAGAGGTCGAGCAACAATTCAGCCCGCCTCTTATCGATCTATATCTCATTCTTTGAAAATTGTACTTTATCTTATTTCTCGGTAATATTACCTTCCGCGTCACGCACAACTTGCATATCGCTAACAGGGATGTAACCCAAGTCTACGACATACGTTTTTTGAATGTCATCAGACAGCATGTAGTCAAGGAAAGCTTTTACCACTTCATTTGGCTCGCCATTTGTATACATATGTTCATAAGCCCATACCGCATATTCACCTGTTTGAATGTTCTCCACGGTAGCTTCTACCCCATTGTATTTAATAGCCGCAATGCTATCATCAAGGTAAGACAGAGCTAGGTAGCCGATAGCACCTGGTGTTTCCGTAATGATTTTTTTAACGGTACCTGAGGAATCTTCTTGAATCGATCCTTGTAATTCAGGAGCACTTTGACCTAGAGCATACTTTTCAAAAGTAGCACGAGTTCCGGAACTTGCTGGACGGTTAACGATAACAATTTTTTGATCTGCTCCGCCAACTTCCTTCCAGTTCGTGATTTTACCAGTGAAGATATCAACCAATTGTTGTTGAGTCAGGTCATCAACACCTACATTTTTATTCGCTACAACAGACATCCCTACAACAGCGACTTGATGGTCAACCAAATTTTTCGCTTGTTCAGCATCTAATTTTTCTTCTGCGAATACATCGGAGTTACCGATATCGGCTTGTTTGTCAGCAACTTGAGTAAGTCCTGTTCCACTACCGCCGCCTTGTACTTGTACGGTAATCTCTTCATTTCCTTCCACTGCCATAAAATCTTGTCCCGCTTGATCAACCAACGGTTGAAGTGCTGAAGATCCAACAGCAAGAATTGATCCGCTTAATTTATTATCTGTAGAACCAGCCGTATCTGAGCCCGAACCGCAAGCGGCTAGTACGACAGTCATTGCAAGTGTTGTCATAAGTAAAGGAAATTTTTTCGCTTTCTTGAACATGTTAGGTTGTCCTCCCCCAAATTGTGTGTGGTGTTTATTTGTTTACCACGTTTGACTATGTGTTTATTGTAAATCCAGTGCATCAATATAAAATTTATGTTTTGTAAACGTGCTATTAAATATGTATATATTTTTTCTATGACTTGATATAATTAATCTATAACAGGAAAATTGAATAGAAGTATTTGTACTAGAGGTTGTCCTCTTTGATCGTTTCCTATCCTCTATATATCGTTTGTAAAATGAATGAACAGAAGTGAGGTCCCCCCCAATGAATATGAATGTAATCAAATTTCAAATCCTCGTTCTCATTGATCGTTACAATAAAGTAACGGATGTCGCTAGAGAACTTCAAATGAAGCAGCCAACGGTTTCTTTCCATATGAAAAGCTTAGAGAAAGACATGGGCGTCCCCATATACAGCGCTCAGCAAGGAAGAATGATGTTAACCGATGCAGGAAGGGCTATCCTCCCTCATGCCAAACAAATTCTTGCGCTTACCGATACCGTTAAACGAACAGTTCAGCAATTCAGTTCGCTTGGACAAGGGGATGTTCTAATCCATGCCGATTCACTTGCAGCTGAAAATGTTTTGCCTGAGTTGATGAGTCGTTTCGCATCAGAATATCCAGGAATTACGGTGAGAAACAGCTTAATCGGAGATTCGTCTGGAGAAGGAAATGCAGAGGATTCTTTTTTACTGGCACGTACCGAAAAACAGCCCCTCCCTCAGGAACCGGAATCGAGTGATTATGTATTATTGCAGCAAGATCAGCTCGTGCTTGTATCAGCAAAGGATCATCCTCTGTTAATGAGCGATTCTGTTAAACCCAGTGATCTCTCTCAAATCTTATTCGTTGACTATGAAAGCCAAGGATTACTTGGCAAATATACAGAACAATTTACAGAACAAACCAATATTCATTTATGGAAAAGGGTATCTGCGGCTACACCGCAAGCAGCGCTGAGGACCGTTTCTTTAGGGAATGCGTTTACCTTTTTACCTGCGAGTATGCTCTCCTCTACCTCAGCCAACATCATCTCGATGCCCATTCCGGGTCTGGAAGAACAAGATACTAGACTCTGCACGTATTTATATAGAAGAAAAGATCTTTCGCCGGCTGCTTCTGCATTTTGGAACTTCATTACACCCTGATGCACCCATCCCATTCGCAGTTCATATATATGACCATAGGCTATGAACCATTATTCGGAATGGGAGTTGATTGTTTTGTCTTTTTCCACATTTCCTTCACCTACTCCACTGACACCTGGTCAGGGAGGAAGTGCTCTGCTCCAATCTTTATTAGGCTCCATAAATATCGGGAGTTTAACGGCTACACCGGGTGCAACGCAGGCCGTTCCTGCAAATCTTCTAGGGTCACTGCCTTCCCCGCCATTCCAAGCTTTGCAGCATTATCAATTGTTAACTTCTAATCCAGCGCAGGCCCAGACGCTTGTTGCACAATCTGGTCAGCAAATGGGCCCCGGCGGATCACCTTGGCAGATACCGGGTGGGGGTGGTTTTCCTGGCGGGTTCCCTGGTGGTGGACCGGGTGGTGGTCCCGGTGGTGGTCCCGGTGGCGGACCGGGCGGTGGACCAGGCGGTGGACCGGGCGGTGGTCCCGGTGGCGGACCGGGCGGTGGACCAGGCGGTGGGCCGGGCGGTGGGCCGGGCGGTGGACCAGGCGGTGGACCAGGCGGTGGGCCAGGCGGGTTCCCCGGATTTCCAGGCGGAGGCCCATTTGGCCCCTTAGGTCCGACACCAGGAATAGGCGGCCTTTTGGGTCCTGGCGGACTTTCAAATCCCGGCAGTATTCTCGGGAATATTTTGCCGGGTCTTGGTGGTCCCAGGGAGGAAGATAACGAGGTAGAACTTACCGAGTTGGACTCAGAATCTCAGCTCGCCGAATATCGAAGCGCACGATTCCCTTGGTCGCTCCCATTCTGTACAAATCGCTGGGCTGTCATCATTACAGGCCCTAACCCTTTTAACCTCACCATTCGTTTAGGCATTGTACTCTTCACTAATCCTGCGGTTACTGTGTTCCTGCAAACGCAGCCCAATCCGATCATTCAAGCGTTTCCTACATGGCAAATTTTATATATCCAGTGTTTCTAATCATCACAAAAAACCTTGCCTCCAAGACTGGAGACAAGGTTTTTTCTTACTTCAATATGACTGTACTATATGCAGGAAGGCTTACTGTACCATCCTGGAAACTGGCTTGATCATCCGACTGATGCAATAGTGCAGAGAAATGAGGCTCTTTTTCAGACAAGCTTACTTCTTTCGCTTTACTAGATAAATTATGAACAACCAGCACTTGCTCACTTGCCGTTGCTCTTATATAAGAAAGAACTTGATCATCCTCTACAGAATAGTCTTCTACAGCACCGTCTCCCAACGCTGCTGTTCCTGTTCTCCACTCAATTACATCTCGATACTGGGATAAAAGCGATGAAGGGTCTGTAAGCTGAATTTCTACATTCACAGAATCATCATCCAGATTATGTTTTGCCGTCTCCCAAGTCGTTTGTCCCTTGCTGCCGTTACTGTTTTTACTCCACAGCATAGGCTCCCTAATTTCTTCATCTGGTTTTGAGCCCTTCATCCCAATCTCTTCTCCGTAATATATGAATGGATTACCCGGCAGCGTAAGCAAGATCGCTGCGGCCATACGTGCATGATCTTTATTCCCGCTAAGCTGACTCATCACACGGTTCTGATCATGGTTGGCAAGGAAGATCGCATCCACAAATTGACCTTGTGATTTCTCGGCGAAAAGCTCATAGTTGCGGTTCCATTGAATCAAGAAACCGCCGTTTTGCTCACTGCTTACTGTGCGAATAATTTGATCGGCAAGTCCAAAGTTAAAACTGGAATCAAATGCATTTTCTAAATAAGGAGCAATAGATACCGGGGAATTCTCCCATACTTCCCCTACAATATAAGCATCTTCTTTCACTTCGTTCATCGCCGCTCTAAATTCCTGCCACCATGCTACATTTTTAGAAGTGGTTTCGGGACTGCGATCACTCTGTAAATCCTCGTAGATGTGTTTTGCTGCATCCAGACGGAATCCATCAAAACCTTGTTCAAGCCAAAACTTTCCGATCTTCTTCATCTCTTCTCGCACGGCCTCCTGATCAAAGTTCAGATCCGGCATACCGCTCCAGAAGGTTCCAAGATAATGATTTCCATTCTTCTCATGCCATGCCGGGCCGCTGCCTGCAGCACTAAGTCCAGATGGATCTATATTCAGATCTTCTGCCCATTTATACCAAGCACGTTGTGTATTGTCTAAAGATGAAGCAGATTCCACAAACCAAGGATGTTCTGTGCTCGTATGGTTAATGACCAGATCCATGATGACTTTCATCCCGCGCTTGTGTGCTTCTTCTAATAGATGCTGTAAATCTTCCATCGTTCCATACTCAGGATTAACCTCGTAGTAGTCCGTGACATCATATCCGTGATAACTTGGTGACGGGTTAATGGGCATAAGCCATATTCCTTCTACTCCGAGATCGTCACCTCCGGGTTTCCCATCATTTAAATAATCCAGCTTCTCTGTAACGCCGTTTAAATCTCCAATGCCATCGCCATCTGAGTCATAAAAAGATCGAACAAAGATTTCATAATATACCCGGCCTGGCTGTTCATCGATAACAGCGGCAGAATCAGAACCGTTAGAAGCAGGCGGATCCGCCTGCCCCTGTGTACGATCTGGTTCTTGCTGCTTCTGAGGATCGGTTCTGTCCCCATTCTCGTCTGCATCACTGCAGGCCACTGTAAGGCACAAGGAGCATATCAATATGCTAGCACCCATCCATTTTTTCCAAGCGAACTTATCCTTAAGAATAGGTATCACCCTTTCGTTGCGCCTGCTGTCAGCCCATCAACGAGGAAGCGCTGCAAGAACATATAGAGAAGTGTGATGGGTACGGCTACGAGAACGGAACCCGCAGCAAACAAAGTGAATTCCGTACTGGAATAACTGTTTACGAGTTCATAAAGTCCAACAGCAAGTGTCCAATTTTCGCGTGACCGAAGAATTAGCCTTGCAAAGATAAAGTCAACCCACGCACCGCTGAAAGTCATGAGTGAGATATACGTAATAATGGGTCTCGAGAGCGGCAGAATAATACTAACAAAGATTCGCATATGACTTGCTCCGTCGAGTAAAGCCGACTCTTCGAGCGCTCTGGGAATGGTATCAAAGAATCCTTTGGCTACGAACATTCCGAGTGCCGCACCGGATGTGTATACCAGGATCAGCGCGAGCGGCGAATCAAGCAGGTTCATCTGCAGCAACATAACGTATACGGCGATCATGCTCATAAATCCAGGGAACATACCTAGAATAAGAATGACGGACATCGCTGTTTTACGTCCCTTAAAACGGAAACGAGACATCGCATATGCCGTGAGCACTTGAATGATCGTTCCGAGTATCATACTTGTGACTGCAATCTTCAGTGTGTTTCCGTACCACTTCAAGAAAGGAATATCCTTGTCCGCCTGAGGCTTAAAGAGATCTACATAATGCTGTATAGTGAATTTTTCAGGAATAATGGTCTCACTATACAATGAGTCCCCTACCTTAAAGGAAGACATCACAATCCACAAAGCGGGATAGATACATACAATCGCTATGAGTATCAGCAAAATATAGCTGAAAGTAAGCTTAATTCTCTTTTTTCTTTTCATTGAATCATATCCTCCTCTTTAAACGAACGGCTTCTACGATAGTTGTAGATTGAGAACGAGGCAATGATTAAGAAAATAAGAATTCCGATCGCAGAGGCAAAGTTATATCTTTGATTATCCAGCGTCAGTTTGTACAGCCAAGTAACGAGCAAATCCGTACTTCCGGCAAACGCATAATCCCCATTCGCAGGAGCACCGCCTGTTAATAGGAAGATCACGTTAAAGTTATTGATATTCCCAGCAAACTGCATAATCAGAATGGGTGCGGTCTGGAACAGAACGAATGGCATCGTGATGTTGCGGAATTTTTGGAATCCAGAAGCCCCGTCTACTTCAGCAGCTTCATATAAATCTTTTGGAATGGCCGTTAATACCCCGAGCACTAGAATCATAGATACTGGAATCCCGATCCACATGTTGACGAGAATGACAGTCACCTTCGCCATAAACGGATCATTAAGCCATGGAACCTGCCCTAGCCCCAGCATACCGAGATACTGATTAATGGGCCCAAACTGGGAATTCAGAATATTTTTCATGATAAGCAAAGAGATGAATTGCGGAATTGCATAAGGAAGTATAAAGATCGTACGCCACATCGTCTTAAAGCGAATACCATGCTGCTGAATCAGGAGCGCGACGAGTATACCGCCAAAATAAGTAGTCACTGTAGCTACGACAGCCCATATAATAGTCCAGGTCAAAACACCATAGAACGTTTTACTCCAGGCTTTCAGGGTAAAGAGGCTTTTGAATGTCTCAAATCCAACCCAGTCTACCAGGTTCTTTGGCGGAATATGATCCGGCGCAGAGTAATTGGTAAAGGCCATGAGAATCATGAACATAATCGGAAGAATCGTGAAAAATAATACGCCGATCGTTGGTAGGGAAAGCAGTAGATAAGGAAAACCTTTATCAAGAAGATGCTTAGTGGTATCCCGGAAAGAAGGTACTTCTTTCCCTTCATCCCGAAGCTGACCGATTACCCGAGCATCCCGGATGTTACCAATATAGAATAATACGAACAGCACGATATAGATCAACGCAGCAAGTCCGTAAATCATCATAAAAATAGAGTGGTCCCCAGGGACGTTCTGATAGAGTCTGCCTACCTTCTCCATTCGAGAAGGGGTATCACCCAGTGTTATGAGTCCCCATAGGTTCGCTCCAAACTGTGCAATGATGAGATAAATACTAATGACCTCAGCAAGCATGAAAATGGCACCTTTCACCCACTGACGGTGATAAAATTGTCCAAGTCCCATAAACAATGCTGAAAGTATGGTCCCGTTACGGGCATGGCTAGCTCCGGCGGATTGCGGTTTGCCGGTTGACATCATGGTGGGGGATTGTCCTTTACTCATCGTATGTTCCCAGCCCTTCCTTCCGCAAAATGGTGATGAACCACCTACGGAGAAATCAAGTCCCGTCGGTGGCTTCTTTTTATCTGCTATTTGAATCAATTCAACTCATTAGAACGATAAATTTGTAACTTCTTAAGATCCGGTCTGAATGTTACTCTTCATTTGTTCTACAACGTTATCCATCACGGCTTTAGGGTCCTTACCGTTATTCCACAAGTCGGACAGAGCGGCTTCCATTGGAGACCATAACTGAGCCATTGCAGGAATAGAAGGCATCGGAATCGAGTTCTCAAATTGGGCAAGGAAGGCCGAAGCGATCTCATCGTTTTTCACAACTTCACTAGCCGCTGCTTCTGTATTCGACGGAAGTGCCCCTGTCATTTCAAAGTTTTTCATTTGGTTTTCTGTATTGGTAATAAAATCAGCAAACAGTTTTGCTGCATTAGGATACTTTGTATACGCATTTACAAAATAGCTCTTCACACCAGAGAAAGGTTTCATGGGATCGCCATTGGGAAGAGCAGGATATACCCCTACACCCAGATTCGTAACGCCTTCTTTCAGAGAACCTACATCCCAAGGACCGCTGATATTCATGGCGAGTTTACCTGAAGTAAATAAGGATTTACGAATATCCCCATTAATATCGGAGGATTTAAGTGGCATGAGCTCTTTTAGTGACTGAAGAAAGGTAGCTGCTTCTACGCCTTGTTCACTATTCAGTCCGATATCGGTTGGATCCGTACCATCATTACCGAAGACATAAGCACCGTATCCCCCGAAGAAAGGATAAGAACTATAACCGTTCCCTACATCCCACATAATGGCGAACTTATTGGCTTTTGTATCGTTAAAGGTAGCTGCAAACTCCTTAATTCCATCCCAATTGGCGGGAACTGCGTCGATCAGATCCTTATTGTAAAATACAGCCGTTGTCTCTACAGACTTCGGATATCCATATAGAATATCTTCATAAGTTAAAGCATTTACAGCGATCTCGCTGTTTCTTGCTCGAATATCTTCTTCAAACCAGTCATTCGGCATAATAACACCCGCGGTTACTCCTTGCCCTATCTGATCATGTACACCCGCAAATATGTCAGCACCAACACCAGCAGGTCCATCCGTAACCATTTGTGTCATCGCTTTATCTGCACCAAGCTCCGTGTAAGATACTTTGACTCCGTACTTTTCTTCAAAAGCAGCGGCTGCCTGTTCTACAAAACCTTTCTGATCTCCGCCGTCCCAGATCGTAAGCATGGCTCCTTCTTCCGGTGTAAGTTCTTCGACTTCAGCAGGTGGTGCTTCGTTATCCGGGGGAGTTCCTGTATCTACTGTATTGGTGGAATTACCGTTACCTCCACTACCGCATGCTGCAAGCAAAACCGTCATTGCAAGTGAGAGTGACATGAAGCTGAATTTTTTCCCTTTTTTCATTTGAAATCATCCCTTCCCCTTTTTTTGCTGCGCATACACCCTCTTTCGTCACTGTATGAACACAGCAACAAAAGACCACTGAACTTGTTCGAATCCGGCAGAGATTCTCTGTTTCTTCACTGCCTTTCAGAAATCAGAATCAACGATGTTCTCCGTTGTGCAAACGTTTGTCTTGATTCGTAAATTTCTGCTTTCATCGGCTAAGTCATCAGCGTATGTATTCTAAATTCATGTAAATATTGGTAGGTAAGCGCTTTATTATCAAATTAATCATAACCGACAAAACCATTTTGTTAAAACGTTTGCATAGATCAAATTCGTCCATATTACGCCATATTCCTGAATTAATCCATTATTTGCTTTGATTTACAATGTCTGTCGTTTATTTTCTCGGGTTTATCATTGAAATATGGATAAGACCTGATTTTTCTTGCTGAAAAACCCTAAAAATAATTTAGTTTTCTGTTAAAACCATGCCATAATGGCTATAAACTCAAAAAAATCTCCATTTACAAACAGGTAAATAATGGATTAACATATCGATACAACGCAAACGGTTTCATTAAGGGAGTGAAAGTAAGTGGCGGTAACGATCAAAGACGTAGCAAAACTGGCGGGTGTATCTCCTTCCACTGTATCCCGTGTACTTTCCGGCCACCCTCGTATCAGTCAGAAAACAGCTAGTAAAGTACGCGATATTATGCAGGAACTAGGCTACCATCCGAATATTATGGCAAAAAGTCTTGTATCCAAAACAACCAAGAGTATTGGGGTGATCTTGCCCAAACCGGCAGAAGAGCTATTCCTCAATACCTTTTTTATGGAACTCATCCGTGGAATTGTCACCCAGGCGAATCGATCAGGGTATGATATTGTCATCAGTTCAGGTGCGAATGAACAGGAAGAAGTCGAAGCTGTCCAAAGGCTGGTATATGGCGGGCGTGTAGATGGAGCGATCTTGCTCTATTCCAGGCAAAATGACCCTGTTGTCGAATTTTTGTATCAAGAGAATTTTCCTTTTGTACTGGTTGGAAGAACGGAACAATATCCCGATCTTCTATCTGTCGATACGGATAATATACAAGCAGCCTATGATGCTACGCGTCATCTGATTTCGTTCGGGCATGAACGGATCGGTTTTGTGAGCGGTCCAAAAAACTTAATGGTATCGAAAGACCGATTAAACGGCTATCATCTAGCCATGAAAGAAGCAGGCCTAGCGGTTAAAGCAGATTGGATTGTGGAAGATGATTTCTTGCAGGAGAGCGGATACCGAGCCATGTCATTCTTTATGAATTTACCCGAACGCCCCACCGCGCTTGTTGTCATTGATGATGTAGTCAGCTTTGGAGTTCTTCGCGGTCTGAACGAGCTTGGATTCAAGGTCCCTTCTGATCTATGTATTGTCAGCTTTAATAACAATCCCTTGTCAGAATTGTATAGCCCACCGCTAAGCAGTGTAGATATTGGTATCTATCATTTAGGATATGTTGCTTCACAAGCACTCATTCAGGCCATACAAGATGAGGATAAGTCCTTGTTCAGTAAACGTCATATCATTCCTCATCGGCTAATGGTGAGAGAATCGTCCATGCACCATCTCTCTTAAGCGGACAGTATAATTTCTTTTCTACTAATCACCTATTCATAAAAAAACAGCACAGTACCCGCGGTCTTCATAGACAGCGGGTACCTTCGTTTTCTACTCTTCCTCATCTGACGACCCCTTCTGATCGAGCACTTTGTTCTTAATCAGTGTGATAAATTCAAGCTTCATACTCTGCAGCGCATCTTCTTCAGGCATGGGAATATATTTGCTTAGCAGCCGCATATCAGATTCAAACATATCGAGCAGCTTTTCCATTGCGGCCGTATCCCCTTGCTGCACATCATAAACAAGTCTCAAGAACTCATTCTCTCCGATAGACTCTGGATTGTTTTTCTTCTCCATTTGTTCACCGCCTGCTGACTAATATTCAGTTCTTTTGCAATCTCTGCCTCACTTTGATCTTCCAAATAAAATAAACGAATGACTTTTTGTCCCGTAACCGAGGGAATCAGTCCGAGAATATACTCAATGAACAGTTTTGATTCGATCTCTTGCTCAGGAGATAAATTCGAGATTAATAGCAGCTCTGTTTTGAGTGGAAGCTCTCTTTGACGTTCGGCACGGACACGATACTGAAGACGCCACGCAATTCGTTTGAGTTCTTTTTGATAATAGTGGACGGAACTACTCATAACTAACACCTCTTTTTTTCTAATTATAGGAACATTTGTTCCCTCTTTGTTGCTATTATAATCGCTCCACCTTTTTCTTCCAAGTCCTAAATTAAAAAGTAGTTATTCCTGCTCTTTCTTCTCTAGGTCTTTCGTCCTTCATACCATTGCTGATTCACCAATCCGGTCTCAGAGGTAGAGTTAGATAAAGAAAACCGCCAGCACGGTAGAGATGTCACCATCTAAGGAAAAATGAGAGAAGAAAAAAAGTTAAAAAAGTTTTATAGAACAGGTTGTATTTTCAACGTCCCAAACTCCTATATTAGTGAACAACAAAAAACGAGAGAAGAAAGAGGAGGAATAAATATGAGCTGCAAACAAGAAAATTTGGCTGTTGAAACACTGGTGGTACCGGGGAACATTAATATTGATATTGCCTCCGCAAAAGCGGGCGACGAGCGCAGATTAATGCTTAGTGATAATCCAGAGACACTGACACAAGAGATTTTGACAGAGCCGTTTTCGACACTATGGCATGATGTGGTGGTGACTTCCAAACGATCGATGAAACACCGCATCTTTGGATGGCACTACAATCGTAC
Source organism: Paenibacillus sp. GYB006 (assembly GCF_036577645.1). Classification (NCBI taxonomy): domain Bacteria; kingdom Bacillati; phylum Bacillota; class Bacilli; order Caryophanales; family Paenibacillaceae; genus Paenibacillus; species Paenibacillus sp. GYB006. The sequence goes on along the minus strand of NZ_JARBDA010000010.1, from coordinate 107,775 downwards.
AGGTGCTCCCGTGCGAATTGGAGTTACGATTGAAAACAAAGATGAGGAGCAGATCGAGGTTCGTCATATCGAAAGAGATCTGAAGCTAAGTCCCTCCACAGGACACTGGATTATTGATGTCGGTCAATGTCTTGCGAAGTCATGTGTAGGCGGTACTCTCGATCGAATTAAACCCGTAGACCCTTATAAATTTGGCAAAAGAGTTTCTCTTATTGAGGAATTTATCGTGGAAGATGACGTGCTTGCAGGATTTATATACGAATTCACTGTGGAACACGCGAGCGGCAAGGGCGGCCAGAATTACGAGATTCGAACCGTCGTCTCGAAAGTAGAAGATAAGAATCTTCGCGAGATTACCTCCGCCCCTATCCCTCCTCGGCCTGCACCTCAAGCCCACCCTCGCGGCAGTTGGACCTTCTCTGAGACGGATGCAACCACCCCTGTATATCGTGTTGGACAAAGTGCTAACTATCGCACCTGTGCCGGTACCAAACTCACGGGAGAACCTCCTGCCGACCTGCTTTTCACTGCAGACAGCAGCACGCTTCCAGCATCCATGACGAATCGTGGACAATTCGGAGCTGTCTATCAAGTAAATATCCCGATTCTAAATGAATCTAGCCAAGAGGCTGTCGTTCGTATTCGGGTGAATCCTCGCGGAGGCGCTTTTGCTGGGGCAGCACTCATTGATGGTAAAACCTACGGTATTCCCCTTCTTCGCAATAACACACAGGCAAGTCCCATTGCAGACGTCACTGTTCCTCCAGGTGCAAGCTCCTATTCCTTCAAATACATGACGGCGGGCAGCGCAAGTACACCGCTTGGCATTTATGTAACGACTCTGACGTAAAACGACTTATTAACTAAGAACTTCTATGTTCATCATCTTTCTTACCTGTGTAGAATGCTAGACTTCCCCGTTATCCGCCACTATCAAAAAAAGCCTTGCCCCGCCGAATCACTCGGACAAGGGGCAAGGCTTTAATCAACTCTAACAGCTGATCAAAATAAGTCATTCATTAGGATGCTGGAATGATCAATTTTTGACCTACTTGCAGCGTATATACATTGCTAATCTTGTTTGCTTTTACAATCGCATTCCAATCTACTCCATACTTTAAGCCAATACGGTACAGGTTATCCCCTTTTTTCACCACATGTACTTTGTCTTTGCTTGCTTCCGGTTTGGACGGCTTCTCCGGCTTAGACGGTTGTACTGGGGTCGATGGTTTCTCCGGTGTTGGTGTCGGCGTTGGCGTAGGAGTCGGTGTTGGAGTCGGTGTTGGTCCCGGTGCAGCCGTTGCATCGCTTGCCAGATTCAATGCATATTTACCGAATCCATCTTTTCCTTCACCAAGATACGTCATCACTTTACTCAGCTCTGGATCTGATTCCACTAATTTTTTCGCTTCTGTCGCTGTATTAAAAATAACTTCCGGATTTCCGCTTACTGCTGCGAATGACCAGTTTCCATCCGCAGATGGATTAATCGTTTTGTTCTCCGTAATATAATCGATGATGACTTGGCGGCTCTCATCGGGTGCAGCGAGGACAATTCGTTTTCCATCTGGATTCGCAAGTTTGGAAGATCCCGCACGGTAGTTATTGGTTGCTACGATAAATTTCTTCTGCAAGTCGATCGCTTTCCCTTCAAATTGAAGGTTCTTGATGCGGCTCGCTGCAGCATTGACTATATTTCCTTTTGCATCATATTTACTCGGCTGGGTTACATCAATTTCGTAGGTTACACCGTCAATAACGTCAAAGTTATACGTCGGAAAATCAAGATTAACCAGCTCTTGTTCTCCTGTCTTACTCGGATCGATCTGATTGAACTGTCCTGCGGACCATTCGAGCCATTCTTTAATCTCTGCTCCGTTTACTTCAACAGCATGTAGTGTATTCGGGTACACATAGAGATCTGCTACATTCTTAATTGCAATCGTTCCTGTAGGGATATCCGTGTAGTAGTCAGCACCCATACGGCCGCCTGCTTTAAAAGGAGCACCTGCAGACAATACCGGAGTACCTTCGTATTTAGTGCCTTTCAGTTTGTTCTCGATATACCATTTCTGTGCATTCGTTACAATCTGAATGGAAGGATCATCTTGGACAAGTGCAAAATAGCTCGTTATCGGCGCCGTTGTCGTTCCTACCGGCCCACGCACATAATCCACTGTCGCTTTATGCTCGTCCGCTATGGCGGCTACGATCTCTTTGTCGGCTTCGACGATTGCTTTTTTATTCGCTGCATCATAAATTGGGCTCGATACCGATTTTGAATCTACCACTTTCCATTTTCCATTTGCCTGCTCCAGTTGTAAATCAATAACTCCAAGGTTATCTCCCCAAGCGCCAGGTTCTACAGCGGCAACACCATTAATCGTCCCTTTTTCAAGATTCACTCCCTTTTGATCTGCAAATGCACTTCCAGGGAAAACCTTGTGAGCATGTCCGAACAGAATGGCATCAATACCATCCACTTCACTCAGCGGAAGAACCGCATTCTCTGCCATATCCGCCGGCGGATTCTGGTCGTAACCGGTATGAGCAAGGGCAACGATAAGATCTGCCCCTTTTTCCTTCATTTCAGGAACAAACTTCGCCGCCGTTTTTACAATATCTTTGGCAATGACTTTACCAGTAAGGGAAGAACTGTCCCACTGCATAATCTGCGGAGTAACGAGTCCAATCACGCCCACTTTCAGTGTATGTTCCTTACCGGATTCATCTTTTACTTTCTTCTCAATCATTTCATAGGGTTTAAAATAGTTCACGTCGTTGCTTTCATCCTTATCGCCATCATCTTTATAAATATTGGCGTTCACATAAGGAAAATCAGCGCCTTTCAGCGTTTGATTCAAGAAATCAAGACCATAGTTGAACTCATGGTTCCCAAGCGTTGCTGCATCATAATCCAGCAGATTCATTGCTTTATATACAGGGTGGACTTCAGCACCCTTCAGCGGCTTTACTTTAGCCACATAATCCCCGAGCGGATTCCCTTGAATAAGGTCACCATTATCAAACAAAAGACTATTGGTTGCTTCCTTACGAGCCTGTTTAATGAGGGTAGCGGTTCTTGCCAGACCATACGTTTCAATTTCCTGATCACTGTAGTAATCATAATCCAGCAGATTCACGTGAATATCCGTTGTCTCCAGAATACGAAGTTTCACTTTGGCTGCATCGGCAGCAGAGACAGGTTGTCCTGGAATGGCGAATAATTGAAACAGTAAAGCTGCGGTCGTCAGACCTGCTAATAATGGTTTACGTGATCTCAAAAGAACCCCTCCAAATTTTCATCCCAATAATACTGGAAATAATATACTTCTGACAGATATTCTAAACCATTTATTACTGGTATAAAAGTGTAATTTTAACTAAAATAACAACCTTGAGGGAGGCTTTTTATACAAAAAAAGAAAGAAGAACGATCTATGTCGATCGCCCTTCTTTCTCTTCTGACATCAGGCTGTAAAGGTCATGTGATATTTATGCTTCCCATACCTGTTTTTCTTGCCCTTGTCCTGTATATTCAATCCGGTTTGGGGTGATATCCAGAATGACGTAGTTCGGATCTTCCGGACCGCTGAACCATTTGCTGAACTCGTCATTCCACAGTTTTTTGCGAAGACCGCCGTCCTTTGTTACACTTGCGGTTCCTTCAATCTCAAGTATATCTTTGGTACCGCCGGCTTCGTAACCCATCAGTAGGCTAACATTCGGGTTATCCTCCAGCTCCTCCACCTTATGAGTGCAGCGGTTTGTTGCCATATGAATGTTCAGGCCATCATTGAAAACAGCCATGTATCTCAGTTTTGGTTTTCCTCCCTCTACGGTTGCCAAGGAACCAAAATGATTATTTTCTATGCCCGCTATGATTGCACGTTCAAGATCTGTTTTATTCATTGTATTTGTCTCCTTTCAAGAGCGAAGTTTGTAATTATAGTAAAAATAATCTGTTACTATAGTGTACCCGTCTCTCGAAAGTTGAACCTTATTTTACCCTTGCACTGCCGTACAGGTAATGATGTCTCTGCCCCCCATATAAGGCCGAAGTGCCTTAGGAATATAGATGCTTCCATCCTCCAGCAGATGATTCTCAAGCAGTGGAATTAGAATTCTTGGCGAGGCTGCTGCTGTATTGTTAAGCGTATGCACATATTTTAATTGTCCATCCTGATCCCGGTAGCGAATGTTCGAACGACGCGCCTGAAAGTCATGTAAATTCGACGAAGAATGGGTCTCTCCATAAGCTTGCCTGCTTGGCATCCAAGTCTCAATATCATATTGTTTGTACGTTTTCTGCGACATGTCTCCCGTACATACAGCCATGACTCGGTATGGCAGCTCTAGCGCCTCTAGCAACTGTTCGGCATAACTTGTAATCTCCTGGTGAACTCTCTCCGACACATCGTCATTTGCTTCTGTTAGAACAACCATCTCTACTTTAGCAAACTGATGGACACGGTATAGTCCTCTGACGTCCCGTCCTGCCGACCCCACCTCGCTGCGGAAGCTCGTCGATACAGCAGCAAGGCGAATCGGCTCCGTTACATCAACCACTTCCCCGGCATAATACGAGATCAGCGGAACTTCCGAAGTGCCGACGAGGAACTTATCCTCTTCTTCCAGCGCATAGGTCTGATCACGCCCGGTAGGAAAGAAACCGGTGTTTACAAGAGCTTCCTCCCGCACCATAATCGGTACATCCATCGGTATAAATCCGTGTTTCATTACGATATCCAGCGCCAGCTGCTGAACAGCCCGGTGCAATAGTACGCCGTCTCCTTTTAAATAATAACTTCTCGAACCGCCGACTTTCACTCCGCGAGGAACATCAAACAGATCATGAAGTTCCCCTAGCTGGATATGATCCTTGATGGTAAATTCCCTTTCCCTTACTTCACCTACTTGCCGCACGAGTACATTATCTTCATCCGACTTACCAATCGGGGTGTCCTCCGAGACGATATTTGGAACGAGCATCATCTGTCTTTCATATTCCTTCTCCGTCTCAGACAATTCCTTGTCTATTTGTTCAATACTGCCGCCCAGTTCTCGAATCTCCGCCTTCAGCTGCTCTGCTTCTTCCTTTCGTCCTTCTTTCATAAGCTGACCGACTTTTTGCGATCCTTTATTTCGCTGCCCGCGCAGTTTCTCTACTTTAGTAATAAGCTCTCTTCTTTTATCATCCGTGTCTATAAGCTCTTTTACCGATAGACTCATATTCTTCAGCCTTGCAACTTCTTCTACCTCATCTGCATGCTCTCGTATCCAGTTTATATCCAGCATACCGCTCACATCCCTGTCGTTATTTTTTATAAAAAAAAGACAAAGAGCGCCCTCATCCCTTGGGACGAGGAGCGCTCTATATGCTCGCGGTGCCACCCAATTTATTGAAATGAATACGGATCCGTGCACATTTCAATCACTTTGGTTCCGCGATAACGGGCGGTGCCGATTAACTTAGGGAATGTCCATATTCCCTTAACGAAAATACCTCCGAGTTGGAATCTCTTCACTGGCATTATAACCGATTTTTAGTTGGCATAATTATAATGTAGCTTTCCCCCATTCGCAACCTTTTTATTCAAGCTATGTGAACGAATTAATTAAGTGCACTTGCAGATATCTTATAGTTACTGTTTGTACCATCTATACTTATCATCGACACAGTATAAATACCACTTCTCAGAGTATGTTCATCTTCTAGGGAAGAAATTGTTTCAAGGTAGGATTTGCCTGCTGCCACTTTTCCGGACCTAATAATACGCTTATCTCCGTCAGTTAAAGTCCAATCAAAAGCAGCTCCTTTTGTATTTTCAACGTAAAATCTTAAATCGTATCCTTGAACATAAGTAAATGTAGTCTTACGTTCACCATTAGAAAATGTGCCTGTCTCATCTGTTAATAGAGTTAGCGGAGCTATTGAACCTTCATCAAATTCAACATCTGATGAGTCAGATCGTTCAACAAGTTGTTCTACAGACTCTGAGAATAATGGTAGTGTAGACCCTGAAAGTAAGATAAGAGAAAGTGCAACTGCAATAAACACTTTTTTATCAATCACGTAAACAGCTCCCATGTTATATTTGAATAAACGAACGAAATTTAAACATCCTATAAATACATATTATAACAAAAATTACATTTTTGGAATTTTTGTTTTCTCTATCCTATTAGCCCATCTTAACTTTGTAGACGTTACCTCCCCTACTCTGTCTTATCATCTGGACATGCCTGTGATATAGGACTATAATACATGGTTGTAACAACTTAACTTTATAATGTACTCAAGGGGTGCTGGTGAAGCCGGCTGAGATAGTATCCGTGAAATACGTGCAGATACGTACCCTGTAACCTGATCTGGATAATGCCAGCGTAGGAATGGAGAAATATATTTTTGGGCTTACTATTTCATGAAGAAGTATACCCATTCCCTTACGTACACAGAGCATCCCGATTCGGGATGCTTTTTTTATGATGAAAAGGTAGCTTTCAGGTGCATTCTAAAGACATCTAAGATATCTAAAGGAGAGGGAAACATTGCAGAAAAAGTTAGGCATGTTCTTGCTGCTTGCTATGCTCACCATCGTTACCGCCTGTGGTAATTCCGGAAATGGCAGCTCAGGAGAGCAAAGCGGGGCAGGAGAAAATACAGAGGGTGAATCACTCCGCGATATTAAGGTGGTACTAGATTGGACCCCAAACACGAATCATACCGGTCTTTATGCGGCGGTAGATCAAGGATTTTACAAAGAAGAAGGATTGAATGTTGAGATTATTCAGCCTGGACAAGCGGGTGCAGATACTATGGTCGCTTCTGGTGAAGTACCCTTTGGAGTAAGTTACCAGGAAGGTGTCACTCAGGCTCGTACCCAAGGGGTACCTATTGTGTCCATCGCGGCAGTGATTCAGCATAATACGTCTGGTTTCGCTGCTCCTACTGATCGGAACATCAAGTCACCTAAAGATTTTGAAGGTAAAACTTACGGCGGCTGGGGCTCCCCGATCGATTCTGCCGTTCTTGATACGATTATGAGTCTCGAAGGCGGCGATGTAGATAAGGTGTCTAATGTGAACATGGGCGATGCCGATTTCTTTACAGCGATCAAGCGTGACATTGATTTTGCATGGATCTTCTATGGCTGGACCGGAATTGAAGCTGAGCTGCGCGGTGAGGCTATCGATATGTTCTATGTCAAAGATTACTCTGAGAAGCTCGACTACTACACACCGGTTCTGATCTCGAATGAAAAGACGATTAACGAAGACCCAGAACTCGTAAAAGCGTTTATGCGTGCAACTACGAAAGGTTATGAGTATGCGATTGAACATCCGGAAGAGGCTGCTGGTATCCTAAGTGCAGCTGTACCCGATCTTGATAAAGAACTAGTGCTTGCCAGTCAGAAATGGCTGAGTCCAAAATATCAGGATGATGCTTCTCGCTGGGGCGAGCAAAAAGCAGAAGTATGGCAAAACTACTCTGACTGGATGGTAGAGCATGGACTTCTCGATCAGCCGCTGGAAGTAGAAAAAGCATACACAAATGAATTTTTACCAACTGAATAATTTGGTTAATTCTATTAATGAAGGAAAGAGAAGGTGATTTATCATGGCAAAGACACTACTCAGCATTCAGGTCATACCGAAAACACCGAATGGAGAAGATTCCATTCCTTATGTAGACAAAGCCATTGAAGTTATTCAGCAGTCCGGACTTACATATCAGGTCAATCCGCTCGAAACCACACTCGAAGGAGAACTTCCTGAGCTGCTAGAGGTAGTCCGTCAAATGCATGAAGTACTGATTGAAGCAGGCAGTCCGAGTGTAATCTCTCAGATTAAGATCGCTCATTATCCTAGCGGAATCAGTATGGAAGGTCTTACGGAGAAATATCGCCCATGAGTTCTTGGTGGAAAAGCGTATGGCCGCCTCTTACGGCAGTCATCCTCTTCTTAGCGGTGTGGCAAATTGCCGTGCCGCTTTTTCATATTGAGAAGTGGATTCTGCCAAGCCCTGCTGATATTACGAAAGAAGCGCTTGCTCAGGCTGCAAGTCTCACCGAGCATACTTGGGCTACGGTGCAGCTGACTTTGCTTGGATTCTTCATTGGTACAGTTGTCGGACTTCTTACGGCGATGCTGCTCCATCTTGTCCCATTTTTGAAGTCGGCCTTATATCCGCTGCTTATTCTCAGTCAAAATATTCCGACGATCGCTCTGGCTCCTCTGCTCATGATCTGGTTTGGTTTTGGGCTGCTTCCCAAAATCATTGTCATTACGCTGGTGTGCTTCTTCCCTGTTGCTGTGTCCACCATGGATGGACTGACACAGACCGATCGGGGAATGATGAACTACATGCGAATGGCCGGAGCGAGTAAAGCGCAAATTTTCAGGAAATTAGAAGTTCCGCATGCGCTCCCTTCCGTCTTTTCCGGCGTAAAAATTGCCGCTACCTACAGTGTAATGGGTGCTGTCATTGCGGAATGGATTGGAACCGATCGCGGTATCGGTTACTATATGATGCTACAAAAATCTGCCTACCGCACTGACCGGGTTTTTGTCGCTATGGCAATCATCGTCCTGTTAAGTCTGCTCCTATTTGCATTGATCGCTCTGCTGGAAAAGATACTTGTCCGCTGGCGAGGAGCAAATACGAAATAATATTTCTGCAGCAGTTTCAGCAATTGAACAATTCATTCCGGAATGGAAAGGAGATAACTGCATATGAATGTACCCGCTCTAGAAGTCAGAGAGATCGCTCTCTCCTTCCGAGAGAAGAAGAAAAATCTCCAGGTCCTTAACGATATTTCACTTACGGTTCAGAAGGGAGAATTCGTCTCTATTGTCGGTCCTTCCGGCAGCGGGAAGAGCTCTTTATTTCAAATTATTGGCGGTCTTCTTGCTCCCGGGGCAGGAAGTATCCATATGAATGGAGAAGTGGTAACAGGAGAACGAGGGCATATCAGCTATATGCCCCAGCAACCGGCGCTTTTTCCTTGGCGTACAATCATAGATAATATCAAGCTTTCTAGTGAGGTCGCTCCTCGAAAGCATGCTGCTAAGAGCGGGAAACTTAGCGAAGATGAGATCCTCCACTGGATTAGACAAGCAGGCCTCGAAGGTTTCGAACATGCCTATCCCCATATGCTCTCTGGCGGGATGCAGCAGAGGGCCGCTTTTGTACGCGCGCTGCTAAGTCCTCAGGAGCTCATGCTGCTGGATGAACCGTTTAGTGCGCTCGATGCGCTCACTAGAAGCGAGATGCAGGAATGGCTGCTCGGTATATGGGAACAGTACCGCCGATCGGTGCTTTTTATTACTCATAATATTGAAGAAGCCTTATTGCTATCCGATCGAATCTATGTATTTTCCAGCCGGCCTGCCACCGTTCTCCATGAGATTCAGGTTCCTTTTGCAAGACCAAGACAAGAACAAATTACCGAGAGCCCTGACTTTCTTGCATTAAAAAGACAGATGTCAGGCTGGTTACGTGCGGAAAAAGAACGAAGCCGCCCGTTGTAATCTAGACAAGGAGGTGAAGAACACTTGCAGCAAACCGAAGATTTTGGATGTCCGGTTATTGATGCACATATTCACCTCGATCAGTATGAGGATGATATACAGCCGCTGCGGTTGTCTCTTGCTCCAAATGGAGTAAAATCAGTAATTGCGGTATCTACTCAGCTCGCCTCTTGCCAGAAAATAGAGAGAGCTGCTGCCGCTGCGCCTGACTTAATCTATCCTGCCTATGGATATCATCCAGAGCAATCCATTCCAAGTACAGAACAGCTGAATGAACTGCTGGACTGGATGGAGAATCACACGGATTCCATGATCGCTGTTGGGGAGGTTGGACTACCCTACTATTCACGGATGGAAGCGGAAAAGGCAGGACAGCCTTTTGATATGGACCCTTATATCTCCATGCTGGAGCAGTTTATTATCTTTGCCAAGAAGCATAACAAACCAATTATTCTCCACGCCGTTTATGAGGATGCCGATCTTGCCTGTGATTTGCTGGAGAAGCATCAAGTAAAGAAAGCCCATTTCCACTGGTTTAAAGGGTCCGATGATACGATCCACAGAATGGCTGAGAATGGGTATTATATTTCTTTTACACCCGATCTTGTGTATGAAAAAGAAATTCAGGATCTAGCAAGCAAATATCCGCATGATCAAATCATGGCAGAGACCGATGGTCCATGGCCTTTTGAGGGGCCTTTTGCTGCTCATAAAACCCATCCCCGGATGGTAAAAGACGTGATTCGTGCCTGGTGTGATGTCACTGGGGTTAAGCTTGAAATCGCGGCAGAACTGTTTTATAAGAATACGAAACAGTTTTACAACCTATATTCATAGTTTACGTACGCTAATACTCGCTCTACATACGTGGAGAGCCCCTCGCACTTCAATGCGAGGGGCTCTCCTTTTTTATTTGTATAACAAATGAAATAAGGTACTAGCGTTTCATAAACCCTTTACCATCAAGGAATGATTTTAACTGAAGACGAGCAGGCTCCGTCAGTCGTTTCGTCATCATCTCAGACCAGGTAGCAGACTGCTTCCCATTAGAACGTTCACGCATATAAGCCGATAAGGTCTCATCATACTCTTTTACCCCAGCCATAGACTGCTCTTTATTATAGCCGTTTCTATGCAAAACAGCTTTCAACGGAAGACGCGGACGAAGCACAGGATCCTGATCCGGTACCCCGAGGCACATACCAAACACAGGGTACACGAGCTCAGGTAGTCCTAGTAGTTCAGAGAGTTCTTCAATGTTATTGCGGACTCCGCCAATGTATACAACACCAAGTCCCAGAGATTCTGCAGCAACAGCAGCATTCTGAGCGGCGAGCGCTACATCAATGGTGGACACCACAAAATTCTCCATGGTATTTTCGTAGGTTTCTACCCCTGCAGCCTGTATTTCAGCCGTTTCACGAAGTCTGTACATATCTGCACACCACACGAGGAAAACAGGGCACTCATTTATATAAGCTTGGTTCCCCGCAAGACTCGAAACCTTATCTTTTAGCTCGGAATCGGTAACGGCAATTACACTGTAGGCTTGTACATTACTTGAAGAAGAGGCCATTTGCCCTGCCGCTATGATTGTTTCTAGCTGTTCCTCTGTCACAGGTTCATTTTTGTATTTGCGAATCGACTTGTGATTCATTAATAGATTGATTGTGTCGTTCATTTCTCCTTCACCCCTTCTATTTAACCTTCAGATAATCTTCAATGTCCTGCGGAACCTCATAGTATGTGCCATCAAGCCCACTCAGTACATGACCGTCCCCAATATATACAAGATCTACTTTTGGAAAATGCATAAGAACCGCTTCTTTTGCAGTCGCAGGGTTAATTCCTTGTGCTTCCTCAGGCACTTCGATTGACTTGCCTTGATTCAAGATCGCAATCATAGCCGATAATTCTTGCTCATCCGTGATGGTCCTAGATGCTTCTTCTTGGCGAATCAGCACTTCACTGCTCCCTGTCAAGCTATCCGCATATGGCGGTAATTCTTCCTTCTGCGAACAAGCAGAAAGAATCAGGATCAATAACATGCCTAACATAAGGCCGTATTTCTTCATGATGTCTTTTCTCCTTCCTAGATAGTGATCATTACAGAGATGTACTAAGTACATTACCCATATATGATCATGTTCTATCTTTGGTCTATTTTCTAACCTCTCTTTACAGGCAACAGACATTATTTATAAAATCATTTCTGCTCCATTCTTTTATTTTAGCACGAAATGATATAAGTGTTGTGATGAGGAACATCTCTGCATCTAGGAACTTATTTCGACATTATGTAGTCTATAGAGTAGTGAGGTGAGCAGGCTTGGATTACAGCGATCTTAAACATGCAGTTACGCTGGATAACGATACTTTATATCAAATCATGGACGACTTTGGTAATGACGTATGGAATTATGCTTTTTTTCTGACCGGAAGCCGGGACCATGCCGATGATATTTCGCAAGAGGTTTTTATTAAGGCCTATCAAGGAATTCACACCTACCGGGGTGAAGCTTCACTCAAAACATGGCTGATCACCATCACACGAAATACAGTTCATTCCTACCGAAGATCTCGTTTCTTTCGTCAGAGCCTCGGCAGTAAACTTTTCTCGATAGATGATGAAAAAACAGCGGAAAGCAGTGCTTTATCGTCACATAGCCGAATAGCCCCTTCTGCCGAATCGATCGTCATGGAACAGCACTATGAGGATTCGATATGGGAGATTATTATGAGCTTGTCTGTCAAATCGCGGGAAGTACTCATTCTTGCTTTAAAATATGAAATGAAAATTCATGAGATCGCTAAGATCCTCCACATATCAGAAGGTACAGTGAAATCACGTCTTTCCAGAGCAAAGGAAAAAGTACAAAAAGAACTAGGGAGGCGGGCAGAATGACAAAACATCATGAAGAGTGGGAAAAACGGGTTAAAGAGGATCCTTTTGCAGATCAACCTTTCACGGAAGAGCATAAGCGGCAAGTCATTCAGGCGGTGCAGCGCATTTCTCAAACACCGGCTCCCAAGAAAAAAAACGTTTGGCTAAAACGCATCCTGCCGAGTGTCGCTGTATGCACCACTCTTATAGCCGCAGTATGGTGGTTTCTGCCCGGTACGGAACTTACACCCAGCCAGCCAGAAATGATTAGTATGAGCGAAGCTGGCCCATCTGCCGAGTCCACAGCAGAATCAACGGATAGCGAGTCTTACGCCATGACTCAGAAGGAAACGAATAGAAACGCTAAACAACATGCGGAGATAGCGGATTCGTCATCTAAAGAGGAGCAATCCAAATTGAGATTTTCGGACCAGGAACTATGGTTACAAGATTTGATTAAAGAAGCGGATCTGATTGCGGAGCTGAAAATAACAAATCCAAATCGGGATGGACTTGGTCTGCAAGGTAATGTAGAGAAAATCATGATCTCGCACGTAAATGAGGTGCCAAGTGCACTAAAAGTTAACCTAAGTGAGACAGTAAATCTGACTGATCTTTCCCTTGAGGCAGAAGATAGAGTGGTGCTTTTTTTGAAGAAAACAGAAAAATTAGATACGTATCATCTAGCAGGAGAAACCCAGAATGTATACGTGGTTTCAGCAGATAATCTTGTGTCTTCCATCGGATCTACACCGAATTCTTCAGCCATGGAAGAAATCCCTTATGATGAATTTATAGAGAATATAAAAGCCCTTGAGGATCAATGATCCTAAGGGCTTTTGTCTTTTACCTTATGCAAGTCCGAATAAATGTACGAGTGCAAAACCAAGAAGGGATAACAGAATCGAACCGATACCGCCTGCAATAAACGAAGGCAGTCCTTTTTTTCTAAAGGTAGAAAACTGAACACCGAGTCCAAGACCGGCCATCGCCATACCAATCAAAAGATAAGAAATCGTAATGATACCAGAAACCATGGCAGGTGGGATAATACCCAGTGTGTTTATACCGCTCATAACCAAGAAACCAACAATGAACCAAGGAATAGGGATATCACGAACACTCATTTTTGCGCTGCCGCCATGTTCAATGCGCTCCTTACGAGCACTCCACATCCCAATCACGATAGCAATCGGAACAAGCATAGCAACGCGGGACAATTTAACGATAACCGCCAGATCGACTGCACTTTGTCCGCCCGGATCTGCTGCTGCAATGACATGGGCGATTTCGTGAAGCGTTGCACCAGAGAAGATGCCGTATCCAGATGCAGTTAATCCAAGTACAGGGTACAATAGCGTATAGAGTAAAGTGAAAATGGTGCCAAGGATTGCGACCGTTGCCGCGCTTATGGCTGTATCTTCATCACTTGCCTTTAACTGTGGAGAGATCGCCACCACGGCAGCTGCTCCGCAGATGGCCGTTCCGCAAGCCGTTAGAATACCCAGCTTCTGATCCACTTTGAAGACTCTCGTCAGTACATAGACCACCACGATAGCAAAAATAATATTGATAATGGCAATGGCCAGTACTTTCGGTCCCGCTTCAATTACGTCTGCCAAGTTAAGTCTTACTCCCAGCAGAATAATCCCGTACCTGAGCAGTTTTTTACTGGAAAATGATATGCCGCCTGAGGCGTTCTCAGGAATAGGGAAGAATGCCCTGTAGATCATCCCCAGCAAGATCGCAAGTACAAGCTGGCCCATAATACTTAAAAAAGGAAGCATTGCTAAAAATCTTGCGACAAGCGCGATAGCAAGTGTAATACCAATCCCTAGGAAGAAGCCTTGTTTATTCGGCCCTCTTTGGGGTGCAGCCATAGATTTGCTCATTTTCAAACACTCCTTGTTTAACCTAGATGACTTCTGCGTGTTCTCATGTCTTTACTATAGATGATCGTGTTTCCCGAGTGAAATACCGATATGCTATGCCAATCATTACAAATACTTATGATTGAAATAACGAACGATCGACTTCTCTCATGTCTCATAGCAAAACAATTATCAAAGGAGAATAATGATGATTACAGATACTTTACGGGTATTCGTTACTGTTGCAGAGCTGCGTCACTTCTCTAAAGCAGCCGAATCGCTTAACCTATCTCAGCCTGGAGTCAGTCTTCACATCCGTAATTTGGAGAATGAGATGGGAGCTAAGCTGCTTCATCGTTCTTCGAAACAGGTCCGCTTAACAGAAGCAGGAGAAATTCTGTATAAGCACGCAAAACAAATGATGCACCTGTATGATGGAGCAAAACAGTCCATCCGGCTTCTTCAACACGAAGTCACTGGTCAGATTCGGCTAGGTGCCAGCTTTACGATTGGTGAGTATATTCTTCCCGGCATGATTGCGGATTATGCGAAACAATATCCACATGTCAATATTGAAGTAACGATTCGAAATACAGAAGAAATTATGCGAGGAATTCGCGAAGGTATTTTGGATATTGGCCTGGTAGAAGGAAAAGTGAGTGCTGCGGAATGGACCGCCGTTACCCCTTTTATGAAAGATCAAATGATTCTGATCGCCCCTTCCGATCATTCGCTGGCAAAAGAACGAGTCATTGAATCTGAGCAGCTTCAAGACCAAATATGGGTGCTGCGGGAATCCGGTTCAGGGACACGGGCTTTCAGCGATCAGTTCATTGCGGAGCAGGGGCTTCGTGTTAAACAGACTTATTCCTTTTGCAGCAGCCAGGGCGTGAAAGAAGCAGTTGTCTCCGGTCTTGGAATTGCTTTGTTGTCAGAATGGATTGTACAAAAAGAAATCAAGTACAGGGAAGTAGCTCAAATCCATTTAAAAGAGCACCAGATGGAAAGAAAATTCAGTATGGTCCAATCCGCTGGTTTAGAAACCACACTTGCTCATCGGATGTTTATTCAGCACTTGCTCACTTACGTATCGTAGGTCTGGATAAACTGTATGGGAGGTACTTTACTTGATTTGAAGATAACGAAGCGTTCGTCTCATTTCAGGCTTTGCGGTTTCGAACTGCTTGTGTCGATGCCCATTTGCACCCGAAGGATGAGGAAATCCCCATAAATAATTGCCGGCTTGGATTTTGTTCTGATGAACCAGCTGACGCAGCACCTTCTCAACTGATTTCCCTAGCGGAATAATAAGGGACCCTTCCAGCATGCTTATCTCTTGTGGAAAGGATTCAGCTGCTTTTTTATACAAAAATTCATTGTTCGTTAATGATGGTAAATGTCCGTTGTAGTTCTGTTTATCGACAAATACCGGGTATCGCAGTAAGGACGTTGTATGTAAAAGAGTAGTATTAACGTCAAATAAGTCACTTGCTTTTTCGATATCAAAATAATGGGGTAACTCCAATTCTTCAAGCATGCTGATGATATTTGTACGCATCGATCCAGCGAACCGGGCAGCTATTTTCGCTGCCTTACATGCTTCTTCATCTGTCTCTCCTCTATGGAAAGCCTGTACAGCCGCTTGATAAGCCCGTTCCATCTGTGTCCAGCCTGGCGTAATGCCTACGATCACAATCTTCGCGTGCTGATTAATGTACTCATTATGGGGAGCATAATACATTTCCAGTTGCCCTTCCCTCGCCATTAACAAATCTTCAATTAATAAATCTTGTTTTGAGTACTGATCCTTGATCGGAAGCGATCGGATAAAAGATAGATAGGATTTGGATTGTGCTGATAACATATGATCTCCTCCGTTCTTTCTTGTTGAAACTTCTTATTTCAACCATTCTATAACAAAAAAAAGATATCCTGCACTCGCTCAAAAAGCCAGCCAGGATATCTTTTTTCTACATCCTAAGAATCTCACTGTTCCATCATCATTAAGCCTCTACCTCGGTACTCAGTTATAGCTTTTCCACTGGCTTATAGCTTCACTCGCTGTAACCGCAGTGCATTTAGTACAACCGATACCGAACTTAGTGCCATTGCCGCTCCCGCAAGCCATGGAGCAAGCAGTCCAATCGCGGCAATAGGAATGCCGATGACGTTATAACCGAGAGCCCAGAACAGATTTTGTTTGATATTCCCCATCGTACGACGACTCATCATAATTGCATCAGGGATGCTGTTCAGATCACCGCGCATCAGCGTAACATCCGCTGCTTCCATCGCTACATCAGTTCCTGTTCCCATCGCCATACCTGTATCTGCCGTAACAAGGGCAGGTGCATCATTGATGCCGTCACCCGCCATCGCTACTTTTTTACCCGTCTGCTGAAGTTTTTTTACTTCTTCGGCTTTGCCTTCCGGAAGTACTTCAGCCAGTACATGATCAATACCCGCTTCCTTAGCAACCGCTTCTGCAGTCCGCTTGTTATCACCTGTCATCATAACCACTTCAATACCCATTTCTTTTAGACGCTGCACAGCAGCACGGGAAGTTGGTTTAATCGTATCAGCGACAGCAATGGTTCCTGCCCATTTACCATCGATAGATACCAGCATTGCTGTTTTTCCTTTTTCCTCTAGTTGCTGCATACCTTGGTCTGCCATCTTACTATCAACTTGATGCTGTTCTAATAATCGGCGTGTCCCGATAAGCAACTCTTTACCATTAACCTTAGCTTTTACCCCGTATCCAGGAATATTCTCAAAATGCTCCGCTTCCGGAAAACGAATACCTCTAGCCCCAATTCCCTGCACGATGGCCTGTGCTAGCGGATGTTCCGAAGCGTTCTCGGCAGCGGCAACAAGAGATAGCAGTTCCTCTTCCGCTAGATCATCGCGAGTAATAACATCTGTTAATTGCGGTTTTCCTTCCGTTACCGTTCCTGTTTTGTCGAGCACAACAATCTCTATTTCTTGTGCATGCTCTAGATGTTCTCCACCTTTAAACAAAATCCCATATTCAGCCGCTCTGCCTGAACCGGCCATAATAGAAGTTGGCGTTGCCAGACCAAGCGCACACGGACAAGCAATAACGAGTACGGCAATGGCTTTTTCGAGAGCATTTGCAAATTGCCCTTGTTCAACGAAGAAGAACCAAACCGCAAAGGTTAGCACCGCTATCCCCACAACAATCGGTACAAAAATACCGGAAATAAGGTCAGCAATCCGTTGAATTGGTGCCTTTGAGCCTTGCGCTTCTTCCACTACTTTAATAATTTGGGCAAGGGCTGTATCGGACCCGACTTTTGTTGCCCGAACAGTGAGAGCACCGTTTTTGTTAATGGTAGCCCCAGATACATTGTCCCCTGGTTTCTTATCAACTGGAAGACTCTCCCCGCTGAGCATCGATTCATCTACAGAAGAGGAACCTTTCTCAACGACTCCATCAACTGGGAACTTCTCCCCGGGTTTAACGATAAATAAATCGCCCGTAACCACCTCTGATGCTGGAATCGTCTTCTCTTCTCCGTCACGTATGACAAGTGCTGTTCTTGGCGCTAGTTCCATCAAACTGCGGATGGCCTGAGATGAACGGCCTTTTGCAACACTCTCGAACCATTTTCCGACGAGAACGAGCGTAATGAGGATTGCACTTGTCTCATAGTACAGCTCAGCACCATGATGTCCGCCCTCTATTGTCCACACAATGCTCAAATAAAGGCTGTAGAAGTACGCTGCCGAGGTTCCGAGAGCGACAAGAACGTCCATGTTTGCACTCTTGTTGCGAAGAGCACCATAGGCACCTCTATAAAATTGCCACCCAATCACAAACTGGATTGGCGTTGCAAGAATCCACTGGAACCAAGGATTCATGAACAGATCAGGTACATATATCCATGAGGTGAACGAGAAATGACCTACCATGGCCCACAATAATGGGATGGATAGAATTGCGGAAATGATCCACTTCCATTTTTTACGCTCCAGCTCTTTCTGACGAAGATCTGCTATATCTTCCTTCGCTTGCTGCGGAAGAGCGCCATAGCCTAGCTGCTCCACCTTTTTGACAAAATCAGAAGAGCTTGCTGTACCGGAAGCATATTCAATATGGGCTGTTTCCAGCGCTAAATTGACGTTCGCCTTTGTAACCCCAGGCATTCGGCTAAGGCCTTTTTCAATCCGAGTGGCACAGGCGGCACAGGTCATTCCCGTGATGTTTAGATCCACACTCTCGACAGCAGTTCCGTATCCTAGGGAATCGATTTTATTCTTCAGATCATTTACACCAACTGCCGCTGGGTCATATGTAACTGATGCCTGCTCCAGCGCCAGATTCACATTCGCTTCCTTAACCCCTTCCATGCGCGATAACCCTTTCTCGATTCGGGTCGCACAAGCAGCACAAGTCATCCCTGTTATATTCAGTTTTGTTTTTTTGTTATTTATACTATTCTCTTGCGTTAGTTCATTCATTACATTTCATCTCCTTTATACCCCCGAGGGGTATATACATGAGGTAAAAAAAGCAGCCTATGTCTGACTGCTCTCTACATAATAATAAAAATAGAGCAGAAACGATCAACGTTAGATACCTGAGCGTTCCTTTACTATGTTCATTTTGGAAGTCAATTAAACTACGTCATACCCTTGATCTTCAATCGCTTGTTTCATTTGATCTACTGTCACTTTTTGCTCGTCGTATTCGATACTTACCTTACCTGCATCAAGATCCACATTCCCTTTCGCGCCAACACTTTCAAGAGCACCTTCTACTGCTTTTACACAGTGACCACAAGACATTCCTTTTACATTCAATGTTACGTTACTCATTATGTTTTCCTCCTTAAGGTTGGTGTAGAGCTCTACATTAGACTAAAAACAGATTATAAATCGCAATACATTACTTCATTAACTTCTTAACCGTAACCAGCAGTTCATCAATCACTTCGGAGTCTCCAGCCTGGATGCGTTCGATAACGCAGCTCTTCATATGACCTTCGAGTAAAAGCTTTCCAACGCCATTCAGCGCAGATTGTACCGCTGCAATCTGCGTAAGTACATCGTCACAATACGTATCGCGTTCGATCATACCCTTAATTCCTCGAACCTGTCCTTCAATTCGGTTGAGGCGTGAAGTGAGAATGTTCTTCATCTCATCCGAGTGATGACTATGTCTTGGTCCGTCGTTGCCTTGAGGCGAATGAGCATCATGACATGCGCTGACTGCAAGAGCTCCTTGTGGCGAACAACAATCCACCGTTTTATTCGTTAGTTCCTCACTGGGAGTATGGTCTACCTTGGACTCTTCCATTCCCATGACCTCCTTCGTCTCTCTGAACACAGTATAATATACCCCTATGGGGTATGTCAATGGCGAATCGGATTATATGAAGATCTATCTATCTATTTACATATAATAGAAATTATTCTATATTTATAAAAATTACGAGTTTCACACGCTGCTTATCTATATAAAAATCTAATGTGAGGTACTTATATGATCATTCATACTTTCATGCATATCATTATAGGGGCTTATCTCTATACCCTCTTTTTTAAACCTACGAATAACAGAGAAAAAGTAATTATTATCCTGTCGGGAGGCATCATTGGAATCACCCCTGATGTAACCAAATTCTTTGGCGATCTATGGCTACACAGCATCATCTTGATACCTTTGATAGGATTACTATTTGCTTTGCTCTTATACTCTTTGTTAAGAATTAACCTGCTAAAAGGGTTATGGATCAGTATGTTAACGGTTTTTCTAAGTCACCATCTTATTGATTATTTAGGAAACGGAATTAACATATTATATCCGATTACTAGCGATGAAATGGAGCTAGATGTGATTCCTGAAAGTATGGAAGCTATTATAATATTCGTATTATTACTTGGCTTCATTCTTTATTTATCGAAATTATCATTTACATATTATATAATGCCTCTCATTGTCATCATCATGTTGCTGACCATTCAAATCACTTCATCGTTAACGATTCAGCACAAATTAGATACGAAATTACATCCAGCTACGATGACCATGACACCGGAAAATCAACTTTTACATTGGGAGTTTGACGTTCGCTTGGCAGATACAACGATAATAAAAGGTTCAGGTGCTTATCTAGATTACAAAGTAGATCATACAACTCCTCCTCCTAAAGAGTAGCTTCTTTAGGAATGAGACAATTTCCAAACAAATTGACAAGGATCATATGCCGTTACAACAAAAAATGGGCGCCGATCCAATATCGACACCCATTTTTTTATCAGCTACAATGCTTCCGTATCTTTCTGTGCAAGACTTACCATCGCTTTCAGCGCGGCTTCCATCTCACGCTCTACTGCATCACTCACCACATTCGTATGCGGATCATACTCTGCTGCAAGGTCCTGATCGGCAAAGCCGTCAATCGCTACAATCGCTCCCGCTCGCGCACCCCGAAGAGAACTGATAACAAACAGGGCGGCTATTTCCATCTCTGCACCAAGCGCACCTGCCTGTTTAAATTTCTTATGCTGAATTTCCTCAACTCCGTTAAAGAAAGCATCCACGGTTACAGTCATCCCTTTTCGAACCACACCTTGCATAGCAGTAGCAGCGCTATACAAAGCATGTGTCACTTCATGATCTGCCACCGCAGGGAATCCATCCGGTACGAGCTGTCTTGTAAGACCATCCGTACGAATCGCCGCTGTACTTACCACAAGGCTGCCTGCAGGTACATCTGCAGTATAAGAACCCGCCGTTCCTACTCGAATCAGGGTTGTCACTCCGGCGCGGATCAGTTCTTCAAAACAAACCGCTGCACCTGGGCAGCCCACTCCATGACTTACCACAGCGATAGGAACGCCTTCATACTCCCCCACAAATGTACGGTATTCCCGGCTGAATGCAAGTTCTCTTGCTCCCGTCAGCTTACCCGCAATTTTCTCTGCACGGAATGGATCTCCACATACGACCGCATAAGGCGGCATATCTTCCGAATGAATCTGTAAAATGGGCAGTAACATATTAATCAAACTCCTTCTTCATCCACTCATCTTCTGGAATCGGCAGTTCCTCATCTGAGAAACGCTGTTCCTGAAATGGATCAGCTGTATTATGAAATCCGTTCCGTTCCCAGAATCCATGACGATCTTCTGTCATAAACTCAAAGCCGCGAATCCACTTGGCACTTTTCCAAAAGTAAAACTCAGGAACCACCAGGCGCAGCGGCCAGCCATGCTTGGGCGTTAAATCTTTGCCATCATATTTAAAAGCGAGCAGCACATCATCCCGCAGCAGTGCTTCAATCGGCAGATTCGTCTCGTAATCTTGATCTGCGTGAATCATAACGTATTTTGCTTCCGGTTTAATCTTGAAATGCTTCATAAAGTCAGTAAACCGAATACCCTCCCAGGCCGTATCAAATTTAGACCAGCGAGTAACACAGTGTATATCACTCACCGTATTTGTCATTGGAAACTGTAGAAGATCTTCGTAGGAAAAGGTTACTTCTTCCTCTACTTCTCCATAGACGCGCAGATCCCACGTGCTCATATCATACTCCGGGACTTCACCTTCATGCAGTATGGGGAATTTCTCAGTCAACACCTGTCCTGGCGGCAGACGATGTGCTAAAGATTCATCAATATTTATCTTTGGTGACTTTGTTCCTTTTAGTCGCTCTGCTTTACTTTTCATATAGTACAGCCCCTTCCTGTGCGCCTGTATTTGTTACCTTGAGCTTCCGCCCGCTTTCTGTGCATCCTGTGCATATGTCTTATCCTTGAAGAAGAACATCGCGGCAAGTGTAATAATATAAGGAAGCATATTGGTGAAATGGGATGGAAGTGAGAAACCTTGCAGACGAATCCCCAGTGCCTCCATAAAACCAAACAATATACTCGATGCCATTACAAGAATTGGACTGGACTGACCGAGCATTGTAGCAACAAGTGCGATGAATCCGCGTCCTGCTGTCATTCCTTCTGTAAACATCGTCACTTGTCCAAGCGACAACTGTGCACCGGCAAGCGCACAGAGTATGCCGCACATCAGTACAGCAAGGTATTGCGTACGGCGAACGGGAATACCAAGACTTTGTGCAGCTACTGGATTCTCCCCAACAGAACGGAGCCGAAAACCAGATACTGTTTTAAATAGATAGAAATGAAGCACGAATACGAGAATATATGCCAGATAGACAAGCGGTGAATGACCAGAGATCACATCCCCGATCCATGGAATATCTTGAATGAATGGGATATCCCATTTCGGTAATCCGATCATATCCTTATCGTAATAAGCACCCTTCACATCAAAAATAGCACGTAACGAGAATGTCGTAAGTCCCGCTGCCAGAAAGTTAATGGATAAACCGACCACAATTTCATTAGCCTTTAGATTAATACTGACAAAAGCAAAAACAAGCGAGAAGAACGAGACAATGAGAATTGCAAAAATAATGGCAATCACCACGTTATGAAATAAATAGTTACCTACAATAGAAGAAAAGGCTCCAATAAGGACTAATCCTTCCAGACCTACATTAAATAAACCAACACGGGAACATAATGCCCCTCCGAGCGCAGCAAGCAAAATGGGTGTAATCATACGAAGAGTCGCATTAAATAAGGCTGCATCAAGAAGCTGTTCCATTTGTTTTGTTCCCCTTTCTTCGTTTTAGGAAGCGATAGCCGATTTTTGCGGATACGAAAAGAGTCAGCACAGCTTGAATTACACTACCTACTTCCAGTGGCACCTCGGTATTGCGTTCCACACCCATAGACCCGGTCTGAAGAGCAGACAGCAGAAAAGCTGAGAAAGCCGTACCAAGCGGATGCGATCCAGCGAGCAGGGTAGCCATAATTCCGCTCCATGCATAATTCGCACTGCTCAGTGAACCATCAATATACCGGTACTGGGTACCCAGCACTTCTCCTGCTCCTGCAATTCCAGCCAGCGCTCCGCTGACAATCATCGAAAGCATCATCATTCGCACTCTTTTCACTCCGCCAAAAGCAGCAAAGGAAGGATTGCTTCCGAGCATTCGAATCTCGTATCCTGGTACTGTTTTTTGCATAAAAAAGTAAATGACTACGGCAGCAATGATTGCGATAATAAATCCGGCATGAAGACCCATGCCTTGGAACAGTTTAGGCAGCCATACACTTGGATCAACCATCGGTGTCTGTGCCATTGCCGCCGATCCCGTTGTATCCTTAAGCGGATACGCAACCATATATCCCGCAAATAAAGCAGCTATGTAATTGAGCAACAGCGTAGTAATCAATAAATTCATACCAAATTTGGCATCCAGCCAGCCGGCAAAAAGAGACCAGATACCGCCGACAATCGCACCGGCAAGAATGGAGACAATCGTGACAAACCAGCCGGGTCCTGGCAGGTAGAGCGCAGTAATTGCGGAAGCTAAAGCCCCTAGCAGCATTTGCCCTTCAGCCCCCATGTTAAAAAATCCGGCTTTAAAAGCAAGAGCAACCCCAAGCCCGATCAGAATAATTGGCGTGGCTCGTGACAGTGTATTAGTGAAGAAGTAGAAACTGCCAAAGGCGCCCTTCCACATCTCCCCGTATGTCTCAAATACATTGCCGCCGACAACCAAGATCGCTATCGCTCCTGCAAGCAGGCCGATCACTACAGCAAGCAGCGGCTGGATTAAACTTTTCAAATGATTCTTCAACATGCTCATGCCTGTTGTTTCCCCCCTGCCATCAGTAAACTGATGCTCTCTTCGGTCGCATTCTCTGCCATAAGTTCTCCTGCGATTTCTCCTTCATACATGACAACAACCCGGTCCGAGAGTTGCAATATCTCTGACAATTCAGAAGATACAAGTAAGATCGCGGCACCTTGATCTCGCTGATGGAGCAGTTCTTTATGAATCGTCTCCATTGCCCCAATATCAACGCCGCGCGTCGGTTCAGCAGCAATGAGAAAAGGAGCTTCATGAGCAAACTCGCGGGCAGCAATCAACTTTTGCAGGTTTCCGCCGGAGAGATACTGTGCTTTTGTCTCGACAGAACCTGTCTTTACTCCAAAGCGCTGAATCCATTCCTCTACTTTCTTGCGTACCTTACGAGAGGAGATAACCCCTTTGTTCTGCAGAGTATGATGGTGACCCATCATTCCATTCTCAAGAACGGTCGCATCTTTTGCAGCTCCCCACATATAGCGGTCTTCCGGTATATGGGCAAGACCTGTCTCCCTAATTTTGCGAACAGACAGCCCGGTAATATCCTGACCTGACAAGCGGATCGATCCTTCACTGACCGGTCTAAGCCCGGCAATGGCTTGAATCAATTCCGATTGTCCGTTCCCCGAAATCCCTGCAACTCCAATGACTTCGCCTGCGTGAACCGTGAGGTTAATATCTCGGAGCGATGTTTGCTCTTTGGATCCCTTCATCGATACTCCTTCGATTTCAAGCACAGCATCCCCAGGCTGAAAAGGCTTTTTCTCCATTCGCACCAGTTCTCTGCCTACCATAAGTCTTGATAGCTGCTCAACATCTGTGTTTTTTGCCTCAAGTGTTCCCGTCGCGACCCCATCTCGAAGTACCGTGATGCGATCAGACACTTCCATGACTTCCTGCAATTTATGCGTAATAAGGATAAAACTTTTGCCGAGCTTCGTTAGAGCACGAACGTTAATGAGAAGTTCTTTTACTTCGAGCGGAGTTAGTACGGCAGAAGGTTCATCCAGAATAATAATGTCTGCCCCTTGGTACAGTACCTTCAGAATTTCAACGCGCTGCTGCATACCAAGCGAACACTCACCTGTTTTTTTCCAGGGATCAACCGGCATTCCGTACTTTTCACCGAGTTCTATGACAATTTTGGCGGCCTCATTTCGATCAAAGACAACACCGCTTTTGGATGGTTCACGGCCAATCACTATGTTCTCAGCAATCGTAAAAGACGGAAACAACATGAAATGTTGATGGACCATGCCGATTCCATGAGCAATCGCGTGTGATGGCGTTGTAAAGCTCACTTCCTTGCCGTTTACCCGTATGCTGCCCGAGGTCGGTTCTTCCATCCCGTAGAGAATGCGCATCAGTGTCGTTTTCCCTGCACCATTCTCCCCTACAAGGGCATGAACCTCGCCTTCTTTTAAATCAAAGTTCACTTCTTTATTCGCCGTAAGTGTTCCATACTTTTTTGTAATCCCGCTCATTTCTAGCAGCACGCGTATCCTTCCCCCTTCTCCTCTTAATGAAGAAAAAACCGACTACCTGTGTTGGGCAGCCGGCCAAATCTTGAAGAACTAACAATCATTCCGAGCTCTAACATAGCTGTAGTAAATTCTTCTTCCATTTTGCTTTAAAAAGAAATGTATTACTTAGTTACTTTGAAGCGGATCCGTCACTACGATCTCACCAGATACAATCTGATCTCTGATTGCTTTCACTTTATCAACCACTTCTTGTCCAATGAATGGACTAAGCGGGGATTCACTATCTCTAGTTACAAAAGTAAGTCCCACGCCGTCTTCTTTCAGACCATAACTAACATAGCCGAACTCAAACGAACCATTTGCAAAAGCCTTCAACTCTTCATAAGCAATAGAGTCTGTCGATTTAAGCTGTGAAAGAACAATATGTTCTGGATCTTCTACCGTACGATCTGTATCTTGACCGGAAGTATAGAAACCTTTTTCTTTCGCTGCTTCAAATACACCAAGATCACCTACTGCAGAAGCCCCAGCAATAAAGTCAGCTCCTTGATCAGCTTGAACGATCGCCAGTTCTTTTGCTTTGGCAACATCATCAAATCCACCTGCATAGTTAATCAGGAATTTGGCATCCGGGTTAACGGAAGCAAGTCCTTCTCTAAATCCTTCGGTGTACTTCTTAATCAAAGGAATATCTTGAGCGGCAATCATGCCGACAATATCTGTTTTGGTTGCGAGGCCCGCTGCTGCCCCAAGTAGGTAGGCACCTTCATATTCTTTAAATCCAACACTTCGAACATTAGGCAGATCAATAACCGTATCTACGATAGCAAAAGACTTGCCTGGATTTTCAGTGGCCACTTTAGTAAGAGCATCCTCCGCTTGGAAGGTAGCCGTCATGATTAGATCATAATTCTCTGCTACAGCTGCACGAAGATTCTGTTCAAATGCTGCCGGGTCTGTCGATTCGATCGTCTTTACTTCAATTCCGAACTCTTCCCCTGCTTTTTTGAACCCTTCATCCATCTGCACGAAGAAAGGATTGACACCAATTTTCTCAGGAAGTACAAGAACTGCTTTTTTAGACTCTTGCTTGGAAGCGGATGCGCCTTCAGACCCATCTTTTCCACTGCTATCACTGCCGCAGGCAGCTAATAAAATGGAAAGCATTGAAATAATCAACACAAACGAAAGAGCTCTTTTCATAGTGACCTAATCCCCTTTTCCTATTTTCATAGTTCAATAATACGAACATTGTCGATGTGTGTCAATTAATCTTTCGGATTTTGCTATATGTAAAGGTAAAAT
Organism: Paenibacillus sp. GYB006; assembly: GCF_036577645.1. NCBI lineage: Bacteria > Bacillati > Bacillota > Bacilli > Caryophanales > Paenibacillaceae > Paenibacillus > Paenibacillus sp. GYB006. The sequence goes on along the minus strand of NZ_JARBDA010000010.1, from coordinate 80,984 downwards.
GTATGGTTTGTCGCTAATTGTAATCAATATAATGCGAATGTTTGATTGACACTCTTTTAAGCCTAATGGTAAGATGATCCCTAAATTTAGAACATTAAACATACATAAATGGTAGGTTTAGTAGGATTATAACGTATTCAAATGATCTTGAGGAGTGGTCTTATGAAAAAAGTTTTATTAAAAACAGTCGTTGCAGCAAGTGTAGCTCTATCTGTTCTTCCTTCCACCTCGTTTTTTGCTTCCCATCCAGTCACCGAAGCAGCATCTATGTCTACGGTAAGTCAGTACGCTGGAGCGGACACGATCGAAGGATACGTGCAATTTCTCAGTAACAAGTACGGGATTGTGTTTGAAGCGAAGCCAACAAAAGGTGACTTTATCGAAGCGGTCGCAAAAGTTCTTCCTATCCATGTAGAGAGTGACGATCCTGTTTTTACAGATATAGATTCCTCTGATCCACTCTATCCGTCAGCCGCCAAACTCTACAAGGCAGGCATCATCACAACAAACACAGTTCATGGGGATGCAAAACTCACTCCACTCGCAGCACTGTACATTGCAGTGAAAGCAGCTGAAATCCAGGAACTCAGCTATACTTATCCATCAGCTAAAGTAGAAGCATCTCTTAAGAAACTAGGTTTTTCACCTTCTCGTATTCAGGGCAAAGCCGGTTCCGAGATTGCTGCTGCGGTGGATACAGGTCTTCTCCCCTCTTCCTTATATAAGGAAACCGTAACTGCCAAACAAGTCTCAAGCGAATATGCAGCCGCTTTACTCGGACAAGTGCTGGAGCTAAACGGTAATTATAAACATAGTATTGGTAAAACCAGCGATGCAGACATCTATTCCAAGCTTAGTGATGCTTATAACACTTCTGATTTGATTGCAGCCCCCGATCTTCGTGCAATCGTAAATGAAGCACTGGAGAACAATGAAATTACCGGATACAACCTGAAAGATACTAGATATAACTCTAATTTTATAGATTCATTAAAACTTACGTATGGTCATGATGACGTTAAACATGCGAAGCAGTTAATCGGACTATTACGGAGTGAAGGAATTCAGACCGACATCCAGCTTGAGCCGAAAACATCGGCATTCATCTATTTAAAAGAGTGGGGCGAGCCGAAGGAGACTGACAATTATAAAGTAGAGCAAATAGCAAATGGGAATTACATTGCTTATGCGAAAGAATACGATCTTGTACTAGAATTTAACAATATAGATGATAAAAACCGATTTAATAATATAGTACTTGCTTATGCTAAGAAAAATAGCGATGAACAGAAAGATCATTTATATGGTTCTTGGTGGCAGCCGCTGTACTACTCACCAACAGCCCTTTCGAACTATGAAGTCATCGTAAATAACAAAATAGCAAAAGGAAATTACTATGCTCAATCGTTTACTTTAGAAGAAAATGCAAAAAAAGTATCCGATGCACTAAAAAAACGCGCACCTGATGCCGATATATCTAGTTATAAACTGTGGGTCGATGTACCTTTTTATAACTATTTACAAGGCGGATATGAATAATTCTTTATTATTCTTAATTAGTTCCTTAACACGCAAACTAAACTTTTTGTATCAGACAAATTAACTAAAAAATATTTTGAAAAAAAGAAGGAATTTGTATATACTAGTCGAATATAACTATTTGACTGGAAAAAAATACGATATACGGAGATTAATACATGGTATATGATGGTATAATTCTTGGGCTTATCGTCGGATTGTTCAGAGGCGGTCTCAAGAATGGTCTCATGCAGTTTGGTCAAATTAAGTTAAAGGGCGGACTTATCTTTCCGATCCTTCTACTCATTCAGTTCCTTATTTTTCGCTTTCAAGGAGATGCCTCCTGGTTAGCACCTGCTTCAGGGTATTTCTTTATGTCCATCTACGTTATTGGTATGGTGTTTCTGTGGATGAATCGACAGAATAAAGGCTTTACAATCATTCTTGTCGGTGTTCTTTTTAATTTTCTTGTGATGGCTGTGAATGGTGGCCGGATGCCTGTATCACTCGATGCAGCTCAAGTATTGGGGCCATATTATACAGAACTCCTAACTAGCGGCGATGCAGTGTACAAGCATTATATGCTGGATGCCTCTACAAGATTGTCGTTTCTTGGGGATATAATTCCTCTCTCTAATCCTTATCCACGAACTCAGGTCATTAGTGTCGGAGATGTCGTTATGAACCTTGGCATTTTCTTGTACATCCAGAGTATTATGGTTCCCAAAAAGGATACTGAAGATCAAGATCTCGCACCTAGTTTACATACATCTAACTAACTTTTAAGGAGGATACATACTATGAAAAAAACAAACATTGCTCGCATCATCATGAATGCGGTTATCGTAGCTTCCGTTGTTGTTGCACTTACTTCTGGTTTTGCATTCGGCTAAGACCTCATATCATTTTTTTAAAAACAGGCTTTCACAGCCTGTTTTTTTCTTTTTATATCAAATATTGACAATGTCATGATAAAATAAGAATAGATGACGGATTTAATAGGAGATTATAGATTCATGACGAAAATTTTCAGGAAAATAAAAGAGCTAGATATTAGCGAGTGGTATATCGTTTTTCTTTGTCTAATGGGGATGTTAACCTTTACATGGACTAACGGATTTTCTTTTATTAATTATAGTAGTGAAGAATGGGTAAATCTTTATGTAATGTTAGGAGCTACGCTAATTCTTAATAGTCTCAAATTTCGACTTCCTCCTGAAGGAAATGTAATGTCCTTTGATTCTTCCGTCTATCTTGCTTGTATATTTATTTATGGAAGTCAATTCACGCTTGCCGTTTTATTATTATTCTGCATAGCTTACATTATCTACAACCGCACCATCGTCTGGTGGAAACAACTGACCAACTTTGCCCTATACTCTATAATGATCGCTATTTCATATCAAGTCTTTCTCGCACTTGATGGTACACTAGGTCCCGTCGACGAAATGAATTTAGTTTCTTACGCCATATCTCTTGCTGTTTACTTCTCAATAAATACAATGGGTATGTTTATTTATTACTATTTGCTATATCGCAAAGATCTTTATAGCACTCTTAAAGGATTCGTAAAAGAAACCATGCTCGTTTATCTTTGCATGCTTATTCTTTCTCTCGTACTATCTGTTCTTATTGTTTACAACGGAATTCTTGGCATTATTCTTTTTCTTGGTTTGGCCATTTTATTATCTCATGCATTCAGACAGATGTTCTTCTTATACCATCAAATACTGGATCGCTCCAATTTAGATCAAAGGACCGGTCTATACAATCATAGCTATTTTGAGAGTTCTTTAGAGAATCATATTAAAGAAGCAAAGAAAAATGACTCTTCTCTTACACTAGCCATGATCGATATTGATGATTTTAAAAAATACAATGACAGCTTCGGCCATTTAAAAGGTGACCTGCTCATTAGTTTTCTCGGTTCTATGTTGAAAGAAGAAACAAAAGACACCTCTATTGTGGCTTCCCGTTATGGCGGTGAAGAGTTCACTCTTCTTATGCCGGGATATGACTACGAAAAGGCTCGACATTTTGTTGATAAGTTGAGAAAAAAACTAAACGATACTCCTTTCGATGGTGTAGAAGTTTTTCCACATAAATGCTTATCTTTTTCAGCTGGGATCGCTCAGTACAGTATAGATCTATATGATAAATCGCAGCTTGTGGACCATGCCGATAAAGCGCTTTACTATGCTAAGAAACAAGGAAAAAACACCGTACATACTTATGGCTGTGACTTAATAATGGAAGACGAACTAGATTTGTCTCATGAAGTAAATTACATCGAGCAACAACTCAACTTATTTATGTACAAAGATATAGATACATTCAAGCACTCAAAAAGAGTGTACAAATATGCATTAGATATGAGCAATATTCTATCATTAGACAAAGAAGAAAAAAGAGAGTTTGTCCTTGGTGCGCTGATTCATGACATCGGGAAACTTGAAATTCCGTGGGGCGTCTTGAATAAAGAAGGAAAACTTACTCCTGAAGAGTGGGAGACCATTAAACAACATGTTACATGGGGAAAGAAAATCGCGCTTACCGATCCACGTTTTAGAGATTTAATTCCTTATATAGAGCTTCATCATGAACGATTTGATGGTAAAGGATATCCTCATGGACTAAAAGGGAAAGAAATCCCTAAACTATGCCGGATGCTCACTGTTCTTGATTCTTTTGATGCCATGACTACAGAACGGCCTTACCAGAAAACAAAGACACTGCAAGAAGGGATTATTGAGCTTCGCGCTTGTGCCGGAACTCAGTTTGATCCAGAGCTAGTCGAGATCTTTATTGCCTATATCCTTGCCCGGTCACCAAAAAACGAACTGACCTTGCAGGAAGAGACTGCTCCTTACATGGTATAAAAAGAATAGAACCCGGATCCATCAGCTTCTGCAATCGCCAGAAGCTGATGGATCCGGGTTCTTTTTGTATTAATCATTATTTAGCGTCTTTCCGTGTTCAACTCATGTGAAGTTTGATAGAGTTCTTTAATCATTTGTTGTAAAAACATGCTTTGCTGTCTTGTAATGCCCTTTTGATTTTCCCGAATTAGCAATTGTTCAATATTTTTCTTCAGTAGTTCACTGCGACGTTCCAACACTGCTAGACTCATGTTTCTACATACACTCCTCTTAATTACTCTAATTTAGTAACGCTCCTAGCTGCTAAGATGAGAAGAACTTTTGTTTAAAAGAACTTCGTTATTAGCAACATCGATATTACCATAAGTATACAGAAGGACGGGGTACAAAGGAAAATTGCATTCTGCGTAAGAATACAGCATAACAGGAAGTGAGCAAGGTTGACTCTCTCCTATCGCCTTTTTCCATACACATCCTCCCATATCCTTAAAATCACGCACCATGTTTCTATTTCCCCCTTCTTCAATGGGCTGAAACTAATCCCTTTCTTTCAATTAGAAGGTATAATAAAAATAGTTAGTGTTTTTATATGATTTCCCCTGTGATAAGGAGTGCTGCTGCACATGAGCTATAAACATATAAAGTGGATGATTCTTATCATCCCGACGATTACGGTCGGTCTGTGGGAATACATTAGACACCAGTTTCTTATGCCCTATCTCTCAATGGAGGCCGGCAATTGGCTGACACCTGTCATTATTTATCTTGTCAGTGTAACCCTGTTAAATAAATTATTTCAGGTCATGGAACGTGCTCAGGCTGAATTAGAGAAAGAAAAAGCAGCAAAGTCTGCTCTTGAGGCTAGAGAACAATTAGCAAGGGAATTGCATGATGGGATTGCTCAATCTTTATTTTTATTATCGGTACAAATGGATAAAGCGGACCGCAATTTGTCTGGTTCTGCTCATCAAGGTGAACTGCGAGATGCAAGAAAAACAGTACATGAGATTCATCATTATGTGAGACAAGCGATTGCTCAGCTCAAGATTCCAGAAAGTGCCAGTGATCTTCCTGCACACCCGCAGCAGATGCTTAGACAAATTGAGGATTTGATATACACCAGTCGTCTGGAATCGAAAATCAGCTGGAATATACCAGATGAGGACCTAACCACGAAAGAACAAATTGAACTGATCGCTTGTATTAGAGAAGCTGTTCTCAATGTCCGAAAACATGCCAACGCTGGTTTTATTCAAATAACGGGTCAAGGAAATAAGACATCGTGGACCGTATCCATTATGGATGACGGATTAGGGTATAAAGGTGACCCTTGGGATCGACCGGACCGATATGGTCTCCGGATTACGAAAGATCGGGCCGCTGAAATGGGCTGGGATTTTGCTTTTTATAACCAAGAACATGGCGGGACGTGTATGACCATAATGAAAGGAGGACCTGATTCATGAACAATACACGAGTACTCATCGTAGATGACTCTGCTCATGCGCGGGCAGCGATCGAGGCTATTTTATCTGAGGATCCCTCATTTGAAATTGTAGGGAAGGCGACCAGCGGTGAGGAAGCACTCCAGCTTACTGAGGAATGGATGCCTGACCTCATTCTGATGGATATCAGAATGCCCGGTATGGATGGGCTGGAGGCAACGAGGCTGATCAAGCAGCGCTATCCCTATGTCATCATCGTGATGGTAACCGTCTCGGATGATGTGACCCATCTGTTCGAAGCACTTAAACAAGGCGCTCAAGGCTACCTATTTAAGAATCTCTCTTCCTCAACCTGGTTGGAATACCTGAGAGCCACTGTATGCGATGAAGCCCCTTTCAGTCAGGAGCTTGCGTATCAGATTCTGCAGGAGTTCCCCAAAACGATGAAAACGGACGATAACCGTCCTCCCTTAACAAATAGAGAAAGAGAAATATTGAACTGGGTAGCTTCTGGAAAAACGAATCGAGAAATAGCCGATGCGCTTGGGATATCCGATCAAACCGTTAAAAATCATTTGAAAAACATTTTACAAAAACTACAGCTAGAGAATCGGGTCCAGCTTACTCGTTATGCCATTGAACAAGGACTGGTGGAACGAGATTTCCCCCGCTAGGACAATATCGCTTATTAAATGTATATTAAAGTCTATTTCTTAAACTACTAAGTAAATAAAAAGATATAAGATCTATTTTTAGATATTATATGTATATCGAGTTAATCAAAAAAACAGGGAAGTTCAGTTTTACGCTGTAACAACTCTGTTTTTTTGGAATTTGTTTTATTTGATTCTACTGAGCAATTTGCTCTATCTATTTTGTATTTAATAATAAATGTGTCAGTGCCTGTTTTACTGAAGTAGCCTGACGATCTAATAAGAAATCTAAATCGGTATGTGTGGCTTCTAATCCTCCTTCACGAATACCTTTTTGAGTCATTATTAACATTGGAAGGTAGGCTTCCGGTACTCCAGCACCTTTTATCATTTCTTCATATGAAGCATCGTCTACTGCTAATAAAGGAACTTCTTTGCCTAATACTTCATTTAAAGTATTAACAAATTGCTGTTGTGTTAAATTTTTTCCAGAAAGTTCATAAATATTATTATCGTGACCATCAGCTACCAAAACATTCGCTGCTGCCTCAGCTAAATCTGGGCGATATACCCAACCAATTTTTCCTTCTCCAGCAGAAGTTACCCAAGGGGCACCTGCCATACATCCTTGAATTGTGCCAAGTTCATTTTCTACATACCAGTTGTTTCGTAGAATCACATAAGGAATACCTGATTCAATAATTGCTACTTCACGTGCTCTATGCAAACCTGCTAGGAAGAAGTCATTTCCTTCTGCCCTCGTAACACTTGGATAAATAATTTGTTTTACATCTGTTGCTTTAGCAGCTTCTACTGCATTTATATGCTGACGTATGACTGTTTTATAGTCACCAAATGTTGACATAATGAATAAACGATCTACACCTTTGAATGCTGTAAGTAATGCTTCTGGATTTTCATAATCTGTTACACGAACCTGTAGGCCGAGGTCCTTATAGCTAAGCGCTTTTTCAGACTTATCGTCACGTACACCAACAATTATTTCTTCAACTGATAATTTAGTAAGTAAATATTCAACAATTTTAGAACCTAAATTTCCAGTTGCACCTGTTATTAAAACTTTCATAAAAACTCCTCCACTACAGTGATATTTTTGATTTTTATTCCTAATGCATATACTATTACCAATGAGAGATTTACGTAAGTAGGCACAATTTTATAACATAGTCATAAAAATAGTACCTAAAGAAAAGGAGGTCTTATTTTGGCACGTTTTAGTTATCAAGATGAAACGGTCTCTGAGGAAACGCTGCAAGAAATTTGTCCATTAACAGTTGCCCAAAATGCAATTGCAGGCAGATGGAAAATCGTGATTTTATGGCATTTAAGTCAAAATAAAATGATTAGGTTTAATGAATTATTGAGACTACTACCTGGTATCTCGAAAGGAATTTTAACTAGACAATTAAGAGAGCTTGAAGAGGATAGTCTAGTACACAGAGAAGTATATAAAGTGATTCCACCAAAAGTAGAATATTCATTGACAGAGCAGGGGCAGAAGTTTATACCTGTATTAAAAGCAATCCAAATTTGGGGTAAAGATTTACTAAATGAAAAAATGTAGATGTATGAAAAACTTTTGTTTTCGTTTTCTGAAATATACTGTTCAGCAAGAATAAGTCTAATAAGTCTTGGGGCAAGTTCTTGTTTTGCCGATAAACAAAAAAGTACACCACTATATGTAAGTGATGTACTAATTTTTTTAATATAATGTGTGACATTAAAGAAAAGTCTGGTCCCTATTGCTATATAATATGAACTCCTTTTGAAGCGAGGTTCTGCGCACATTCTTCCATATAGGCATCATCATGCTCGTCGTAACGGCCATACTCATCAAGTGAAGCAATATATTCTTCTTCCCATCGCTCGCTCTGCTTTCCACGATACAGCGGGTCTTCCCATAGAATATCGACGTTGTACCCTCGGTTTTTCATTTCTTCAATGATAAGCAGATGGTATCTAACTAATTTCATGGGGTGATATTCAAATACATAATTTACGGTAGCATGCTTCTTTCCCCATCCCTTGCCGCGGAGTGCACAGCACTCACGGTGCTGACCGAGCAGCTGAGCTCTAGGAAGTTTTCCAATTAAATCTTCATGCCATAGGCGCATAATATGAGCCCCTTCCTCATACAAGAAGGATTTGAATAACGGTGAGTACAATACCAATCAAGAATCCGGTAACTGCCCCGTTAATTCGTATCCACTGCAGATCCTGACCCACTTTATCTTCGATCATTTCGATCAACGTTTCATTATCCATTCGATCTACATTTTCTCTTACCAATGTTCCGATCTTGGAATGGTTGCGTTCTACAAGGTTTGTGACACTGTTTACGATTTTCTCATTAATACGCTGTATCAATTCATCATTCGCCTTCACTTCGGAGATAAGGGATTCAATGATAGGCAGAACGTGCTCTGATACATATTTCCCATCTTCCATATATGCAAGTGCCTGATCGCGCAGCTCCTGCATTTTATGTAACACGGTCATCTCCGCATCCCAATTCTCAAGAAGCGAGTCTTTCCATTCACTTAGTCCAGCGACCACTTTATCTGAATGAGCCAGTCTGACCAGCTGTCCCCGTATACCGGCTAATACCTGATGACGATTCGGGTGTCCCTCATATTTCAGATCCTGAACCTGTTCGTATAAGAAGCGCTGCAGAATTCCGCCAAGACGCTCTTCATTGAGATAACCCATAAGTGCATTCATGGCAAATTGCATAAGCCCGTTCACTTGCACAGAGTTCAGAGCCTTCATACCGACTTCACCAAGTGTATATAATGCTTCCGGTTTCATAAGCCATGCTTCAGCTTGGTCCAGCCCGTAATCAAGTGCGATTTTATCATAACCTTTGCTGGTAATCTGCTGTTCTGCTTTGGCTAGCAATGAAGATACGTCCACTTGTCCAATCTGACGCTTCATTTCGTTTGCCACGAGTGGCGCAATACGTTCAAGAGGCAGCGTAGCTACAATCCGTTTAGCGAGAATATCAATTGCATCCTTAGTTCCCTTTGAATGCAATTCTTTCTCTGCCATTTCAAGGATCATCTCACTGATCGGCATCCCTGATATTTTAGCAGAGATACTTTCCTTGTTCAGTAAGTTATTCTCCACAGCGGACACGAGGCCATCGGTCATCTTATCCCGGTTCTTGGGAAGCAGTGCAGTATGCGGGATCTTTAAACCGAGGGGATGGCGAAACAATGCAGTGACTGCAAACCAGTCTGCCAGTCCCCCCACGAGGCCCGCCTCAAACGCCCCAATAAGAATCTTCCCAGCTAAGCTTCCATGAAAAGGCAAGGAAGCAGCAAACCCAGCTCCCATGATAACTAAGGACCATGTCGCTGCTTTTTTTGTCTGTTTAACCATATTTCTAGACTCCTTTGTTATATATCTTAACTTTCATTTACTGACATTATTTACTCAAAATATTCCACGATATGCTAAGGTTAGTATTCATCTTATCACCACAATCGTTATATTCCAAACCTGCTATATTCAAGCTCACTAAAACGATGTTACTTTCAGCTCTATACGAAATTAATAATCCTACTTAAGCCCTCAGTCCCCATCTTCTTTTATGTATGTAAAGTACGATTTATTCAAGAAGACAGCGCTTTCACTGGACGTGTGAAGGGGGGGAACCCTATAATAAGCTCAAGAAAGAATTCTTAAGAGGACTTTCCTTCTTTTCTCATTAAATTCTAATGTTGCTCTTTCTTTATTCTCATTTAGCAAAGGTAATATGAATTTGTAAGCAAATGAGACATGAAGAAACAAACGTATTGGTGAACAGGATCTTTAGTTTTTAGTAAATTTCTAAATTATCTGATTCGCGGCGATTCGTTGATCAGCATTTGGTGTTATGTGATTACATGAATTTTCATTGAGAGGGGAATATTATTATGCCTGATAATAAAATTGAAGATTTTGAGGTAGAGAAAGTATTCGAAAACCGTTTGCATGAGCGTCTGGCATTCACTTTTAAGGTGAAAGAACAAGAATTCAAAGGACATTATCATAATGAAGAAATTCAGTGGCTTAACCCTAGCCCTATACAATTACTTGATGAAAGTACAGTAGAACGTATTGAAGCAACAGTACATTCCTTTATGCAGCATTATCTCGTTTTAAATGATATTCAGGATATGGAAATCACACCTGTATTTGAGGATACTCCGCATGAGCGTCATAAAATATGTATTCATGTACAAGGTGAGGATTACAAAGGTTTGGTACATAATGGAGAGATTCAGTGGTTTCATCCACAACCATTGCAGAACCTCGATAAAAACACAGTTCAGGCCTTAGAGTCTGAAATCCATGAAATAGTAGAACAACATGAACAAGAAAAGAATGACAAATAAATACGATAAACATCAAAAGAGGAGACCTCTCTAGAGAGTCCCCTCTTTAATCATGTTATAAATACTTAAGAAGCACAACTTTCACACTCTTCAATATGGCCTGATGCATCCATTATTTTCAGGAGATTACCTACAATTACATCTTCTATTTCTGTAAATTCGAGGTCAGCAATCCGATCACGAATCGCATCTCTTGCCTTCTCTTCTGATTCGGCAACCCAGCTGAATTCACTTATAAATCCAGTAGATATTAGTTCATACTCGAACAAATAACGGTTCATGTAAGTCCCTCCATTCTATATGATCTTACCCTGATTCACATCATGAATAAAAATAAGATAAGCTCCATTTTATATGGTCCGCTCTACCTTGTCCACTCTTAAAAAGAACCTCGTCATTATGCAGGAGGTCCTTTCGTTGTACTCTCTTTACTTATATGTTTTGGTATGGTTCCTGCTGGGAGAGGTCCTTCCATACCCAGATAGTAGTGGCGAATTGGCTTTAGCTCTTCATCCAGTTCATAAACCAGCGGTATTCCCGTTGGAATATTCAGATCGATAAGACTATCCCCTTCGAGGTGATCCAAATGCTGAATCAAAGAACGCAGTGTATTTCCATGAGCTGCAATAATAATATGCTTGCCGGAGCTTAGACCAGGTGCAATCCGTTCCTTCCAATAATCCATTACCCGCTCCTCGGTATCAAGCAAATTTTCGGTGCGCGGATATTCTCCTTCCTTCATCGCTCGGTACTGCGGAAGAGAAGCTTCATATCTAGGATCATCCAGGGAAAGCTCAGGAGGACGCACATCAATAGATCGACGCCAGGATAAGACCTGCTTCTCTCCATACTTCACGGCTGTTTCTGCTTTATTAAGTCCTTGTAAAGCTCCATAATGCCGTTCATTCAGTTTCCATGTCTTATAGACAGGAATCCACATCATATCCATTTCGTGAAGAATAATCCCTAATGTGCGAATCGCGCGCTTGAGATATGATGTATATGCTTCATCAAATACATACCCATTTTGCTTCAGAATGAGTCCTGCCTGCCTTGCCTCTTCAAGCCCAGCTTCAGACAAATCGACATCGGTCCAGCCTGTAAAGCGATTTTCCAAATTCCATTCACTTTGACCATGGCGGACCAGCACAATTTTAATCATTCGTTCCCCTTCTTTCTGGCTATACACTTATTCTCGTTACAAATTACCCTATTCGGATTCGTTCCTAACTCATCCCGGAATATTCACTCTTATAAATGAAAGTGAGCCTCCATCTATGTTTGATCTTACTTGACATAAACATTGCTCTGTTCCTAAAAGATATTGTATGATCTTAGTTGTATTTACTATATAATCCTTATTTGGATTCTGTGCCTTTTCAAACAGAAGAATGATTCCGCTGGTTCCTGAGCCGGCTTATTTTCGAATTGTCCAGCATAATCATAAGGAGCTGAATATCATGGTAATGAACAAAATAACAGCGCGAATGCTGTTCTTGTTCCTGCTTTCTTTTACCATACTTCTCTCAGGATGCAATAACTCGGATTTATCTGATGAGACCATTGATCCAGCAGAAGTATTTGACACCGTTGCCGTCATTCAAGAACGCGGAAAAGTAATTGCCGGGGTTCGATTCGATACACGACTATTCGGACTAAAAGATTCTAAATCAGGCAAGGTAGAAGGGCTCGATATCGACATGGCAAGAACTCTCGCTAAAAAAATTCTCGGGGATGAAACAAAAGTAGAATTAAAAGAGGTTACTTCCAGCACACAAATCCCCCTGTTAAAGGACGGACAAATTGACGTCATCATTGCGGCAATGTCGATTACGGAAGATCGTAAAAAGGAAGTCGATTTTAGTGATGTTTACTTCTATGCCGGTCAATCTCTCCTCGTACCGAAGGGCAGTCCGATTACGGGATTAGACTCTTTGTCCTCCGATACTACGGTGATCGCTGTTAAGGGCTCTACTTCCGTGAAAAGTATAAAAGATAAGGTGCCTGAAGCAAAAGTTGCCGAATATGACGACTATCAAGAAGCATTTACTGCTCTTCAGTCTGAACAAGGAGATGTGCTCACAGCAGATAATTCCATTCTGCTTGGAATGATGCGCGACGATGCTAATTTCGAAATGGTCGGCGGGCTTTTTACAAACGAGTCTTACAGCATAGCCATTCATAAAGGCGACCAAAAGATGGTGGATACCGTGAACGAAATGTTAAAGGAATTGAAAGAAAGTGGAGAGTATACGAAACTCTATGAGAAATGGATTGAATAGCCCCTAGTGAAGCCAATTAGTATGCGTCTCCATGAATCTGTCCATACTTCTAACAAAAAGGAGGACTTAGTCACGTGAACACATTTATAATTGCTGGATTTATTCTATTTCCCTTTGTACTGAGCGGACTTTCGTTACTATATAAACCTTTGCAGCGCCTGTTACATTTTATCGCGTTATTCTGCATTTATCTTGCGGGTATTTCACTTCTGCTTGCTGTTTATCATACCAATGCGAGCGGAACTACATTTACTACTCAGGTCCATCATATTTTGCTAGACCCGATGCTGCTTATTCCTGCTGCCTTTTTAGGGATCTACATCCCCTTTCTCATCATTACTTATTTACTTCTTCCTAAAAAAGTAAAGAAAAACAACGATTAATGTTTGCATTTCCAAGAGAAACCATGCATAATGAAATTATTGATAATGATTATCATTATTGCAAGTTATCTAACGTAGATAACCTGCACATTTTATTATAAAGGGGACTTAAGGACAGAATGAACATATCGGCAACCAAAACGAATTTGAAACTTGACGATTACTTGGACCTTCTCAATCTGGCAGTGTCCATTGGCGATGAAAAATGGCAAAAAGAAATTGTACGTAAGTTGTCCTATACTTATCCTTCCAGTAAGCTGGTCTCGAATAAATAATTCCATTCTATTGTAGAGGAGCTATATGCTCTTTCTAGAATAAAAACATAGAAAAAGACACCAGCTGGTGTCTTTTTTATTTGTGCTATGATTCGCTAAGTTACATCCGGCAAATTTTTGGCGAGCAAAGATTCCCTGCCTGGCAGCCGCAAATCTCATGCAGCTCACTTATTTCACGAACAAGAATCCGTCCCTGCGATACTTCTACGATCCCTTGCTCTTTCCAGCCGCTAAGTGTCTTCGTTACATTCTCTCTCGTTGCTCCAATAAGCTCAGCTATATCTGCATGATTTAATTTTTTAGTAATCAGAATTCCTTCGGGCGTCATTTTTCCATAACTATTACATGCTCTTACGAGTACCGAAGCGAGCGCGCCTGCTTTACCATTCATCAAAAGGTCGCGCAGTTTATACTGGAGTATACGCTGTGCAGTTCCCATCAAGCGGATAAATTCGAGGGCCATCTCTCCGTTTTGGCTGAGGTAGACCTCCAGATTCCGAACCATGATGACACCCACCATACCCGCTTCTACCACCTCTGCTTCAAATCCGTGAAATTCGCCTTCTACTCCTCCAAATTCACCTACCAGATCATCTGCCTGCATGAACGAAAGAATAATCTCTTTTCCGTCCTCATTCGTCTTTGTCAGCTTCACCCGGCCCGACTTCATGTAGTACAGCGCCTCTACCTCATCACCTTCATAAAACAGTCGGTCCCCGACGTTGATCGATTTAAGCTGCATCAAACCTTGGAGACCCTTTTTCAGTTCAGCTTCCCCTTGGCTAGTCTCATTCCCTCCGCACATGGTCACCTCTACCTCACGTCCTCTTCTGGCTAATACTAATGTCATCTTAAATCGCCCCTCGCTCTTCTAATATCTCTATTGTACTTAATCCCCCCATATTACGGATCAGGGAATCACCTGATAAAAGTGCTAAAATTCCCCTAACTTTCTAATTTAGCTACGATCTAGTGACATATTTCACAGCCTGTTTCTCGAAAACGAGTAATCTTAGTTTCATAAATCTAACCAAAGGATGTGATGATGATGCAACGCTTATCCCCTGCAGAAGAGTATATTGTAGAGCAGCTGCAGCATAGTCTACACGCAGACTTCACCGCCATCTTGCTCCTCTCCAAAACAGACGGAAAGCTGCATGTCATCTTTCAGATAGGAAGCCGCAGTAAGCGCACATCAAAACTAGCTTTTAAAACAAATGAAGGTATTGCAGCCCCTGTCTTTAAGTCAGGCCGCAGTTTTATCTCAAGTATGACTTCAGATCATGCTTCTCTGCTGTTTCATACCTGTCCCCTCTTACTAGCAGAGCGGCTTACCAGCATTATTTCCGTTCCACTCCTGCAGGATCAAAACCCTGTTGGAATTCTCATTACCGGCCTCAGAAATCATTCTCGCACCTTTCATCCGAGTGAGATCCAGGTGGTAGAGCGAGAAGCGGGCCGCCTCTCCTCTTCTATGACAAACATACTGACTGTGATCTGACATGGTGAACCATTTATGTAAAAAAACCAATGCTTAGCTCTCTTTTTTCTTAAAGATCGGGTGCAGCCCTATTCTAACTGTAGTAAAATGTTAACTACATCACACCGGACCTTGAAGGAAAGGGAGGAAAACCATTTGATTCGTATCGTAATTGCTGACGACCATATTGTAGTACGATCAGGACTATCTGCTTTGCTGCAAGGAAAGCATGAGATTGAAGTAATTGGAGATGCAGCAGACGGAGATGAAGCGATAGCCAAAGCGGAAGAGCTGAATCCCGATGTTGTACTCATGGATTTCAGTATGCCTCCTGGAAAGGATGGCCTTACCGCAACCGCTGAACTAAAACAAAAAATGCCTCATATCGGCGTATTGATTCTAACCATGCATGATGATGAGGAGTATTTATTCCGAGCCATTCACGCAGGTGCTTCCGGCTACATACTCAAAAGTGCTCCTCATGAGGAGCTCATTGCGGCGATTCGCTCTGTGGCTGATGGGACTGCCTATTTATATCCAAGTGCAACAAAGAAGCTAATGAAGGAATACTCTGATATGATTCGCCGGGGAGAATCAGATGGTCCTTTTGAAACTCTGTCTGATCGCGAAAAAGAAATTATGGCCTGGATCGCCAAAGGGTATTCCAATAAGGAAATTGCAGAGCAACTTATTATCAGCGTCAAGACGGTTGAATCCCATAAGAGTAATCTTATGGATAAACTTGGTCTAAAGAGCAGACCTGAGCTCGTCAAACTTGCAATGAAGAAGGGGCTCATGACTTATGACTGATACACAAAGCTTTACATCTCCTTTTCAGAACTATTCCATTGATAAACTTATAAATGAAGTAGAGCATCACATCGAGAACGATACGGTGAAGGATGAAGTGAAAAGTGCACTCCTGGAGTTGACCGATCTTAAGATTGCTCTAGATGAATCCTCGATTGTCGCTATGACAGATACAAAGGGTAAAATTCAGTATGTGAATGATAAATTTTGCGAAATATCCAAGTACTCAAGAGAAGAACTGCTCGGACAGGATCATCGTATTATCAATTCGGGATACCACGATGCTGCTTTTATGGAGGAGCTCTGGACGACCATCCGTGAAGGAAAGGTATGGCAAGGGGAAATTCGTAATACAACTAAGGACGGAAAATTCTACTGGGTAAATACCACGATCGTGCCGCTGATGGATGAACAAGGAAAACCTAAGAAGTATTTGGCGATTCGTAACGAAGTAACGAGACTGAAGCAGACAGAAGCCGAGCTGCAATCCATGATGACCAAGGTCATTCGGATTCAAGAAGAGGAGCGGAAACGGTTCTCTAGAGAGCTCCATGACGGGATTGGGCAAAGCCTCTACTCTCTCGTGATTCAGCTGGATCAACTCACTTCGAATGAATCGGTTGGTAAATCTGACTTACAACCTCTACGTGAACAGGTGACGACGATCATTGAGGAGGTAAGAGGTCTTGCCTGGCAGCTTCGTCCTTCTGTATTAGACGACCTTGGTATCGTTCCTGCGATTCGTACCTATATTGAGAAGTTCATAGGTTATTATGGCATCGATGTCTGCTTTGAGTGTCACTTACGTCGCAGACTGTCCCATAACCTGGAGCTGGCGATCTATCGAATCATTCAAGAAGCGCTGACCAACATCGCCAAACATGCCGATGCAGAAGAAGCGAAAGTCACGATTGATGATCGTGAAGCGAAGCTGCTCGTCACGATCAGTGATAATGGAGAAGGCTTTACCGTTGGAGCAGCCGGCAGTGAAGCTGGCGTCGGCCTTTTTAGTATGGAAGAAAGAGCAAGAAGTGTTGGCGGCACGCTGACCATCACATCTACTCCTGGAGAAGGAACAAGCATCACCATTATTTTTACTAAAGAGTAATATACATGCGATAAATTTAAGAACCAACGAGTCATCCGATTTTAGGTGACCCATTGGTTTTTTATTTTTTTACAATTCGTATTTGTATTAATCCGTTCTATGATTTGAATACTCTTATTGATCTGGCTCTTTGGTCCATAGGATCAGAGAGCTGACTTGCTTCATTGATGTTCAAATATACAAATTGAAAGAAATATATTATATATATGAACAAATCGAACTCAAATTGTTGACTCATCTTACGAAAAGTTATAAATATAGGTGTATAAATTACGTAAAGATCGTTTCGAATTATTGAAAGGTGGTCTAATGATGAGTGAAGATTGGATGGATCAGGTTTTCCCACCTGAGATACCCCACATGCATAACCTCGATGACATTGATCGCAAAATATTAGCAGCCCTGCACCAGAACAGCCGTATATCCTATACCGAGCTTGGTCAGCAAATCGGATTATCCCGCGTTGCCGTTCAGTCCCGAATTAACGCACTGTCCGAGAAGGAAGTCATCGAACGCTTTACGGTTGTGATTAATCCGGTGAAAGTGGGCTTATCTGTATCAGCCTTCTTTAATGTAGATATTGAGCCGCAGTATTTGGATGAAGTGGCAGAGAAGCTTGATCAAGAGCCGGCGGTTACCAGTCTGTAT
Organism: Paenibacillus sp. GYB006; assembly: GCF_036577645.1. Classification (NCBI taxonomy): domain Bacteria; kingdom Bacillati; phylum Bacillota; class Bacilli; order Caryophanales; family Paenibacillaceae; genus Paenibacillus; species Paenibacillus sp. GYB006. The sequence goes on along the minus strand of NZ_JARBDA010000010.1, from coordinate 63,103 downwards.
CACATGACAGGCCCGAGCACGTTACATATGCACGGTATTTTCGCAGATATGGAAGAGATGGAACATTTTCTACTAGAGAAAGTATATAAAATGCCCGGGATTGTAAAAGTAGAATCCCAGCTGCTGCTCAAACGCTACAAGAGCCGCATGGGCATGCGCTTATAGGAGGAGACATCAATAATGAACCTACAGCCTTACAAAGAACTGGCCATTGGGATGGTGAGAACCGGTATTTTGGGATATGGGGGCGGACCCTCTGTTATTCCCCTCATCCGCTATGAAGCAGTTATCCGCTATAAGTGGATGGAAGATGAAGAATTTGGAGAAACCCTCGCACTTGCCAACGCCCTGCCTGGACCGATTGCAACTAAAATGGCAGCGTATCTCGGCTATAAGCGAAAAGGAGTCCCCGGTGCCATTGTCTCGGTGCTTGCTCATATCTTGCCATCGAGTATTGCCATTGTTGCTCTGCTCGGGGTAATGTACACCTTAAAAGACTCCAAATATATTGCAGGAATGATCGCGGCGGTAAGACCCGTTATCGTCGTCATGCTTGGTATTATGGCTTATGAGTTTGCCCTGAAGGCATGGAAAGGTCTTGGAAAAGGGTTTGCTATCTTGTTTGGAGTTCTTGCGTTTATCCTGCTTCAGTTGCTGCAAATCCACCCAGGGATTGTGGTTATGCTCTTCCTTGGTTATGGCATGTTCCATCTAAACCTCGTGCAGCGATACAAACGGGACAAACAAAGCGATAAAGGGGTGTCATAAACCGTGGAGCAACTACAAACATGGTGGGAACTGTTTTGGGGATTTTTCGTAGCCAATGTACTTGGTTATGGAGGTGGCCCCGCATCCATTCCACTTATGCAGGAAGAAGTCGTGAACCATTACGCTTGGATGACGAATGAACAATTTGGTGATGTGCTGGCGGTAGCAAATGCCCTTCCTGGACCGATTGCGACCAAAATTGCTGCTTTTGTCGGATACCAAGTAGCCAGCTGGCCTGGATTCATAATCGCTACCTTCGCTACTGTTGTTCCTTCTGCAACAGCACTCATTCTACTGCTTAGCTTACTTAATAAATACCGTACATCTAACGTAGTAAAAGGAATGACGCTGCTTGTTCAGCCTGTCATTGCTGTCCTCATGCTCCTATTAACATGGGAGATGGGGATTGTCTCGATCGAGACAATTAATGTGTGGCAGACTTTGATTATTTCAGCGATTGCACTCTTTATGCTCACGAAAACAAAGATTCATCCCGCATTTGTTATTCTTATCGCATTTGCATATGGAGCGATAGTCTTATCTCATACAATCGTCTAAATGATATCTAAGCGATAAAAGGCCGCTACCCCCTTAATGGGATAGCGGCCTTTTTCTGCTTTTACATCGCTAGGTATTTACTCCGTAACGACAAGACTCACTTTTGATTTCTTGCCGGCAAAGCTGACCGTAATCGTTGCTTTTCCTTTTCCAGTTGCCCGTATGGTACCGTCCTTTACGCTAGCGACCGTGATCCTAGAAGAAGTCCACATCGCTGGCTTCGATACGTCAGCCTCGGAACCATCCGCATAGGTTGCTTCTGCCGTAATCTTTACCGTTTGTCCTTTTTTCAGTGTCAGACTCACTTCATCGGTTTGCAAGTACTTGAGTGTATCTACATCTACGGGTACACTTTCTGATTTACTGCCATATTTAACTGTAATCTTAGCTTTTCCATAGTCTACTGCTTTTACTTTCCCTTTGCTCACTGTAGCTACTTTATAGCTATTCGTTTTCCATTCTGCAGCGCTTGTCACGTCACGTGTAGAACCATCGCTGAGCATTACATTCAGCGTCAGATCTATCGTGTCGCCTGATTTCAGAGAAAGAGAAGATTCTGAAATTTCCATGCGTTCAATGACGTCCACTTCTACTACAATTGTTACCTTCTGATCACCATATTCAGCGGTAATATTGGTCTTCCCCTTGCCGTAAGCAGTAATTAATCCTTTTTTCACATCTGCTATACGGGCACTGCTTGATTTCCAGGTTGCATCATTGCTTACATCCTGCTCATTTCCGTATTCATCGGACGCAGTCAGCTTGAGTTGATACGTTTCTTTGGAGAGCAGCGCTACGATGGGAACGTCAGCTTGCAGGCCGCTCGCAAGTCCTACTTCTACCGCCATGGTAAGGGTTTTACCTTGATATTTTGCAGTAATGGTCGCTTTACCTGTCTTTATTCCTGTAATTAAACCACCTGATGTAACCTCAGCAATCTTCTCATTGCTTGAGCTCCATTCTGCTTTATCTGTTACGATCTCCTCGCGATCTTCTGTGTAAGTAGCAATTACATTCGCTTGCAGGGTTCCGTCTACAGGAACCACCCCTTTTTTGCTTGCCAGTGCTACTTTGGTCGGAATGTCTACGCTAACTGCTGCCTCAACCGTTTTACCGCCATAGGTTGCTTTTACCGTAGTCTTACCTGACTTATATGCCGTCAGATTTCCACTCTCTACATAAGCAACGCTTTCCTCGCTTGACGTCCAGGTTGCTTTGTTCGTTACTTCTTCTGTTACACCGTTTGCGAAGGCTGCCATCACTTTAAACGTGTGCGTTCCGCCTACTTTGAGTCCGAGTTCTTCCTTATCGATATCCAGATGACGAGCAACTTCTACATCCACTGGAATTTCAACTGTCTGATTGCTGTATTTCGCTGTAATCGTTACCGATCCAGAAGCATTCGCATACACCTTGCCACCAATGACATCCGCGATCTTCTCATTACTGGAAGTCCATACCGCTTTTTCTGTTACATTGACCTCGGTATCATCAGGATAAACAGCCTTCAAGTCAATTTGTTTTTTTTCGTTTACATTCATGAAAAAGCTTTGTTCGCTCGCAACCAGCTTACGCGTCTTATCTACATCCACTTCAAGTGTGGTTGTCTTCGTACCGTATTCCGCTGTAATCGTTGCTGTACCTGCCTTGTAGGCTACAATATTACCTTTGAACGCATCAGCAACTTTCTCATTGCTGGAGGACCATACGGCATCTGCTGTAACATCTTTCGTTTCTCCATCTGGGTACGTTGCTGTCAGGATCACTTTCTGTTCGTCCTTTAGCTTTCCATCTTTTAAGAGCAGGGATAACTGCGTGTAGTCCATCTCAATTCGTCTTACGACCTCTACGCCAACTTCAACGGTCACACTTTGTTTGCCTAACTTTGCTGTAACGATTGCTGTACCCGCTGACAAAGCATTTACGGAACCATTAACTACAGTAGCTACTTTGTTGTCCGAAGAAGTCCACTCGGCGATACTGGATACATCCTGTTCTGTGTTATCTGTATAAATCGCTTGGAGAGAAACACTTGCTTCCTGTCCTATACGCAGATCAAGTGCCTGTTTATCCTTCGTTAGTGCCTTTACTTTCTTTGTTACTTTTACATTAACAGCCTGTGACTTGCCATCATATACAGCGACAATTGTCGCCGTACCTTCGCTTTTCGCTGTAATTGTGCCGTTATATACGGAAGCTACAGAACTATCATTACTAGTCCAGTTTGTGCTAATGGTTACATTATTAGATTTACCATCACTATAGACCGCTGTTGCTGTCAGTGTACTGCTATCCCCGTTCTCTAAGCTTAGTGAATCCGTAGACAAAACCAGTTTGCTGATCTCCGCATCTGCAGCAGACACCACGTTTACGGAAACAAGTCCTGTTGTCGTCATGACTAGAACGAGAGCCATAAACGCTGCCATTACTTTTGCCAATCTTTGTTTTATCATGATTTCCCCCCATATCAGTTGAGTAGTCTTCTTCTTTTGTCGGTTAGGGAACTATCGATGTTTAGATTTTAAGGTCTTTTTATTTATTAATTTGGTGAAAATAATTAATTTTCTCCTCATTTTTTTCATTAAAAAGTCTACTATTTTAAAAAATCTAATAAAAATTATAATTTTGTTTCTTATATGTAACATTTGATGTGTATAATAGCTAATGGTGCCATTTATTAATATCGTAAAAGGGAGTTTTCAAAAACATGATTCAAAAACTGGTATTCTGGACTGTTGGGGCTGCTGTCCTTGTCAGTATCGTTATTTTGTCTATTATTTTCTCAAGCGGTGTTCTGCCACCTTTACGTTAAAGACAATTCATAACTAGATATAAGACATAAGTAAAGAGCAGCGATGAACTGCTCTTTTTTAAATGATTTCTTCTTTACCGCTATGTAATCAATAGATGATGTATAGATCTTAATCCATAGAAAAATCAATAGTGTTCCAAAAGCAAGATAGGTATAGTAACTTCGAGTTATTATACCTATCTTTTTTATACTTGTAACATACTAGACAGTGGATTGTGTTTCTTAATGTTTTGTATAGATAAATATATTTTGTAATTTCCATAATCAAGAATTTTATTAAGAAGAACATTTAAATGTTCTTGAGAATTCACCTTTATTTTTAAATGGTAACAACCTTCACCCGATACTCGGTGAGCTTCCACTACCTCTTTTTGTTCATTAATAAAGGATATAAATGATTCATGATTCGCTGTTTTCATATAAATAATGACAAAGGCGGTATAAGAGAACCCTAATTTCATTTCATCTACGATTAGAGAATAGGCTTCAATCACACCACTCTCCTCTAATTTTTTAATGCGATTCCCTACTGCTTGTCCGGTCATATGGATTTGCGCTCCTAGGTCCTTCCATTGAATGCGTGAGTTTTCGGATAGTAACCGGAGGATCTGAAAATCGATGTTATCAAGTTCCATATTAACTTCCTTTCATCATGAAATCATTAGATGCCAAAGCCTTTCATCAAAGTATCGATAAAAACCATGATCTTATTTATCATTGATTATACTAAATCGATTAACGAGGTGGAAAAAATGAGCACAGCTTTAATTATTGTAGATATCCAAAATGACTATTTTCCAAATGGAAACATGGAATTAAGTAACCCTGAAAAAGCAGCAGCTAATGCAGCTAAAATCCTGGAGTGGTTCAGACAAAATAACAAAGATCATATTTTCCATGTTCAACATATCGCAAGTGACCCAGGGTTAGGCTTCTTTCTACCGGATACAGAGGGAGTTAAGATTAATGAAGCTGTACAACCATTGGAACACGAAAGCATTATCATCAAACATTTCCCTAACAGCTTCTTACAGACAGAATTAGAGCAACAATTAAAAGAAAAAGGAATTACCAAGTTAGTCGTTGTAGGTATGATGACACATATGTGTATTGATGCAACAGTTAGAGCTGCAGTAGACCTAGGCTATGAAACCACCCTTATTGAAGATGCTTGTGCAACAAAAGAATTATCTTATCAAGATAAAATCGTACCTGCTGAAGAGGTTCATTATGCGTTTGTCGGCGCTCTTAACGGTATGTACTGCAATGTAGTTTCGACTGCGGACTTCCTGAAACTGAACAACTAATTAATCATTTAAAAAAGTGATTAAAAGAATGCACCTTCTCTGTTAGATAAACATAAGCCCTAACTGGACGATCACTGTGAACAGCAGTCCAGTTAAGGCTTTTTTGTCCTTTGATTACATAAAAAATGCACCCTAATCAATTTCAATAAAATTGATCCGCCCACTAGAATATTGGATTAACTACAAGGGGTTCCAATATCTATATCTATTCTAACCGGCACACTTCAATATCTAGCGAAAGCTGCTATTTTCATTAATCTTCTTTATATTGTTCTCCCCATTGGCACATCTCCTGAATGAGCGGCCAAAGTGTTTGTCCTTTTTCAGTTAGACTATATTCCACTTTTGGAGGGATCTGCGGATACTCCTCACGATGAATCAAACCATCATTTTGCATTTCTTTTAGTGTAGTACTAAGGGTTTTATAAGTGATTTTTCCTAACAGACGTTGAAGTTCGTTATAACGAACAGCACCGTTTTGTGATAGGTGATAAATAATAAGCAGTTTCCACTTACCGCTAATAATCGATAAAGTGTATCCAAAAAACGGTTCCTTGGACTCCTCTTTATTCGTAACTGAGTCATTACTATTCATATCCACGCTATCCTCCCAGATAGTATAAGTTAATAAGTTATATACGCATTCTTTAATATGTATTAACTATATTATATGTCTATAGTCTAGTAAAGCGGGTCTCTTAATGAAGATACATTTTATCCCCAGATTTTAGTGTGTACATAGTCAGCTTATCAATGCGTGAATGCACCCAGTCGTAGTAAGCCTCATTTTATAATTCTTATTTGTGAGACGAACACTATCTATTTAGATAGTATATACCTTAAAAGTGCATACTTGTTTATAAGAACATACGACTTATATAATACACATAAATCCTAGAACATCAGGATCCCGAATTGACCAACCCTATTAGGAGGACAAATTAAATTATGTTATTACAACAGAACAATATAGATATATTACTACAGAAATTAGAAGATGCTGATGCGATCGTGGTTGGCGGAGCTGCTGGCATGTCGGAGGCTGCTGGATACAGCTATTATGAAAAGGGAGAGTTATTCAATAACCATTTTGGAGAATTCGCAAAAAAATACGGAATGGAAAATTTATTTTATGGATTTTATCATCCTTTCCCAACGAAAGAGGAACGCTGGGCTTACCTGGCTACATTATATCAGAAGACTATATATGATCTCGAAGCTGGTCAACCCTACCTTGATTTAGAAAAATTGCTTGAAGGCAAAAATTATTTCATTGTGACAACGAATCAAGATGCACAGTTCTCTAAGGTCTTCCCTCAAGATAAAGTTGCACCAATTCAAGGGGATTCCCGTTATTTTCAATGTAACGATCGTTGTCATGACCAAGTTTATTTTAATAAAGATATGGTTGAAAAAATGTATGAAAACATAGAAGGAACAAGTATACCTACCGAGTTGATTCCAACCTGTCCAAAATGCGGAGGCGATATGGAGCCCTGGGTCCGCTCCTATGTATTTTTAGAAGGTACTGCTTATCGAACCGAACTTAAAAAATATAATGAGTTTCTCATAAAAAACAAAGATAAAAAGGTACTGTTTTTAGAATTAGGTGTTGGAAAGATGACTCCGATGTTCATTAAAGAGCCATTCTGGAATATGACATATCACTGGCCGGATGCCTATTATATTACGATTAATCCAAACGATGCAATATTGCCAGTTGAGCTTATGGATAAAGGACTCGCGATTCATGAGGACATTGCTCAAGTATTGAAAACGGCTGTGAAAGAGCAAGAAAAACGAGCAGGGAATATCGAATAAGTACGGTTTCGTACCTAGAATCAAGTATTTGAATTGGAGGAACTTATGAAAGAAACATATGCAACCGTCTTAAAAAAGATTGAAGAAGCTGACAGCATTGTCATTGGTGCCAGTAACGGTCTTGCCATTTCAGGAGGCTATAATATTTTCGCAGAAAATGCGGCATTTATAGAGAATTTTAGTGATTTTCGAGAAAAGTACGGCATTCGCAGTATCCTGCAAGGATCTTTTTATCCCTTCCCTTCTCAAGAAGAAAAGTGGGCATTTTTTAGCCGGACGTACATGTACTTTTTAGAGAACGAGAAAGTTAGCCCTGCAATGAAAAACCTATATGAATTAGTAAAAGATAAGAACTATTTTGTTATTACATCAAATACGGATGCTCACTTTGAATTGGCAGGATTTTTAAAAGAACGTCTTTTCGAATTTGAAGGGAATTGTCGTAAGTTACAGTGTTCTAACAGCTGTCATGATGATATTTATTCAGGTGATCACGTATTACGTGAAATGGCACAAAAACAGCAAAATGGAAAAGTACCTTCCGACCTGATTCCACAGTGTCCAAAATGTGGCGGTCCGATGCAAATGCATGTAGAAGTTGACCGTAATTTCTTAAGGGATACATCTTGGCAAGCAAGCTATAAAGCGTATCAGAATTTTATTAAGACCGCTCATGGTAAAAAATTAGTATTGCTGGAATTAGGCGTAGGTTATAGAAACCAGTTGATTAAAGCACCATTTATGAATATTACGAACAACGAGGAACACGCGACGTATATTACGTTGAATAAAGGAGAAATTTATATTCCGCAAGAAATCGCCTCCAAATCAATTGGAATCGATGGGGATATTTCCGCCGTATTAGAGCAATTAGTTCAGCTGAAATAAACGAATAGAGATGGGAGAATAAATATGCTTTTAGCAAAAGTTCTAAACGAGCCCACTTTCCATCCAATTAAAGAGTGTTACGAACGATGGTATACATTCATGGAGGAAAAAGTCGAGTTTTGGCTGCCAGATAGTCAATGGCATACGAAAACGCACAGTGCACGCGTGCTGTTACTTGCTCTTATCATCGGGCACCAAAAAGGAATTCGAGATGAAGGACTAGATGCACTCGGTATGGCGGCTGTTTTCCATGATACTCGTCGCTTGGATGATGGTATTGATCAAGGGCATGGTAGCCGGGGAGCAGCGTACTACAAAGAATATTGCGAGGCAAACGAATTACCCTATGATGAAAAAACGTATTTTATGATCTATTACCATGACCAACATGATTCACTTGGTTTGTCAGAGATTGAAATTTCATGCAGTGATCATGAAAAGGCTAAACTGCTCTATCAAATTTTTAAGGATGCCGATGCACTGGATCGTTTTCGTTTAGGTCCAAACGGTTTGGATGTGAATTTTCTTCGGACTGAAGAAGCACGCCGACTCGTTGAGTTTGCTAAACATCTCTTACGTCAAAGTGAAGAAACTAAAATTTAATGTCATAAAAACGATATATAGTGAACAAACCTGACCGTATTTTGTTAGGTTAGGAGGTAATGATGATGAAGAATGATGTGGACGATAGCTTCGCTCTACACACGGACCTGTACCAAATCAATATGGCTGAATCCTATTGGGCAGATAATATTCATACCAAAAAAGCGGTGTTTGATTTATATTTTCGGAAATTGCCTTTTGGAAACGGATATGCGATTTTTGCTGGATTAGAAAGAATTATAGAATATATACAAGCATTTCGTTTTACTGAAATTGACTTGGATTATTTAAAAGAACTTGGTTATCAAGAAGACTTTGTTGCCTTTTTGAGAACGATACGTTTTACAGGAACCATTCGTGCTATGAGAGAAGGTGAGGTTGTCTTTGGAAATTCACCTATTCTTCGGATCGAAGCACCTTTAATAGAAGCACAACTTATGGAGTCGGCCTTACTAAATATTGTGAACTATCAAACACTCATCGCAACCAAAGCGTCCCGAATCAAACAAGTTGCGGGTGACCAGCCCATCTCCGAGTTGGGTACTAGACGTGCCCATGAATTCGATGCTGCCCTATGGGGTACGAGAGCTGCCTATATTGGTGGGTTCTCTAGTACAAGCAATGTTCGAGCAGGTAAATTATTTGGTCTGCCTGTCTCAGGAACACATGCTCATTCCTTTGTACAAGCATATGGAGATGAATATATCGCTTTCCATAAATACGCAAAACGTCACAAGGATTGCGTATTTCTAGTGGATACGTACGACACGCTAAACTCAGGTGTTCCGACGGCAATAAAAGTGGCAAAAGAATTAGGTAACAAAATCAATTTTGCCGGTATTCGTATAGATAGCGGGGACCTCGGTTACCTCTCCAAAGAGGCAAGGAAATGTTTAGACCAAGCAGGATTTGTTGACACGAAAATCTATGCTTCGAATGATCTCGATGAATACACGATCATGAATTTAAAAGCTCAAGGAGCAAAAATTGATGTATGGGGAGTTGGTACGAAAGGTATAACTGCCTTTGACCAACCTGCCTTAGGAGCTGTGTATAAACTAGTCTCCATTGAAGACGAAGATGGACAGATGAGAGATACCATCAAAATTTCTGCAAGCCATGAGAAAGTCACCACACCAGGAATAAAAAAGGTGTATCGCATTATCAACAACCATACGAAAAAATCAGAAGGCGATTATATTGCCCTTGCCTATGAACAACCGGAAAAAGAATCCGAACTTCATATGTTTCATCCCGTGCATACGTACATTAGGAAAGAAGTCAAAAATTTCACGGCGATCGATTTGCACGAAGTGATTTTCGAGAATGGCAAACTTGTGTATGAATGTCCAAAGGTTCAAGAAATCCAACTTTTTGCAAAACAACAGCTTGATCTTCTATGGGAAGAATACAAACGTTCCTTATATCCAGCCGAATATCCTGTGAATTTGAGTCAGGCTTGCTGGGACAACAAAATGAAAAACATTGAGGTAGCCAAGAAATTCAACAGAGAATCTGTAATTATATAAGGTATAACCCCGTTTTAAACAGACCTTATCTGATGAGATAAGGTCTGTTTTTTATTACTCTCAAGGATCATTTTCTAGAAGTGGCAAAGCGGTAGATGATGAGAATGAATGTGAGCAGCGAAGTCAGGATCACAAGAATGGCTGATGAATGATATACCTGTTTAAACGACTCTACTGACCAACCATCCTCTGCTATTAAGAAGGACGCAATTGAATTTGATATTCCTATGCCTTCACTGTTAGTAATGAGACTGACAGAATAATTTTGAGCTAAAGCGATATTCGCGACTATAAAAAGGGAGTTAACTACTAGAAGCAGCAAGATAAACAGGTCAACTTTCCGCATTCCATCCCTCCAAATTTCATTTGATTGGTATCTCAATCTCATGACTGCTCTTTGAAGCAATATCATCTATCTCAAACTGAAGCCGGCATTTGGTTTGTTTGCCCTCTTGCTCCTTGTTTACAAGTGAAGTCGTATAAAAAGTGTATGGTTCTCCTTCATGAGTGAAGTGTGCTGTTGCTATACATGATGCTGCCCACAGGGCTGAATCATAGCGGAGGATCAGCCTTGCTCTGCTGCCGTTCCATATCACCGTGTCTTGCTCGAGAATAGGTTCGATTCGGCTAATCAGCCTTTCCTCTATAGACTCTGCTACCCCCTTCCACTCGAACACATCTTCCAGTTGTAATAAAGATCGCTTCTCACCTTCGGGACATTGGAAGAGAACAGAGCGGGTAAAGCAGTGAATGGGAGCTTCACCATAAGCTTTCGTTAGATCAAGTACTACCTGAAGTTCCTTCTCGCTGCTCTTTGTCTTTAGAACCTTTGCCGAATACGAAGGACCTGACTTTTGCATATGTCCACCGATTACAGGCACACTATGACCGCCCGAAGAGATATTAATAATCGACTCTCTGCCTTCTTGAAAATAAGCTTTGGAATACATCCCTGCGCCTAAATCGCAGAGAAGATTTTCCCCACCGCCATGAATAATAAACTGTCCTAGATCATTGTGATTATGTGGTTCCCCATTATGACCACCTTTTAATGCGAAACCACTCGACTGCCCTCTGCTCACCCACCAACTGAGGTTCGGAAATACAGATGTCCTAAGACCAGCTCGCTCAGTACTGTTAGATGAGGCTGCCATGTGGTGTTGATTTTCATTTTCATTTTCGCTCTCATCTTTTTCCATATGTTGGTCTGTATTACTCCATAGGAAGTTACGAATCAGGTGCGCCCATCTTCTCACAGGGTCATCCAGCATACCAGGAATAATAAAAGGAATATCATGAATGCATCCCGTTCGCTCTGCGATTCGGTTCAGAAGTCCTGACGGAAGCACCTCCCGCTCACTGCTATCCGAAAAATTAACATACACTCCATCCGAAAGATGGATAGATGAGGGAAAGCGAGCGATTGACCGCACATGCTCTGTTGCAAGCAGATCTATTTTCCTATGCGAATATTCTCTCAGCATCTCAGCAAAATAGGTATAGTAACCAAATCCGTATACCCAGTAACCGAGTCCTTCGGCACAGCCTCCATCCGCTTCATAGCCGCTCAGAAAAGATTGCATAGACTCCAGCGTCTGCATCATCGCACTTGCCTTCTCTTCCGGATCATTCATTAGAATAAGCGCAGCCATCCCGCTCCCGCCAGCACATACTGCCGACCAGTTATGCTCTGCACTTCGCCAAAAGAAAGGTCTTTTCTCAGTAAAAACCGGGGTAAGCACCCGTCTTCTCACCTCGGTTCGTATGCGCTCAGCAATCCTGACATCCAGTACCTCTTGGTGCATCGCATAGATTTCGGCAAGCGTCTGTGCTGTCTCGGCTGCAAACAAATCTACCTCTTGAGAAGGGTCTCCTTCCCTTGGCAGATGAGCGGTTAAACACCACGTATACTCTCCGCATATATCCCAGATCACATTCTCTAAGGAAGCTAGATATTGTTGGTGCTCTTGCTTCTCTGTGATGACTGCAGTTACCACAGCAAGTGCATTCAACCTCGCTCTCCGTTCAAAATAAACATCCTCATATGCTTTACGCTCTCCCGTATCAGCAAATTGCCTGAAGATCGCAAAAGAAAGTTCCGGAAGTGGTTCATTTAAAGCCTGAGCAGCTTTCCATCTAATCTGCTCCCAGCCCTTAGTGAAATGAGGTTCTTCTTGGGTGCGACTTAATCTTTGTCTCCAATTCGCGATCCCAAAAGCAAAAGCGGCTGAATCTGCCTCTAATTCTTCAACCCTTGCTGACAAAGCTCCTTTTAAATATTGCCGATCCACATAGGGGCTACTTTCTTTATCCTTATCCGTTCTACTCATTTCCATGGGGGACCAAACCACCTTCAAGAAATTTTGTTTACGCTTTCATCTTACCTTAAGGATGGAAGTTGCTGAAGTATTTTTTATCTTTTTTAAGAATAGGGAACGTTATCCAGCTCAACTGCGTCAAAAGATTATAGATGTTGATGAGAGGGAGCGATTGTCATGACGAAACCAAAGGTAATTGTGCTTGTCTTCCTGGCACTTGCCACGATTACCGGGTGTACCTCAAATGAATCTGCCGCAAAAGTCGAACCTAACTCGGCAACGAATATAGAGAAATCTGTATTTATGTGCCTTTCTGCCCCAACATCTGATATAAACAGCCTGGATCGTTTCCATCTTCGATTCGAATTTGGGGTTAATAACGACATCCTGATCGATACAAAAGAACAGATACTTCGCGTAAAGGTGAGCAGCGATATTACTACCCACGTCAGTGATTTTCAGCTAAATGAAAAAGACATGTCTCTCATCTATGAAGAGGCGATCAGTCAAGGCTTGCTGCGAGAGCAAGACAAAGTCGAGGAGTCCGTAACATGTAATAAAAAACCGCATGAGAATTATAAACTAACCCTTTACCATGAGAGCAGTACATTTCACTATGAATGGAATGAATGTGATAAAGATAAGCAGAACCTGACGAATTTGAAGGACGTAATCATGAATACCTTGCAGAAAAATGAGACTTACATACAACTCAAGGAGGATATGCGCTATGCCGAATAATCATAGAATCTTAAAACGTAGAAAACAGCTGCTTTATTTGCTGCTTGTCACCGGGGTAATGCTCCTACTTGTCTCCTGTCAAAAGGACGTATCTACAACGGGTTCCGATATCAACTCTAGTGGATTCCAGCAAGGAAAAGAGTCTTCCACCCCCTCCCTCAAAGATCGAATCGAAGAAGCAGAAGGAGTCAGTCTTGGTGAGCCATCTACACTTACTCGTTCAGAAAGAGAAGATATTAAACTTAATCTCATAGGTTCAGAAATCGTAATGTGCGGTTTGTCGGAGAAAGAATACATCTTGGGCAATGCAGTCTCATTTCGTATAAAAAATAATACAGACATGACGCTCCACTATGGCGAATTTACAGGAGTCGAAGCGGACATCGATGGAGTATGGACAGAAGTGCATGTTGATCTTAACTACAAGGAACCTCTATATGGACTGGAAACGAATAAAAAAGTGGAACTCGATGCTTATATCACAGAGAAATTGCCCGTCGGAAGATATCGTTTGACGAAGGAAGTATCACTTGTTAATACAGAGGACATGAAGAATGAGGAGGAAGTTGTTCTCATCAGCGAACCATTTATGATTAGAAAAGATTAATCCGGATTTTGTCCATGGATGGCCTTATTTATTTTTCTTATGCTAGAGTACAGAGCCATATTACCCGTTCTCTATTGTACTCATATAGATAAGGAGTTTCGTTCATGAGAAATATGTATCAGCAAGAAGTCGTTTTAGATAAACAGATTTCCATCTATCTCCCGCCTTCCTATAATGAGACTGAGAATTCCGTCAGATTTCCTGTCGTTTATCTTCAAGACGGAATAGATCTCGTTAGCCAAGTATTTAATCTACTGAGTCATAAATTTCGAGTAAAGGAACTGCCCGAACTCATTATCGTTGGGGTTGAACCAAACAACCGAATTCATGAATACACCCCTTGGCCCGCCGCTTCTCTTCGTGGCGCAGATCATCCTGGTTTTGGCGGTAAAGGTGCTGAATATATTGAATACATCACCGATGTTTTGAAACCGCATATGGATAAAACCTATCGTACGCTGGCAGACCCAGAACACACCGGAATCATCGGCGCCTCTCTCGGCGGCCTAGTTTCTCTCTATGCCGGCTATCTGCGGCCTGATGTATTCGGCAAAATAGGAGCTTTATCGGCTTCCTTCTGGTATGAAGGCATGTTGTCTTTTATAGAGACTAACCCGCTCCCTTTACATCATGGCGGTAAACTGTTCCTATCTGTTGGAAGTCTTGAAGGAGTGTATAAAGAAAATATTCAGCGTCACATGGTCCCATACACCCTAAGAGCCCATGAACGGTTATTGGAGAAAGGATTGACCCCGGAGCAACTGAAATTCGTACTCGTAGAAGGCGGAACTCATGATGATGTCTTCTTCGCGAAACAATTTATAGAAGCACTGCACTGGATGTTTGCTTAATTCATCTCAAAATACAGCAATCAAAAAAAGAGCCTTTCTCTTCTCCCGAGAAAGGCTCTTTTTGCTTATACTAAAACACCGTCACTTATTGAATTAACCCTGATTTCGAATTGTAAATTGGAAGGACAATTCGCCTGATGGATCAATTGTAAATTCGTCTAGTACAGGCGCTCCCCAACTGTCATCTCCGCCAACACCCATTTGGCAGCCCGCAATCGTGACTACGGTATGATGCACATTTGGCAGTTCATAATGATGAGTTGCTTGTTCCAGTTCAAACGCCGTGTACGGCGATATTACTGCTTCTACAGGCTGGGATGCCGGAGCCGTAATCAGAATTCCTTTTCCAGTGTCATTCGTGATTGCAACCTCACGAACTCCCGTACGATTACCCGATTCCTGCGGAACGAGATAAGCAGATACATTGTCTTCGGCACGGTTTTTGAAACGTGTAAGTCTTGCTCCCTCCGCACGGTCTGCATAGTTCTCTTCTGGTCCTTTTGCATACCAATCCAGGTTCGCATAATCTGCTGGCACTTTTAAGGACAATGCGAAGATTGGGAACTTCGGTAATCCAGACACCCCTTTATACGTGGAATCTACCTGAATACTTCCGTCTGCAGATACGGTATATGCTACCTTCACTCGTACGTCCTCATGAACACTCAGTTTATAGGTATACGTGATCGTTGCTTGTCCTTCTGATTCTGCCAGCTCCCAGCTTAGTGTACGGCGAGTAAGACTTGCTGCATACCAAGCGGAAGAATCAAAATGGAACCCTGCTCCTTTATCGTTATCCGTCATCGCTCTCCAGAAGAGCGGAGCTGGCGGTGCCGAGATCATCTCACGACCTCCATAGTTCACCGAGATGAGTGTTCCGGCCTGTTTAGAGAACATGATCGAGAAGTCACGGCCGTGTACGCCGATATTCACATCCCCTTCTACCACGCGGAAATCATTTGATAGCGCGGAGCCTTTTGCAGAAATATCTTTTTTAGCTTCTTCCACCAGGAACACATGCTGTCCAAAGCACACTTCATACCCTGCTTCAGCCCATAAGGTTTCTTCCTTGAGCACGAGGGAGCAATCTACGCTATACTCGCCAGGCTGACCACTCACCTCCGGCAAAGTATACGCAATCTCTTTCTCTTCTCCCGCAGCCACATGAACATCCATTCTTCCTGTGAACAACTGCTTTCCTTCTTTGTTCAGCGTGTATACGAGTTCATAAGCATCCGTGCTGACAAAAAGATTCTCATTTCGAATCGTAACTCCCGTAAGGCTTGGCGTAAGCTTCACGTTCTGATACACGAATTTCACTTCCTGCATCTTTGGAGACCAGCGGCGGTCTGCATATACAATCCCATTACCGGAGAAGTTGTAATCCGTAGAACGATCGTCAAAGTCACCGCCGTAGGCCATAAATTCCTTGCCATAACGATCTTTTTTAATTAAAACCTGATCCATGTAGTCCCAAATAAATCCACCTTGGTACATTGGATACTTCTGTTCAAGTTCCGTGTATTTATGGATACCGCCTAACGAGTTCCCCATCGCGTGCATATATTCACAGCTGATATACGGTTTACCTGGATTGTCATTTAGATACTCTTCAATATCTGCTACCTTCGCATACATCCGGCTCTCCATGTCACTCGTTCTGTCATAATTCCGGTCGTAGAATACTCCTTCATAATGTACGAGACGAGTGCTGTCTTTCTCCCGGAAATAATCGGATACATTCAGGATGACGTCCCCAGCATAGGATTCATTACCACAAGACCATATGAGGATGGAAGGATGGTTTTTATCCCGCTCTACCATCGAAATCGCACGATCCATTACAATATCCTGCCATTCCATGTTGTTTCCAGGCACGTTCCATGATGGCTCAACTGCGCCCATCTTCTGCCATGATCCATGGGTTTCCAGATTCATTTCATCAATGACATATACACCATACTCATCACAAAGTTCATACCAGAGCGTCTGGTTCGGGTAGTGGGAGGTACGAACCGCGTTCATATTCCCCTGCTTGATTGCTTTGATATCCCATAGCATATCTTCTTTTGTTATATTCCGTCCTTGACGAACATTGAATTCATGTCGGTTTACCCCTTTGAAGACAATACGTTTCCCGTTTAGATGCATCACTTTGTCTATCATCTCAAATTTACGGAAGCCTACTTTTTGAGGTACCACTTCGACAAGTTCTCCTGCCTCATTGTATAAAGAAATATAAAGAGTATATAAGTACGGTGCTTCTGCGCTCCATAGATTTACATTTCCGGCTGCCAGACGAACCGAGAGATTGTCTTCGGGAGATACTACAGTCTGCTCCGCAATCACTTTATTTTCCGCATCTTTTAGTACAAGTTCCACTTTTGATGCTGACTTGCCTGTCAGTTGCAGATCCGTAAGAAGTGTACCTGCTTCATACTTCTCATCCAGATCTGTCTTTACAAATAAATCTTGAACATGCACTTCTGGAATGGTGTACAGATATACTTCCCGGAAGATCCCTGAGAAGCGCCAGAAGTCTTGATCCTCCAGCCAGCTGCCTGTGCTGCGTTGATACACCTCAACAGCCAGCTTGTTCTCTCCGTCCGTTATATAGGGAGTAAGATCAAACTCACTTGGCGTAAAGCTGTCTTCACTGTAACCGACAAACTCTCCATTCAGCCATACATAGAAAGCCGATTCAACACCTTGAAAAGAAACATAGAGCGGACGGCCTTCCCATCCTTCAGGTACGTCAAAATATTTTACATAGCTGCCAACCGGATTATGGTCTTCTGAAACCATAGGCGGCCTAAGGTTCTCATGTCCATCCCATGGATACATCGTATTTACATACTGCGGGTTTCCGTACCCTTGCAACTGAATATGTCCAGGAACTTCAATCTGAGCCCAGCCCCGGCAAGATACTTCTTTCTTATAAAAGTCCGCTTGGCGTGCTGCCGGCGAAGCAGCATAACTAAATTTCCAGCTTCCGTTCAGACTATGTCGAAGCGGCATCTCTCCACGCTGCTGCGCCTCTTCGGCTGTAGCATAATACTTATGATCGGAATGCGCAGGCACTCTGCCCACAGCGAATACGCTTACATCAGACAACCATGTTGTGCTCGGATTTACTTTTTGCTCCATTACTTGTTTCATCATACATCCTCCATTTCTATATGGGAAAGGACTGCCTGACATCAGTCTTTACTTGCTCTCAACTGATGCCAAGACAGCCTTTCCTATCAAGCTTGAATCCATTTTATAATGCAAGCAGCAAAACGTATTATGAAATGAGATTCGATACCTATTTAAATTACTTAACGGACCCTGTCATTCCTGCTACGAAGTGTTTTTGCATGACAAAGAATACAAGTGCAGTTGGCAGCGTAGTAATGACAATCGCGGACATAATCATTCCGTAATCCGGTGCATATCCTGAACCAAGGTTAGAAATCAAGAGCGGCACTGTCATATTCTCAGGCGACTGCAAGACGATGAGCGGCCACAGATAGTTGTTCCAGCTGCTAAGGAATGTAATGATGGCAGCTGCTGCATACGTCGATTTCATTGTCGGCATGTAAATCTTAAAGAAGAGTCCAATTTCAGTCAGACCATCCATACGCCCTGCTTCCAGTAAGTCTTTAGGAAACATTTTCGAGCTTTGACGGAAGAAAAAGATCAAGAATGCCGTAGTGAATGTTGGTAAAATAACTGCCGATGCAGTGTCGATCCCAAGGAACGGAATGACACTCGATACTTTTGCAAACATTTGATACAGCGGCACCATAATAGCTGCAAAAGGAATCATCATGGATGCCAGCAAAATGTTGAACACAATATCTTTCGCACGGCTGCGATAAATCTCGAATCCGTAACCTGCTGCGGATGCAACGAGCAAAGAAAGAATCGTTGTCACAATCGATATTTTGGCTGAGTTCCAAAGTGCCTGCCACATATCTACACTGTTAAATAGGTTCCTTACATTATCGAAAAGATGTGATCCCGGAAGAAGTCTTCCCTTTGTAACGTCTACTGACATATTCGTTGAACTTGTGATCATCCACAAGAATGGAAAGATCGAAATCAGGGTAGCAAGGATAAGAAATGCATACGTAAAAAATTTCTTCGGTTTACTCATTTTTTATCGCCCCCAATTTTGTTCTGAATGAGTGTCAGTATGATGACCATCACTACGATCGAGTAAGAAACAGTTGCTGCATATCCAAAGTCTGGTGTGTACTCAAATGATAAGTTATAAATATACTGTGAAATCGACATGGTTGAGTTACCTGGTCCGCCTTTCGTGATGTTTACAACTTCATCAAATAACTGCAGGGTACCAATCGTCGATGTAATCGTCGTAAATAAGATCATCGGTTTTAGAAGAGGAATCGTAATTTTAAAGAATTGAGTAAACGCATTTGCGCCGTCAATACGAGCTGCTTCATATACGGATTTGTCGATATTTTGCAAAGAAGAAAGATAGAAAATCATGTTATAACCTGTAAAACGCCAAGTAATCGCAATAATAATGGTTACTTTTGCCCAGAACGGATCAGAAATCCATTGAATCGGTTCTGATATAAGATGGAAATTCATGAGCATCTTATTCACAATACCGTCTCCGCCAAACATGTATTTAAATACAACGGAGTATGCTACAAGGGAAGTAACGGTAGGTAAGAAAATCGCGGTTCTAAAGAACCCTTTAAATTTCAAGTTATCATCATTAAGTAGAACGGCAATAAAGATCGCAAGGACCAGCATGACAGGAACTTGTATGATGAGATAAATAAACGTATTTTTTACTGCGGTAATAAAGTTGCTGTCCTGGAACAAGCGAATATAGTTATCGAATCCAACAAAATCAAGATTCATCCCCCGGCCTGATTTAAAGGAAAGGATCAGCGCCTGAATCATTGGATAAAAATAGAACAAACTGATTGCAAGAACCGGTACGAGAATAAATAACCAGCCTGTTATATTGATACGTCTCTGACTGCCCATGCCTTTAGGACTTCCGGTACTCGCCGCGGTCTTCGCAGTTTTCACACCACTCCACACCCTTCTCAACTGTTTTCTAAAGTATGTTTTTTTGTTTCTCTCTCTTTTTTCTTCATAAAAAGGACCCTTGCCCTTTCCCTCCATCCATAGAGGTTTTCTCTAAAGGAGAAGCAGAAGGAACAAGGGCCCGTATTCATTCATGAATTAACGAATTTGAGTGTCTGCTTGAGACTGCGCATCCTTAAGTACGGAATCAATATCTTTGCCGCCTAGATAGTTTTGCATTGCAACAACCAAGATATCCTCGACTGCGTACGTATTTAGACCATAATTCACGTTAGGAATTTGTTCTGTCCAAGCAGCGAAGTCAGATACCACTTTTTGTCCTTGGAAATACTCATCTTCTGCTTTATAAGCTTCACCCTCGGAAGCCGCTTTGAACGTACCGATTACACCCACTTCTGTATTCAATGTTTGATACAGATCTACGTCGGTACCGAAAGTTGCAGCCAAGAATTCTGCCGCTGCTTCTTTACCGTCTACGTTCATTACATACCAAGAGCTGCCGCCAAGGTTTGAAGCATTCACAGCACCTTCTACACCAGGCAGTTTCGGCGTTGGAACTACTGCCCATTTTCCGGACTGAGAAGCCTCTGCTTTGATCGATGGAGTAATCCAGTTACCTGAAGGAGTAGATGCAACATCACCGCCGTTAAGAGCCCCAACCCCTTGACTCCAGTCAGAAACGACTTTGACGATACCCGAGTCCATCAACTTTTTGTAGGTTTCAAATGCTACTTTCATTGCTTCGTTATTCGCAATGTTTGGCGTTTCACCATCTTCGGTGGTATACCAAGAACCCGCAGATTGAACCATCATACGAATGATTCCGAGGTCATTCGGATCTTGTGTCAGCATCAATTTTCCTGTTTTTTCTTTAATGTCTTTACCGATTTCAATATACTTATCCCAATCAATATCTTGCAGGTCGTCAAGCGTGTACCCTGCTTCCTCCAAGTAGTCTGTTCTGATATACAATCCAGTAGCTCCAGAATCAAAAGGAACTCCATATTGTTTGCCATCTACGCTAGTAGGTCCCACTTTATAATCCGCAAAATTGGCTACATCAATGACATCTGTCAGTTCAAAGAAAGAATCCGGATACGATTGTAGGAAACTTTGTGCCCGGTAATCCTCAATCAGCACAATGTTCGGAAGACCTTTTGTAGATCCAGAGTTAAGGCCTGTGTTCAGCTTCTGCACGATATCTGCTTGTGCGTTCTCTACAACATTAATCTTAAGATCAGGATTTGTTTCCGCATAAGCCTCTTTCGCTTTATTCATTGCTGCAATGTTAAACGCTGGGTCCCATGCCCAGACTGTAATCTCTTTCGTATCTGCACTAGATCCTTCACTAGATTCTCCACCTGAACCCGTAGAACAAGCAGATAGAACGACCGCACTAGCTAACAGGACTGAAAGTACTTTTGGTAATTTGTTTCTCAATGAAATAACCCCCTCAAGGCTGTAATAAATATGGATTTAAAATAAAATAAGATGGAAGCGTTTACTTTCTATGCTTCCATCTTATCACTCATGTATGCGGTTTCTTTAGAACTATCTTTGTTAGCTTTGGTGCTTTTCTTAGTTACCTTGTTCAATTCACCGCTATACTCATGTACTATATTTAGGTTTTGGTTCTTTATTTAGATTAATCCCATATTTTTGAATTTGATTTAACTTTTATATCCTTTATTGTTCAACTGCTTTTCTCGTCTTGCTCCTCCTGTTTTTGTAGAGGTATCGTGATTTTGATCCGAGTACCCTCACCAATTACACTGCTAATATCAACTCCATAGCTGTCTCCATACATGAATCTGAGCCTATGATCCACATTCTGTATCCCGATACCCGAGAATAACTTTCGATTCCTCTTTGTCTTCGGTAATGTTTTTCCTTCCGCCGTTTCAGCTGAATCTATGTCCATCCCATCTCCGTTGTCATTTACTTCACAGACCAAATGATTATCCTGAACCGAAATCATAATCAGAATCGTTCCCTCTTCTTTATGGTTGAAAGCATGAAAAAACGCATTTTCAATAAACGGCTGTAAAATAAGTTTAGGAATTTGGTAGTCCATACTCTCTGGTTCTATGAAATAATTGACTCGAATTCTATCGCCATATCTTACATGATTGATAAACACATAATTCTTTAGTGTGTCCAGCTCTTGGCGGACGGTAACGGCACTTTGTACGTTACTGACGGTATTTTGCAGCAAGGTAATTAAGGCATTGATCGTTTCGGCAGCTTTTTCTTTGTTTCCTTGTTGTACGAGAAACTTAACAGAAGCCAGCGTATTATATAGAAAATGAGGATTAATCTGCATTTGGAGCGCCGCAAGTTCGGCTTTTCGCTGTTCTTTCTGAGTCTCTACCAATCGATCTACATACACATTTAATTCGTCGAGTACATAGTTGAACGCATTGCCCAGCTCCTCCACCTCATATCCGCTTTTGGATACGTCAACGCGCTGATTAAATCCACTCGTTGGAATCTGTGACATATGACGGACAAGTCCTCTCATGGACTTCGTCATTTTCCTTGTAATGAGATAGACAACAATTAGTGACAGTAAAACAACGGACATGATCATGAGTGTAATTGTTTTTACATTGACCATATTCCCCATCGCTGTTTCTCGGTCTAAAAGGTTCACCAGATAAAAATCAAATTCCGGTAAATACTCTGATAATACCGTCATCTCGCTTCCCTCAAAAGAAAGGCTTGTACTGCCGAGTCCACTCTTCTCTTGTGTATCTACAGCGTGCAACAGAGAAGGAACATGCTTACCGATCAGCTCACTTCGATTACTGGAAATAATCTGTCCCTGTGAACTCATCAGCAGCACATCATTGCCTTCACTCGTGAAATTCTCATAAAAAGACTGGAAATCCTGGTCGCGAAACGTGATATACAGTGTTCCATAAATATTCCCAGTATACTGTTCATATAAAGCTTTTGAGGCAACCAGCACAGGTTTTTGTTCTGTACCCGGCTGATCTCGATCATAATAAAGCTGATACAGAATCTCCCGCGGATTTGCTTTTGTCTGTTTTGTTATCTCATGATTGTTTAATTCATCTACCGTAACCGACCAGTACCAAGGATCTGTTGTATAACTTCGCCCGTTGGCTCCAACGAGTGTCACACCTACATCATAAGCACTTAGGTTCGTTATAATTGTCTTGATCCGCTGCGTCATTGCATAGGTCTGCATGGATAAAGACACGGAATCCGTCTCACTGCTCGACAGGTATTTACGGACTCCTCCGCTTTGCGCAATTAAGGTAGCGCTCGTTGCAACCGCATTATTGTATGCTTCAAGATCTGATTTGACCTGTCCCAGTAACTTTTCATTCGTAATACTGAAGGTCTTGAGGAATAAATTCTCAGACATGCGAATCGTAATCGCTACAGATAGCAACGAGACCGTAATAATACTGATTAAGGTGACTAAAAACAGCTTCACAAACAAACTTCTTTTGTTCAAATTTGCAAGCTCCCCCATCATCATATGTTCTGGTTCTCCTGCACTTGTTCTTTTCGATACTGACTTGGTGATACCCCGGTCATCTTTTTAAAAACTTTTGTAAAATAACTCTGATCAGAGTAACCTACACGGTCACTAATTTCAGAGATTGTCTCTTCTGTTGCTACCAGCATTTCTTTTGCTTTCTCAACTCGCACCTTGTTTACATATTCACTGAAACCTTCATTATTGTTGGCAGAGAAATAACTCGATAAATAAGATGCGTTAAAATGAAACTTCTTCGCCACTTCCGTTAGGGTAATTGGCTCGGCATAATGCTCCTGTATATAGTTTAGCAGACGATAAAAACTTGGATTCGTTGAAGTGTCCGTCTCTCTCGTAATGCTCTCCGCTTCTTGGATAAATTCCTCGATGAACTGAATCGCATCACGTGCGTACACGGCCTGATCAATTTGTCTGAAATAATCATATTTTCTCTTTTCGAGTGGCTCGGTTTCAAATTTCAGCTTACTTAGTGTGTTGGTAACATTAAATATAAAATTACCAAGCAGAGATTTGAATTCAAATATATCTGTCTCATAATCTAAAGATTTCGCATGGATATGTTCAAGGAAAAATGAAAAGGATTTTTGGAATTGTTTACGTTTTAATCCTTCAATCAGTTCCGCCATATCTATCGCTGACGTCCTAGCCGGTAAGGCAGGTAAATGGTCTGCTTCAAGAACCGGATACGTCGGTAAATAAAACGAGTAACGTTTCAATCTCTCATATTGTTTACTGTAGACGTTGCCCAATTGGCAAAAATCTTCAAATCGATTACTAATAATAAAATGCAGCCTCTCTGCTTGCTCACGCTGCTGAGGAATACGGGAAAGATTCTGTATCAGTTGCTCTATACGTTCGGACCAGGGATCATTCGCATTGAGTAAATAGAGCAGCGTGCCTGGAACAGATTCTAGCTTCATATACTCTGCTTGCCCTGATCGTAAATGATGAAGACACTGACTCACACTTTTTTCGATCTGACTCTTCTCTAATTTATCTTTTACGGGATTCAAATCTGCACCCAGTAGAAGAAACTTAGGATAAGGAAACCGGCGGCGGATGATTTCGGTTGTTATCTCTGCCTCATAACCGGAAATCATCTTATCGATTGCTTGCGCGATCTGTGTCTCTTCCGATCGTTCTTCTTTTACCGGTATGCCAAGTCCTTCTATTTTGGCTGCTGTTTTGTGTAAAATAGAGAGCAGATATTCCGCCTCGAGTTTAGGTTTTAATATATAGTCAGCGACTCCGTTCTGAAACGTAGAACGCACATAATCGAATTCGCTGAAGCTGCTCAGCACGATAACCTCGATAGCAGGATAGCGCTCTTTTACCAACCTTACCAACTTCTCGCCATCCATAATAGGCATCACGATATCTGTAATCACAATGTGAGGTTGTAACTCTTCTACCAATTCTAGCGCTTCCAAACCATTAGAAGCTTCCCCAACAATATAATAGCCAGCTTGTTCCCAGTCCAGAAGATGTTTGATCCCCTGTCTAACCAGCATCTCGTCATCGACGATAAGAACTTTGCACAATGATCTCATCCCTTGACCCCCTCTGAACTCCGATTCTCTTCTTTCTTTTACTATACACTTTCGTCGAAAATTAATAAATGCGTTTTATATTTACCATATTCAACCAATTTAAATCTGTAAAATGAATAAAAAAGACGAAATCAGCGTATTTGCTGTTTCGTCTTCTTCTTTTAGATTCTGGGAAGCCAGATGCCTTTTTATATATTGCCGCCCTGATACTCTGTCTCATCTTGCTTTACCTGTTGTCCCTGGCGCTCGAACTGTTCCATGAGTTCTGCTGCATCATCTTGAGGTTCATATCCGATCAGCTGTTTAAGGTAACGAATATCATAGTAGTTATCTGTGTTGGCAGAAGTGCCATATAGACTTAAGAATTTATGTATCTCTGGTGCTTCTATGCATTTATCTGCAAGCTGTACTAAATCTCGCTCGGAGATCCATATATGCGCTGCACGCTCGGAATGCGGTTTGTTATCACCCGGGAAATTACCAATTCGGATGTTAATAGAAGAAATTCCATGTTTGTCCGAATACAGTCTGCCAAGAAGTTCGATATAACACTTGCTCAGTCCATAAAAACTATCGGGACGATAGGGGTCATTCGCATCGACTTCTTCCCCTACTTTATAAAATCCCGTGGCGTGGTTTGAACTTGAAAAAATAACCCGCTTTACCCCGTTACATCTTGCTGCTTCATATAAGTAATACGCTCCCGTTACATTGATCGGCAGTACTTTGCCAAGGAAGTCTTCCTCATCTTTAGCCCATCCTATATGGAGGATCGTGTCGACTCCCTTGGTAAGTTCCAGTAGCTGGTCTGAATTGGTAACATCGAGTGGTTGTATCTTCTTCTTTTCGTCCCCAATCAGATCTGTTGCGATCACTTCGTATTTGCCCGTCTCTCGTAAACCTGCAGCGAGGCAGCTTCCAATTTTACCTGCGGCCCCTGTGATCAGTATTCTTTTACGCTCTGAGTTATGTCCCATTCCTATACCCCCTGTTTTATGTCATCACAGAAAGTATTAACCAAAAATCCATGGACATATCACAAGGTCAGGCTTCGATTTGCATCGTTTTTTGTCTGTATTGGCCAGGGGTTAAACCTTCCTGCTTACGGAACGAACGGATGAAATTCTGCGAATTGTTGTAACGAAGCTTCGCTGCAATGTCTTTTACCGGAATATCCGTTTCGGCCAGCCACTTCTTCGCAATTTGAAATCGGTAAACAGATAGATATTCACTGAAAAAATAATTCGTTTCTTTCCGAAATACACTGCTTAAGTAGTTAGCATTGTAGTGAAGCCTGGAAGCACATTCTTCCAGTGTCAGATCAGTATCATAATAACGATGAATAAGCTCGATTATTTTCTCCGATATGTTGTGGTACTGCGCATCCTGACGGTCTCGGAACACTTTAATCATCGGATGGATCACAGCTGTCCAGAACCAATCCTCGATTTCGGCTACAATATGGCAATCTAGCAGTTCCTCAAATAACGTTCCTGTTCCATAATAAATCTGCTTCAAGCTAATACCGGATTCTTGCATCGTGATCAGCAGGTTATTCAGCAGACGCGATAGCGGAATCTGGTACTCCTGCGGTGACATCTCGGTGGCGAACACATGCCTTAGCAGCTGTTCAAGCAGTTCCTTTGCCTTCTCAGCGTTTGCGAGCTTAACCGCATCCAGCAGCTCGTTTTCTAAATGATTGGGATAATTCAGCTTCAAGTAAGGTTTCCCCGAGTTAATATTTTCAAACTGAATGATAATGCCGTCCCCAAGAGTCATGCGATGCTTTAACGCCTCTAGCCCTTCTTTATAGGCGATCGAAAGGGTTCGGATATCATGGAATGGAAGACTCATGCCAATGCTAACCTGCACGCTTAAGTAACTTGTAATTTCACTCATTAGCTGCTCTGTTGCGGTATAGATTTTAGCTTGGAAAGCCGTCTTTTCGCTCTCCTTGCTGCCGATAAGGGCAACAACTGTGTGGTCAATCATCACTGGAGCCAGCTGTTCTTCCTCCGGAATAAGCTCTTCTACCATATTTTGCACGGCGAATAATAAAAGCTCTAAATCTTGCTTCTCATATCTCGTTTGCTCAAGTGTTCCTATTTGTATGGTAAGCACCGACATCGTCTTCCACTCCTCAAGCTGCCGGCTGTAATCAAACTGCTCTAGCTTGTCATGCAGCTCTTTTGCCTTCACCTTGCCTTGGAAAGCACGAATTAAGAAAAAGGTACGCACTTGCTTAAGCTGCTTTCTCACTTCATCTTCTAATCTCGATTTTGATTGAAATAAAGCATGAACCTGCTCTCCGATCAATTGAAACTCGTTGCTTGTCTTCTCATCTGCATTGCGGTGGCCAAATTGTTTCAGCAATAGTTTAATCGGCGAATACATCCGTTTTGAACCCAGCCAGGCAATAGTGATGCAGATCAGCAGAATGAGTAAACAGGCATAAAGCGTGTACGCTCCAATTTTTTTGGATTCACTCGTCATACTTTGAATAGAATCATAGCTGACATAAGTCCAGTCATTAAAATCGGAACGATAATAGGTTATGGAAAAAGGTTTATCCCCAATATGTGATTTATATTGCCCCGAAGCACCGCTCAATTGCGTCAGACTATGAATGCCTGTCTTCTCCGCAGGCTCGCCAATTAATGATTCATCTGAGTGTAAAATAATCTTGCCCTGCTCATTCACAATCATCAGTCCACTTAGATCGGAATGATTCGTACCCAGCAAGGACTGCACATCACAGGCAGGAATGTTTGCGATTGCCAGCCCATGCGGATCAAGTCCTCTTGAAGGGAGCTGTTTAACAAGACCTATGCTGTAGGAGCAGGCTGAATTATTGGCATTTTCTTCGCTGTAAAACCATGTAGATGGATTCAAAGACCAAGAGGTTGAGTCGGGAAGCTCCATCAGGCTCGCCAGCTGATCATGATAAGGGTACTCATCAAACTTGTAGAGGCCGGAATTTTTAATCATCCAGTTATAACGCTCATTAATGAGAATGACATCTTCGAGCTTGGTATCGAATGATTGCATATAGCGGATTTCAGTACGCAAGTCGTTATACATAATGAAATCGTTTTCAGTTATATTTAAATTAAGAGCTTTCTTCATAAAAGACGAATTGATTACTTGATTAAGTGTTTGGTTGACAGTCGTTAATTTTTGCTCTACATTGGATTTAATTTGAATAATTAACATTAACTTGCTTTCATTTACGTTTTTCTGTATTTCATTGTATGATGTTAAATAAGAGAATGTACCGATAAAAATAACCGGAAGCGTGCTTAATAAGAACCCGAATATCGTCATTTTGGATAGAAAACTTAAAGAACGCACTTGAGGATCACCTACACTTCAATTGTCATATTTATCGTACTGTTATTGTAGTGGAACAGCCCTTTTACGAGCAATAATCATCTACCTGTCAGATAATCATTATCTTAGATTACACACAAGAATTGGGGGAGCGAGCAATTCTCTCATTCTAAATAAGAAGGGGGCAGAATGCTGATGAAAGGGTTCCAAACAGTAAATAAATTATTTGTAACATCTTCCATATTTTTCATTATACTTCTATTTGTAAGCGCATGCAGTAATAATTCTTCAGAAAAATCAAATGCTGCCTCGATAGAGGATTCACCCATTTCCATCATGCTCCCCCTTCACTTCCCTACTCCTCCAAGTGATGAAATGCAGTCCATGCTGGAAGAATGGAGCCGCTTTACCCTAGATATCAACTGGATTCCAGATGGAATCTATAGCGATAAGATGAATACTGCATTAACAACGAACTCCTTAAAGAAAGTGACCTTTGTTAGAAATACGGACTTCCTTCTCCTGAAAAATACAATAAGATCCGGCGCATTCTGGGAGATCGGACCTTACTTAGAGGATTATCCTAACCTTAAATACTTAAATAAAGATATTCTGAAGCAGGCTGCCGTTGATGATCGCATCTATGGTTTATATACAGAGCGTCCATCGTCACGACAAGGCGCAATCATTCGGCAGGATTGGCTAGATCATCTAGAGCTTGCCGTGCCGGGAACCCTTGATGAATTGTATGAGGTTCTTCATGCTTTTACATATAATGACCCTGATGGGAACGGGAAGGCAGATACCATTGGCCTTGCGGACCGTAATGATCTGATCTATGGAGCGTTCAAGACAGTCAGCTCTTATTTCGGGACACCTAATAACTGGAGTATGGAAGAAGGCACATTTATACCAGAGTTTGAGACACCAGCTTATATGGAGACAATGAACTTTTTCAAAAAACTATATAACGAGCAGCTCATTAACCGTGATTTTGCTGTGACAAGCAAAGAAGTGCAGCGGAATATGATCATAAAAGGCAAAGCCGGCGTCTATATTGGAAGCATGACCGATATTCAGCGCTTATATGAGGAAGCTAAAGTAATTAATCCGGATGCTTCATTTACTTTATCCAACCGGATTAAAGGTCCTAACGGTTACCGGGTATGGTCCATTCCGAATTTTAACGGATTATATTTATTTTCCAAGAAGGCGATCAAGACAGAAGAAGAATTAAAGCATATTTTAGCTTTCTTTGACCGCACAATGGATAAGGATATTGCAAACTTATTGAAATATGGCATTGAAGGTAAGCATTATACGTTGGAGAATGGTCAAGTCCGCCTGCCGGAGGAAACAACTCAGCTGCGTATTCAAGAAGTAAATGCTTTTTATATGTTGATGATTGCGGACATGAGTAACCCGAGTGTTATGGAGGTAGCGGAGAAAGAGACCTTAACAGCTTTAGCGGACCAGCTTAGCCAGGATAATGAAAAATTTCTCGTCATAGACCCTGCAGCTCATTTGGAATCAAAGACGTATGATGAGCGGAATGCAGAACTCAGTAAAATTATAACAGACGCCACCTACAACTATATTCTTGGCAACTTAACAGAGCAGGACTTTCAGCAGGAGACGAAGCGCTGGCGTATAAATGGCGGCAACACGATTATTAAGGAGTTATCAGAAGCTTTATAAAAATCAACATTTGGCTTCGCCCCAATCAGTTACTGCTTGGGGTTCTTAGCGTATTGCTGCATTATGCAAGTAAGGTGTCCCCTTTTTCCTGCACTCGAGCAGATCTTTACAACGAATCTCCCTGTTTGCTCTCTCTGGATCTTATACGACACTATGGTGTCATTTCCCACGCAATAATCATTTCATCAGACTCTTGCTGGTATGCCTGCATATGAGCAAATGATTGTATACGATACTTTATCCATTCGGTAGTGTTTAGTGTGTAAGCCAAATCCCATCGTTAAATGGAGGTCACAAAGGAATGAAAAAGAAAAAGCCTTTATCCTTGGCTCTATGTGCTGTCATGTCCCTAACACTGCTTCTCTCCGCCTGCTCCGGCGGAAACGGTACAGGCACAACATCTACCGGATCGGGTGATACGGGTTCCAGCCCTAACGCCAGTACACCGAAGGATGATAGCCCAGCGGAAATTACCATCATGCTGCCGCTGAATACGCCTGAGACTCCAACCGACACTGTTAAAAATGAACTAGAGAAGCTGACAAACACGAAACTTACGTATCAATTCTTTCCAGCGGATACATATGAGGAGAAGTTGAACACGGCATTTGCTACCGGATCCTTGCCGCAAGCGACTTATTTGAAAAATGCTACAACGTTCTTGCTCATGCGTGAAGCAATTAAGGAAGGACAGTTCTGGGAGATTGGCCCTTACCTAAGCGAATTTCCAAATTTAAATAAATTAAAACCAGAAGTACTTGATAATACCAAGGTCGAAGGCAAATTGTATTCTTTATATCTCGGCCGCCCACTTGCCCGTCAAGGAATCATCTATCGTAAAGACTGGGCAGATAAGCTGAATATTGCTCCTCCAGAAACAACAGAAGAGCTGTTCGCTATGGCTAAAGCATTTACTGAGCAGGACCCTGACGGCAATGGACAAAACGATACAACAGGCATCGCAGACCGTAATGAGCTCGTTTTTGGCGCCTTTAAGACGGTTTCCTCTTGGTTCGGTACACCGAACAACTGGGGGGAGAAAGACGGCCAACTGCTGCCTGAATTTATGTTCCCTGAATATATCGATACCATGTCCTTTTTCAAATCACTTCGTGATAACGGTTACATGAATCAAGATTTTGCTGCTACAAGTAAAACAGATGCTGTTAATTTGTTCACGAGTGGTAAAGCAGGTATTTATATCGGCGGATCTATGCCAGATATTACAACACTTGATAAGGACTTGATCAAAAACGTACCAACCGCTGTCCTTGATGCACACAGCATGGTGAAAAGCCCAGACGGCAACATTCATCAATGGATGATTGCAGGTTATAACAACCTTGTATTGTTCCCAAAAACAGCAGTCAAGGATGAGGAAGAACTCAAGAAAATTCTAGGTTTCTTCGACAAAATGATGACACCAGAAGTAGCTAACCTCATGTTCTGGGGTATCGAAGGCACACACTATACCGTCGTAGACGGAAAAGCGAAGCCATCTGAAGATAAAGAACTGACAGAACGTGAAGTGAAGGGCTATAAGGACAGTGTAATCGGTGAGGCAGAAACAAATGGCATGTACGAGAGCTTAAATGAGCTCCCAGGACGTATTCGCGCGGAAGAACTCATTAAGGAAAATGAGAAATACGGCGTGAAAGACCCTACTGCTGCACTGGATTCAGCCACCTATGCATCCAAAGGCGTAGAGCTGCAACAGACAATTACTGATGCTACGTACAAGTTTATCTATGGACAAATCGACCAAGCCGGCTTTGAGAAGGAAATTGAGAAATGGAAGAAGCAAGGCGGCGAGAAAATGATCGAGGAGTTTAATGCGAGTTACAAAAAATAAAAGCGGGCGGCCAATATAAACCGGCCTCTCGGGTAGGCAGAAGGCAGTGCATGCAGATCGTTCCCTAAATAGAGCCTGTATTCAGACACAGCAGCCATATATCAGGCTCACTTAAGGAACGCTCTGCTCGCGCTGCTTATTGTGCCACAGCAGAGTCTTAGCCCCTAGCGGAGCCAACTTTGGAAGGATGAGGACTTATGGAGGAGACCGTGATCAGCCGACAAGTTACCAAGACGCAGCCAGCATGGCGCAAGCGATTTTGGCGAAACAAATGGCTGTATCTCATGATTGTGCCCGGCATTATTTATTTTCTTATCTTTAAATATATCCCGATGTTTGGACTTGTCATTTCGTTCCAAGATTATAAACCGTTTAAAGGCATACTAGGGAGCGAATGGGTAGGATTTAAGCATTTTGAGCGGTTGTTTACTGAACCTGACTTTTGGAACATTTTATCTAATACATTACTATTGTTTGGCATGAACCTGCTATTTTACTTTCCCATACCTATTATCTTGGCCTTAATGCTTAATGAGGTAAGAATCACGTTTTTTAAAAGATTTTTTCAAACACTGGTTTATCTGCCCCATTTTATGTCTTGGGTCATCATCGTATCCATCAGTTATGTCATGCTGACCATGGACGGCGGCATTGTCAATGAACTGCTTGTTCAACTTGGCTTTAGTAAAATTAATTTCCTGCTTAGTCCTGAATGGTTCCGGCCGACCTATATTATTCAGGTAATCTGGCGTGAAGCGGGCTGGGGAACCATTATATACTTGGCGGCAATCGCAGCGGTAGATCCTCAGCTGTATGAAGCAGCAAGGATGGACGGAGCTGGACGGCTTCGTCAAGTGTGGCATATCACGCTGCCTGCCATTCGTAGTGTAATTATCGTCCTGTTAATATTGAAAATTGGCGATGTTCTGGAGCTTGGCTTTGAGCATGTATACCTGCTGCTCAACTCAATGAATCGGGATGTTGCTGAAATAATTGACACCTATGTGTATACCGCTGGCCTAAAACAAATGCAGTTCAGTTATAGTTCGGCAGTTGGCTTCTTCAAGTCACTTGTTGGTTTAGTACTCGTTATGCTGGCAAACCGCTTATCTAAAAAAATGGGTGAAGAAGGCATCTATTAATGCCAAGGGAGGATTCATTATGGTAGAAGATCGTACGCTAAGCGGTCGACTGTTCGTTGCGGTTAACTATACGCTGCTGACGATTATCGCACTTGTTACCGTGCTCCCGTTCATCCACGTGGTAGCGGGCTCGTTTACGACGAACGCCGAGATTGCAGCCAAAAAATTTATTCTTATTCCAACGGTTTGGAGTCTCGAGGCCTATAAGTTTATTTTTTCAACGGATACCATTTTCAGAGCAATGAGTGTATCGATTGGCGTTACAGTGATAGGCACGTTACTCAGCATGTTCGTCACATCGCTAATGGCCTATGGCTTGTCGCGCCGTGATCTAGACGGCCGAAACCTTATTATGTTCCTCGTTGTATTTACGATGCTATTTAGCGGCGGGATGATCCCCACTTTTTTGGTGGTTAAGGAGCTTGGCCTGATTGACAGCTATGCAGCGCTTATACTGCCATCGACTATTGGCGCATTTAATATGATCATACTCAAAAACTTCTTTCAGAACATACCGGAAGGACTTGAAGAATCAGCTAAAATTGATGGCTGTAATGACTTTGGCATCTTGTTTCGTATTGTTCTGCCGCTCTCTATGCCGGCAATTGCAACCATTTCACTTTTTTATGCCGTTACCTACTGGAATACGTATTTGAGCGCTATTTTGTATTTGAACGACAGCAAAATGTGGCCGATTCAAGTATTGCTTCGTCAGATCGTTGTGCTTGCTTCGGGAATGGATTATAGCTCAAACCTGGACTCCGCCGTTCCCCCACCTGATCAATCGGTCAAGATGGCGGTAATCGTCGTAGCTACGCTGCCGATTTTACTAGTGTATCCATTCCTGCAAAAGCATTTTGCCAAGGGAGCTATGCTTGGTTCTATTAAAGGCTAAAAAGATAGCCGCCTAAACTCTATTAGAGGAGAGTAGATCAGATGATTAAATCAGATGTGGCAAAAACACCCATGCAATGGGCTGCAGCTGCGGCAGATGCCATCATGGCAACGTATAAACCAGGCGAACTTCCGCCAGCCCATCGCTGGCATTATCATCAGGGTGTCTTTTTATGCGGGGTTGAGCAGATTGCTGAGCAGTTAGGAGAAGCACGGTATGACGACTATATTCAAGGGTATATTGATGATCTAGTGGATGAGCAAGGTAACCTATTCTTCGCACGGGACGAGCTGGATTCCATACAAGCGGGGCTGTTATTGTTCCGCCAAGCAGAGCGGACGGGGAAACCGCAATATAAGGTGGCTGCAGATAAGCTCCGTAGTTTATTTGGAACCTTAAACCGAACCGCGGAAGGCGGATTTTGGCACAAAGATAAATATCCTCATCAAATGTGGCTGGATGGATTATATATGGGCGGTGTATTTGCTCTAAAGTATGCTGACACCTATGGGGATGAGGAACTGCGGGAAGAAGTATTGCGGCAAGAGCGGCTGATGCGTAAATATATGAAGGATGAGCGGACCGGGCTGCTTTATCACGCTTGGGATGAAAGCCGGCAGATGCCATGGGCAGACCCTGATACAGGCTGTTCACCTGAGTTCTGGGGCCGATCGCTCGGCTGGTATGGACTGGCACTTACAGAGTTTATTGCGCTGCTCCCTGAAGAGCATCCGAGTCATGCTGAGCTGAAGGAGGAGCTTGGAGCATTCGTAGAAGCAATTACTCGCTATCAAGATGAAGAGACAGGCCTATGGTATCAGGTTGTCGATAAAGGCAGCCATCCGGATAACTGGGTGGAAACCTCCTGCTCAAGCTTATTTGTTTATACGATTGCTAGAGCTGTCCAGCAGTCTGCTGCTGACGAGAGCTATATGTCCGCTGCCCGCAAAGGCTTCACCGGACTCGCTCAGATGATGGAAACCGATGATCTTGGACACTTGGTAATGCCCTCTATATGCATCGGTACCTCAGCAGGAGATTATGAAAATTATGTAACTCGCCCAGTAAGTAAAAACGATCTGCATGGCGTTGGTGCATTTATCATGGCGGCCGTTGCTATGCAGGATAAGATGACGAAATAGCATTACACAAAAATATAAATCGGCATATAATATAACTAACAGATCTCGCCCGCACCTCTGCTTATGCATGTGGAACAGGGCGAGACATTTTTGTTTTATGAAGGTTTTTTCTTGTTACAAGATAGTGACCCTAAAACAGCAACCACATATCAAGAGCAATAGATCTCTTTTTTCGTAACCCGTACCTCTCTAACTACTCTCCGTATTAGATTTTGCTTATCCTCAAATGTGAGTTCTTCTGGATTAAGGGTTAAAGTGTTTCTTTAAGCAAGTTTCTGCTGCTTTGGTCAAGCCTCGTTATACCCATTCTCTCCATAAGGCTGAAGCTTCTCAAGCCAGCTTGCCTCCAACTTTTTTAATGCATCTTTTACATCAAAAAAGATATTACTCTCTGGGATTTTTAACTTTTCCACAACTTCAATCGCAAAAGCTTCTTCCCCGTACTCTTTCCATTCTTCTTGAAGCCTGCGGTTGCGATGACTTCCCATATTCAGCATAAATTGTTGACCATTCAGACTTTTGAGGTTTGGTGTACTTGCCACATACCTTTTTCCATTTTCTTTATTACGAATTTGATAAACGCCGGCTTCTGTCTTTATTTCTTTTGCCAGTTGTTTTAACTCTTCTCTGCGATTTGCCATTTTACGACTCTCTCCTTCCTTCGGGGTAAGCCAGTAACTGCTTCCATCCTCTTCCCGGCTAAGTATGCCATAGTCCACCATCGATCTGCGAAGCAACACATAATCCTCATAAATTTGATCTAGAATCCCATTCACTTCGGACTCGGAATATACTTTGTTCGTATCAAAACGTTTTGCAATCTCATTCATAATAATGAGTCGATGTTTCTCTTGCACTGCAAAAGTTTCGAGCGGTCCATCTGTACCAAAAGGGAAATATTTAGTCAGTACTTTCTCCTGCTCAGCGGTCAAATCAGTCTCCTTATTGGTAGCTTGGCCTGCTCTGTTATTAGGTGATACCACAGGCATGACAGGGGTATCGTGATCACGCGAGTGCAGCAACTCCATTACAGCCAGCAGCACTTTTGCTTGTCTCTCCTTCTCCCTGAGCACAAACCGATGATTACGAATCGTTGAAGTAGAGCCAATTCCTAATTCTTTTTGTATTTCCGCATCTTTTTTCCCTTCATAAAACTCTGCCAGCAGCCTGCGCTGTATATCAGAAAGTCCGCTCACTTTCTTGTCCTGTGAGATCAAGAACTGAAATACCGACCCATGTTCTTCTTGAATATGGATCTGTATATATCTGAATGATTCATATAAGACTTCATTGTGAGGATAAATCACTCCTTTTTCAGCGGTATAACCACAGCAGACACAGATATATTCGGTCTCTGTCTCGATATAGCCGCGCTTGATTTCCTCCAATGAGGCATCATATGCAAAATCATTGTGTTGTTCCGTCATAACACGTCCTCCTCGTTTTGTTTATATAGATATATTATGTTCTTGTTTGTTAATTGTCAAACATAATAATAAAAAGTTTGGTTTAATATAGACGAAACAAGATAATTGTCTATATCCCCTCTGCTGATACCATTAAAATACAATCTGTACACGGCAAAAAACCTCCGCCCTTACACAGGGCAGAGGTTTTTATAGATACTATTTATTTTTTTAATGGGACTTTTACAACATCCAGATCATGATGGATATTAGTCGGAGGAATCTCTGGCTTGTACACTTGACCTTGAGGAGCAGGGTCTGCTTCATATACAAAATCGCCTGTTCCATCCGGAGCACTGCCTGTAGCCCACAAACCTTCACTAGATTCATTGCCTTCGGACAAGTCCCAGAATTTATAAGCTTCAGGTTGAGATTCCAGTTCTGCTTCTGGTGGGAAGGAAGCGGGAACAACCACTCCATTCTTCTCTTCCAATTCCTGAATTGCTGCCATCCATTGATACTGGTGGTAACGGTCTCGTGCCAGCATTTTGCGGAACGTTGCACGAACGCCTTCATCTTTTGTCATATGATAAAGTCTAGCAACCTGCAGTCTTCCTTGTGTCTCTGCATGGAGATTAGAACGCATATCTGCAAGCAGGTTACCGCTCGCTACGATGTAACTGCCATTCCAAGGTACACCATTAGAATTCGTCGGCAATCCGCCAAGACCGCTCACAAGCAAGTGTTGTGGATTCATTCCACCCATAATCGCTGCTGTTACTGGGTCCTTCGCAGCTTCTTCTTGGTCTTCCGGTGAAGCTCCATCCAAGAGCTGGCTAATTAACGCACATAGCATTTCGACATGACCGATTTCTTCCGTACCGATATCCATGAGCATATCTTTATATTTTTCCTCACCACGGCAATTGAAGCCTTGGAACAAATATTGCATCATTACTGTCATTTCACCAAACTGTCCACCCAGAACTTCCTGCACCTGGCGTGCAAACAATGGATCTGGACGATCTACTTTCACTTCAAACTGCAATTCTTTTTGATGACGAAACATGATTATCACTCCTCTTATTCTAGTTTTCGCAAACTTCTAATTTGTATATAAACCCTCTCCCCTTTAACTAAACAAAAGAAATTCATCCCAATTATGCAGCATCTCATCTTGAACACTTAGATATAAACGGATGATCTGACACAAAAAAAGCAAGGCCCTCTAACAGGACCTTGCTTAAAATACATATAGATCCGATTACTCACCAAAGGACGTGCCCGTCATCAGTCAGGCAGCAAGCTGCTCTATCTTTTGGTGAAATCCCGCGATCATACGTGGGCCGGATTCGATTTTTCTTCGTCTCCAAGGGAGACAGGCAGTGTTCCTTGAAAAGGAATTAACCCCAACAGCGCCTTAGCTATACTTTCCATTGTCAGCGGTCTGCTCTCATAAGCCGCTACGTAAACCTGCACTTCAGGGAAGCTAGCTAGATCATAAGGATTACGTGTAGCAACAACTGTAAGCGGTTTGCCCAGTGCATACAGCTGCTTCACAAGCCCTGACTGTTCTTCATAGAAATGGGCATTATACGTAGCGATAATGATCTGCTCTACCTCTGCTTGGCGAGCAGCTTCCAAAACATGAGTTGCTTCTTCCGCTACACCCGCTGCCGGGATGCTCATATGGACGACATCGAACCCTTGCTCTATTAACGCCGTTCCTAAACTACACGGGTCCTTGATAATTTCATCAGCGATGGTCATAGCCGACGAAGCAACTGTCACTACTAGCGTTCGTACCTTCTTTAAGGGCAGCATACCTGCCTCATCACGAACCAAGGTTATACTGCGTTCGCTAATTTTGCGAGCTAAATCTTGATGTTCTTGTACTCCAACCCTAGCGGGCAGCCCCTCCCCATCAATTACTGGTAGAGTTACTGTATGAGCAGGAAAATCACCTTGTTCGGTCATGATTCCGCGCTTAATTTTTAGATCAAGCAGACGGCGGACAGACTCGTTAATACGATCTTCGCTGATTCTTCCCTCTGCTACTGCTTTTTCAATAGCCTCATATGCTCCAGTCAGCAGATCATGAGTATGACTGATCAGGATGAGGTCTGCTCCTGCTTCAATCGCCATTACCGATGCTTCTACCGTTCCGTAGGTATCTACAATGGCGCTCATCTCCATGCAGTCCGTCATGATCACACCTTGGTAGCCAAGCTCCTGCCTTAATAGACCTGTAAGCACAGAAGAGGAAAGCGTAGCAGGTTTTCTATCAGACTCTAGCAGCGGAAAATAAATATGAGCAGACATGATGAAATCGACACCTTCATCTATCGCTTTGATAAATGGAACAAGCTCCACCTGGTTCATCCGTGTTAGATCATGGGGAACGACAGGCAGATCAAGATGGGAATCCGCAGCTGTATCCCCATGCCCAGGGAAATGTTTGGCTGCAGCCGATACCCCGGCATCTTGCAGTCCGCGTATTGAATTCGCACCATACTCAGCTACGACTTCAGGCGATTCACCGAAGGAACGAACCCCAATTACCGGATTTAGCGGATTATTGTTCACATCAAGCACGGGAGCAAAGTTGAGATTAATGCCAAGCGCCTGTAGTTCTTTCCCGCTGGCAAGTGCAGCCTCATACGCATCTTCTGTTGAACTCGCAGCAGCGATCGCCATATTTCCAGGAAATAAGGTGATTCCTTCAGCAATCCTCGCAACCATCCCGCCTTCCTGATCAATAGAAATGAAGTGTGGAAGCTGATTTGCGCTCTGTGCTACTTTTTGCAGCTCATAAGTCAGATTGGCAACCTGTCCTACATGCTGTACGTTTCTGGCAAAATAAATAATTCCACCAACCGGATTTGCCCGAAAGAAGTCGGCGAGTGGTTCTGTCAGCTCTCTGCCAGGCAGTCCGCATAACAGCATTTGTCCTATTTTCTCACGCAAACTCAGTTTTGAAAGTAACCTATCTACCTGCTCGTTTCGATCCATATCTTCATCTCCCATATAATAGATAAGGTGCGCGTCTTTGTTTCCATTGCCGTTCATCTTGATTCCATTTCTCCATGATTTGTAAGAGTCCTGCCTGAGTTGCCACTTTATTTCTGACTTCTGCTCCGCCAGTGAGTAAATCAATGAAATACCTGGTATCTCCTTGCTTCAGAGCAAGCAATTGAGCCTAGTACAATATGCAATAAGCACAAAAAGACGAATCCCTCTCTCCTATGAGGTGATTCGTCTCTTCTATTTTCTTATAATTTAAAACGTTCGATAATCTCCTTCATCTCATCAGCAATGCTTGATAATGCTGCAGCAGAAGAAGCGACCTCTTCCATAGCTGCAAGTTGCTCTTCTGAAGCAGCAGATCCTTCCTGTGCTCCAGCAGCGATCTCATCAGATATAGCAAGGGCAATTTCAAAGACTTCATTTACTTGATCCACAGCAGAATCCATCTGTTTAGATGCGATGGATACTGCCCCCATTTCCACTGCCACTTCCTGAATCGAGGATAATATAGATCTAAAATGCTCGCCGGCTTCATTAACTGCCGTAATTCCCTTACCAATCTCCTGCGAAGCAGAGGACATAGAAACAGACGCTTCCGTCGTACCACGCTCCATTTCATGCGTGAGTTGTGCTATGTCTGCTGCTGAGGCAGCGGACTGCTCCGCAAGCTCTTTTACCTCTTTAGCGACAACGGCAAAACCTCGACCATGCTCTCCTGCTCTTGATGCTTCTATGGAAGCATTTAAAGACAGGATGTTGGTCTGTTTCGCTATATTCGTGATGATTTCAACGATCTGACGAATTTCCATCGTTTTGCTGCCAAGCCCTTCAATTACTTCATTCAGGTTTGATGCAGACGTACCGATATGCTTCATTTGTACGCTTGCCTGCTCAATCTGCTCCATCCCTGCTTGAGATTCAGCTGATACTTGTTCGGTAGCGGAGGTGACGTCTTCTGCTTGAAGACTAATCTCCTTTATACCTGCTGACATTTCAGCAACTTGCTGCTTTGCTTCTCCAAGCACTTGATTGGAGTGCAAGATACCAACAGTCGTTTGCTGCATAATGCTCGCTACCTGCTCTGTGGCACTCGTCGTCTGCTCTGAGCTAGCTGCCAGCTCCTGAGAGGACGATGCTAGCTGCTGAGAAGTATCATTGACTTCACTCAGTACGGACCGCAGAGATTTAGTCATTTTATTAAATCCTTCTGCGAGCAGTCCATACTCATCCCGTTGTTTTACCGACAGGTCTATGGTCAGATCACCGCTTCCTACTGTTTTTGACGCGTGGACCAATCCTCTGATCGGCTTATATAGACTTCGAATAACAGGAATCATGATGAGAATTCCGACAATAGCGGAAAACAAAAGCACAATCCCTACGGTTTTTAACATAGGGATAGATACTTGCTCATATTCATCGAGATCAAATTCCGCTACGATTTTCCATCCTGTTAATGGCTGATTTATAAAATAACCACTTTTATTTTGACCTGATATAGAATAATTTAGCGTTCCTTCCTCGTTGCTTACAATCTGATCAGACAGAAGTTCAATTGCGCTCGAGCCTGCTCCAAAATGGGTATGAACCAGGTAGTTTCCCTTCTGATCAACAAGATAGATAACCCCTTTTTCTCCAATCTTCATTCCGTTTACTGTTGAGGTGAGTGAATTTAACCCCAGCTGAATACTAGCAACACCTTTGCCATCGGATAAACGTTTTGCCAAAGTTACCACCACATTACCTGTTGAAGCTGATTTATAGGGCACACTTATGACTGAATCGCTCGTTCCCAAAGCTTCTTTATACCAATCTTTCTCTTTTACTACCTCATCGTTGCTGAGAGATGGTGATTTCATTTGTTTTCCCGTTGCATTCGATACAATAAGTATAGATTCAATCTGCGGATTGCTGTCTCTCATGTTGTCTACCAGTTGCTGTACAGCTGGATTTCTATTCGCAATCTGGGCTGAACTCGTTTGCATGGAGATCAAGTTAAGATTTGCTTTTTGATTCTCTAACAATGAATCAATCTGCTTGCTGACGAGCAGCAAAGATTGTTTCCCTGTCTCCAAATCCGCTTGGCGGATCTCCTGATCTGCTGTTCGAAATGAAAATACAGCGGTAACGATACTTGGGATGAACAAGAAGAGGACAAAGATAGTAATCAGTTTCACTCTTATTGACATCAAGCTTTTCTTTGGTTTTCCACTCAAAAAAAACGACCCCCTTCTGCCTGATAGTAATTACAATGAAATGAGTTCAGATGGTTTATCTGACCGAACATTACAAAAGTAACTTATATATCGGCATATCGGAGGTTTTATTTTATGATGGATATCACTAACCGTATTCAACAGGAAGTCTTACGTTGTTCCAATTCTGACACCCATCTGGGTAATCCAGCGGCGGTAAGCTACAGACAAGAGATCTGCTTTGTGATTCAACTCTGCTTGTAAGTCAAGGGGCAGCAGTTCTGGCTTTTGTGTCTCTATGATCCACTTGTCTTGTTCAAATACCGTATCTTGAAAATCAATAAACTGCTGATCATCTACATCATGTGCATAGTTTCTCGATACCGGCATATAGACAATACACTCTTGCTC
Organism: Paenibacillus sp. GYB006; assembly: GCF_036577645.1. Lineage (NCBI taxonomy): Bacteria > Bacillati > Bacillota > Bacilli > Caryophanales > Paenibacillaceae > Paenibacillus > Paenibacillus sp. GYB006. The sequence continues at coordinate 21,047 of NZ_JARBDA010000010.1, read as the reverse complement.
TGAAACAGGGAGAACCGTCAGCATAATCCAAAGCGTTTGGCCCGTGGCTTGATCTCGCTTAGATAGGCGAGCAGCGAGCGGACGAAACACTTCTTTTACATAAACATAAGTTGTACCTTCTTCATGTTCAGACCCCGAATGAGCGACAGGCTGAAAAATAGGAACGTCTCCGGTGTACACCCGATTCTCCTCTTTGAATACCTGGAAATCGGGGAGCTCCGAATAATCGGGATGCCCTAAAAGTCCTCCATGCACGTACATGAGGTGAGCAAAATCAGTGAAATTCTCAATCACCCGTGTTCCAGCTGCTTTTACATGATAAGGCCCGCAAACAAGCGGACGATAGTCCGGGTTTTCAAATTCAGCAAAGTCCGGCAGTTCAGCACGCGGCTCTCCAATACATACCCACACAATGCCGAACTTCTCCTGGCAATGATATTTTGTCGCTTTTGCACGCGGAGGAATGCGGTCATCCTTCCCTTGAGCCGGGATGCATACACACTTGCCGTCAGCGTTATATTGCCATCCGTGATAAGGACAAACCAGGTTCTCATTTTTATCAACCCAGCCCTTAGATAACATCGCACCTCGGTGGACACACAAATCGCGAAGCGCATGAACTCCTTTGCTTGAACGGTAAACCGCAACTCGTTCTTCTAGAACGATCGCGGAGATCGGTTTATCTGTTAGTTCATGAGATGCACATACAGGGTGCCACTCATTTTCAAGTACGGAGTCCTGCAAATGGGATCCACCCATTGGTGCATTCACTTTTTGATCCATCATGTCAAACCCCTCCGATTATATGGATTAACTAACCTTGAGCCTGCATCTGATTGTAAATTCGTCACCATTATTTAAAGTTTACTCATTATTCACTGAGATCTCACCGCTTGAAAGTGCTTCAATGGTCTGCTCAATCTTATCTTTAATCTCTTGCGAAACTTTGCTTTCAAACCCGTGGTAAGGACTTAAGTAAACGGCACCTTCCTGTACCCCAAGCGACAGCGGCTCCGGCTTCATCGTTCCATCCATTATCGACTTCACTGTAACTGTCATCGCCTTCGGGTAATCTTGAATGACACTCGTAACCACCGTATCGGGTGCGCTCGGATTCTGATCCTGATTGGAACCCACCGCAAGTACCCCCTCCTGCTTAGCCGCTTCTATGCCGCCCATTCCTGCCTGATTTGCGTTGGTCATTACAACATCGGCACCTTTTTCAATGAGGGAAATGGCCGTTTCCTTTGCTTTGGCAATATCGTCACTGGAACCCGTCATGGTCGTTAGAACGTTGATTCCCTCCACGGCTGCTTTAGCACCTTCCTCGAATCCTTTGACAGAATTCGTAATCGGGGGAATCTCCATTCCACCGATGGCAGCTACCGTTCCGGACTCGGACATCAAGGCCGCTACTGTTCCCATCAAATATCCCTGTTCCCGGTTATTAATACTAATAGAAGCTACGTTCGGACTTTGACTAACACTCGCACTGGTGACAAGAAACCAGGTATTCGGGAACTCTTTGGCAATCGACATCATCGGTTCAGCAAATTCAAATCCATGACCAATCACTACATTGAAACCATCCATTGCATATCCACGGATGAATTCAGCCATATCGGACTGCGTTACTTTTTCGGAATATTGAACCTCCACACCTAGCTCCTTCTCAATCTGTTGAAGTCCGCCATAAGCCACAGAATTCCAGCCGCTGTCATTGACTGGTCCTGGTGTAAGCAGGGCCACCTTCATTTCTTTATCGGAGGATACAGTTGAAGCTGTATCGGACTCTTTCTTCTCACTAACGCCGCCCGCAGCAGACGAACTGCAACCGCTCAGACAAAGCGCACATAGAACCAGAAATGACAACAGCATGTGAACCATTTTTCTATTCCTCATACGAATGGTTTCCCCCTTGATTACTGATTTAAGATATCCCTATCCCTGCCATACATTGTCCGATCCGCTTCCGGGTCGCCTCCTCTCGACTGACGATTTCTACAATCCGGCCTTTATAAAGAACCGCAATCCGATCAGATAAAGCCATCACTTCTTCAAGTTCTGTTGAGATGAGCAGAATGCCAAGTCCACGTTCCCGTTCACTGAGCATCCTTTGGTGTACATATCCTGCTGCGCCTACATCCATTCCTCGGGTGGGCTGCATCGCAATCAATATCTGCGGATCAAGCATCAATTCTCTTGCAAGAATAACCTTCTGCTGGTTTCCACCCGAGAGCTGTCCTGCACTGTTCTCTGCCGAGGGTGTACGAATATCAAATTCAATAACTGCTTTTGTAGCTGCTTCGAGAATGGTTCTTCGTATTAATGTTCCATAACGACTAAACAGTGCTGTTTTGTATTGCTTTGCGATTAGATTTTCGCCAATACTCATCGGCAGCATGAGCCCTTCGCGATGTCGATCTTCAGGAATGTAACCTACACCTTGCTCCGTCATATAACGTGGATGCAGCTGGCGAATAGTCTTTCCGTAGAGCTGTATTTCCCCACTTGCCAGAGATCTCAGACCCATGAGTGCTTCACTTAATTCACGTTGTCCATTACCATCAACTCCAGCGATTCCCACGATTTCTCCTTCTTCTAGATAAAAATTAATGTCGGAAAGAAGATGAATACTTTTATCGCGAACGGACAGATTACGGACTTCAAGGAGTCGCCCTCTTTTCCTGCTGTAAGGCCGAATAGTTAGCGGCGCTATGTCTCTGCCTACCATAAGTCTTGCTAGTTCTGCCGGATTCGTATCACTCATGCGAGCTGAACCTACCATTTTACCCGCCCTAAGAACGGTAACTCGATCACAGATCGCCTTTGCTTCCTGCAGTTTATGGCTGATGAATACAATCGTTTTCCCTTGTTCTCTTAAATGTCGAAGCACAAGAAACAAATCTTCCACTTCTGGAGGGGTCAGCACCGCTGTTGGTTCGTCCATAATAATGAACTCTGCCCCGCGATAAAGTGTCTTTATGATTTCTACACGCTGCTGCTGCCCAATGGACAGCGCACTTACCTTCTTACTTGGGTCCACATCTAGACCAAAGGTTTCCGAGATCCGCTCAATATCCCTGCAAACTTTACGAAAATGAAACCAAGGACTTCGTCCTTCCTTACGTCCTAGCATTACATTCTCTGCTACGGTAAGTGCAGGAATCAGCATAAAATGCTGATGTACCATCCCAATGCCGACCTCCATCGCCTTTCTTGGCGAACGAAACTGAATGGGCTTTCCTTTGTACCACAGCTCTCCTTCATCCGGTGTCAGAAGTCCGGAAAGCATGTTCATAAGTGTACTTTTCCCTGCACCATTCTCGCCCAAAATCCCGTGTATCTCTCCCTGCCGAATATTGATATCCAGATGGTCACTCGCTACAAAAGATCCAAATCGTTTGACAAGTCCTTTCGTTTGGATAATCCAATTAGAACAATTCATTATCCGATCAACCACCTTCCGAAATAATCACTACTTAAGCATGACGATTGGCAGCACTCTTATATGGTTTGCCTGTTGCTGCAGGTTGTTTCGCATTCCCGGAAAACCATGCGAGGGCAACCATAGTAAGAATGTAGGGAAACATCAGCATGAATTGATATGGAATTTCGATACCAAACGATTGGAAACGTAGTTGCAGGGCATCTGCACTTCCAAAAAGCAGGGATGTAAACAAAGTTCCTGATGGCGTCCATCTGCCAAAGATCACCGCGGAAAGCGCTATGAATCCTCTGCCGGCGACCATATTTTCCGTGAATTGATTGAGGATACCGAGAGATAACGCACACCCTGCAAGACCCGCAAACATTCCGCCAATCAGACAGCAGGTGTACCGAACCCGATGAACTCTCACCCCCAGCGTATCGGTAGCCAGTGGATTTTCACCTACTGCCCGAACGGTAAGCCCCCATTTGGTTTTGTATAGAAGGATGCTTGTGATCGGAACGAGCAGAAAGGCGAGGTATGCAAGCAAGTTTTGCTCAAATAATGCGGGTCCAACCCAAGGCAATTGCTGTAGAAAAGGAAGCGAGGGAGCGGGTATCGCATCTACTCTAATTGCTTCCGTACCCATTCCAAGCAAGCTTCTACCGAATACGGTGGTAAGTCCAAGACCTAGCAGGTTGAGAGCAGTTCCAATAATGACCTGATCCGCTCCTGTCGTTACGGTTAGAAAGGCAAACACAAGTCCGGCAATTCCGCAAACAATAATGCTGGTAGCAAGTCCTGCCCAGACACTCCCGCCATAATAGGCACCAAGCACACCAGATAGCGCTCCGATTAATATCATTCCTTCCATACCGATGTTGAGGATCCCGCTTCGAGACATAAACAGAACACCAAGCGCTGCGAGCAGCAAAGGAATAGATAACCTGATCGCGGATGCTGCATAACTAACCCATAGTTCTTCAGCCATTTTTACTGTCACCCGCCTTAGATAGAGAAACGGTTCGTATCTTATTCTCTGTTTCTGTCTCAATTCTCGTAATCATCCATTTGATCATCCGGTCTTTATATCCGCCAAACCAGTAACGATTACATACGACGATGATGATCATAAGAGCCTGTATTACTAGAATGAGCGAGGTTGATGCTCCAGTTACCCGCTGCATGCTGTTAGCCCCGCTTTTCATTCCGCCAAAGAGAAGAGCAGATACAACATTGCCAAGCGGGTGTGTATTACCCAGAAGAGCTACAGCAATGCCTTCATAACCATATCCCGGCGAAAAATTCTGCATCAGTCGGTGCGTTACGCCTGCTAGTTCAACGTAACCACCGAGTCCAGCGAGACCGCCGCTTACCAGCATCACCATTACCATATTTCGTTTAACAGGCATCCCCATCACGCCCGCCGCCTGAATGTTCAGTCCGGCCGATCGTATCTCATAGCCCCACGTTGTTTTATGAAGCAGCCAGTAGATGAGCATTGCTGCAAGAAGAGCTACAAAGAAACCATAATGAAGTCTAGATCCAAATAAGGTAGGAAGAATAGCACCATCCGGAAGTGCCGAGGATTGAGGAAGGCTTGTGCCCGGATCTTTAAGGGGACCCGTTACCATATAACTGACAAGATAGATGGCAACGTAATTAAGCATAATCGTATTAATAATCTCACTGGAACCGCGGCGGACTTTGAGTAACCCGGCAATCCCGCCCCATATTCCCCCACCCATCACTCCAAACAGCAGACACAGCGGCAGATGGAATAGGAGTGGCATTCCTGCCGGGAGTAGTAAAGCCGCCATTGCCCCGGTAAGTGCCCCTGCGTAAATCTGCCCCTCGGCACCGATATTAAACAGTCCGCTTCGGTAAGCAAAGCTATAGCTAAGTCCTGCAAAAAGAAGCGGTGTGGATTTAACCAGTGTTTCTTTTATACTGTTCATACTGCCTGCAGCACCATTCCAGATGAGCCCGTAAGCTTCCAGCGGTGACACTCCAACGGCAGCCATGATCAGTGCTCCTGCACATAAAGACATGACAATGGCAAAGCCGTAAAATAAACATTCAACTGCCCATCTGGCTCCCCTACTCATCCACGGCCTGTGCCTCATTCGTCTCCCCCCTTATCTTCTGATAAGTCATTACTCCCGAATGCCGTATACCGGATACTCTTTTGCAAGTTGATCACGAAGCCTATCGACTCTCGCTTGCGCTCGTTTGATTATTTCCTCTTCATCTACAAATGTGCATCGCCCTTGATCAACTACGATCTGCCCGTTCACGAGCACCGTATGAACATCATTGCCGTTCGCATTGTACACTAGCGCAGAAGAAACTCGGTGAACTGGTGCAATGTGTGCTTTCTGCATATCTATAATAACGATGTCAGCCTTCTTCCCAGATTCAAGAGTCCCGAGATCTTGCTCTCTTCCCATCGCTTTTGCTCCGCCTCGTGTAGCCATCTCCAGGATTTTCATTGCAGGCAGTAGAGTAGAATCCAGATGATGAACTTTATGAAGACAAGCCGTGAATTTCAACACTTCCAGATTATCCTGACAATTGTTACTGCCTGGCCCATCCGTTCCAAGTGCCACGTTGATACCTGCGCTCAGCATCTCAGGAACTCTGGCAACACCCGAAGCAAGATACATATTCGATACAGGGCAGTGGATTACTGAGGCATGATATTTGGCAAGAAGCTCAAGTTCACCGTCATCAAGCCATATTCCATGAACCACCTGAGTTTTGGGGCCTAGCATTCCTACCGCTTCCACAAGTTCCAAATTGCGAAGACCAAAGCGAGCCAGGGTGTTCTCAATCTGATCACTTGTTTCTGCTACATGAATATGAGTAATGAGATTGCGGTCTTGACTGAACCGGGCTGCCCTTTCAAGAAAAGGTCTTGAACATCCATATAGATTTAATGGCCCCATCGCAATCTCAATTCTTCCCGATCCGTTTCCTTGCCAGCGATCCAGAAGAGAGTCGGTTCTAGCAAAAATCTGTTCCTCCTCTTCTCTCAGCTTCGGCTCATAGCTTAGATCAACGCCGCCGCGGGCAAGATGTCCTCGAATTCCTGTTTCGAGCATCGCTCGAAGGACCCCTTCCGTGTTCTCTTCATAGGTGTGTACATAATGGTGATCCATAATATAGGTGGCGCCTGATTTCAAGTTTTCGATGCAACCAATCAGGGCTGCTAAGTAGAAATCCTCAGCTTCCATCGCGATCGAACCCGGCCAGATCACCTGGCGAAGCCAATCTGATAAGCTGTAATCGTCCGATACACCCCGCAGAAAAGTCTGAAACAGATGAGTGTGCCCATTAATAAGTCCTGGGATGATGGCTTTACCTCCTGCATCGATTTGACGCTCCGTCTGAAGCAAATGGCGCCCCTCTTCCTCATTCACCGGCCATGGACCAACCTCAACAATCTGATCATGCTTTATGTATAAGTATCCCGGTGTATAGACCTCATTTTGTTCATTCATCGTAAGAACGGTTCCGTTATATATTAGCAAGGTGCTCATCTCATCACGCCCTAACTTAATGTTAGTATTTATTACATTGAATTGAATGTCTTCATCATAAAGGATGGATTAATGCCCTGTCATTGGCTATAGTACACTAAAATATTTTTGTGTCCTGGTGATTATAACCAACATAATCCTATTATATAACATATAACTGACATAAAAGTAGGTGGAAATCGAGCGATATACAATGGGGATGTCAGATTCACTTGTCATTTAGTCGCAGAATACTACACAAAGAACCCCTATCCTTTTTAGAAGGATGGGGGCTGTCACCGAGAAGGTCCTTGCAAATGTAGAGAACCTTCTCTTTATTGTCCTATACTTATAAAATCTTCGCGTTAAACGTGTCTCCGCCTTGCAGCGTACCATTCTCAAAGCCTTGGTAGAACCAGCGCTTCCGCTGCTCAGATGTGCCGTGTGTAAAACTCTCTGGTACTACGTAGCCTTGAGCTTTCTTCTGGATCGTATCATCCCCTACGGCGCTTGCCGCCGTTAAAGCTTCTTCCAAATCGCCTTCCTCAAGCAGGTTCATACCCTGCGCATGATTCGCCCACACACCGGCTAAATAATCGGCTTGGAGCTCAAATCGAACTTGATACTTGTTATATTCCTGTGTGCTTAGCTGCTCCCGGTATTGTGCCAGCTTGTCCGATGTGCCTAACAGTGTCTGTACATGGTGACCTACCTCGTGCGCGATCACATAGGCCATTGCGAAGTCACCAGGCGCCTGAAATTCTTGGCGCAACTCGTCGTAGAAGCTTAGGTCAATATACAATTTTTGATCACCTGGACAGTAGAACGGCCCTACCGATGAGCCCGCTGTTCCGCAGGCCGACTGGACGCTTCCTGTATAGAGAACAAGAGTCGGATTCTCATACGTCTTTCCTTCTTTTTTAAAAACCTCAGTCCACACATCCTCTGTATCGGCCAGAACAACAGATACGAACTCAGCTAGTTCCTTCTCTTCTTCTGTTTCCGTGTAGGATGTTCCCGTGTCTGATCCTCCGCCCGCAAGACCACTCAGTAAATCAGCAGCATTTCCACCGCCGAGTAGTGTAACGATCAGCAGGATAACGACACCTCCAATACCACCGCCGATCAGTCCCGCCCCTTTCCGTCCTCTCCGGTCCTCTACATTAGAGCTTGCCCTTCTCCCTTTCCACTGCATAATGTTCCCTCCTTGGTCTATTCGATTATGAAAATTCTATACTCATCATGTGATATGTATATCGCTTCTAATAGGATTTACCCTAAAAAGGCCCAGTTATCTCAGCTAGTGACAAGACAAATAGTCTCTTGGATATGTTCATAAAAAAAATAGCTTCTATCCACTTCTGAAGAAAAGCTAGTTATCACTGTTCTATATGTAAAGATTCTTTACATGAAATAAGTTAATCTCACTACAAAGGGTTGTTTATTACCTATTCATTAGCTATAGTATTCTAAAATAACTCAATTTCAGGTTATTATGACTAATAATATTCATTTACATAACATATAACTTACATTCTAGCAGATGAAAAGGGAGGGTTCTATTGTGAAGATATCAGATTTACTTGATGTTCCTATGCTCGCGGGGTCTCGCGTTGCTGCGGGTCATGAAGGATTACATCGTCTCGTCCATTCGGTAAACATGATGGATTCGCCCGATTTTTATGACTATCTGAAGCCAAGGGAACTTCTGCTAACAACAGGTTACGCCATTAAAGATAACCCAGAGATATTGACTGAACTGGTCATTCGCATGGCTGAACTCGGTTGTGCAGGCTTAGGAATTAAGACAAAGCGCTATTTAGATGCAATTCCTGACCTTGCGATTGAAGCAGCAAATCGGCTTCAGTTTCCTCTGCTCGAGCTTTCACCTGACTGTTTTCTTTCCGAAGCACTGCACCAGCTGCTGGGACGAATTATGGAATCTCACGCCGATGAAATGCGTTATGCGCTGGACAGCCACCGTTATTTTTCAGAAATTCTCCTGGAGGGAAAAAGTTTGCAAACTATTTTAGAAGAGTTGTCTCGGCTCTTAAATTATCCTGTTATGCTAGTAGGACGCGACTTCATTCCATTTGCTACTTCCTCTCAGTTCAGAAGCCCTACTCATTCAAAAGTTCTTCCTTATATGGAAGCATGGCTCGCACCCCTTCTTGCTACGAACCCGGATTCAAGTACTCTGTTGCCTTCGGAGGGAAAGCCTGTCCCCTATTCCAGCATGCTGCATTACCCTATACAAACGGATAGTCCGCAAGGTTACCTTATCTCTTTTACGAATGACTCCTCCCCCCATCCGCTCCATCTTTTAACACTGGAACAAGCAGCAAATGTGATAAGCTTTGAACTGCTCAAAAGGCAGGCTGTAAAGGAACGCTCGCGGCGCTACAAAAATGATTTTTTTGGCGATCTTGTCGATGGTCTTGTTTCAGATAAGCAGGACCTTATACACCGTGGACGAAGGTATGGTCTCCATGATGATTGTTCCTATTTCTGTGTTGTCATCAAAAAAGATCTACCGATAACTCCCTCGCACTCCTTCGCTTCCGAAATCGATCGTAGCAACGCTAGACATGCTGCTCCAAGCAGCAAAGAAGATCTTTATGAATTAGTTAAACGAGAGGCTGCCAAATGGGACACTCCATTTATTTTATTTGCTAAAAATGATGCCCTTGTGATGTTCATTCCTGCTGATGCTAACTCAAGTTCGCTACCGCCCGAGAACCATACCTCCTCAGAAAGCTTCATTGCTACCCATTTTCAGAACATCATTCACCATCTATGGACAAAATATCATCTTTCGCTTTCCAGTGGAATTAGCAACCTTGCCGACCAAATTTCCAAACTGCCGCAGGCCTATCAGGAGGCGCTTGATGCTATTAACTCTGGTGTAGTCGCAGGGCAGCAACGTTTCGTACAGTTCTATCACGTCAAAGAATTATCCGACCTGCTTCGCATGATTCCGCAGGAAGATTTAGAGGAATTTATTCGTGATACCTTTTCACACTTACTTTCTTCAGAGGAAAAAGAACAAACGGAACTGCTTAAGACACTTCGTATTTTTTACGATAATCATTGCCACATTGCTGATACGGCAAAGCAGTTATACCTCCATCGCAATACCGTTATCTATCGTCTGGACAAATGTGAACAGCTCACCGGCCGTTCTCTCCGAGCTCCAGCTAACAGCTTGCGCTTCCGTGCGGCTTTTCTTATGAGAGATATATTAAAATAAACATCCAGTATATGGGTTGTTTACCACTCTTACTTTCGTTAGAATAAATACCAGTATCTTCATATGAACTCTCCATCATTTCATTTGATTAGAAGAAAAGTTACAGATTCGGACTACATTCCTGACAGGAGGATTTATTACTTCATGACTTTTACTAAACAACCATCAAAAACAACGCAAAAACTGCTCACCGTACTCTTAGCTGCCGGTCTCGTTCTCACCCCAGCTGGAGCTTTTACTGAAACCACATATGCTGCTTCAGCTATGGTAACGAAACCTGCAAATATTGAAGTGGATTCACAAACAGTTACTTGGGAGTTCCCTCCTTTTGTGCAGAATGGAACGACCTTCGCCCCGCTTAGACAAGCGGCAGCAGCCCTCAAAGGAAAAGTAAAATGGAACCAAAACACACAAACGGTGCAAATCGAGAATCACGGGGAGCTCATCTCTCATAAGGCAGGAACCAACATCATTACGATAAATGACGTCACGCTTACCTTACCTGCGAATTCCAAAAATATGTCCGGAACGCTGATGATCCCGCTACGCTCTCTATCTGATGCCATGAAATCAACGCTTCAGCTAACAAATACAGCTACACACATGAACATCGTACTGAAGTCGGATCAAGTCACGAAAATAAATAAAGAGTCAGCATCCATTGACTCCTATTTGCAAACATCTGGGTTCTCCGGCATTGCACTTGTCGCCAAGGATGGAGAAGTTACCCTTCGCAAGGGATATGGCCTATCTAAAGAAAACCTACTAGTACGGCCGGATCAAAAATCACGAATTGCTTCTATTACCAAAGGATTTACATCAGCTGCCATCATGCAGCAAGTAGAAGCCGGCAAACTTTCGCTAACAGACAAGTTATCCAAATACGTGACCGGTGTTGATCGCGGAGATGAAATTACACTGCATATGTTGCTGTCTCATACATCCGGACTTCCTTCCAATTTCACAAGAGAAGAAGGCATAACGCTAGAGGATACTTTAAATGAAATACGCACCAAAAAGCTGATGGCTGAACCTGGAGCAGAGTATCGCTACAGCAATAATGGCTACATTTTATTAGCCCATATCCTCGAGAAAGTAACCGGTGAAGAATATGGTTCTTACTTAGAGAAACATCTATTTACTCCGCTTGGAATGAAGGATACAGGTACGGCTTCAAAATCGACCAACACGATTAAGGGATTCGTGGATCAGAGTGGAAAATGGGTCACAGCAGATTATTACGTCTCCCAGTCTGGAACGGGTACGCTCTATTCCACTGTGGATGATCTTCTAAAATGGGACCAAGCACTCAAGGACGGAAAAGTAGTCAGCGAAGAATCTCTTAAGAACATGTTCACTCCGTATTCCGAGAAGAATTACGGATATGGCTGGATGATCAGCGAAACTTCCAAAGGTCTTAACGTCTTCCATAACGGTTCAGGGACGGGTTATTCTACAGGCATTATGCGTGATCTAGGTAACGGAACGACAATCATTCTGCTTGGCAATCATGCCAGCATGGATACGATCAAGATGATGAATGAGATTCGTAAACAGGTAACCGAAGCAAGATAGACAAAAAAAGGACTGCTGATACTACCAAGCACTCACACTACCATCTATTTAAAGGGAGGCTTACCGTTGTCACTATTTGAGAACTCCTTTATCAGAACGAAGAATGAGCAGGATACGCTGATCCATATCCGCACGGTTGCTAACCGGCACATCGATGGGGCAAGACTTGCTGATGAGAAGAATGAGCTCAACTCCGCTCTGATCTCTGATCTGCTTACAGAAGGGTACCACACCTATTCTGTCCCGAACGAATATGGGGGTGCTCAGATTTCCCTCCCCCTTTTCCTTATGTGTCAAGAGCAGATTGCTATGGTTGACGGGCCTGCTGCACTTGCCATCGGCTGGCATCACATCACGATGTTTAACCTTGCTTTTCATCGGCACTGGAATGAATCTGTCTTTCAGTCCTTGTGTAAGGATGTGATAAAGAAACAAGCACTAATCAATGCAGCCGACTCGGAGTCCGCAACAGGCAGCCCTTCTCGTGGAGGAAAACCGCAGACGAAAGTACGTAGGGACAGCCATGGATATATCCTGAGCGGCCGAAAAACGTTCACTTCCTTATCTACTGCGCTTAGTTATTTTATCGTCTCTGCGACGGATGAGGACACGGGTGAGATCTCAGAGTATTTGATTCATAAAGATATGCCTGGGGTTTTTATTGAACCTACATGGAATATGGCAGGTATGAGGGGAACAGCAAGTCATGATCTGGTTCTTCAGGAAGTGCTGCTTCCTGAAGATGCACTTGTCTTCCATCGTCCTTCGAGACCTACAGGTATACCCAATGTGTATTTACTTAACATTCCTGCTGTATATCTTGGGATTGCACAGGCAGCACGTAATGAAGCTGTTCAGTTTGCTGCGAGCTATCAGCCCAACAGCCTAACGCATCCTATTTTAGAACTCCCTCATATTCAGCAAAAACTAGGTCAGATTGAACTTGAACTGACCACAGCAAGACATCTATTATACAGCGTTGCAGAACGTGTAGAGCGCCTGGGTCCTTCCCCTGCAAAAGATCGTTTGCAACAGATTGCACCCGATCTTGGAGCAGCTAAAGTGGTTGCCATTCAGACGGCACTCTCTGTTGTAGATATAGCGATGCGCATCACTGGAGTTCATAGCCTTTCTATGAATAGTCCTTTGCAGCGCTATTACCGGGATGTTCGGTTTGGGCTTCACAATCCGCCGATGGATGACGTAGTTCTCGGACAACTTGCAAAGCGGTTCATTGCCGAACATTCTGCTGAATATTCATCTAAGAGTGAAGCGTAGTTCAGCTTCTTAAAGCAACCTAGTAGACAATAGTCTACCTGCAAAAAACCTCCCATAATCCATAGTGGATCGGGAGGCTTTTTTTTATTATTCAGATTACACTTTAACTAACAATTCGCATTTACTTCGTATCTATCTTGTATCTATCTCGTATCTATCTCGTATCGTATTTAACACGTCTTTTTTACGTATCTTTAAGCTCATCTTCCCTTGATTATGGGTTTCCCTTGTGCCTTTACACTCTGCGAATGATTTCCAACCATTCTGAGGGAACCTTTGGGCACCTCCGTTACTCTTTAGGAGGCGACCGCCCCAGTCAACCTGCCCACCTGACAATGTCCTCGTGGCTTTTGTTCCTATCCCTTATAGCTGTCCTGCCAACGAAGTAATCGATGCTCTAAAATCCGCACAACGGAATCCGATAATTTACCCACAAGAGCGAAAATGGTAATCCCCACAAACATCACATCCGTTTGCATAAAAGACCGTGCTTCTTGAATCATATAGCCCACTCCTGTATCGGCCCCCAGTAACTCAGCAACGACAAGGCAAAGCCATGCGATACTTAGCGATAACCGAATTCCAAGCAAGATATTAGGCAGTGCAGCAGGAATGACCAGTTTCACAACTTGTGAGAAACGGCTGAACTCCATGACACGGGCGACATCGAATAATTCTGAGTCCACATTACGAACGCCAAGGAAAGTGTTCACATAGAGCGGGAAGAAAGCACCCATCGAAATCAGCAATACTTTAGATAGTTCGCCAAAACCAAACCACATAATGAATAAGGGAGTAATCGCAAGCAGTGGGATCGTTCGAATCATTTGAACGGTTGGATTCAGCACTTCTTCAACCGGTCTGTACATGCCGACAAGCATTCCGAGTATTAACCCGCTGCTTGCTCCAAATAAAAATCCAAGCGAAGCCCTCACTACACTAATCCGCAGATGATGCGTTAATTCCCCAGAGCTTGTTAGATAAAAATACTGTTTTACAATCAGCCAGGGCGATGAGAACATCTGCTGGGAGATGACGCCCGTTCCGCTAAGAATTTGCCAAAGTGCAAGAATACCTATAGGAAGCAGTGCTCCTCGTAAAAAGAGTCTCCACTTTCCTCCCATTCCTTTTCGAGTTTGCCTCTTGCTTATTTGTACAGACGGATTTTTTCGTATTGTCAGTGGTAAAGCCATCTTCACTTCGCCCCTTTATATCTTAAATTTGTATTGCTAACGCCTGCTTAGATACTATAAGCTTCCTGTTCCTCCCGATGATCAAGCTCTTCCAGTACATTCGTACGCAGTTCTGTAAAAGCACGGCTTGTTCTTTTGCGTGGATAAGGCAGGTCAATCGGGACAATCGATTTTATTCGCCCTGGGCGCCGGTCCATCACAACAACACGTGTTGATAAAAACACAGCTTCATCAATGTCATGCGTGACGAGAACCATTGCTGTCTTATTTGTTTGCCATATATCCAGCAGCGCCTCTTGCATATGCCCCCTAGTGAAAGCATCGAGCGCTCCAAATGGCTCATCTAACAGCAGTACTTCAGGTTCACGAAGAAGTGCTCTTGCGATAGCTACCCGCTGAGACATCCCGCCTGATAACTGCCGTGGATAGGATTTTTCAAAACCATTCAATTTAACCAGCTCAATCAGCCGCTGTACATCATTCCTTACATCCGGATTTTTGAGAGACAGATCAGCTGCGATATTCTTCTCTACATTCAGCCAAGGGAATAATCTCGGTTCTTGAAAAATAAATCCCTTCTCTTGAGAAGGACGCTCCACCCTTTTCCCCTTGAGCAGTACCTCCCCTTCATAATCCCGATCAAGCCCTGCTATAATTTTAAGCAAGGTACTTTTCCCGCATCCACTAGGTCCGATGACCGTAGTAAAGTCTCCTTCCTTCACAGACAAATCTATGGAATCCAGTACATGGGTATCGCCTTGCTCGCTTCGGAACGTTTTACTAACCTCATTAATCTCTAATATGTTGCGTAGTTCCTCATTTAACATCAACAGTCCCTCCGATTCATTATCATTGTTCTTGATTTGCCGTACTGAACTTCTGACCATAAAAAAAGAGATCCGACAGCACCTGATGTGCTTGCCGAATCTCTGGTGGTTCCAGTCAATTCGTTGGCCCCAAAACTTTGGGTCACCGTATAGGATTTGGCTCATCTTATCAAGGGAAAAGAATCTTGTCAATACCCGATTATCTTAGTATGAATTAGTTTTATTAATAGTATATACAAAGAATGGAGTTACATTATTTTCTATATAAATAAAAATAAGGGTTGACAAGATGATTTGCAGACTGATAAGATTTGGTCCATCAAAGCAACGCTATCTAGCTGAATCTACTGGACGACCAGAGATTTGGAGATCAAAGAACCTCTTTGTGATCTCTCAAATCCTGTCGTCCTTTTTTTTCGGCTAAATACTACTAAACAGGTGTGAATACATTGTAAAAGGAGGCTAGACATCATGAATCAAACTGCCTATTTATCTCGTAGTTATGTGCCAAGCAGAGAACTCAAAGCAGGTGCCAGGCAATTACATCGCTTAGCGGAGGGAAGTCAACCAGAGCAGCCATACACTTTGTTTACGCTCAAACCCCTAGGTCCCCTGCTGGGTGCGGAAATTGAAGGTGTCAATTTGGCAGTTCCCCTCAGCTCAGAATTAAAAACAGAGCTCCATCGTGCCTTTCTCGAATGGAAAGTTCTCTTCTTCCGTAATCAAGATATCACCAGTGAACAGCAAGTTGCTTTTGCCAAAGAGTGGGGTGAACTCGAAAAACACCCTTTCTTGCCTCAAGGAAATGCAGAGGAGATTACCCGTTTTGAGAAAAATGCCAATATGACTGGTAACGAAAATATTTGGCATACGGATGTATCCTGGCGTCAAGAGCCTGCTCTTGGATCCGTCCTCCGCCTTTCTGAAGTTCCGGCTCTAGGTGGGGATACATTATGGTGCGACATGGGAGCAGCCTACGATAATCTGCTAGACGAGATCAAAGAACGCATTGATGGTCTAACCGCTATACACGATTTCACCTCTACTTTTGGTCGCTTTCTATCGCCTGATGTACTCAAAGCAAAGCAAGCCGAATTCCCGCCCGCAGAACACCCTATCGTACGTACACATCCCGAGACAGGGAGAAAAACATTATTCGTAAATGCCATCTTTACGATCCGTATTGTTGGACTTGAAGAAGAGCAGAGCGAGCAACTTCTCAATTACCTGTTCAGCCAGGCTCATATTCCCGAATATCAGATCCGCTTCCGCTGGGAGCCTAATTCAGTAGCCTTCTGGGATAACAGAGCGACCCAGCATTATGCTATATCCGATTATTTTCCTAACCGCCGGGTAGCAGAGCGAGTATCGATAGCGGGAGATCGTCCTTTTTAGATCTTACGCAACCTTGCTGCAGCATTTCCGCTTTACCACAAACTTTGGATGGGAGATGAAAAAATGAAACGTCGTTCAAGCAATAAATCCAAAATGGTGACACTCGTAACCGTTCTACTCATGGTGCTTACCGCTTGCAGTAATGAGAATGGAGCTTCCCCATCCATTAGTGGTGGATCTGCAGAAGCTGCTGCTGGAAGTAAATCAGCCGAAGTAACTGTTCATATTGCTCGCCTTGGAGGAATCAGTCCTCTTCTGATTGCAGAGGAAAAAGGATGGATTGATGAGGCCTTCGCAGAGAAAGGCGCCAAAGTGGAGTGGAGTAATTTCACGAGCGGTCCTCCTATACTGGAAGCCCTTGTATCTAATCGGATAGATCTCTCTTCCATGGGTGACGGAGCAGTGATCACAGGCTTGGCCAATCAGTTACCTTTTGAAATTATCGGACTGTTAGGTGATGGAAAAGATCTAAATACGGTGATTGTTCCTGTGAATAGCACGATCTCCTCTGTTGCTGATTTAAAAGGAAAAACGATTGGTGTTGCCAAAGGGACGACAAGCCACGTGTACTTAATCAAAATATTGCAGTCCATCGGTCTATCCCAGGATGATGTTAAACAGATCAATCTGCAAGCAGATGATGCTTTAGCTGCTTTTGAGACAGGACAACTGGATGCCTGGATAACCCTTGATCCTTATGTAACCTTAAGTGTTGAGCAAAA
The DNA here is from genome assembly GCF_036577645.1 of Paenibacillus sp. GYB006. NCBI lineage: Bacteria > Bacillati > Bacillota > Bacilli > Caryophanales > Paenibacillaceae > Paenibacillus > Paenibacillus sp. GYB006. The sequence continues at coordinate 3,856 of NZ_JARBDA010000010.1, read as the reverse complement.
AAAGGCGAAAATCATTGAAGTGGAGGGCGAATTCCTCGCTCCTTTATCCATGATCGCTAGAACTGGTTTTGTTAAAGAACATCCAGAACTCGTCACAGAATATCTAAAAGTGTACCAAAAGACACTCGACTGGCAGCGCGATAACCTCGACGAAGCGGCTGCTCTTTATGAGAAACATTCTAAAATGCCTGCTTCTGTCATCAAGACGGTGCTAGAGCGAAGTGCCAATCAACTCTCCGTCTATACGCCTGAGGCTCTACAAGCCCATGAGGCATCCTCGGAAATACTGCTAAACAATAAATTTTTGAAAAAGAAGCCTGACTTTGCAAAAGCAATTAACAATACGTTTGTTGAAGAACTGAATTAAATGAACTGCTACCCCCAATTGCTTTTAGTCCGAATGATTAGAGTATAAAAGGCACAAGAGTACTTACAGTTACAGTGCCTCTCTATCTGGTATTAACGCAGGTAAATTAGTACAGGTTCCGTTATCTGTATACTCTCCATAATATTCTGCCTTCCGTGTTCCTATTGTTTCTCTTAATTTGCGCCCATTACTTTTTTGTGTAAATTATTGATCGATTATCTACCAATATGGCGGGAGACCGCCTACCCAAGGAGGAAATTATTCATGAATAATGTTACTCATAACCAGGTAGTTCAGCTTGAAATCGTACCGGTAGCCGGAAGAATTGGAGCGGAAGTGAGAGGTATTGATTTAGCTGAGGATCTCTTCCCTGCGGTCGTTGAATCCATTCAAGAAGCTCTGCTCAAGTATAAAGTCCTCTTCTTCCGGGATCAACATCAACTAGATGATGAGGGTCAAGAGCGCTTTGCCAAACTTTTAGGAGAACTTTATGCACATCCGACTGTGCCCGTAAAAGATGGAACCCGAGCTGTACTTGAGCTTGATTCTGCCCACGGAGGCCGTGCTAACGCTTGGCACACCGATGTTACCTTTGTTGAAGCTTATCCCAAAGCATCCATTCTGCGCTCAGTGGTGATTCCTCCTGCTGGAGGGGACACCGTATGGGCCAACACGGCAGCGGCCTATGAAGATCTATCTCCTGAATTAAAAGAGCTCGCAGGCAGCCTTCGGGCAATCCACTCCAATGCTTTTGATTATGTAGCCCCTCCCCAACAAGGAGTCGCAAGAGAGCAGACGCAGCGAAAGAACAATGTTTTTGCCTCAACGGTATATCAAACAGAGCATCCGGTGGTAAGAGTTCATCCCGAAACAGGGGAACGTCACTTACTATTAGGGCAATTTGTAAGAAGGATATCGGGGCTCAGAACCGCAGATTCGGATCGAATCATTAATATTTTACAAGAGCACGTTACCAGACTTGAAAATACAGTTCGCTGGCGCTGGGCTGTAGGCGATGTGGTAGTTTGGGATAACCGAGCAACACAACATTATGCAATTAATGACTATGGCGATGAACACCGTGTAGTACGCCGTGTTACCATTGCTGGCGACATTCCGATTGGTATCGATGGCCGTAAAAGTATAACGCTCCAGCCAAAAAAAGAACAGGCCGATTAATACACTACCTATCCCTGTTCCATATCGTAATATTAAAAAACCCCTTCGCGAAAGCGAAGGGGTTTACTGTGAAGCGGGTGATGGGAATCGAACCCACGCTATCAGCTTGGAAGGCTGAAGTTCTACCATTGAACTACACCCGCGTATAAATATCGGGATGACACGATTTGAACATGCGACCCCCTGGTCCCAAACCAGGTGCTCTACCAAGCTGAGCTACATCCCGTTATTTAAATGGCGCGCCCTGAGAGATTCGAACTCCCGGCCTTTTGATTCGTAGTCAAACGCTCTATCCAGCTGAGCTAAGGGCGCAAATATAATTGGAGCGGACGACGGGAATCGAACCCGCGACCCTCGCCTTGGCAAGGCGATGCTCTACCGCTGAGCCACGTCCGCGAAATATATGGTGCGGTCGAGAGGACTCGAACCTCCACGGGGGTTAGCCCACACGGACCTGAACCGTGCGCGTCTGCCAATTCCGCCACGACCGCATATATATAAAAGTGAGCCATGAAGGGCTCGAACCTTCGACACCCTGATTAAAAGTCAGGTGCTCTACCAACTGAGCTAATGGCTCGTACTAAAGATGGCTGGGGATATAGGATTTGAACCTATGCATGACGGAGTCAAAGTCCGTTGCCTTACCGCTTGGCTAATCCCCAACAGTGATAAGGTTTAAAAATGGGGCGATCGATGGGACTTGAACCCACGAATGCCGGAGCCACAGACCGGTGCGTTAACCCCTTCGCCACGACCGCCATAACAAAATACTTAAAAATAAATCTGGTGGAGGATGATGGATTCGAACCACCGAACCCGTAAGGGAGCAGATTTACAGTCTGATGCGTTTGGCCACTTCGCTAATCCTCCATAATGAAACTGGTGCCGGCGAGAGGACTTGAACCCCCAACCTACTGATTACAAGTCAGTTGCTCTACCAGTTGAGCTACACCGGCTAAATGATTACGATATACCATACTCCATTTTACTGGAGTTAAGATAAAAGTGGCGGAACTGACGGGATTCGAACCCGCGATCTCCTGCGTGACAGGCAGGCATGTTAGGCCTCTACACCACAGTTCCAAGTATTACAATTGCGGGGGCAGGATTTGAACCTGCGACCTTCGGGTTATGAGCCCGACGAGCTACCGAGCTGCTCCACCCCGCGATATTTATATGGTGGAGATTGAGGGGATCGAACCCCCGACCCTCTGCTTGTAAGGCAGATGCTCTCCCAGCTGAGCTAAATCTCCATATAAAGTGACCCGTAGGGGATTCGAACCCCTGTTACCTCCGTGAAAGGGAGGTGTCTTAACCCCTTGACCAACGGGCCTTACTGTATTAAATATTCTAAAAAGTTCGCAACGGAGAAAGAGGGATTCGAACCCTCGAGACGCTTGTGACGCCTACACGATTTCCAATCGTGCTCCTTCGGCCAGCTCGGACACTTCTCCAAAAGTGGCTCCCCGAACAGGGCTCGAACCTGTGACAACTCGATTAACAGTCGAGTGCTCTACCAACTGAGCTATCAGGGAATATTGGTGGAGCCAAGCGGGATCGAACCGCTGACCTCCTGCGTGCAAGGCAGGCGCTCTCCCAGCTGAGCTATGGCCCCATAATGGGATTATGAAGTTAAATGGTGGGCCCTAGTGGACTCGAACCACCGACCTCACCCTTATCAGGGGTGCGCTCTAACCAGCTGAGCTAAGGGCCCTTATCGTTAATTAAACGATTAGGCGAAAAAATAACCCATAAGGGTATTCGCTTGGCGGCGTCCTACTCTCCCAGGACCCTGCGGTCCAAGTACCATCGGCGCTGGAGGGCTTAACGGTCGTGTTCGGGATGGGTACGTGTGGAACCCCTCCGCTATCGCCACCAAACAGGATTTTCTTAGCTTACGCTTCTCGAAAATCTTCGAAAAATCTATACACTCTTCGCGTTTGCTTGGGTTCAACACCGAAGTGTGAATCAAGAAACAAGCGTTTAGTTTTCCTCAAGGATTTGCTCCCTGAAAACTAGAACGAAACAATCTTTGCGATTTATATAGCTTATGCTTCCGAAGTAGCTTTCCTTCAGAAAGCTTGTAGGATAAGCCCTCGACCGATTAGTACTGGTCAGCTCCATGCATTGCTGCACTTCCACCCCCAGCCTATCTACCTCGTCGTCTTCAAGGGGTCTTACTCATTGGGAAATCTCATCTTGAGGTGGGCTTCGCGCTTAGATGCTTTCAGCGCTTATCCCTTCCATACATAGCTACCCAGCGATGCTCCTGGCGGAACAACTGGTACACCAGCGGTATGTCCATCCCGG
>NZ_JARBDA010000009.1:0-132135 GCF_036577645.1 Paenibacillus sp. GYB006 | reverse complement strand
TTTGCTGGATCGTTGTCGACCGTCAATTCGATGACGTCAAAGGACACCCGAATCGGGTGCTCTTAGCTTTTGCTCAACCAACGATACGATGAACCCTATTATAAGAAGAAATGCTGATCATTAAGCTAACGGAAAAACTTTTGGTTAATGGAATACGATGAGGCTTTCAGATATGGTCAACATTTCAACCAAGAGCATCAGCTTGACAATATGGTAAAAGTAGTTAAAGACATTCCCGAAAATAAAACCATCGTTATTTGGTGTGCTGATAATGCACATGATCAAACAGGATTACGCTTTGTGTTGCATTTGTTGAGAGAACGAAAACAGCCAGTTAATGTTGTAAATGTAACGGAGATCGTTAAAGCTACTAAGCTACAAAACAAAGAAGGAGTTCCCTACGCTAGAAGTTTAATTGATCACGACCATTTTCAGGAAATATTGAGAAACTACTTTAAAGGTGTTCCACTTGATCCTAGTCAAAGAAGAAGGTATGAATCAGAATGGTTAATACTGGCGAGAGAAAATCATGTACTTCGTTTGTGGGAAGAAGGGACTGTTAGAAGCTGCGATGAGAATTCACTAGACGAAGTGATAATAAGGTCAGTTATGGAACTAGAGCAAGAACAAGATGAGGATGGGTTTATCAAGGCAGGGAGAGTTGTCGAGAAGATGTTTGATATATCGCGACAACTTGTTGGATATTCATTTATTTCTTATAGGATTTGGATTTTAGTTAATCAAGGAATTCTTATGTTTAGAGGGATACCGGGAGCTTTACATCAGTTTTCTATTAAACTTGGAACCTTAGATTAAGCTAACGAAAAAACATTAGTTGAATTAGAACAAGTAAGCAGCCGATGAAAATTTGGCTGCTTTTTCTTTGAGTTAAAAGGGCAGGTTAGCAAGGCAATGGATTATTTTACCAAACAACGTTAGAATGGTTATGAATCAATATTAGAGGAGGAAATCCATGCTTGATATTAACCAAATTAAAGAGCTTATTCCCCATAGATATCCCTTCCTTTTAGTTGATAGAATCTTAGAAATTGTTGAGGGAAAGAAAGCCGTTGGAATCAAAAATGTGACTTTTAATGAACCCTATTTCCTTGGTCACTTTCCCGATTATCCTGTCATGCCTGGAGTCTTGATTGTAGAAGCACTGGCACAGGTGGGTGGTATCGCTATGTCCAACGTAGAGAGCAATAACCATAAGATAGGGTTACTGACTGGTATTGATAATTGTCGGTTCAAAAAGCAAGTAAAACCAGGAGATCAACTCTATCTTGAATTCGAAGTGACTCGAACCAAGGGACAGATTGTCAAAGGAACAGGCAGGGCAATGGTAAACAATGAATTGGTTTGTGAAGTAGAAATAATGTTTGCATTTAACTGAGGCATTGAACTAACGGAAAAACGAGACACATGAAATAGAGGGGTATAAGCTTATCAAAAAAATCGTGCTGTCGAAGAATTTGCATTTTAGAGAGCTAATCAGAACGGGTATTTAGAGACGAAGAAATTCTCGCGAATATCTATTTGAATTATTTTGATATTTTGTGGGAACGACATGGCAGTGGAATCGAGTCGTTCTCCTACAATAGTTATTACTTGGAGGGACTTCATGAGACGTTATCTCATATTAATTTTTACTACTTGTCTTGTACTCACGCTGTTCATTTTAGTTGGTTGTCAAAGAGAAAGTTCCACTACAAGTGACCCTTCCTCAGAAATTGAAAACAATGAAACAAAATGGGAAGATATCGACCAACAATCTTTGTACTCTATAGATTTAAATGATCTTGAGGAGAAGTATAAAAAGAACAACCAACAAGATATAACTAAGGAATCAGAGTTGCCATATCAGTTGAAAGTATCAGTTGATTATAAAGACGAAAATATTATTTATCTTCTTCTGCTTGAAAACCCTACAAATAATATGAATAAAGTATATATAAGTTTTATGCCAAGTTTAGAATTGATAGATAGTTTGTACGCAGCTAGTTTGCTTGTAACTACTACAAATAATCCTAATCCGATTAATCTAGATCCTCTAGACATAAAACAATATGAGGTTGGAGGCTCTTTTTTCATAAATGAATCGAAGATTGATCAGAATTTTGAGTCTAATTACCAAGAAGTTCTTGTGAAAGTGACATGGGTAGATGAAAAAAATGAGGAACAAACAAGATATACTTACGTAGAAGCTGTTCCGAGTGAAAATATGAAAGATTTACTTCTTAACTGATTTTTTTATATTAATAATTAAGTAAAGCGCCTTTCATGAGGTGCTTTTTTTCAATCCCCTCCAGGATCTAAATAGTTTACTTAAAGGTTATAGACCGCAGCTCCATCTAATGTCCTGAGAGAGTTTTATGCTGAAGAAAGGATAAAACGTTAGTTAAATACAGCAAGAAGCAGCTTGCCAGTTGGAATCTACATAAGCAAACCGGTAGTTTAGAGTAAATGAAAAGTAAGTAAAAAACAGGTTATGTTATAATATTCCATTAAGATGTAGTGTAAATGAACCTGAGTGAAGGGGAGAGATCATGGAACACGAAAAAGAAATTCAAGAAATTAAAGATCGATTGACAAGTGTCGAAAGTCAACTCAAACGTAAATCGCAATCTTCTGGAACATTCAAGATATTAGTACTAATCGGAATTATTTTTCTCGTACTGTTTTTAATTTTAATAGGGTTATATCAATTTCCTTCTAGAGGGACCACCTGAAAATAATTAAGGGATTGGACATTATTGGACTAACTGTAAAACGTTAGTTGAACACAGCAGGGAGCAGCTTGTCAGTTGGCAGCTGCTCCCTTTTAGTTATGCAACGAGTAGGTTAGTTGTGTGAGAGGATGTTTTTTTTGTTAGAATTAAACAAAACGGAGGGGATGCACGTTGGATAAGAAGAAGTACTTTATTCTAATGCCACCAATGTTTATAATTGGGCTATTTTTACTTTACTTTATTCCAGCAAATCAGAGACATTATGTGTCGTTAGTTCCTATTGTATTTTGGTTGATATATTACACTTGGATATTTATTGATAGGGAACAAAAGAAAAAATTAATGGGATAGGAGGAGTTGTGTGTTCTGGATAAAATTTTGTTTGATTGCGATAATTGTTTTTGTCCTTATTTCAACAGTTAAGCTTCTTCTGAGGAACCTACTCAAAATTGAGAAAGTAAAAAAAGAGTTTTTTTCTTTTAATTACATAAACGAGTTACATAGAAAAATTGATAAAGGTTTGAGGGCTTTTTCTGCGATTATCCTGGTGATTCTATCTTTTGTGCTGTTGATTTATTATGAAGATTTAATTTACCTGATTTTAATTGCAGTAATTGCTTTTATGGTATTGGATTATATGGTAAGAGCATTTTTTGAATGGAAATATACACAATATCCGAAGCAATCTATTTTGACTTTAACTGAAATGTGTTTAATTTTAATAGCAATAATAATCGTTATTGAATTTAAATTACTTGGTCCCCTATTCAACTAACGGAAAAACGTTAGTTTAATCTAGTGTCTATAATCCTACTATTAGTAGCAAACTAGAATTAATCGCTCTAGTAGGAGGTTATATTATGATTTTAAGTGAACTTTGGCATCATTACGAAGCAGACAAGCGAATTCAGGGGTTTAGCCCAAATACATTGAAAGCATATGCTTTACAGCTCAGGATGTTGGTTATAGATCTTGGGGATATAGAAATTTCCGAAGTAACCCTGAACCTGTTAAAGGAATACCTAGCAAAGCAATCCAATCGATTAAAGCCCAGTAGTTTAGGGCACCGCATCCGTTTTGTGCGATCCTTATTCCGTTATGCATATGAAGAAACCTATTTACCGACTAACCCTTCACTCAAATTACGTGAGCCAAAAATGGATAAGCGAATTCCTAAGTTTTTGATGGAGGAAGATGTAATTCATCTGAAGATTTCTTGTCAGACACAAAGAGAAAGAGCTCTACTAGAGTTTCTCTACAGCACGGGTTGCCGGATTGGAGAAGTCGAGAAATTAAATATGGAGGATTTGAACTGGGAGAATTGCTCTGCCATTGTAAACGGGAAGGGTTCAAAGCAAAGAGAAGTCTACTTCACCACGGAGTGTAAAGTATGGTTGAAGAAGTATTTAGCAAGTCGAGAAGACTCCTGTAAAGCCTTGTTTGTAACGGATACCAATCCTGTTAAGCGAATGGCCATTCCAACGCTAAGGTGGGTATTAAAGCGATTGGCAGATCGCGGAGCCGTGGAGGCTAATGTGTATCCCCATCGATTCCGTCATACTTATGCATGCCAGCTGCTTGATAACGGGGCACCGTTAGAGTTTATCCAAGGTATGCTTGGTCATGAAAAAGCTTCAACCACGCAAATCTATGCTCAGCTTCGTGGAGAGCGCCGGAGAGAACTGTATCGTCGGTTTTTTTAGCAACAGAGGCGGACTATATTTAAGAGGTCCAACCCGAATTATTCCACTAAGAAAAAAATAATACCAAGACAAGACTATCCATTGCAATGCGTCATAAAAATAAACACCAAAAGACTGCTGTAAAGACAGCAGTCCTTAATAAGACTTATATTATTCCGCTTTTACGAGGATTTTAACTTGGCTCTTTTCTTTTAGTAAACCTTCAAAACCTTGCTCAATCACATCATCAAGTTTAATGCGTTTTGTTACCAATTTGTCAGCAGGGAAGTAGCCTTTTTCCATAAGGCTGATTACCGCTGGGAATACATCACGGTATCCGATAATGCCGGAGATAGTGCGTTCTTGCATGACAATTTTATTAGGCTGAATCGGTGCTTCTTTTTCAAAAATGCTGACAATCATGAGTTCTCCGCCAATTCGGACAGCTTCGAGTGCTTGTTCAAGTACAGGCGGCACACCTGTTACTTCGAATACTACATCAGCACCGCCATCTGTTAAGCGGTGGATTTCTTCCACTACATCATGGACCTCTTTCGGATTAATGACTTGTGCTCCAAGTTCTGTAGCTTTTGCGCTGCGCTCAGCAGAGAGTTCCACTGCATATATTTCGGACGCACCAGATGCTTTTAGCGCCTCGATTACGAGTAGTCCGATTGGTCCGGCACCGAAAACAACGGCTTTGTCGCCAACTTTCAGTTTACTTTGGCGAACTGCATAAAGAGCAACGGCAGAAGGTTCCACCAAGGCGCCTTGTTCATAGGATACGGTATCTGGAATTTTGTGAACGATATGCTCATCGGCAGCAACATATTCGGAGAAACCGCCCCCGCCGCCGGCAAGACCGAGGAAGCCCATTTTGTCGCAAAGATTATATTTACCTTGGCGACATGCTGTACATTTACCGCAGTTGAAGATCGGTTCAACAACAACGCGGTCTCCTTTTTGCAGACGGGTTACGCCTTCTCCAACTTCAACAACTTGTCCAGAGAATTCATGACCCATGACAACAGGCGCTTGCTCTCCCGTAATTGGATGAGGTTTGTCAGCTGGAATAAAGATCGGACCCGCCGTATATTCGTGCAAGTCGCTGCCGCAAATCCCGCACCACTCGACTTTGATTTTTACTTTCCCAGGTAGAGCTTTTGGTTCCTCGATTTGTTCCACTCGCAGATCTTTCACACCATGCCATCTAAGCGCTTTCACAACGAATCATCTCCTAAATAGAAAAGTTAGCTTGCAAGCAAAATCCATAAAGCAGCCTGCTGTTTTTCGATTATGTTCTTCATGTATTGCTCTACTTCCAAGAAATATCGCTTCGCATTAATGTCTTCAAAACAATATTTTTGGGAAACGTTTCCGATTCAAATATGTCATATATTTTATATAATGTCAATTTCAAAATCCCTGCCCACTGTATATATAAGTTAATTTCTTTACGAAGTGAGATATGAAATTGATTCTATTTCAAGATGTTTGCTCTGGAGGATATCTTGATAAGATAGCAGCTATGATATAATAAAAATAGAATCCTACTTCATCTAGGAAACAGGAAACGATTCCAGTTTAAAGAGAGGTTGCCGAGTGCGTGAATAATAATAAAGATCAGAAAATTACGATAGAGGATGTAGCTAAGAAAGCGGGGGTTGGAATAGCGACCGTCTCGCGGGCTATTAATAATACAAGCGGCATCAGTGCCAAGACAAAGGCGAAAGTCCTGGAAGCCATTGAAGAGCTTGGGTTCACCCCGAATACTTCGGCACAAAGTTTAAAAGTACGCCACACCCACCAGATTGCACTTGTGGTATCCGATATTCGCAATGCGATTATGCCGGAGATTGCTTGGTCTGTAGAGCAGACCGCCAAACATTATGGATATCGTGTAGTCCAAATCAATACTTCAGGAAATGCGAGAGCGGAGCTTGAAGCAATTCGAGAAGTGAAAAAACTCCATGTAGACGGAATGATCATTCTTCCGCTTGCTTACCCCAAAACATTGGGAGATCTGATTAGTAAGTCTCCTGTACCGATATCTATTATTAATTATGGAAAAAAGCTAGGCCCTGAATATAAGGCAGATATTGTGTGTATGTCCAAGCAGGAAGGAAACCTGGTCATGGAGCATTTGCTGAAAATGGGACGAACGAGGATTGCTTATGCCGGAGCGGCCAAAGATATGATCGAAGAACGGTATTTTGCCTATGAGCGTGCGCTTCCGCAGGTTGATATTTCATTAACTTATTTCGGGAATGACTTTTCACTTCAGACCGGGATGGAGGCAGCGAATTATTTTTATAGTCTTAAGGAAATGCCGGATGCGGTCTATGCCTGTAACGATATGATTGCGATTGGTATGGTGAATCGTTTCAAGGAATTAGGCGTGCGTGTTCCCGAGGATGTAGCCATTGTGGGGATTGATAATAATCTGTGGACGACGCTTACATCCCCTCAGATTAGTTCAGTCACGATATTAGGCGATGAGTGTGCTCGTCTAGCTACGGAACTGCTCATTAAGCGAATTAAGGAGAATAATCAGGCTCCCTATGAGAAAGTAGAGTTTGAACCAAGACTGATCGTGAGAGAATCCAGCGTATCGATGAAAAGAACTCCTTTATTATAAGAAGGCGAAAAGAATTCTTTTCACAAGTGGAAAAAATAAAATTTTTAACAGGGGATCACGCAAATTGCGGGATTCTTTTCTTTTTTTTCTGAAATTTCTAATTCATATTCAGTTCATTATTTTTCGGTATTATTTAGGTTACTCACAGTTAGAAAACTTCTATTGAGATACATAAGTTTAGATCACAAAGTAAACTTTAGGTTTACACGGGGGATGCAGATGAGACAGGCTTTACATAAAAATTCATCATATTATCGATTATTTTTGGTCGGTATACTGAATCTGGCGGTTGATCTGGGTATCTTCTTTTTGCTTCATCTCTGCTTGGTACCTGTTGCCTCTGCTCAGATAATCGGCTATGTGGCTGGTATGCTTAACAGCTATGTTTGGAATCGGAACTTAACGTTTGTATCTATGAAAAAACGGAGTTTTGGTAAGCTGGTTCGTTTCATTTCTATACATATGATTACGCTGATGATATCCATAGGTTTACTACATGTAGTTTATTATTATTTCGGTATATCACTCTTTTACAGCAAGCTGCTGGCGACGGTCTGCAGTGTGATAGTGAGTTATTTGGGAAGTTCACTTTGGGTGTTTGAAGATAATGAAGAGCCGTCATCACAAGAGGATCATCATTTCAGGAGCCCTTGACTTACGTAAGGGCTTCTTTTTTTATTTTTGTGAGAAAAAGTATAATGATAAGTGGATTGATTTTAAAATAACTTTAGATGTTTCAAACTATATGGATCATAGGGAGGACCTTAAGATAATGGCTAAAATTTTGGTGGTAGACGATGAAGCTCATATCCGGGAACTGATTGAATTATTTCTGAAACGGGAAGGTCTAGATGTCTACCAGGCAAAGGATGGAGAAGATGCACTCACTGTGCTGGATTCCATGAAGCCTGATCTTGTGATTATAGATATTATGATGCCGGGTATGGACGGCTGGGAACTCTGCGGTCACTTGCGGGCATGGAGCGATATTCCGATTCTTATGCTTACGGCTAAGGGAGAAACCGAGGATAAAGTGAAAGGTTTTGAACTCGGTACAGATGACTATATGGTCAAGCCTTTTGCCCCTCAAGAGCTGGTAGTTAGAGTAAAAGCGCTGCTCAAAAGATACCGGGTCTCCATGGACCAAACGGTAAAAGTAGGGAGACTTACACTAGATCGTCCTTCGTTCCAAGTCATATCGGAACAGTCTTCTGTGACACTGCCTCTTAAGGAATTTGAACTGCTTTATAAGCTGGCCAGTTATTCTGGAATTACCTTTACCAGGGAGCAGCTCATTGAAGATATTTGGGGGCTTGATTACGAGGGAGACGAGCGAACGGTAGATGTTCACATTAAAAGACTGCGCGAGCGGTTTCCTGATCATAAGACGGGTTTTCGGATTGTCACCATCCGGGGACTTGGTTATCGACTCGAGGAATTGGTATGATCCGCAGTCTGTATGTGCGGGTTGTTCTTACTTTTATAGCAGTTACTGTTATTAGTTTACTGATTTCATCATTCATCGCTTTTCGCTGGTTTGAAAAGGATGTCAACCGTGATATGTCTGCTGAACTGATGGAAGAAGGAGCGAAAGTACAGCAATTGTATGATACATGGCAACCGGAAGACTTATCTGTATTTGTTGAGCAGACTTCGAGCCTCATGCGGGAGCTTCATATTACGCTTGTTGGTCCGGATGGACAAACGATAGATAGTGAAAATAAAGGGCAGAATCCACCGGTCAAACAGGGGAATTATACGGAAGAAGTGGATACGGTACTGAGCGGAGCAAATGCGATTATCCAGGAGGAAAGCCAAAACGGAGGTCCGATGCGCCCGGTTGCGATTGGTGTACCTTTACAAACGACAGATGGGGTATACGCCATGTTTTTACAGCCTAATCTAAAACCGCAACGTGAGAGTTTTAGGCGTAATAACACCATGATTAATTTGACATCTTTGCTTGTCGGCAGTTTTCTTATCCTGATGGCTTCACGTTTTCTCGTAAGCCCGCTGAAGAAAATGACCAGTGCAACAAGGCAAATTGCCCGCGGTGATTTTAGAATCAACCTTCGTATGAAACGCAGAGATGAGATTGGGGAGCTGGCAGAGAGCATTCAGCTTATGGCGAGTGAACTCGGACAACTGGAACAGATGCGTAAAGATTTTGTATCGAATGTATCCCATGAAATGCAGACACCGCTCACTTCGATTCACGGCTTCTCCCAGGCACTCACGATTAGTGAACTTAGTGATAAAGAGCGAATTCGGTACGCAAGTATTATTGAAACGGAAAGCGAACGTTTATCCAGGCTCATTCGCAATTTGCTGAAGTTGTCATCTCTCGATTCAGATAAACATCCTTTCCAGATCGAAGCATATAGACTCGATCGTCAGCTGAGAGATGTTATTTTAACTTTGGAGCCGATATGGACCAGCAAGTCGATTACTTTTCATCTCCATCTGCAGGAGCTCGTAATTCAGGCAGATCGGGATCAGCTCAGTCAGGTATGGACCAACCTGATTCATAATGCACTGAAGTTTTCTTCGGAAGGAGGCAGCATCGAAATTTCAATGACCCGAGAACGGGGCTATGCTGTTATTGCGATTAAGGATCATGGAGAAGGGATGGCTAAAGAAGATTTACAGCGGATCTTCGAGAGATTTTATAAAGCCGATGCTTCCCGTAATCGCTATGAAGGCAGCGGACTGGGATTATCGATTGCGAAGAAGATTATTGATCTTCATGAGGGCCGAATTCAGGTGGAATCCGAGCTTGGAGAGGGAACGACTTTTAGAGTGTATCTTAGACTGTAACAGGGGATTTCGTATAGGGAAAGGCCTGTATCATTCATACTCAGTTCATAATGATTCAGTATAGTGACGCTATAAGAATCGTAGGGGAGTGAGCGAGGAAATGGAAGGGCAGGTCATGTATTCTATCGTGGTTCCCGTTTATAACGAGGAAGAGATTATCCAGGTTACGTACAGTCGGCTAACGAAGGTTATGGAGCAGACGGGACAACCGTATGAACTCATTTTTGTGAATGATGGCAGCACAGATCACACGATGGATATTTTGACACAGGCTGCTCTAATCGACTCCTCCGTTCGGGTTATCGAATTCTCACGTCATTTTGGTCAGCAAATGGCAATAACAGCAGGAATGGATGCTGCAACAGGGCAGGCTATTATTGTTATGAATGCGGACCTGAAAGATCCGCCGGAACTAATCCATGACATGATCAAACTTTGGAATCAAGGGTATGATGTCGTAAGTGCTCAACGAAGAGAACGCGGGAATGAATCAGGAATGAAACGAGTGTCAGCAGCTGTGTACAACCGTATCCTGAAAGGGCTAACGAACAATAATATTCCCCTAGTTCCAGATGATTTCCGGCTGATTGACCGGAAGGTGAACGAAGCTATGAAGATGTTTCAAGAAAAGAATCGCATCGTTCGAGTACTCGTCAGCTGGGTAGGCTTCAGACAGTTTGGGCTTGAATATGATCAAGAAGAACAGAATGCAGGGCAAGCCAAGTATCCATTACGTAAAAAGATACAATTAATAGTGAAAAATATAACCTCTTTTTCTGATAAGCCTCTCAAAATAGCAACTTATGCAGGGGTTTTCATCTCCTGTATTAGTTTTGTCAGCTTGCTAGTAACCCTATGCTTACCATTGTTTACGGATAACAAGGTAGCAGGGTGGTCATGGCTCCTGTTGATCACCCTCTTGCTTAATGGGATTATAATGATGATCCTCGGAGTAATTGGAGAATACATGGTTAGAATTTACGATGAATCAAGGGGCAGACCCTTATATATTGTGAGGGAGAAGATAGGCTTTGATGAGCAGGGAAGGAGCCAGCCAAAAGAAGAGGATCATACTCCAGAAGTTGAAAACTATGGACTCTCTGATGCTCGTCCTTCTTTTACCGATCTATCTTCGTCTCAGAGATAACAGCGCCAATCATGTATAAGCATATATATAGAAAAGACCCTCTATAAGATGATCTGTATAACAGATATCTTAAGAGGGTCTTTGTTTGTATAAATTATTAAATGATGAATTTGATCCGATTAAATAAATAAATTAATTCCCGATTGATCTGCTTGACCGAGATAATATCCAACTCCGCCAATTTTCACACCATCAATGAGTTCTTCTTTCTGTATTCCCATCACATCCATAGACATCTGACAAGCCACGAGCTCAATCCCTTGTTCTTTAGCTGTTTCCATTAAATCCTCAACGGACGAGATGTTATTCTTTTTCATAACGCCGCGAATCATCTTAGAACCGGCACCCATCATATTCATACGGGATAAAGGAAGCTTACGACTGCCGCGCGGCATCATGAGACCAAACATTTTGCCAAGGAAATCTTTCTTCACTTGTACAGGTTCCGATTTACGAAGGACATTCAGCCCCCAGAACGTGAAGAACATGGTGACTTTCTTGCCGCTTGCTGCAGCTCCGTTCGCAATGATAAAGGAGGCAATGGCCTTATCTAATTCACCGCTGAATACGACCATGGTTGTTCCTTCAGGCGTTTTGGTAACACTTGGGACGGTATTCGGTGCCGGCGATACATCATCTTTGTCCCGACTATTTACTTCTGCTTCTTTTTTCTTCAAAAGCGCTTTAATCTGTCCATCAGGCAATCGCTCCACCTGAAGCGCGTCATGGTTAGACATGCGTGCAAAGGATTTTACATCTTCGTAAAAGCCGGGATCTGTTGCCGTGATTTGCAGCACTTGTCCTGGGTTCAGACCATCCATAGCTCTTTTGGCCTCAATAAGAGGTCCGGGGCAGGATAAGCCGCAGGCATCCAGATGGATGTCGGCAGAAATGTTATTTTCAGATGCTTGCTTTGTCCCGTTTGGGTGAGCAGCATCTATGAAGTTCGACGCTGCAGGTGCAGGAGTAGATGGATCAATTTTCTTTGCTGGTTTAAATGTACTCATCTTGTATGTTTTGTACCCTCCTGTCAGATTGCGAACACGATAGCCATGCTGCTGTAAAATGCGGGAAGCGGTGTAGCCGCGCAGACCAACTTGGCAGTACACCCAGATTTCTTTATTAGGGTCGAGTTCATGCATACGTTCTCTCAGCTCATCCACCGGAATATGCAGGGAACCAGGAATATGTCCGTTCTGATGCTCAATCACAGATCTCACATCGACCAGTAAAGACCGACTAGATTCCCTGTCACTCAGTTCTTCTGGTGTAAATACATCCATTCGTCCTGTCACTACATTCTCCGCAACATAACCCAGCATATTTACAGGGTCCTTAGCAGAGGAGAAAGGAGGGGCATAGGCCAGATCGAGTTCAGTGAGGTCAGTAACGGTTCCGCCAAAATGAAGAACGGTCGCGATATCATCAATACGCTTGTCCACACCTATTCTTCCCACCGCCTGTGCTCCGAGAATCACACCCTGCGGATCAAACAACAGCTTGATTGTCATTGGTGTTGTTCCAGGATAGTAAGCTGCATGTGCATTGGGATGTACATAGACTGTGTGATAGTCAGTACCGAGCTCTTTCAGCTTCTTCTCGGTAAGTCCGGTTTGGGCACCCGTCAGTTGAAATACCTTAATGATGGATGTTCCGTGGCCGCCTTTATAAGTTGTTTTAAGTCCGGCAACTCGGTCTGCTGCAATTCGGCCTTGTTTATTGGCTGGGCCGGCAAGCGGGATCGCGGTAACTGCTCCGTCTTCATGAATCTCTACGGCATCACCGACTGCATAGATATTTGGTATGTTGGTTTCTAGTGCCGTATTGACCTGAATATGACCGCGATTTCCGAGGGCAATGCCGCTGTCTTTCAGAAAACCGGTATCTGGTTTCACACCCACGGCAAGGATGACAAGATCACTGGTGAGCACTCGGCCGCTGCGGAGAGTGAGGGTAACTTTGCCGTTTGTGTCTTTAAAGGACTCTACCGTGTCCTTAAATAACAACTCGACTCCCTGTTGCTCCATCTCCTGAGCCATTATATTCGACATTTCACGGTCAAATGTACCGAGAAGTTGATCAGCTGACTGGACCATCGTTACTTCAAGTCCGGCTTCCTTAAGGTTCTCGGCCATTTCTACCCCAATATACCCTCCGCCTACAACGACCGCTGTTTTTGTCTCAGGAGAGATCACCTGTTTTTTAATCCGATCGGTGTCTGGAATGTTCCGAACCGTATGGATTTGGGGGTGGTCAATACCTGGCAGAGCAGGGCGGATCGGTGCAGCGCCTGGTGATAGGATGAGCGCATCATAACTCTCCTCATAGCTTCCTTTTTCAGCACTGCGAACGGTCACTGTTTTTCTTTCGGGATGGATAGCAATTACCTCGCTCTTGGTACGAATATCAAGGTTGAATCGCTGAGTCATCGCTTCCGGTGTCTGCACAATAAGCTTAGAACGATCAGTGATCGTGTTTCCGATATAGTAAGGTAATCCACAGTTAGCAAATGATATGTATTCATCTCGTTCAAACATGATGATATGTGCTTCTTCATCGAGCCTTCGTAGACGAGCAGCTGCAGATGCCCCGCCCGCTACGCCTCCTACAATGATGACTTTTTTACTCATTTATTTGTCCTCCTGAAAAAATAATTCCATCAACCCTTTTACGCGGGGGTCTTTCACTGTGTAACGAACTTCAAGTCCATGCCGCTCGGTCTCGACGATGCCCATACTGCGTAGTTTCTGCAGATGCTGGGAGACCGTAGACTGTGGCAAACCAAGACACTCCTGCATGTAAGTCACATTACAGTGGCCTTTCGAGAGTAAACCTCTAATGATACAGAGTCTGACAGGATGAGCGAGTGCTTTCAGACATTCGGACATCTCGTTATATTGTTTAATATCGTTATCCATCATTTCATTTCACCTCAGTAATTTTCATATCACTATATCGCAATATTACGTTATAGTGATATTAAAGTCAAACTTTGGGCAAAAGAAAACCCAAGCACTCGCATTTCTGCGAAACTTGGGCTTAGGTTTCGATCCCGCTTTGTATGTTCTTTATCCCTTCACTGCTTGAAGAACGGCATACCCATAGGCAGGAACCACAATGGAGAGTTGGCCACTATTCACCGGTTGCTCCATACCAGAGAAGAGGTCAATATATTTATCGGATTTAACTGATACATTAAATTGCTCCGGTTCCTCCGATTTACTCATTAGCACAAGGATATCTTCCTTATCATTTTTCCGCTCAAAAACGATTCTTTTCCCTTGTGGTTCGGCTTCAATGAACTGAATCTCGCCAGTCCGAAGCGCAGCATGGTTTAGACGGAGACGTATTAATTTTTGGTAGAAAGAGAATAGTTCCCGGTCTTGCTTTTTTTCGTCCCATTCCATACATTTACGGCAGTCTGGATCATATTCTCCGTCCATTCCGATCTCGTCTCCATAATAAATGCACGGAGTGCCAAGATACGTAAACTGGAAGAGTGCAGCAAGCTTCATTTTGCGTTTATCTCCATTACAAAGGGTTAGTAGACGAGCGGTATCATGACTATCCAGCAAGTTAAAGGCCACTTCAGAAGCCTGGAGCTGATATCTAGATAACTGGCGACCGATCGAGTTAGCAAACTGGTAAGCATCCATCTTGTCGATTACAAAGAAATCATTAACCGCGTTGGTGAATGGATAGTTCATCGAGGCATCAAACTGATCTCCTTGCAGCCAAGGTGAAGATTCGTTCCACACTTCTCCGAGAATATAAGCTTCAGGGTTCGCTTTTTTAACTGTACTGCGGAACTCACGCCAAAACTGATGATCCACTTCATTCGCAACATCAAGACGCCAGCCGTCTGTTCCGACTTCTTTGATCCAATATTCGGCTACCTTCAGCAAATACTCCTTCACCTCTGGGTTTTCGGTGTTTAGTTTCGGCATCAGCGGCTCAAAAGAAAAGGTATCGTATGTGGGAATGCCGTCTTCTACATCAATCGGAAATTTACGAACATGAAACCAATCTTTATATTTGGAATTCTCACCGTTCTCTTGTAAGTCGACAAAAGGCTTGAACGTACGTCCAGAGTGATTAAATACAGCATCAAGCAATACGCGAATTCCGCGTTCGTGACATAAGTTGACGAGCTTCTTAAGTGTATCTGCATCACCGAAGTGACGATCCACCCGCAAATAATCTTCCGTATCATATTTATGATTGGTGGTAGCTTCAAAAACAGGGGTAAAGTAGATCGCTGTTATACCAAGTTCAGATAAATAATCGAGATGATCGATTACCCCCTGAAGATCACCGCCAAAGAAATTATCCCGTTCCGGTTTGCCGCCCCAAGGGAGTACACCTTCCGGATCATTACTTGGATCTCCGTTAGCAAAACGCTCAGGAAAGATCTGATAGAACACTGCATCTTTAACCCAAGCTGGCGGAGTGAAGACATCAATCTGATTAATATAAGGGAACTCGAACAATCGGCTGGGCGTTTCCGGTTCTTCTTCTAAAAAGTCGTTCTCGTCCATCCATATCGATTCACTATCACTCTCAAGATGAAAGGCATAACGTAACCGGTGATAAGGTGGTTTTACTTCGCATGTAAAATAATCGAACATGGAATCTGATGTCCATTTTTTAAGAGGAAGATACATTTTTGTTTTCTCCCAGTCATATTTGTCACCGGCAAGAAGCGTTATTTGGTGGACATCGTCTCGTTTGGTACGAATCCGCAGATGGACCGTATCTTTGTCATATGCATAGGCCCAGTGCTGCTTAGGGTGATGATAGATAGCTTCTAATAACATGAGAGAACCTCCTGTGTAGTAATGATGGTGTACAAAATTCTTATAAAGAATGAATCAATTTCATCATACCTCTAGTTACTTTCATCAGAACTATGTATAGATCGAAACGGTTCCATTTGTCTATATATAGTTACAAATTTATCGTTTTGAAGAGTTGTGAAATTGATTCAGAGTACATTCTGTTTTATCTTTACCCACATTAAAAAAGGTACAACCTAAAGAGAGATTATTTCTCCGAGGTTGTACCTGATAATCATCAGATAACATTGCCTTTAATTTGTATTTCTTCTACTTTTACATTATGTATGACAAGATATAATTTCATAATATACCATTTTCGTTAATTTATGCAATCGCGAGTGAGGAGTTAGGCAAGAATTGTTGAGGCTCATCCGGTCTTCCTATTCATTCGAAGTACCGGATGAGGAGAACTATAATAGATTATTAATATTTCCGCGAAGGACCTGACAGGAGTATTCGAACAGTTTCATTTCTTCTTCTGCTAACTGAAGCTCGATAACCTCTTCGATTCCTCTGCCTCCAATAATGGCAGGAACACCAACGCATATATCTTTTTGTCCGTACTCCCCATCTAGAATAGAAGAAACAGCGATAATCTTATGATCATCCGTCAGAATAGAACGTGTAATGAACGCAATTGCACTGCCGATGCCGAACTGAGTCGATCCTTTTCGGGTGAAGATCTCCCAGCCTGCATCCCGTGTCTTGCGAGAAATATCTGCAAGATCGAGATGTTTGAATCGTTCCTTATGTTGATCGAGGATATGAAGAATGGGTTTGCCGCCAATGGTAACATGAGACCAGGCCACAAATTGAGATTCGCCATGTTCTCCAAGTGCATATCCGTGGACACTGCGCGGATCGATGGAGAAAATCTCCGAAAGAATGGTTTTAAGTCTCGAAGAATCAATCGATGTACCTGTTCCAATGACTTGGCTTCTCGGTAGACCAGACAGTTTCCAGACGAGATAAGTAATAATATCCACGGGGTTCGCAGCTACTACAAATACACCTTGAAATCCGCTCTCCATAATAGGAGCCACAATTTCTTTCGTAATAAGTACAGCTTCTTCTAATATATCCAGACGAGTCTGACCTGGTTTTGGATTAGCCCCCGCCGTAATAATAATGACATCCATATCTTTGCAATCAGCATAGGTTCCAGCATGTACCTTTGTCCGTTGATAAGTAAAATCCATGCTGTGTGACAGATCGAGCGCTTGACCGAGTGCTTTTTCATAGGTTCGCCCGATCAGCATAATTTCACCCGCGATGGCTTGATTAATCATTGAGTATGCTGCACTCGAACCGACAAGACCTGCCCCAACAATCGCCACTTTTCCTGTTCTGCTTCTCATCGCCCATTGCCCTCCCGTTATAAACCGTCATGAAGAATATAAACATGAAGTTCTTTCTGTTTCATTATCATTATATTCTATGCATGCATCTATTCAACGTTACATAAGATAACATAATTTTTGTGTATTTATCAATAATCAAACGATATTACCTATTATTTAGGAGGTAACCTCACATATCAATGACAGTAGGGAGCGAAAGGATGGGAAGAACGGGGAGGGTTCTGTCGAAAGATAAAGGAGAAAAGTCATATTTTATACCCGACAAAACTTCTTACGATACCTCATTCTTAGAAGAATTACGCCAAAGGAAATAAGATGGAAAGAACGAATTTAGAGTATAACAAGATTTATAGAGAGTCACCTGTGAGTGAAACGTCTTTATAACTGCTTGTTACCTTAAATCAAGTTCTCAGCATTTTGAGATTGATTTAACTAATCCATTAGATAAGACTGTTGCTCGCGCAAACAACAGTTCTTAAGACGCCCTTATCCATAAGTTGACCAACGCAGGCATGGTTCATGACGAATGTTTTTACAAACCAATTGATTGTAAAATCCGGGAGGTAATGAATATGAATATGCATTTGAATGGTAACGAAACAGGAGCAACGACGGAGACTGCAAAAGAACTGGGCATTGGAGCGAGCACACTTCGTAAATATGCGGCGGCACTCGAAGAGCAAGGGTACCATTTTGAACGTGCGGCAAACAAATCAAGATTATTTGGCAACCGTGATATTGAGCGGGTCAAAACTCTAATGACACTTCTCCGTGAGAAGAACCTGCCATTGCAAGATGCGGCTGTCATTGTCATGGAGATCGGCAGTGAAAAAGCAGCTGCTGCAAAAGAGATCGTGAACCCAGTATTGGCACAAAGTGCGATTCCAACGGTTCAGACGCATTCGCCTGTAGAGCAGAAACAAGTTCTTCAGACGGCAGAGGTGACTTCTGCGCAAATGGAACAAATGAATGTAGAATGGCAGATGCTCCAAGAGCGTATGGTGGAGCTTGAGCGGGAGCATGCAAAACTTCGAAAACAAAACGATGACCTGCAAGTGCTGGTGGAAGAACAGCAAACATGGATGAGGGAGAAACTGGAAGAGGATCGAGATCGCCAGCTGATTACGAATCTACGCAGCTATCAAGGACGTAAACAGAAGGCAAAGACCAAGGGTCATTCCCTCCGAATGTTATTTGGATTGCTCCCGAAAAGCAGGAGGGAGGCGTGATGATGAGAGGGGGCATGATGAAAATGCAGATGCAGAACAAAGCATTATCGCGTACCCATCGTAAACAATCCCTTCGCTCACCTTATCGTCTGAAAGATACAGTTCAAATTACCGGGCCTCCCGTAACTGAGGGTTTTTATTTTTAGATATTTAGAGTTACAATAGAAAGGAGGATTCGATAAAAGCGACAAGGAGAGCCACAAATGATTATTTTAAAAAGTAAAGATGAGATTCAATATATGAAGAAGGCTGGCGAGATTCTTGCCGCTTGTCATAGAGAGATTGCAGGGCTCATTCGCCCAGGCATTCAAACTCAAGAGATTGATGCATTTGCAGAGAGCTTTATGAAAAAACATGGTGCAACACCAGAGCAAAAAGGGTATAACGGATATCCATATGCGACTTGTGCCTCGGTTAATGACGTGATCTGTCACGGTTTCCCTGGGAAATACGCGCTGAAAGACGGGGATATCGTTACCATTGATATGGTTGTTAATCTTGATGGCTGGCTTGCAGATTCCGCATGGTCTTATGCGGTAGGTAATGTATCCGAATCAGCACAGAAGCTGCTGGATGTAACAAAAACTTCCTTATATAAAGGAATTGAAAAAGCCGTAATCGGCAACCGGATCGGAGATATCTCGAATGCCATTCAGGTATATGCGGAAGCAGAAGGATTTTCTGTAGTACGTGAATTTATCGGGCACGGGATCGGACAAGACATGCATGAAGAACCGCAAGTACCTCACTATGGTCCTGCCGGACGCGGTCCGCGTCTGAAAGAAGGCATGGTAATTACGATTGAACCGATGCTGAACATCGGAACCTATCGCAGCAAGCTAGACAGTGATGGCTGGACTGCCCGTACACAGGATGGCGAATTGTCAGCTCAATATGAGCATACGATTGCGATTACCGCAGATGGTCCCATTATTTTGACTGAACAATAAGCATAAAGCATAAGCCGATAAAGAGATGTGAGGAGAAGAGACGTACTTTTCCCATATACTCTAGGCAGGTAAGCAAATATAACGTAAGAAACAGGACTCCTTTTATCCTCCACATAAAGAGAGCCCTGTTTCTTTGTGTCTTTTTTTATTATAGGAGATCGGATAGTTATATTACGCACTGACAATAATAGCAACATACCATAAGATGAAGCGGACGCACTGCGAGAGGGCAAGTGCAAGTATTGTTAGAAAGGATGTCTGCACGAAATGAGTAGCCGCAAAAGTAAACGCACATTCAGTAATCCTCTGTTATGGGGAGCAGGAATTGTCGTTATTTTATTGATATTACTAGCAGTGATAAATGGAAGTGATAAGGAAGAAGAGTCAAAGGTACTCACGGCGGTAACGAACGACGAAGTGTCCACCTTTTTGGAGCATGGCGAGTCGGGGTTTCTATATGTGGGCCGTCCCACATGTCCATTTTGTCGTGAATTTATGCCCGTGTTAGAGAAGGCTTCACAAAGTACGGGTCAGACGGTGTATTATTACAATACAGATGAAGGCCGTGAGCAAGATGAAGAAAAATTAGGAACGTTGTTAGACCGGCTTAAGATTGAATCTGTGCCTGCTCTTCTCTATATAGAGAATGGCGAAGAAGCAGACCGGTTAACGCCCGGAACGATAGATCAGGAAGCCATCGCTGCTTTTTTAAATCGCAAAAAGTAAAAAGCTCTAGAAATTGAACACATCCGATGTTCGATTCCAGAGCTTTTTTATCCACTTAAGAACTCGTTGTAGACTCCTTGCCCCCAAAAGTTTCGTTGTAATGCCGCAACATATACAGCCGCCAGTGAAGCAGCATCCCAAAAGCCAAAACAAAAAATAAGGCTCCTGTCTGAACTACGGTTATATAATTCTGTATAAATTCATGAAGTAGTAAGCGAACCGTAAGCAAACCTAGCAAAATGAACATAAAGCTTTTGGAGCTAGAAACATAGATCTGTCCATCTCTTTTCTCGAATTTAGTGCTTTTAATGAGCGGATATGCAAATAAAAACCAACCAACCAAAAAAGCAACAATGGCCCATAGAAACGGAATGTGCGTTTGTGGCACGATAAACATCATAAATCCTGTACTCATACCGAGGGGAGGGATGATAATCTTCCGTTTGGTAATGGGTCTGTTTGCCGCTTTCATGCGAATAAAAATGGCACTGAGCGCAATAAAGATCATACCAATAGTTGCTGCAATTTGTAAAAATGAAGAGTTTATCGCCACGTATAGGACCTCTCTTTTACATAAAATCAAATTTATCTTCATTATATCATATCTTCACGAAAACACTCTTACCGAGTAGTTTTATGATTTGGATGTGAACCACGCTTCTTTTCATTTTTTACCACCCGAATTATACTTAGACTGTGCTTGCCAAAGTAATGATAGATAAAGATATAGAGGATGGTGAACACGTGGAATCTGATGTCTGGAAACCAGCCGTAATCCTTGGGATATTGATGCTGATTTTAGTACTTATCAATTATCCCTGGATTCAGTGGAGAGCAAACCCGATTCGGACAATCGATATTGCTATAATAGATAAGTCAGTATCGGATATGAACTATAACGAGCATAAAGGTCTTATTTGGATCCTAAACCAGCAAAAAATAAGGGATCGTAATGGTCATACCTATGTTAATGAGGAGAGCTATTACGGATTTAACCCAAGCGCTGTTAATCATATTCAATCCCTTCCTTCTACGCTGCAAGGGAAAGATCTGATTTATGCAGCAGATACATATGGAATATACAGACAGGAACAACAAGCAGATCGGTCGTATAAACAGAAGTTAGTCTATGGCGGGATGAAATCAGAAGATGTCCAAAAAATACAGTATGCGACAGCAACAGGAGCTACTTTTGTTGGAGAATATAATATTCTTGGCGCGCCTACAGATAAGGAAGTCAGACAACAACTTGAAAATATGTTTGGTATAAAATGGACAGGGTGGAAAGGGAGATATTACAAAGAATTAGCGAATGTATCTACACTTTTGAAACAGGGGTACACTCTCGCAACTGGGGAAAAATGGACCTATCAGGGAGAGGGAATATTATTTATTAATGAAGAAGAGAACATGGTGGTATTAGACAGCAGCGATCTAGAGGCTCAATCATTTGGAGTTGAATTCTCGGAAAAAGGGTACGAGTGGAGCCAGATGAAAGGGAAAACAAGCTATTATGGATGGTTTGATATTGTAGAACGCCGCACAAGGGCAGAGGTAATGGCAGAGTATACGATGGACTTATCACAGTCTGGAGCAGAGAAATTAAAATCGGCGGGGATTCCAGATCATTTTCCTGCAATTACTCGGTTTAATCATACAACACATTATTCTTACTATTTTTCAGGAGATTATGCAAACCGCGTGGACACGCCTTACCCTACTCAGTATATAGGCTGGGATGTAGTCATGAAATTTTTCATTCCGAGAACACATCAAAATGCATTCTACTGGGAAATATACGTTCCGGTTATGAAGCAGATCTTCAGTGAGATTAAATCATCATCGTAAGACACTGGTCAGTAAACAGGTCATTAATATAACAAGGTGGCCTGTCTTGACAAATGAAACTGTCACCATTATAGTAACATTTTTACAAGTGTTTCCAGTTGTGAGCGAATCCTGGTTTGATTTTAGGAGGTTTGCGTAACATAATAGGGTAGAAACAGATAAGCACGCTAAGATTATGGGAGGGCAGGATAATGAACAGTGAGTTTACCATTGCGGTGCATGGTCTGTTGTATCTGGGAGTCCGAGAAGGACGTATTGCGAAAAGTGAAGATATTGCCGAAAGCGTGACAACTCATCCAGCGAGAGTACGGAAAGTTTTGAGTGTACTCCGTAAGCATAGATATGTGACAACCAAAGAAGGAGCCCACGGAGGATATATGCTTAGCAGCAATCCCTGTGATGTTAGGTTAGGAGATTTATATCGACTATTTGCGCTTGGTTCCTTTGCCCCGCACTGGCGTTCTGGGGACGAGAGTTCGAATTGTGTAGTTTCTTCAAATATCAAAGAAGTTATGGGTACTATTTACGAGGATGGAGAACGGGTAGTAGAACTGTATCTGGATAGTATCACACTTGAAGAAGTACAGAAGAGGTTAACAGAAAAGGAAAAGCATCGTGCGAATCGTCTCCAATAAAGGGAGACAGAACACGTAAAGTCTGGCTGAGAAGCCGGGCTTTTTTTAATTATATTTTCCTTTATTAGATTTTATAATACAATAATTACCATGAGATAATGAGATTGGAAGGAATGGTGAACTAGGCATGAATAAATGGCATTCAAGACAAGGAGGAATTCGATATTGAGTTCATACCATTCATATAAAGATGAAGAGTTAACGACAGCTGTGAATCAGGCAGATTTCGGGGCGTACGAAGAACTGGTAGATCGAAAAAAAGGAGAGTTATATCGGATTAGTTCTGCTCTTACGAGAGAACATATACGGGCAGAACAGTTACTTCAGGATACAATTGCTGCGGTTTGGTATGAATGCAGGAAGAGCGAAGATCAAGAAATGGATGTTCCGCTTCTTTTCATGCAGACGCTGTTAATACTAGACAAGAAGAGGCAAAGCAGGAGTCGGCAGAACTTGTCCTCTATGGAAGCAATCTCGATGGAACTAAGAGATGCAGATGAGAATACAAGCGAATCTCTTCCAGTGAAACAGATGATAAGCCAGCAGTCGAAGCAAATAGAGCAGGCAATTAATCGCATGCCAGCTTCCGTAAGACAAGTGTTCCTGCTGACCTATCTTGCAGAGAAAGACAGCTCTGAAATGGCAACATACATAGGGAAGACAGAAACGCTCGTGACTCGTTACTTGCAGCAAGCGATGACGATACTTGCAATGGAGATTGGAGAGAACAGCGAGGATATACTTCGATCCTTGCTGAGGAAGCATTATGAAGAAGAGCGAGAACGGATCGAGATTAATCTACATACGGGAAAGGTAGAAGCTGCTGTTCAGCAAGGATTGACAGAGGCAAGAAAAGAAAGAAGTTTCAATCAATACTCGAAGCGGAGGGTCTACCGATGGTCTTTTATTGGTGCCATGCTGATTATCGTATCTGCTGCCATACTCTATATGTTTACAGATAGTCGTTCCCCAGCTGATTTACATCAGCCGCTGAATGCAGAAGGGACCTTGGTTACACCGGATATGAGTTACTGGAAACGCACAATGAAACAGGAACAAGGCTTAGAAAGGCGTTTGAACGAAGGGGATTATCAGCCGATTGGGCAAGTGTTGCCAGAAAACAATGGATTGAGGCTCATTATAGATGGGGCTATGGATACGAGTACCGGCTTCATTCTATGGTATACGCTTGAAAATGTAGGAGGGACAGAAGCACCCTTGCTTGATAATGGGCTCATAAGGAATCGCTCTAACAAAATTGAAATTGGATCGGGTGATTCCGGTGAGGAAGGTATTCATTATATAACCAAAGGCAATAAGACGCAGGGCAGGCTAACCGTGTCATTATCCAACAATGCGTCGACTGACTTACTTGCAGTGGAGAAAGAAGTATCTATCACGGCAAATGCCCATGATAAGAGATTTCGTTATGCTGAGTTTGTGATGGATATTCCTACTTTCCCAGAAAAGCCGATGAAAACAATTGATGTAAATGAACACTTTACGATTCAAGAGCAGGAGTATTATATCAAATATATTTCCATGTCTACTCAAAATACAAGGATACGTGTAGAAGCGGTAGGAGCCAAGAATCAATCTGAAGCGGATGATGCTGTAGGACGCTTAGTAGATCCAAGTCTGTATGTAGTAAACAAAAGCATTTTAGGTACGAGCAGAAAATCGCATTCATTACTGGAGAGCTATGGCTCTGATCTTATTTTTGAATCAATCTATTATGAGGAGTACACAGAGCTTAGCCTCCAAGTGGAAGGGTTTAAGAAGCTAGAGGGGGATTATGTGTCATTTATTATAGATTCGAACACAGGTGGAGTTATGCATAGTGATATGAATCTACCAAAATATATGAGGATTTCAACAGCAACAAATGAGGAAACACTTTACCTGCACTATCCACTAGAGAATAGAGATCGTTATGGGATATACGGAAATTTTATGGATGGTGGGGGAAATCGTTATAAAATTAGCGGATCAATTAAGAAAAAAGATGAAATTTTGTATAAACTTCCGAATGTACCTTATGTCCAGCCTCTCAGTTTTCGGTTCTATGAGAAAAATGAATCTGAACTGAATCAGAAGGAAGAAGATCCAAGTGTACACAATCGTCTCACCATTCCTATGGTGAAGAAGTAAATTGCAAGAGAGCTAATAAATCATTATATGAACCTCGAACAATACGGAAAGGTGATGACATATAACCTTGAATACACATCATCAATTACCAGACGAACAACAATATCCGGCAACAGGTACCCGGGAAAAGTCAGCATATGATGAGTTAATACAGCACAGAGCTCCTGAATTATACATAGTAAGCTATGCACTGACGAGAGAACATATACGGGCAGAACAGTTACTTCAGGATACAATTGCTGCTGTCTGGTATGAATGCAGGAAAAATAAAGATCAAGAAATGGATGTACCGCTCCTTTTCATGCAGACGCTGATAATACAAGACAAGAAGAGGCAAGGCAAGAGTCGGCAGAATTTGTCTTCTATAGAAGCAACCTCAGTGGAGGGAACTTCTATGGGGGAAATTTTTATGGAACCAAAAGATGCAGATGAGAATCCAAGCGAATCTCTTCCAGTGAAACAGATGATAAGCCAGCAGACGAAGCAAATAGAGCAGGCAATTAATCGCATGCCAGCTTCCGTAAGACAAGTGTTCCTGCTGACCTATCTTGCAGAGAAAGACAGCTCTGAAATGGCAACATACATAGGGAAGACAGAAAAGCTCGTGACTCGTTACTTGCAGCAAGCAATGACGATCCTTGCAAAGGAGATTGGAGAAAACAGCGAGGATATACTTTCATCCTTGCTGTGGAAGCATTTTGAAGAAGAGAGAGAAACACTGCGGTTAAACCTAGCTGAAAAGAAGTGGGAATCTGCTGTGCAGCAAGGTTTGCAGGATGCAAGAAAAGGCAAGAAGCCACCGGGGCGTACAAGGAATAAAGCAGGGTGGTCTATTAGTGGGATCATTGCAATTCTTGCCGTCACACTCCTTGTTCTCCATCCATGGACTCCAGAAAAAATCCATGAGGCATTGAATCGGGAAGGAACGCTTGTTGTACCTGACCTGAGTTTTATGATGGAGACAGGTGAGGAGGATAATCTTATCAAGGAAAAAATAGATGACGGTGATTATGTAGAGCTGGGTCAGGTGATGGAGGCGGATAACGGTGTGCGTCTCATATTGGATGCAGCCATGAACTTTGGGAGAGAGAAATTATTTTGGTACACCCTTGAGAAGGGGGAACTGCAACACATTCCTTACATCACAGGGGAAATCAGGGATGCAAGTGAAACAGACTTAATTGGGAATCTTCAAGGAACTAGAAACTTTACAAGTGAGAGTGATTCATCCTTGAAAGGGATGATGTTATTTACCAAAAATGATAGCTCCCTGCTGAAGTCTACGGAAGGGGCAATAATGAAGTTCGTAGTTGAAACTCAGGAGGATCAACGTAACCGTAACTATAGTCTCTCTACGCCTTATCCTAAGCTGCCGGAAGAGGAAGCAAAACATGTGATACTGCACGATAACTTTACTGTGGAGGGACAATCTTTTGAATTAACTGAGCTGATTATGACAACGGAATATACCCAAGTGAGATTGAAACCAGATCCTGAGAATAGGTATAGTATCGACAGTATAGATAGCATTGTTCTAGAAACAGGGACTGACGATAACCGCCGTGGATATGGAACTTTTGAAATGGGAGTCGATTATCTTCTTTTTCCATCCATTTATTATGAAGAATTTGATCATCTGCAGATTAGCATGGAAGATACCTTAGTGAATCTTGATCCTGTTCTAGTGGTTAATACAGACAACGGCAAGATCATTTCCTCACCTAAAGATTCAGCAGATGTTACTACCGAATTATCTATTGATCAAAGCACGATCGAAGATGGTTATTTCACAGTCCATTTTCCGATATGGAAAGGAACTAATTTTAGTATTTCGAACCGATATGAAGATGCAGCAGGTAATACCTTCTTTGTTCAGGATTATAAATATAGTGAAAAAGGCTGGCCTGCTTCTTTAAGACTGAATGATTTTAGCCATGTGCAGCCATTAACTTTTCATTTAGAATTTAACTCAGCTTCCGCCAATGATAGCCAAACCGGAACCCGAATCAGTATCCCCCTCATTGAATCTACAGTTAACATGAAGGAGTGATTGGAAGATGGCAAAAATAAATCGAGGGCGCTACACAGCGAAAATGGAGCAAGGATATGCCATTCTTATCATTGGCATGCGGGTGAATAAACTGTGGGCGATACCTTCTTGGCTGCCTGTATTCACCGCTATGGGCCGGATGATCCGCGAGCTGTATACGAACAAGGAATGGGGATTCTTATCTGCTGAGTTCATGTTTACAACTCGTGGTGCTACCGTTATCCAGTACTGGCGCTCGTTCGAGGATATGGAGCGATATGCTAGAGAGGGGGGCATACATCTAAAAGCCTGGCGTGAATTTAACCAGCTCTCTCGTAAAACAGATGCGGTAGGTGTTTACCATGAGAGCTATCTCATCGAGCCGGGACAATATGAAAATGTGTACGTTAATATGCCATCCACTGGACTTGGTAAAGTGGGAAACTTATTTTCAGCTGATCATCATCCAGCAGCAAGGGACCGGCTGAAGTACAACGAAAAACATGAAGAATAGGTCTTTTCGTTATACGCTTGATCGCTTAACAAGTTCAAATGGGATCGAACGTTTCATTGTTCCGCCCGTCGCCGTCTGCCCTGCTTTTCTCATCTCATGGAATGCGTGAAAAGCTTCCTGACCAATACGCTTCAAGTGTTGATCAATGGTTGTCAGTTTCAGAGCTTCTGAGATCAGAAGGTTATCAAAGCCCACAATCGCCAGATCTTCGGGAATTCGAAGTCCTGCTGCCTGTGCTTGAAGAATAACGCCTGCTGCCACCTCATCGCCTGTTATGAGGAGAGCAGTGGGTCTTTTTTTCATATTCATCATTCTCTCCACAATACGAATCCCATCTTTCATTTCCGTACTATCATCAAAAATCCACTCCGGGTTTAGAGGTACTCCGAGTTCCGCAAGCACAGAAGTATACGCCATATACCGCAGCTGACTGCTTGTACTATGTGCGCGGCCGATACAGTATCCGATATCTATGTGCCCATGTTCGGTTAAGTGTTTCATACCTGCAATAAAAGCATCATAATGATCCGTATATACAGAAGAGATCCGCTCATCTTCTATATATTCACAGGTCACGATCGGACCATATGTCCCGTAGCTTGCAATTTCTTCTACAGAAAGGGATCTAGAGCAGAGAATGAGTCCATCGATCTGTTTGGTGCGAAGCAGATGAAGTGCTTGTTCTTCCTCGTTTCGATCATATCTGCTTTGATATAACAGCGTACCATACCCGGCTTCGGAGGCTTCGTCCATAATTCCGGACAGGATAGCATGAAAGTAAGAATGGCTGCTTGGCACAATAACCCCAATTGTTTTCGTCTGTCCTTTGATTAAATGTACCGCATTGGCATTTGGTGTGTATCCTTGCTGATCTATTACTTGCTGAACTCTCCTGCGTTTCTCTTCACTCACATAGGGATGTCCGCTAAGTACACGAGAGACAGTAGATACAGACACACCTGCCAGCATGGCAATGTCTTTAATATTGGCCATAGGACCCTCGCTTCAATAATCCAGTATTTTACACAACAAAGAATTCTTCTATAATCATTATAATCATGAAAAGGAAGAAACCAAAAAAGCCCCTATGAGAGGGGCTGTAAATGGACTTTGAAAAGAACAGGTGAACCTGAATCTTAGATATTTTCACCATTCGTTTTAATGACATCTTGGTACCAGTAGAAGCTGTCTTTTTTGATGCGGCGCAGGTCTTTATCTTCTTCTTCATCCTGATTGACATATACAAAACCGTACCGCTTCTGATATCCGTTCAGCCAGCTCAACAGATCGGTGAAGGACCAGCTGCAATACCCAATGAGCTCGACACCATCCATCATCGCTTCTTTACACTGACGAATATGAGATTCTAAGTAAGCAATCCGGTATGCATCGTGAATCTGACCGTCTTCTTCTAGTTTATCAAACTCGCCAAGACCATTTTCTGTAATAAAAATAGGCAGGTTATAACGACTGGTGATCCGGCGCATACCGATTCGAAGACCAATGGGATCAATCGCCCAGTCCCAATTCGATTTTTCTACATGAGGATTATCTGCTGTTTTATACAGGCCAGGGATACCTGTTGCTTCATTGCTTCCTTTTTTGCCAGTGTTGTTCATTTTCCCGAAAGATACACCGTCCAGCGGGTTATGCTCATACGTGATGGTCTGGTAATAGTTCACGCCAACGAAATCGGGTTTGCCTTTCAGCAGTAACTCTTCATCTCCCTCTTCAAGCGTTGGAGCGAGTCCGATGCTTTTAAGATGGCGATATGGAATGCTTGGATACGTTCCTCTGCAGTAAACATCCAGCCACCAGTAACTCGTAAATTCTTCTGCATTCTCAAAAGCGAGCATGTCTTTGGGTGAACTGGTTGCCGGGTAGGAAGGTGTATAGGCAAAACTCGGCCCAATTTTACCATCAGGTACATATTTGCGGAACGAATCAATGACCTTCGCATTGGCAAGAAACATAATATGATTCGCTTCATAGAAACGTTTGCGATCCCTCACGCCCGGCGGATGCAAAGCCTGCATAAAGGCAAGGTTGGTATTGTGATTCTGTTCGTTTAAGGATACCCAGTATTTCACCCGATCTCCAAATCGTTTAAATAGAGTAATGCAGTATTCGTTAAAGTCCTCAATGATCTCTCGGGACTCCCATGCACCGTATTTATCTTGAAGTGCTTGCGGTACATCCCAGTGATACAGCGTAAGAACAGGTTCTATGTTGTTAGCAATTAGTTCGTTAATCAGATTATCGTAAAACTGAAGACCTGCTTCATTTACTTTCCCTGTTCCTTCCGGATAAATCCGTGGCCAGCTGACCGAGAAACGATATGCCCCCAGTCCCATTTCTGCCATGAGCGCGACGTCTTCCTTATAGCGATGATAGTGGTCAACTGCTATTTTTCCACTCGTTCCTTTATATGTTTTTCCAGGAATCTCGGTATAAATATCCCATACGGAAGGTCCTTTACCGTCCTCGTTCCAAG
Organism: Paenibacillus sp. GYB006; assembly: GCF_036577645.1. Lineage (NCBI taxonomy): Bacteria > Bacillati > Bacillota > Bacilli > Caryophanales > Paenibacillaceae > Paenibacillus > Paenibacillus sp. GYB006. The sequence continues at coordinate 102,344 of NZ_JARBDA010000009.1, read as the reverse complement.
CGCCTTCAATCTGGTAAGCGGCTGAAGCTGAACCCCATAGAAAATGCTCTGGAAAAGGATTTAGTTTCTCATGAATCATAGAGTGATTCCTCCTTATATAGGTTTACCTTTTTTTGTTGTTATCTAGCATGTACACAAGTAGGTTACGTTATGAAATGCATTTCAGAGCAAGTATGCATCTTATGAACTTTTTGAGAAATTGACAAAAATTAGAGGAAAGCAACTCTTATATGGTTAATAGAAAAGTAACTAGACTAGCTTTATTAAGAGGAGCGATCGATGATGAACGAACTAGTGCAAAGAGCCGATGAAGTATTATTTTATACAGGAACGTATTCGACAGCAGAAGAACCGAGTATTTTTCTTATCGCCGCCAATAAAGAAACTGGTCAAATGCGTGTAATGAATCAGATGGATGGCATTGGTCAACCTTCTTTTGTAGCACTGCATCCAAGTGGTGAGAAACTGTACGCAGTAAGTGAAAAAGGAGAAGGGGAACTGTTTACCTACCAAGTCGATGCCTCTACCAAACAACTTCATCTCTTAGACCGGAAATCAACGGAAGGTGCAGACCCATGTTATGTGTCTGTTGATGCAGAAGGTCGTTATGTTTTTGTTGCTAACTATTCGAGCGGAAGTGTGAATGTGTTTAGATTAGATGACTCGGGTCTTCCGGTAGAAATGAGTGCGAAGATCCAGCATGTAGGGGAAGGGTTCCGTAAAGACCGCCAAGAGGGACCGCATGCTCACTCTATTCTGCCAAGTGCCGATGGGAATTTTGTTTTTGTCTGTGATCTTGGGTTAGACCAGCTACTTGTCTACCGTAACGAGGATGGCAAGCTTTCGACCCATTATGAATTAAAATTACCTGCCGGATCAGGGCCTAGACATCTTGTCATTCATCCGTCTGAGAAATTCGCTTATGTTGTGAATGAGCTGAATAGTACGGTTACAGCCATGACCTATAACAAAAATCGCGGGGAATTCCAAATTACGCATCATATCACGACACGAGGAGAAATGGCGCAAGATGAGAATACAGGGGCAGATATTCGTGTATCTCCTTGCGGTCGATTCTTATATGCCTCAAACCGGGGGGATGATACGATTTCTCTTTTCCATATTAATGAGGGAACGGGAGAACTTACAGCCATAGAACAAGTATCTACAGGAGGAAAAACCCCGCGTAATTTCAATCTCCTTGCAGGTGGGCTGCTGATTGCTGCCAATCAGGGAACGAATAATCTTGTTTCTTTCCGCATAGATCGCGATACAGGCAGGCTCTCGAAAACAGGATTTGAATTAGAACTGCAGTCACCCGTTTGTATTGAGCCATTAAAATAAAAGAGCAGTCCTACGAAAAACATAAACTTTGCCTCGGGGTGAAGTTTATGTTTTTTTATGTGATTTTACGGATTTATGAATAGGACGAACATTCGCACGATATATTGACCTACAAGTATGTATCCTAGCGGAGGTGTGTGCCGGCGATGCCCTACATCTTAAGATATAACGTCACAACGAATGGAACGATTACTTTTACCGGGAATACACTCGGGCTTAATAAAGTAGCAAACCAGAATAATCAGGGAACGACAGGCTCCATCGGAGCGTTTAGTACATTAAATACGACACTTAGAGCTGGAAACTTTCCATTAGGCACGACACTGAATTATACACTGAATGGTTCGAGAGCGGTTTTTGACATTCCGAGCGGTGCATCTGTGCTGTATGCTGAATTAATCTGGTCAGGTTCCTACGATGCGGGGGGAGGAAGCGTGCTTGGTGCTATAGGGAATCCTATATCCTTTTCGACACCTATTGGTACAACCGCCGTATCTCCTGACCCGGCAACCGCACAAAATACCGCGCCGATCCGTAGCAACTATGTGAATTCAGCCATTGTTACTGCGCTTGTGCAGGAAGGAGGGGCAGGTACATACGCAGCGGGTACAGTACCGGCTACGGTAACGGCGTCAAATAATAATGATAATTTTGCTGGCTGGACACTGGCTGTTGTCTATTCAAGCCCTTTTTTACCCTCCCGAAATATTAGTTTTTATGTAGGAGCCGAGATCGTAAACCAGGCTTTAGGAAGCACCACGACGTCGATTGGCGGATTTGCTACTCCAGTAACTGGAACGGTGAACGGCCGCCTGTTGGTCAGTGCAAGTGAAGGAGATCCACAGCTCGTAGGAGATCAACTTAGATTTGGACCTACCATAGCTACGCTGGCTCCCATATCCGGTCCTAACAACCCGGTGGATAATTTTTTCTGCTCACAGATTAATAATGATCAAGGTTTGCTTGATACTAGGGGAACGTTTGGAACACTTAACAGTCCTCCGGGAGGGGCTACGATTGGGGCAAGACAAGGCTGGGATATTACGAATGTGAATGTATCTTCCTCACTAACTAACTCACAAACGACGGCTGTGATTCAGGCTACTTCCCAAGGGGATGCTTACCTGGTGAATTCACTTGGACTACAGGTGGATGTGAATGCTCCATTTTTTGTGTTTACGAAAAGCTCAAATACCTCATCTACCCTTGTAGGAAACTCTATTCAGTACACATTAACCGTTAGCAATACGGGTACGGCTGCTGCTTCACTCGTCTTACTTAAAGATAATTTCCCTTCGTCAGGAAGTTTTGTACCGGGTTCTCTCTTTGTGAATGGAGTAAACCAACCGGGTGCAGATCCCGTGGCAGGTGTTGCTCTTGGGACAGTGAATCCAGGGCAGACGCGTACAATCGTATACTCTGTACAAATTGTGTCAAGGCCTGCTGGATCAGTACAATCGAATGTAGCTGAAATCTCCTATAACTTTCAAAGTTTACCTGGCGGTCCTATCTTCCAAGGTACCTCTCGATCCAATGGAAACATCGTATCCATCGGCAATCAGCCGCCAACTACACAAAATTATGCCGTGGTAACCAACGGAAACACAGCTGTTTCCGGCCAAGTTACGGGCAGCGACCCTGATGGCGATCCGTTGTCGTTCACTCTCAATTCCGTTCCTACGAGTGGAACCGCCCTAATAAATACAGATGGCACCTATACGTATACCCCTAATCCTGGGTTTGCAGGAAACGATTCATTCACGGTACTTGTAAGTGATGGATTCGGAGGGACTGCTGTATCTACGGTGGTAGTGACCGTATTAAATCAGCCGCCAATCGCAAATAACCTCGATGTGACCACAAGTAAGAATACGCCGCTGAGCGGTCAAGTAACCGCTACGGATCCGAATGGTGATGGACTAATTTATAGTCTGAACTCGGCCCCGGCAAATGGTACGGTTACCATAAATCCAGACGGAACTTTTGAATATATACCGAACACAGACTATATAGGGAATGATTCTTTCACTTTCCTCGCTGCCGATCCGAATGGGGGAACAGCGATAGGGGCTGTAACGATCCACATACTCAATCGTCCGCCGATTGCGCAGAATGTGAATCTGACGACACCTGCGAATGTGGCTGCGTCAGGTCAGGTTACGGCCAGTGATCCCGATGGAGATCCACTCACCTTTACACAAAACACTTCTCCTGTGAACGGTACATCACAAGTCAATCCGGATGGAACCTTTACGTATATTCCGAATCCTAGTTTCATAGGCACCGATTCTTTTACCGTGCTTGTAACGGATATTAGCGGGGGCACAGCGGTATCTACTGTAACGATTGAGGTTGTTAATTTACCGCCTGTAACAAATAATCTTAATCTCGCAACAGGAGAGAATATTCCCGTATCAGGTCAAGTAACCGCTACCGATCCGAATAGTGACCCACTTACATTTGCTTTGACGGGGGCTCCGGCTAGCGGAACTGCAGTCGTAAATCCGGATGGTACGTTTACGTATACACCGAATCCCGGATTCGTTGGTACGGACGCATTTAATGTGGTCGTCAGTGATGGAAACGGAGGCACGGCAATCTCTGTTGTAACGATCCAGATAACCAACCAACCACCTATTCCACAAAATTTGACCCTAACAACTGCGGGGAATACACCGGCATCAGGTCAGGTTGTAGCAACCGACCCGAACGGCGATCCGTTAACGTACAGTTTGAATTCAGCACCGACTAACGGAACGGCAGTGGTTAATGCAGATGGAACCTTTACGTATACACCAGGTGCAAATTTCTCGGGAACGGATGCTTTCACGTACCTTGTATCAGATGGGATTGGAGGCAAAGCGATAGGTAATGTGACCATTAATGTGCTGAATCAGCCGCCATCCACGAGCGATGTTTCTCTTTCGACGATCCAAAATATGATGGCTACAGGCCAGGTGATCGCCACGGATCCCAATGGGGACCCGTTAACGTATACTTTGCAGTCTCCTCCTTTAAGCGGTACGGCAGTTGTTAATCCAGATGGAAGTTTCACCTATACACCGAATACCGGTTTTACAGGACCTGATTCTTTTACTGTACTGGTGTCTGATGGATTTGGAGGAACTGCGATTGCAACAGTGACCATTAACGTGGTTAACCAGCCTCCTATAGCACAAACACAAAATTTCACTACGGTCCAAAATACAGCTTTATCTGGACAGATTATTGCGACGGATCCAGACGGTGATGCTCTTACTTATCAGCTGTCATCTCTTCCGGTAAATGGTACGGCAGTCGTAAACCCAGACGGTACGTTTACGTATACCCCAGCTACCGGGTTTGTAGGCACCGATTCCTTTACTGTTCTTGTTAGTGATGGAAAGGGTGGAACGGCAGTGGGAACGGCTATTGTCAGAGTAGCGGATCAAGCGCCTATAGCACAGGATTTGGCTATAACGACGAACGTCAACACACCGGTAGCGGGTCAAATTCCGGCAACCGATCCCGATGGAGACCCACTTACGTATACATTATCTGTGCCACCTAGTAATGGAGTTGTTGTACTGAACCCGGATGGAACCTTTACGTATACACCCAATTTCAACTTTTTCGGAATCGATAACTTCTCTGTATTGGTGAGTGATGGAAAAGGAGGGACGGCTACCTCTAACGTGCAAGTGGGTGTTCCGGTTGCTGCGCCTGTTACATCGGATGTAACGCTGAATACGAACACAAACATTCCGGTATCCGGCCAGGTGATAGCTACCGATCCGCAAGGCGAGACTCTGACCTATACTGTATCAGCTGGACCTGCGAATGGCTCTGTCGCTTTGAATTCGGCGGATGGAACCTTTACGTATACCCCAAACCCGGGGTTTGCTGGCACGGACACTTTCTCTGTGCTTGTTACGAATACAAGCGGGGTTTTCGTTACTTCGGTCGTAACCATTAACGTAGATAACCAGCCTCCGGTGGTACCAGATTATTCTTTTGACACCGTACAGAATCCCCCGGTTGGTGGTCAAATTATAGCTACGGACCCGGATGGAAACCTGTTAACGTACTCACTAGCTATTGCACCAACACTGGGTACAGCGTTGGTAAATCCGGATGGAACCTTTACGTATACGCCGAATCCAGGTGTCGTCGGGACGGACATTTTCTCTGTACTGGTTAGTGACGGAAGAGGAGGCACGGCAACCTCTGTAGTCACAGTTAACATTATTAATCAGCCTCCTGTAGCTGAGGATTTACTCCTTGCTACACCGAACGGAGTCCCTGTATCTAGTGCTGTGACGGCAACCGATCCGGATGGGGACCCGCTTACCTATTCACTGAATGCTGCTCCTGTGTTTGGCACAGCAGTGGTGAATCCAGACGGTACTTTTACCTATACACCGAATGCAGGCTATGCAGGAAGAGACAGTTTCACCGTGTTAGTCGATGACGGAAAAGGCGGAACGGCGATAGCAACCGTCCAGATTGATGTCACGAACAGCCCGCCTATAGCTGTAGGAACGAATGTGTCTACTACTCAAAATACACCAGTAGCTGGAGCTGTGACGGCAATAGACCCAGAGAGTGACTCACTTACATTTAGTTTACTCACACCTCCGGCAAACGGGGCTGTCACCGTAAATCCAGATGGAACGTTCACTTATACACCGAATCAAGGTTATGTAGGTCCCGATAGTTTCACTGTACTCATTAGTGATGGCCTAGGTGGAACAGCAATAGCGACGGCTACTGTTAACGTAACCGATCTCTCGCCGGTAACGTCCGATGTAAGTATTTCGACGTCTATTAATTTATCGGTATCAGGGCAAGTGACAGCAACCGATCCGGAAGGTGATCTGCTTACGTTTAGTCTTTTATTACCGCCGGTAAATGGTACCGCAGCAGTGAATCCAGATGGAACTTTCACCTATACACCAAATCAAGGTTATGTAGGTCCTGATGCGTTTACCATTCTCGTGAGTGATGGAAAAGGAGGAACGGCGGTATCAACGGTCAATGTTCAAGTGGTTAATCAGCCGCCGCTCACCCAAAATTCAACTGTATCCACAGTGCAGCCAATACCGGTAACAGGAGCAGTTATTGCAACCGATCCCGATGGAGATCCGCTCACCTATACGGTACAGTCACTACCTGCTAATGGAACACTGATCTTGAACCCGGATGGAACGTTCACGTACACACCTGCGGGTGGGTTCTATGGCACCGACTTCTTCACTGTAACGGTCAGCGACGGAAGAGGAGGAGTTGCAGTAGCCGCAGTTACAGTAAACGTGAATGCGAGTCCTCCTGCAGTTCAAAGTCAGAACCTTGAGACCGGAGTAAATGTACCGATATCGGGTCAAATCGTTGCTGTTGATCCAAATGGGCTGCCGCTCACTTATTCTCTACAATCTCCACCTGTTAACGGAACGGTAGTAGTAAATCCAGATGGTACATTCACCTACACTCCGAATCCCGGATACAGGGGACTTGATAGCTTCACCGTACAGAGTGCTAACTCTGCAGGGGGGATAGGTGTAGGTACAATAACGCTAACGATAGTCAATCTTTCGCCGACTGCTACAGGTGCTAATGTATCGACGACTGAGAATATTGCCGTATCTGGAGCTATATCTGCAGCCGATCCCGATGGAGATCCGCTTACCTTTACGATCAATTCTCCTCCGGCAAGTGGGACAGCAATCGTAAATCCAGATGGTACGTTTACGTATACACCAAATACCGGATTTGTAGGCAGTGACTCGTTCACCATTTTAGTTAGTGATGGCAACGGAGGAACAGCGATAGCTCCAGTTACTGTTCAAGTGACGGGCCGGCCTCCGGTTACAGAGGATCAGGTGATTTCAACAAGTCCAAATACGCAGGTTAGTGGACAGATTATTGCTTCCGATCCCGATGGAGATCCGCTCATCTATCTCCTGGGTTCTTCTCCGACGAGTGGAACGACCCAGCTGAATCCAGATGGAAGTTTTACGTATACTCCGAACGCTGGCTTTGCAGGCACGGATTCTTTTACGGTATGGGTGAGTGATGGAAATGGAGGAACTGCGGTTTCCACGGTGACCATCAATATTCCTGTTCTTCCACCAATCGTAAATGATGTTACCTTTACGACGTTTGCAGGAAATCCAATCAGTGCTGTGTTAACTGCAGTGGACCCTGAAGGCTCGGTAGTTACTTTTACTTTGAGCATACCGCCTGAACAAGGTTTGGTTACGGTGAATCCAGATGGAAGTTTCACATATACACCTGGTCCAACATTTGTAGGTACCGATCGGTTTACAGTTATTGCTACAGATGCGAACGGTGCATCCTCCAATATCATTGTGACCATTCAGGTCATTACCGGCACACCGAGTGCACCAGATGTCTCACTTTCTACCCTTATCAATACTCCAGTAGACGGAATAGTAACAGCGAGCGCCCCAGATGGAGTTCTAATCTTTACGCTCTATACGTTATTGCCGGCAAACGGGACAGTCGATATAAATCCTGACGGTACTTTTACGTATACCCCAAATCCAGGATTTATCGGAATAGATCAATTTAGTGTCATTGTTACCGACCTATACGGTCAAAATGCAATTTCTACCGTGACAGTAACGGTAGAAGATGATATCCCATTTGCTAATCCGGTAAGGATAGCTACGGTTCAAGGGCAGGCGGTGAATGGAGCTGCGATCGCGATTGATCCAAATGGTCTTGCATTTGTCTATTCTTTAGAAACTTCTCCTGAGTTCGGTACGGTGATTGTAAATCCAGACGGTACCTTTACGTATACGCCAAGTCCTGATTTTACAGGTACAGATCGCTTTACAATCATTGCTATAAACAGTGCAGGAGAATCGGTATCGATTCCTGTTACCGTAGAAGTAAGTGCTTCCGGACCGGTGAATGGACCGATTACAACCGATATCGGCATTGGAACAGTGCAAGATCAGCCTGTATCTGGGACCATCCTTGCGAGTGATCCGGCAGGGCTTCCGCTGATTTATCAGCTTGCAGGTCTCCCGAATTCAGGATCAGTAGAGCTAAATCCAGATGGAAGCTTTACTTATATTCCAAACGCAGGTTTTACGGGAACGGATACGTTCAGTGTAAGGGTCAGTGACAGCTTGGGACTCAGTGCTCTGTCCATCGTCAGTGTTGTTGTATATCCTTCAGGCAATCCAAACTCCGTGAGTATTCAGCTTACTACGACAGTAGGAACCCCTGTAAGAGACGCACTGCCAGCGGGTCAGGGGAATTATATTTTGCGGAGCGGCCCTTCACGGGGAAGAGTAGAATTACGACCGGATGGCACGTTTGTTTATACACCGGATGCCGGATTTACCGGAATTGATGAATTTACGATACAATTTACGGATCTGGCAGGTAAAATCACTTTGTTCCTTGTTTCAGTAAGAGTGACAAAGGGAAGCAGCACCATAACCCTTCAGCTTCGTACGGAAGAAAACCGACCGCTTTCAGGAAATTTAAATACAATTGGTCTCGGTCTTATTGTTACAGCACAGATCATAGATAACCCGAACAATGGAAGACTTGTACTCAATGCAAATGGAACGTATATCTATTTCCCTGATCCTGACTTTACAGGCCCAGATCAATTCACATTTATCGTAACGGATGCCCAGGAAGGTATTTATACGGTCATTGTTAATGTACTTGTCTATCCGGAAGGGGAAGAATAGAAGAAGATTTCATTCGGATGTTGATAAAATAGAAAACCCGGAAGCCTCGATTATCGAGAACTTCCGGGTTTCTTTTTCGGGTTTAGCTTTCTCTTTTTTATGGGGTTCTTTTTGGAACGAAGGAGGGGGACAGCTTTATTTTTTGATATTCTTTTTGGCTTTCTAGCAGGCTTTCTTGCGTTTGGCACGCTTATAGAATCCGGCTTAGATGAGGAGGGGGAAGGCGGTTCCACCGGAATAGTTGGTTTGGCTTCCGTATGAGAAGATTCCGCAACCTGAGAGCCGAGCATGGCGAGATGCTCGGTATAATAGATTTTTTCAATCTCACGCTCATTCTGAAAAGATAAACGCTGCTCGCTCACATACTCCGGCTCCTCCCAACTTCTTTGTTTTAGATAGGTAAGCTCTTCGGGAGAGATCTCTTCTTTAATAACAACAAGCTGGTACATGATTTGGTAGGCCACATTAAGCTGGCTTTGTCTTAACAGACTGAGCTCCAGAGGATCGTACGCGCTATAGAGGGGGAAATAAAAAAACTCCAGGTGTAAGAGCCGAAAGTCCATCCTGATCTCCTGCTCCGCTTCGGAAAGGGACCAAGATGTATGTTGACGAAAGAGATACTCTTCCTGATCTACATAATAATGAGGGTCCTGCGTCCAGTAACGAGGGGAATACTCGTTGAAAAATTGTTTGAAATGAGGGTTTGCCATGTGTGCCGTTACATGCGCATAAGGCGCTATAATACATACAATCGCACCATGTTTACATACACGATAGATCTCTTCAAGAACAGGCTGCAAATGATGAACATACTGCAAACTATGGGAAGCCATGATGTAGCTGACGGAATTGTCTTCGAACGGCAGAGGCTCGTTCATATCATGGATGATATCCACTGCATCGTAAGGAAAACGGTCAATACCTATACATCCAGGCAATTTTTGATTGCCGCAACCTAGATCAATTCTCATAAATAAACCTTCTTTCTTCGTCCCCCTCACTGTATTCATACACTGCCTCCAAGCACTACCTCTTATAGCTGTATTCAGGAAGTGCCGCTGATGTATGAGCATTCATCCAGACAAATGACCCATTCTTACTAGCGATATTTTACTTTCCGTATTTTCATCTCACAGCAGAAAGTGTCATTAAATTAAGGAGTGAGACCTATATAAGGAATAATTAAATTAGAATATAATATGACCACAATATAAAGCGCTTACATTCATTGATAGTTTTACCACCATCCTAATAAGCCTTGGAGGGATACGTAGTGAACAGGAAAATGAGAAAAGGTGTACGGAATTTAGGGATTTGCATTTTAGCAGCAGCCTTATGTTATTCAGCAGGTGGCTTTTCTGGACAAGCTCATGCCGCAAATCCAAGACAGATGGAATACCTGGACCGAGGTGTAGTTGCTGTAAAGACAGATACGGGGGTATTTGTCAGCTGGCGGTTACTTGGCACAGAAGGAGCTGGCGTAACGTTTAATGTTTACCGAGATGGTGTGAAGGTGAATGCAACACCGATTATGAACAGTACAAATCTTCAGGATTCGGCAGGTACAACCAGTTCAAAGTATACAGTGAGGGCTATCGTTAATGGAGCGGAGCAAGCTGCTTCTTCTGCCGTAAACGTATGGGGGTCGAATTATTTATCGGTTCCGCTGAGTAAACCTTCTGCCGGAACAACACCGGACGGCGTAAATTATACGTATAGCGCAAACGATGCCAGTGCAGGGGATCTGGATGGGGACGGTAAATATGAGCTTATTGTGAAGTGGGACCCTTCCAACTCGAAAGATAATTCCCAAAGCGGCTACACAGGAGAAGTGTTTATCGATGCTTATAAGCTGGATGGAACCCGCTTATGGCGGATTGGACTTGGCAAAAATATTCGGGCAGGTGCGCATTACACTCAGTTCATGGTATACGATTTGGACGGGGATGGAAAAGCAGAGGTTGCCATGAAAACAGCGGACGGCAGTAAAGATTGTACCGGTGCTGTGATTGGGGATGGAACGAAAGATTATCGTAATAGCAGCGGGTACATTTTGACCGGGCCTGAGTACCTAACGATCTTTAATGGACTGACGGGAAAGGTCCTAACAACAGTAAACTATGATCCTCCTCGAGGTACAGTAAGCAGCTGGGGAGATAACTATGGAAACCGGGTTGATCGCTTCTTGGCGGGAATTGCCTATCTTGACGGGGAGAGACCGAGTCTTGTTATGGCTCGCGGGTACTATACCCGTTCTGTCCTGGTTGCCTATGATTATCGGAATGGACAATTAACGAAACGCTGGACTTTTGATACGAATACTTCGGGCAACAGTGCGTATGCAGGGCAAGGAAATCACAGTCTCAGTGTAGGAGACGTCGATAATGATGGAAAAGACGAGATTATCTATGGTGCAATGGCCGTGGATGATAATGGTACGGGACTCTATACGACGAAGCTTGGACATGGCGATGCCATGCATTTTAGCGACCTCGATCCAGATCGTGCTGGAATGGAAGTATTCCAGGTGCATGAAACTCCTTCTGCTACAGCCGGGATTGAATTTCGTGATGCGAGAACAGGCGCGTTAATCTGGGGAATCCCGACAAGTGCTGATATCGGACGAGGAATGGCTGCAGATATCGATCCAAGATATAAAGGGGCAGAGGTATGGGCTGCAGGATCCATGTACACTGCAAAAGGACAGCTGATCAGCAGCAAACTGCCTTCCACGAATTTTGGGATCTGGTGGGATGGTGATCTCAGCCGTGAATTGTTAGATAATAACCGGATCGATAAGTGGAATTACGATACTTCTACAGTAACAAATCTGCTTACTGCATCTGGTGCGGCCAGTAATAATAGCACGAAAGCTACACCAGCACTGCAAGCAGATCTACTCGGAGATTGGCGGGAAGAAGCCGTGTGGCGGACAACGGACAGTTCTGCACTCCGAATCTATACAACCACTGCTCTAACAGAAACCAGGATTTATACGCTGATGCATGATCCTGTATATCGTCTTGGCATTGCATGGCAAAATGTGGCCTACAATCAGCCGCCACATACTAGTTTTTATCTCGGCACAGGGATGAATACTCCTCCAACACCAAATATACGATTGACGGCAGCGCCATAAGGCCGGCAGCTCAGATCTTGTTATCATGAAGAAGTGAATCATATCTGCATTCGTTCAGAAGACCGCATACGTGCGGTCTTCTTTTTGTCATGAGCTGTGTAAGGCCTTATATCAGCGGGATGTGTGATTATATGTCAACAGAGATTGTTTAACATATAGAAACTATAACTGTTAAAAAATGTTTGACAGCCGCGTTCAGCCTCATTACAATGTACATAACATACTAAACAGGTAGGAATAAATGTTAATGCAAAACCTACCACACGGACGAGGGACGTAAGGCAGTATAGATCCGGCAGACACGTACATTCCAAGACGGTTTGACCTTGATCTATAGGCCTTAGTTCCTCCATTTTTTATATCTCATACTTAATAGCTGAGGCGAAGGGGAGATTGTAGATGAAAAAGGGGATCCGCAAAGGTCTTACAATCAGTATGGCATTATTGTTAACGGCTTCGCTGGCAGCATGCGGCACAGATAATACACAATCCGCAGGCGGCGGAAGTGCAGGGAATAAATCAGGGACCATTGAATTGTTAAACGTGTCTTATGACCCTACACGTGAACTGTATGATCAGTATAACAAAGCTTTTGCCGCTTATTATGAGCAGGAGAAAGGGCAGAAAGTGACGATTAAACAATCCCACGGAGGATCAGGAAAGCAGAGCCGTTCTGTTATTGATGGATTGGATGCCGATGTAGTTACCCTTGCCCTCGGATACGATATCAGTGCAATTGAAGAAAAAGGCCTTATTGAAGAAGGCTGGCAGGAGAAGTTCGAACATAACAGTGCTCCTTATACATCCACCATTGTATTTCTTGTGCGTAAAGGCAATCCCAAAGGGATCAAAGATTGGGATGATCTAATCAAGGGCGATACACAGGTGATTACACCAAATCCCCAAACATCTGGCGGAGCAAGATGGAACTATCTAGCGGCGTGGGGGTATGCTCTGCAAAAGAACAATAATGATGAGACCAAAGCAAAAGAGTTCGTAGCTGAACTGTTCAAACATACACCGGTTCTGGATACAGGCGCACGCGGATCAACGACCACATTTGTAGAGCGTGAGATTGGAGACGTGCTGCTGGCTTGGGAGAATGAAGCTCAGTTGTCTGTAAAAGAACTGGGACCGGATAAATTTGATATCGTCTATCCTTCTGTCAGTATTCTGGCAGAGCCGCCCGTTGCTGTCGTTGATAAAAATGTAGAGAAAAAAGGTACACGAGAAGCAGCGGAAGCTTATCTTACCTATCTGTACAGTGAAGAAGGACAAAAAATTGCAGCAGACAATTATTATCGTCCTACACTGGATACTGTAGCTGAACAGTATAAAGATGCTTTCCCGCAGATCGAACTGTTCACCATTTCGGATGTATTCGGCACTTGGGAAGAAACACAGGAGAAACATTTCAGTGAAGGCGGTATTTTCGAGCAAATCTACACACCAGGCAGCTAAAGCTTTGGCAAGGCTGACCGGACAAAAACCGGAGGCGAGAAGGGATGAACAGGCATGAGTAGTAGTGGAGTGGGAACTTCCAAAGTAAGGGTTCTCCCTGGTTTTGGAATAACAATGGGTTTTACGGTTCTATACTTAAGCCTTGTGGTACTCATTCCACTGGCTGCACTTCTGTTTAATTCAACAGGTCTTACATGGGGCAAGTTCTTCGAAATGGCTAGTAATCCTCGGATTTTAGCCTCTTTTAAAGTCAGCTTTATGACTGCTGGTTTTGCTGCTTTTGCGAATTTGTTTCTAGGTTTGCTCCTTGCGTGGGTGTTAGTACGTTATGAGTTTCCTGGCAAAAAAATATTTGATGCGATTATTGATCTGCCCTTTGCGCTGCCTACGGCAGTCGCTGGAGTGGCACTTACCGCTCTGTATTCGCCTAACGGCTGGATCGGTTCCCTTCTTGATCCGCTTGGAATCAAGATTGCTTTCTCTCAGCTAGGCATCACGCTCGCGCTTATGTTTATCGGTATTCCGTTTGTCGTACGGACCGTTCAGCCTGTTCTAGCTGAACTTGATACCGGTTTAGAAGAAGCGGCGGCAACGCTGGGTGCAGGACGCTGGCTGACGTTTCGTAAAGTGATTCTGCCTGAACTGATTCCTCCTCTTCTGACCGGGTTTGCGCTGGCATTTGCAAGGGGAATTGGGGAGTACGGTTCGGTCGTCTTTATCTCGGGAAACATGCCAATGAAAACGGAAATTGCTCCACTGCTCATCATGACACAGTTGGAAAAATTCGATTATGCCGGAGCTACAGCCGTCGCTTTATTGCTCTTGCTCGTATCTTTCGTTCTGTTGCTTCTAATTAATACCCTGCAGCGCTGGAGCCGCAAAACATCCCGCAGATAAAGAAAAGGAGGAATCCATAATGGCAGGAACCGTACCTTTAGGAACAGGAGCTAAAGTGCAGACAAAAGCATCCCGGGGAGCAAGCGAAGCTACCTGGGTCAAGTGGACACTGATCGGAGCGGCTGTACTTGTGATGGGCTGGCTCCTTATTTTGCCCCTCGTTATCGTGATCACGGAAGCTTTAAAACAAGGAGTTGGCGTATTTATCGCAGCTCTTACGGAACCCGATGCACTCGCGGCATTGAAACTTACTTTAATCGTAGCGGCAATTACGGTGCCGCTGAATACCATTTTTGGGGTCATGGCTGCTTGGCTTATTACGAAATTCCATTTTCGCGGCAAGGGGCTGCTGATTACATTAATCGACCTTCCGTTCTCCATCTCACCTGTAGTTGGCGGACTTATGTTTGTTCTTGTATTTGGGGCAAGCGGCTGGTTGGGTCCTTTGCTGGAAGCTTGGAATACGAAAGTTATTTTTGCGGTACCCGGTATTATTCTAGCTACGTTGTTCATTACTTTTCCTTTTGTAGCAAGAGAGCTTATCCCGCTCATGGAAGACCAGGGAACACAGGAAGAAGAAGCAGCGGTAATGCTCGGTGCTAAAGGGTGGAGAGTGTTTTTCTCAGTTACTTTGCCTAACATCAAGTGGGGCTTACTGTATGGTGTTATTTTATGTAATGCCAGGGCAATGGGGGAATTCGGGGCTGTATCTGTCGTATCCGGGCATATCCGGGGAGAGACGAACACCTTGCCTCTGCATGTTGAAATTTTGTATAACGAATATCAATTTTCAGCCTCTTTTGCTGTAGCCTCTTTGTTGTTGTTGCTGGCTCTGGCAACACTCATATTAAAAAGCTTCTTTAGCAGAAAAAGTACACATTGATCATAATCCCATAGAAGGCAGTGGCCTAATATAAACAGGAGGCGTTTGTAATGGCGAAACCGCTAAAAGTGGATGAAGTGTGGTTGGAACGGATTGCTGAATTACTGAATGGGCTGGAGTTCGGCTCTGTATCGATCGTGGTGCATGAAGGTCAGATTGTACAGATTGAGCGTACTGAGCGCAAACGATATGATAATAAGGCGGCGGCACGTACTTCGTCAGCGGGTAATGCGGGGAAGATTTCTGCTGAATCGAGAGGGGCAGGTAAGGCGTGAGCGGTTATCTTTAGTAGCGGGAGACGATTACTCTGTGCTCATGTTACTGTAGTAGTGGCGGGAAACGATCTTTCCGTGCTCATGCTCCGCTTGTTTTGGCTGGACGTAAGTAGAATCGAGGAAGTAAATGGTCCAGCCAAAGCCAAAAGTCGCTATGATCTCGGAATGATCTTATTCCCTGGAGTTACGTTGTAAGGCGAAAAAGGGCAAAGCTTCCTCCCCACGTGTGGGAGGGGTAAAGGACGTCGCTGTTTCCTTCGGGTAAACAGCGAGTCATAGAGGAAAGAGGGGAGGCAAGCTGTGATTAGCTTCCTTTTTTTATATGGGTGAGATAGTGGGTGAACGGCAATGATCAATGTTACTTGGAGGAGACGGGAAACGATTCTTCCGTGCTCATGCTCCGCTTGTTTTGGCTGGACGTAAGTAGACTCGGGGAAGTAGTAGTCCAGCCAAAGCCAAAAGTCGCTATGATCTCGGAATGATCTTATTCCCTGGAGTTACGTTGTAAGGTGAAAAAAGGCAAAGCTTCCTCCCCACGTGTGGGAGGGGTAAAGGACGTCGCTGTTTCCTTCGGGTAAACAGCGGGTCATAGAGGAAAGAGGGGAGGCAGGCTAGTGATTAGCTGCCTTTTTTTATGTGAGTAAGATTGCAGGAAAACAGCATCTGTACTGTAGAGAATCGGGAATAAGTTATTCGGCGCTCATAGATACTGTTGGGAAGGCGGGGAGCGACCCTACGGCGCTCATCCGTAGTGTAGAGTGGCAGGAAACAGTATATGTATAGTAGCGGGAAACGATCTTCCGTGCCCATGCTCCACTTGTTTTGGCTGGACGTAAGTAGACTCGAGGAAGTAAATGGTCCAGCCAAAGCCAAAAGTCGCTATGATCTCGGAATGATCTTATTCCCTGGAGTTACGTTGTAGGGTGAAAAAAGATAAAGCTTCCTCCCCACTTTTAAAGAGCAGATGAATGAGACAACTTATATTCATCATATTTTTGTATAGGGTGAGGGGATATGAGATTACTAAGACATAACCACGTTTTTTTCTATGTGATTCGAGGGAAAACGGTAAAAAAGATGGTACTTATCGATTTTTTACTCGGTACGGGAGTTTATTATGGTATCAAACTGATTAGTTCGAGTCTCATCATCGCGTCCATTGGAAGTATTGCTTGCTGTGCAGTCACCACTCGGAAAATGAATGGACCTAAAATAAGGGTGACTTCCTTTTCTTAATCTGAGAATTTTATCATTGTATAATCGGTACTAAATTTTAACAAAAGCTTTCTCGTGACTGGGGGAGTTTTTTGTCTTTATTATCGCAGCAAAGAAGTATATCTTTTTTAGTCTTGCTCCACCTCATCCCATTTACCAGGGGTTATCTCTTTATACAGGTAAGTTTTGTTTTCGAAAGCCCCCTCTATATAACGATATCCGTCTTTTATCCACTCTTCGGATACAACAATAAGAAAATCCTCTTTGCTATTGTCGGGTTTTACTGTGTATTCACCTCGATATAATATGACATCCCGCTTCTCTGGATAGAAGAAATGTACATCTGAACTGCCTAGCTCCTCTCCCCAATATCCCGCAATTCCACCTTGCTCGTGATGAGAACTAAAAGTACTGAATCTAAACTTCAGCCAGGTTCTTGGATCGATAGGGAACTCAAAATATGTATTGGGTGTTACGGTAATATAGGATTTTTCTCCTACGGGGTATCGTGCTTCTACCTCTTGATAAATAATGCTTTTTACAATAATTTTATAGGTGCAATAAAGAAGGACAAAGATCACAGCCAAAATAACGATCAATTTGGTTTTGCGCTTTAGGAAAATGGCGAGAAGCAGCCCAACTGCTAACGGAAACCATACCCACGGATCGCCTAACGTCAGGGCCTCCATGATAAAGAGCTTGTCACTAAAAGGATAAAGTAACGGGATATCGTGGCCCATATAATCTAGAAATAAATGCCCTCCAATAGCCGATGCTGTAGAAGCTCCCCACAAACGCCAAAAAGAAACTTTCCTGAGTAGAAGTTTAGCGATAAGTGCGATCCATAACACAACGAGTGGAGAAAATAACAACGAATGTGTCCAAGGTTGTGAATCACGTCCACCAAGCAAGTCGGGGGCTAAACCACTCAGTCCACCTATGAATAGGGAGGCTATACGCTGTATCCATGTACCTTCAGGAAGCAAATAGTAGGAAATTGCAGCCCCTAGAAGGGCGTGGGATAAAATATGAAAAAATAAATAGAGATGTGGATCCAAGGTGGATAGTCAGCTCCTTTCTTAAGCTACCTATATAACACTTGAACCTTTTAAAAAGTTCACTAAAAAAGATCCTTTCCCATTTCGTTAAAATAGGCAGGATCATATTTCGTTTCTTCACATGATTTGTATATCATCCTATAGTCAGGAACAGATTCTTACGAGATCTAATATATAAATAAAGTTATGTATTTTCTATGTAATATAAAAAAGCAATCCTTCCCTTTGTACAGGGAAGGATTGCTTTTTACGTCTTCTTTATCTACCGGCATTGTACTCAAAAATATTATTTATTATCTTCATCTTTATCGAAATCTTGATTCTCTTTTGTTTCTTCTATTGCTAGGACCTCTGCATGATGGATCACGGGGCGATTCGTCATCAAATCGGGATGACCTACATAGGGCCGTTCCTTACGTGAAGGGGGCTTACTGAGTCTAAATCCGAGCAGGAATAAAAGAAGCTGAACCCCAAGCACATAGGGAGCTGCAGAAAGTCCGATCAAGTGGAACAATGCGGCGAGAATGATAAGAATCGATAACATAATATTCGTAAAACCTGCATCTGTTCGAGGTTTGGACAAGGCGAGAATGTAGATATACGCTGTAGTGATGAGCCCGGAAACGAATCTAGCTGAGACGATAATCCAATCATATACCGATGGTGTGATAGCCGAATCGATTTCTACAATAAATTGATAGACTAGAAATGCGATTCCTGCTGCCGCAAGAGGGGCGAATAAAGGTTGTACAATCTGCCACAGGGCTTGTCCCCAGCTAGGCGAATGCAGTATAGACAAAAGCTGATTTCGTTCTGCGGCAAGCTTAGCCATTTCACGGTCAAGTCCACGCTGCAGCAGTTCCAGTC
The DNA here is from genome assembly GCF_036577645.1 of Paenibacillus sp. GYB006. Lineage (NCBI taxonomy): Bacteria > Bacillati > Bacillota > Bacilli > Caryophanales > Paenibacillaceae > Paenibacillus > Paenibacillus sp. GYB006. The sequence goes on along the minus strand of NZ_JARBDA010000009.1, from coordinate 83,493 downwards.
TGGATTCATCTCTTTCATTAAGGCAAGCTTGAATCTGTTCTTGCACATGAGGGTTTAAACAAGGCGCTGATTTACTTTCCTGAAGAGCAAGGATAAGGGCGCCATGAAAAGGTTCCCCCGGCAGGCCTTCGCGCTGTAAGCCAAGTGTGATTTGGCCGGCCAAACGAGAATAGGCATAGAGTGTGTCTTGCAGCTCATCCGCTCGCCTATATTTGTTCTGTTTCAGCGTTGAAGCATGATATATGTATAGCCACAACAACAGAACAATAAAAAAGGCAATGAGGGCAATTGTAGGTACTGATAACGGAACTGTATTGATACCTGCTAGCATGTTCAGGCTTCTTCCTCCTTCCGTACATTCTTTACTTCTTTCACTATTGCATATGAAAACTAGGTTTTCAAGTCATATCCCATAGATCTGGATAAGCATTGTTTTCCATCGCCCGAAAAGGAACGCACGTTTTCATTTAACCCAAAAATCAATTACAATATCAGGAATGATTGTATCTTATTCTTTCTATTTAATAGAAACGAATGTAAGTATTAAACCAAACTCTCAGAAAAGAGGTGGACACGAATGTTGATAACCCATGAAATTCCTTCGATAGAGTCCTATCTGAATCTACGCCGTGCTGCTGGGCTAAGTAAAATGAGTAGGGAAGGTGCTGAAAAAGGGCTGCCTTCTACTTTATTTGCCGTCAGTTTAATGGAAGGCGAAAGATTAATAGGGATGGGCAGAGTCGTCGGGGATGGCGGATTACAGTTTTTAGTATGCGATATTGCTGTTCATCCTGATGAACAGGGCAAAGGATACGGGAAGATCATAATGAAAGAAATTAAGCACTACATAGATGAACAGGTTCCTGCTGAGGGCATTGTGTCTCTTATAGCGGATAGGCCGGCAGATCGATTATATGAACAGTATGGTTTTCTACATGCTGCCCCAGACTCACTCGGAATGTGGTTCAAACAGAAGCAGGAGTAAGATTCTTCGTGTACATAAATAAGGCGATAATTGACAAAGTTACATAACTGTGAAAAGATGAAGAGGTAACAAGTCCGATCAAAAAGCGGATCATTGAAATAAACATAAGCTATTTGATGATTATACAGAGATATCAACATAAAGAGAAAAAAGGGCCCCTTTGAATTCTGACGGAGATGTTCAGAAACAGCAAGGAGGGCTTTTTCATTATTAAAAAGGGGATGTTGCCAGCATATTTTGGTCGGAAAATGTGAGGAGGCTATGTTCATGGTAAGGGATAATTACAGTTATTTAAGTCATCTGGAATGTCCGAAATGCGAACGTATCTACCATTCAACTGAGGTACAGCAGCTATGTTCCTGCGGTTCTCCGCTATTAGCCCGCTATGATTTAGAAAATCTGAGTAAGGATTGGGATCCTGCCTCGTTAAAAGACAGAGAAAAGAATCTATGGAGATATCACGAACTGCTGCCCGTACAGCAGCCGCAGCATGTTGTTTGTCTTGGTGAAGGTATGACACCACTGCTGCGTATGCCGAGTCTCGGTATGGATATGTCGATTCCAAAACTTTATATGAAGGATGAAAGTCTTATGCCAAGCGGGTCTTATAAGGCTAGAGGAGCCGCTGTTGGTATCTCGAAGGCAAAGGAACTGGGCATAGAGCGGTTTGTAATGCCTTCTAACGGAAATGCAGGAGCAGCTTGGTCATTATATGCTGCCCGCGGAGGGTTGAGCTCTTCCGTAGTAATGCCGGTTCACGCACCGCCTATTACTCGGGATGAGTGTATTGCAGCGGGAGCCGAACTTCTGCTGGTAAAGGGTCTCATAAGTGATGCAGGACGAATTGTAGCAGAGAAAGTGAAGCGTGAGGGAATATATGATACTTCAGCACTAAAGGAACCTTATCGGATTGAAGGTAAAAAGACGATGGGTTTTGAAATTATTGAACAAATGAATTTCGAGGTCCCAGATGTAATCCTTTATCCTACGGGTACTGGGGCAGGACTCATTGGTATTCATAAAGCACTGCAAGAACTACAAGAGATTGGCTGGATATCAGGTCCGCTTCCAAGGCTCGTAGCTGTTCAGTCAGAAGGTTGCGCACCCATTGTGAAAGCGTGGGAAAATCAGCAGACCGAATCTATGTTTTGGGAGCAGTCTAGTACGGAGGCTCGTGGCATTCATGTTCCTAAGACAATAGGAGACTTCCTTGTGCTGGATGCGATCTATCAAACAGGCGGGGCTGCCATCTCAGTAACGGATGAGGAGATATCAGCAGAGCAGGATCAGGTTACTAGAATGGAAGGAAGCTTTTTATGCCCTGAAGGAGCTGCCGCATTTGCTGCTGCACGAGTTCTTCGGTCCAATGGCTGGATTGAAGAGGAAGAAAAAGTGGTGGTGCTGAATACCGGATCAGGACTGAAGTACCCAAGAATATCAAGTAACGAAGACATGCTGCTTAATCCAGAGGAGGCCTTGACATCCTATGCTTTTAAGGAGCAGGCTCCATCTATTATCAAAGGATAATAGAAACCATAGATTAGGTGAGGAACTATCTTTCTATTCTTATAAAGAATAAAGATGGTTCTTTTTTAATGAGAAAGTAGTGAACTTTTGATTTTTGATGAATCTTCTTTATAATGAGACATACCGTTTTAACTATTGGATAAATGGATTAATACATAGTGAGAAAGATCTGTACAGGGAACTTACTAAGAAATGAGGAATGAATAATGAAGTTAATTATATTTGGTGCATCAGGCACCATTGGACAAGCGATCATGCAAGAAGCTCTGAGACGAAAGCATGAGGTTACGGCGGTTGTTCGCAATCGATTTAAACTTAATGAAAAACATGATCTGCTTACGATTGTAGAAGGTGACTTGCTCAAACCTGATTCCATTGCTGAATTGGTAAAAGGTCACGAAGTGGTGATCAGCGCTTATGGCCCTAAGTTTGGAGCAGAAGAGGAACTGGTGGAAGTGGCTCGTGCCCTTGTAGAAGGATTACGCAAGGGCGGAGTAGAGCGACTGATCGTGGTTGGCGGAGCAGGAAGCTTGATGACGGATGAAGGAATTCCACTTATGGAAACAGCGGGATTCCCGGAAGAAGTGAAGCCTCTTGCGATGGCGCATCAAGATGCCTATCAAATCTATCAAGAATCGGACCTTGACTGGACTTACCTGAGTCCTGCTTCTACGATTGAGCCTGGGATCCGTACAGGTAACTTCCGAATTGGTACGGACCGATTAGTAGTGGATGAAGACGGGCAAAGCCGGATCTCGGTAGAAGATTATGCGGTAGCCCTTCTTGATGAAGTAGACGACCCTTATTTCAGCGGTTCAAGATTTACGGTTGCTTATTAATGGTCTCTAGTAGATGAAAGACAGAAAAAAAAGCGAAGACAAGTGCTTCGCTTTTTTTCATACCATTTTGACAGGAGGAGAAGCAGTGTGTATGTAGTTACAGCAGATCAAATGAGAGAACTAGACGAGCATGTTATAGGATCTTGGGGTGTTCCCTCTGTTTGTCTGATGGAGAACGCAGGTAAGGCACTTGCAGAAGAAGTGCTCCATTTCTGTCAGAACCGGCAGTCAAAAGAGCAGGTAGCTAATGGGAACCCACTTATATCTAATGAGGCAAGAGCAGCTTTTGATCGATGGAAGGGAACACGTGGACAGATCAGTAACGATGCTTCCATTCGAGGGGAGAAAGCGTGCACAGAACACTGGTATATCCTAATTGGAAAAGGAAATAACGGCGGGGATGGGCTCGTAGCTGCTCGCCACCTATGGGAAGCTGGGATGGGAATTAGCCTTGTATTTGCCGAGTGTACGAAGGGACTAAGCGAAGAGGCTCTGCTTGAGTATCACACAGCTGAAGCGATGGGGATTCCATCTATCCTATTTACAGAACAGGGAAATCTGACATTCACTGGAGGAACAGGGATTATTGATGCTTTGCTCGGTACAGGAAGTAAAGGGGCTCCGCGAAATGCTTATGCTTCATTAATACAGGCAGCAAATGACAGTGGGCTGCCCATTATTTCGGCAGATATTCCAAGTGGACTCAATGCGGATACAGGGGCTCTCTATGAGCCGCATATCCGGGCAGAATTGACGGTATGCTTCGCACTACTAAAGCGGGAACTTACGCAGTTTCCAGGTGCAGAAGCCGCTGGGCGGATTAAAGTTCGTTCCGTTGGTATCCCTCCTCAGCTTGCAGAAGGACGATATCGTGAAACCGTCTATTTACTTACAGAAGATGTATTGTCAGAGAAGCTGAAAGTGGATCTTACGCAAAGACGAGCAGAAGATGGTCATAAAGGAACATATGGTCATGTACTGCTTGTGGCAGGCACGCTAGCGATGAGCGGGGCGGGACTGCTCAGTTGCCGGGCGGCACTGCGATCCGGCTCTGGGCTTGCTACATGGGCGCTGCCTTCCGAGCTGCTCCCGCATGTCATTGGCGCGGTGCCTGAGCTCATGCTTGCCGCAGCCGCAGACGGTCTGCATGGAACATGGAATAGGGCATCGGCGCAGAATATCATCAAGCTCGCAGAGAGTAGGGATGTCATCGCAATTGGCCCTGGACTGGGACGTTTTGAAGAGGATACGGCATGGCTGAGTCAAATATATAAAGAGGCAGACCTACCTATGGTTATTGATGCAGATGGGCTGAATATGTTGGCAGAGGCAGGTTCGGACTTTTTTAAACATATAGCATCAAGAGAAGCACCCGTTATCTTAACCCCGCATCCAGGAGAAATGGCGCGTCTTGCCGGTGTGTCTACCAAAGAAATTCAGCAGAACCGAATAGATCATGCTTTGTCCTATTCAGCGAATACGGGAGTGACGCTTGTTCTAAAAGGTTCCCGGACTGTGATTGCTACGCCCGAAGGGAATGCGTATATTAACATGACCGGTCATGCCTGAATGGGAACAGGCGGTACAGGAGATGCGCTGACGGGGATCATTGCCGGCCTGCTTGCTCAAGGTTACAGCGCTGAACAAGCAGCTGCATTTGGGGTATACCTGCATGGCAAAGCTGGAGAGACCGCTGCAATGATGCGTTCTCATCCAGCAGGAGTGATGGCGGGGGACCTGACCGAATATTTGTAAGTAAGAACGAAAGAGAAGTGACTCCTCAGGGAACCCATTCTAGTTCTTAGGTTGACAGTATGGGGATTTCATTGGTATTATTTTCTAATACCAACGTAAATAGTAGGATTTATCAGGATACAGCACAGTAACAATAAAAATAGATAACCTTGAGGTGAATGAAGCATGGCTAAAATTGCAGTGATTAATGGGAGTCCTTCCCTGACTTCAAGATTGAATGCGGTCATTGAATATGCAGAGCGCGAACTTAGAGAAGCTGGCTTTGAAGTAGATCGTATCAACGTGGCAGAGCTTCCTGCGGAAGATCTGATTCTAACTAAGTTTGAGAGCGAACATATTGTAAAAGCCAATGGGATCGTTGCTGAAGCGGATGCGGTGATCGTAGCAAGTCCGGTGTACAAGGCATCTTACACCGGTGTCCTTAAAACCTTTCTTGATCTTGTGCCTGAACGTGGTCTTGCCGGAAAAACCATTCTTCCGCTGTTCATCGGCGGAAGCCTGGCCCACTTGCTGACCATCGATTATGCTTTGAAACCTGTTCTATCTGTACTTGGCGCACGGCATATTCTTGCTGGAATTTATACGGTGGATGCTCAGGTCGCTCGTAATGATCAGGGCGGTCTCGATATTGCCCCTGAACTGTTAGCAAGGCTCCAATCGGGAATTCAAGAATTTAAGGAAGAGATTCAGCTTCGTGAAACTCAAAAAAGTGTAAAAGATTAATAGAAATTATAGAAAAGAGCTAGCCGGATCAGCGGTAAGGCTCTTTTTTATAATAAGAATTTGCAGCCATTACACTACATAAAGGTCTGGTTATATATGGTATAATAGGCTTGTAATTTGTGATGGAGGGAGAAATGACGATTGAGTATTCAAGGAATTAACCATTTCTGTTTTTCTGTATCCGATCTTGCCAAATCAATTGCATTTTACAAACACGTTTTTGATGCTGAGATTGTACTTGAAGGCCGAAGATTGGCCTACTTTGATCTACATGGTATATGGATCGCATTGAATCAGGAAGACGTCCCTCGTAACTTTACTGCCCCGACGTACACACATATTGCATTTACGGTCGAAGAAGAAGACCTGCTGCCACTGCGTCAGAAGCTTAGCGAAGCGAATGCTAAAATCTTGCCGGGCCGTGAACGGGATGCCAAGGATAAAGAGTCCATTTATTTTCTAGATCCAGATGGACATATGTTTGAATTTCATACAGGTACGCTGCAAGATCGCTTGAATTATTATAAAGAAGATAAAAAATATATGACGTTTCACCGCTAAGAACGGCTGCTTTTTATAGAAGTAAATGAAACGAAAAGAACCCTATAAAGGCACTATACTTAGTGTCCATATAGGGTTCTTTTTTCACTTCAGGAAGCAGCTATCTTATAGATCGTCAAATCCGTTGTCGTCTCCGACTTTACCGTAGTTACGGGATTTCGCTTCAAAGAAGTCTGTTTTTGTTGCATTTAGTGCTTCATCAGAGAACGGCTTGATCCAAGGCATACTGTTTACATCTACGCCATCATATAATTTCTCAAGTCCCATGAGACGCAGACGTTTGTTTGCTGTGTATTTAATGTAATCTTCCAGTTCTTTCAGGTCGATACCGCGAACTTTGCTGAGTGTATAGTGTGCCCAGTTCGTTTCTAGTTCAACTGCACGATTGATCGTGCGATAGAGGTAGTCGCGATTTTCTTTGGTATCCAGTTCAGGGTAATCAGCAAGCAGCTGTTTGAACACTTCGGCGAAGAAGTAGCAATGCTGGTTCTCATCCCGCTGAATATAAGAGATCATCTGACAAGTACCCATCATCTTCTGATCTCTTGCGAGATTGTAGAAGAAGGCAAACGTACTGTAGAAGAAGATTCCTTCTAGAATCAGATCCGCTACAAGCGCTTCGTAGAACGATTGAGGCGTTGGTTCATCACGGAAGTTCTGATAGATATCTGAGATAAATCGGTTACGCTCTAAGAGCACAGGGTCATTTTTCCAGTATTCAAAAATCTCTTTCTGTTCATCCCAAGAAACCAGGGAAGAAAGAACATATGAATAGGACTGATTGTGAACGACTTCTTGCTGAGCAATAATCGCAGAGATCGCCTCAAGAGAGGAATCCGTCAAATATTCTCTTACGTCACCCACAAACATCGTTTGCATGGAATCGAGTACAGCGAGCAGGCCGATGTTGATTTTGAACGTACGCTGTTCTTCTGGGTCAAGCTGTGGAAATTGCTGCGCATCTTTGGACATAGGGATCTCATCTGCGATCCAGTAGTTCAATAAGAGTACTTTGTACAATTTATACATATGCGGCATCCGAATGTCATTCCAGTTCAGGATCCCGGAACTTTCCCCGTTAATGATACGTGTTGATTTATTTGGTGCTTCTGTATTAAAAATATTTTGGACTTTCATGGTCATGATACTTCCTCCTTAAGATTCGCAAGATTCACATTCGTTCTCAATGGTGAGTGCACGGCTTCGTACGTAGTAAGTGGATTTAATACCCGCTTTCCATGCATGAAGGTGAAGTTCCAGGAATTCTTTTGCCCGGATATCAGGGCGAACGTATAGGTTAAAGCTTTGTGCTTGGTCAATGTGGCGCTGACGTGCAGAAGCCATATTAATGGAAGCATGTTGATCCAAATTAAATGCCGTTTTGTAATACCAGATTGTTTTTTCGGAAAGATCTGGTGCTGGGTTTGCAATTTTGTATGTTGTTTTCTCTTCATAAGAGAGAAGTTCGTACAGTGGATCGATACTAGCGGTAGAACCAGCAATGATGGAAGTCGATGCATTTGGAGCAATCGCCATCATCCAGGCATTCCGCACACCATGTTCTTTAACTTCAGCAGCAAGCTCATTCCACTGTGCTGTCGTTACAAATTTACCTTCACGAGATCCGTCCGTATAGCTGCGTTGTGTGAAGTAGTTGCCATTTTCCCAATCAGAGCCTTCGAATTTCGGATATTTCCCTTTTTCTTTGGCAATTTCCATACTGGATTTGATAGCAAGATAGCTAATTTTTTCGTATAGATTATCATTGTATGTGACTGCTTCTTCCGATTCCCAGCGAATGCCTTCAAGAGCAAGCAGATGATGAAGTCCAAATGTACCAAGACCAATCGCACGATACTGACTGTTTGTATATTGTGCTTGCAGCACTTCAATGTTATTGATGTCAATTACATTATCGAGCATACGCATTTGGATTGGGATCAAACGATCCAGCACATTATTAGGTACAGCGCGAGCAAGATGAATGGAGTTCAGATTACATACAACGAAGTCGCCTGGTTTTTTGGTGATAACAATACGTGTTTCGCCGTCTTTAGTTACCAGTTCTTCTTGTTCAATCACTGTTGCTGATTGGTTCTGCATAATTTCTGTACACAGGTTAGAAGAGTAGATCATCCCTTTGTGACGGTTCGGGTTAGCACGGTTTACGGTATCGCGATAGAACATGTACGGTGTACCTGTCTCAAGCTGAGACTTCATCACGCGTTTCATAATATCGATCGCAGGAAGCGTAATCCGGGACAGTTCTGGGTGATTCGATGCTTCTTCATATTTATCACGGAACGAACCTTTGCCGAATTCTTCATCATAGAAGTCTTCGAGTCCAAGAGCACGGCCATTCTCATCTTTCCAGCCCATTACTTTTTTCACTTCATGAGGGTCGAACAAGTTCCATTCTCCGCGCTGTTCCACACGTTCCATGAATAAGTCGGGAATTGTGATGCCGTGGAAAATATCATGTGCACGCATCCGCTCGTCCCCGTTATTCAGTTTCAGATCAAGGAACGCTAAAATATCTTTATGGAATACATCAAGATAGACAGCAATAGCCCCTTTACGTGTACCTAGCTGGTCAACGCTTACGGCTGTATTGTTCAGCTGGCGAATCCAAGGAATGACACCTGAACTCGTATTTTTGTGTCCGCGGATATCAGAACCTCTAGAGCGAACTTTACCTAGGTATACACCGATACCTCCGCCCATTTTACTTAGGCGTGCTACGTCTGTATTGGAGTCGAAGATCCCTTCGAGTGAGTCGTCAACGGTGTCGATGAAGCAGCTGGAGAGCTGTCCTGCGACTTTTTTACCTGCATTAGACAAGGTTGGTGTTGCTGCTGTCATGTACAGGTTACTCATTGCCCAGTAAGCTTCTTTAACAAGCTCAACTCGTCTTTCTTCCGGTTCTTTGTGCATCAGATACATGGCGATAACCATATAACGCTCTTGCGGAAGTTCCATCACTTTTCCATCAAAATCATGTGCGAGGTAACGCTCTGTCAGCGTAAGCAGTCCGATGTAATCAAACAACAGGTCATTTCTCGGTTCAATCGTACGTCCAAGATCTTCAATTTGTTCTTTGGTATAGCATTCGAGCAGTTCTTCGCGGTAGATGCCTTTTTTGACCATACTGGTGATCAGGGGTTGGAAAGCACCATAAGGCTTGTCTGTGTAAGCTTTGTATCTGCGATTATTTGCCGCTTTTTTATATAAAGAAGTGAGCAGCGAACGGGCTGCAGCGAACTTCCAGTTAGGTTCTTCTTTGGTTACAAGTTCAAGGGCAGACATGGAGAAAGCACTGCTAATTTCTTCACCGGAAACTTCCTCACGGCGGAGTTTTGCGTTTACACCGCGTACGAGTTTTTCTTTGTCGAGCATAGGAAGATCTGCCAGGATACGATCTGCGTAAATAGAAATACGATTCTCGTCAAATTCGAGCTGACGGTTGTTTGGTTTGGTAACCACTTGTGGCATGGAGAGCCCTCGCTTTCTTCTTCAAAATAATAGATGAATCAATATGGATTCAGATATAAAAGTGTTAAGTCCCATTACATTTGCGGGTGGACTTTACATGCTGTTAACCTTTTTCGCAAGATTAAAAAAGCAAGTTTTTAGAGCCTTGCTTTTTACAGGAGTTAAAAACCAGGCAATACCTATTAGCCTTGCTTTTTTACCAAGATTTAAAAAAACTAGGCAACATATTGGCCTATTTTTTTAAATCAAACAAAAAGCATTTCCCAACCCCAAGGTCAGACAAATGCCAATAAACCTTTATTTCCCCGCCGCTATCCACCAATCATCTCACGATGAATCGGTAAAGAGGAGCACTGATGTTGTGTAAGAAAAACAATAAAAATAAAATTTGTCAATCACATTTTTCTTTTTGGGCATTTCCAATAGTTTGTAATAGAGCGGGGATTTTTCTATCAAAAATAACTTGACAAAAATAATAGTGTTCTTTTCGCCGAATTTAGCTGTCACACTACATTTGGATATGTATATTAACAGTACCCCAATATATTGTGTTTGTAAACAGTCTAGTAACTTTGAAATGCAATTGCGATTATAGCAAAAAAGCCGAGATACCGCAAAGGAAAAGGGATGGAGGATTTGTGTCCAAACTCTAAAAAAATTTTTTATACGTGGTTTCGCCATGATACAATATGCTTATCGTTTATAAGGGGATAATCTAAAAGGAGGTTTGTCATATGGCAATAGCAGAAGTTACTATTATTCCGATCGGAACGGGAAGTACCAGTCTTAGCAGTTATGTAGCTGAACTGCAACGAGTGCTTGCTGAGCAGCCTGGCATTACGTACGAACTAACGTCAATGAGCACGATTATAGAAGGAGATATTTCAGATGTACTCGCTGCGATTGCAGTGCTGCATGAGACTCCTTTTGCAAGTGGAGCTCAGCGTGTCTCCACCTCTGTCAAAATTGACGACCGAAGAGACCGGGCCTCATCCAGCAAGCAAAAACTGCAGTCGGTCAGAGAGAAGCTCCAATAAAGGAGAACCGTAGTTCCTTATAAGTCCACGATCTAAACGTAGCTTCATGAGCCCAATTCTTACTCATTCTCCTTTGAACCCAGTCATCTTAACGAAAACCGCATAAGATACACTGTACCAAAGAAAAAGGAGGAATTACAAATGAGTGAAGTTGGATACGGAAGTTATGGTGGAGGAAACTATAGCGGTGGTAACTACGGTGGTGGCAATTACGGCGGCGGAAACTATGGCGGTGGAAGTTGCGGTGGATATGGTGGAGGTTTTACATCCACAGCTGGGATCCTCGTATTGTTCATCCTTTTGGTAATCATTTCTAAAGCGTTTCTTTCTTACTAATATTTGATTAAGTTTTCCCGGAGCCCGTTTTTGCTAATTAGCAAAAATGGGTTTTTTTACGCCAAATAAAGGATTTTCCAATATAGACAGCCTTGATTCAGATGTACTTCTGTGCTAGATTATAAGCAATTCAATAAGAGAAACGTTTTCTAGGGTTCCGCAGATGAGGTAAGATGATCTGGTCTGGTCCGAGGGAAAACGCACGAATCTACTGGATTCGTGTTATCACGGAGGGACAAAAGCCCGGGAGATCTTGTCATTATGACGAGTCTCCCGGGCTTTTTTGTTTCCATATTTGTATGAATCCTCCGGATATTTTTTTTGTTAGGAATAACCCATCAACAGAAAGGATGAAAAAAATGAACTCAAACTGGCTAAAGGTGCTAACCGCTGTAATCTTTGAAATTGGATGGGCTGCAGGGCTTAAACATGCAGAGATCTGGTGGGAGTGGGGTGCCACAGGAATAGCTATCTTTCTAAGTTTCTATTTACTTATCTCTGCAACCAAAGCTCTGCCTGTGGGGACAGCTTATGCGATTTTTGTTGGGCTAGGTACGGTAGGGACCATGCTCGTTGACGTCTTGATGTTCGGTGTGAATCTGAATGCCGGGAAAATTCTATTCGTGATCACACTGCTTACAGGTGTTGCTGGCTTAAAGCTTGTCACTAAAGACCCTGCAAAAGAGGAGGTATCTTAATATGGACTGGGTATATCTAATCCTGGCCGGACTGTTTGAGATGGTGGGTGTCGGTATGATTAATCAGATGAACCAAAAGCGCAATGCTCGTGTAATATCGCTGCTGGTTGGAAGTTTTGCGTTAAGCTTTATCTTCCTTGCTCTCGCGATGAAGACGCTACCTATGGGCACAGCCTATGCGGTATGGACTGGAATTGGTGCTTCAGGCGGAGCACTTCTTGGAATGATATTCTATGGGGAGGCAAGGGATGCTAAACGTATCTTGTTTATTGCAATGGTATTAGTGTCTGCGGTTGGTCTAAAGTTTGTTTCGTAAATAATAATTGCCCTAATTCGTTTGTTAATAAAAAATATTGCCAGAATTAAGCTATTCACAATGAGTAGCTGATTCTGGCAATAAAGAGAATCATGTCATCTATATAATTTTCTTTATACTGCTTTGTTAGTTTTCTTCTAAGTTAGAAGTGTGCCGATACAATGGTAGAAGCGTGTTTAATATGATCAAGCGGCACGGGAATTTTCCCCTGATCGCATGTAATCACAAGATTCTTAGTATCATTGTTGATATCTATCTCGCCTACATAGGTGTTCCCGTTCTGCAGTACGAGACACACCGTATAGCCTTTCTCCTCAGCGTATCGCAACGAGTGTAACAGCATGTGATCCCTCCATCTCAAAGATACAGACTGCAATATATCTTAACCATCTGGTCGTATATGATAATAATGGAACATAAATCAGCCAGTGGATAATATTTACAATATATAATGTAACATCTTTATTTTTGTGAAGTAAATGAAAAATTTAAATAATGATAAAACGTTCTTACCTTAGCAGATTGATATCTTCGCTCTCATTATAATTGGGATCGTTATTATTAAACTGTTTCCAGGCTACGTATAAACCTATTCCAGAGACAATAAGCCCAAGAATTGCGGCAATGAGGGTAAGCTGGTCCAAGGTAACAAGGTTGGAATCCACATTGTTGTTATTTTTTCTGCTGGCATTTTTGTTTTTGTTTTTGACAGTGGCCTTCACTTCGTTCACCTTCCCGCATCCCTGGTATTCTTTCTTCTATATCTTATGTTATGAAATGGCATGAGTTCGTAAAAAGGGTAATACCCTAAGCCTTAAAACAAAAAGAGTGTGTACTTATTTGTAGTCAGATTGTGAATTGTGGAGGACAGGGACTGAACTATAGGCAGCGAGCCCAAATAAAAGAAAGTTGGATAAGTGCCCGGTCCAAACTCGCTTAAATGACATAAGTTATGGTGTAGGAAGCGGAAAGGAGGAGTTAAAATGAGTGGATACGAATACTGTGGAGGCAACAATGGTTGTGGAAATGTTGGCGGATACGGCAACGGAGGCTGGACATCGATAGGAGCAATTCTTGTACTCTTCATTCTCTTGGTTATCATCTCTAAAGCATTTACTTGTTACTAATATTCTCTTGTTTTCAGTAAAAAGAAGCTGCCCTGATATCAGGGCAGCTTCTTTATTTGCGTATTGTATACGGTCCCAAACAAAATATTCAAGTTCAAGGCAGGAGCCCGGACGCCGGTAATTCTTTTTACATATGTATAGGGAGAAGCCTAATAGGCGATATAAGGGAGGAATATCTAATGAATGAACAATATAGTTATCAGATGAATTCCAATTATATATCAGGTTACCCTGTATCCGGTTATGAACGGATGTATCAAACTTACGGAGGTAACTGGGAAGAACCTGTGAAATCCTATGCTATGCCGCACAGTAGTTCTTCAGCTGTTCATGAGTATCCTGACGATTTAGCAGGAATTCTGCTCGTATTATTCGTCTTACTTGTTATAATCTGCAAGATCTTTCTTTAAGAGGCGCTAAAATTGGATAGCCCCCGTACCTAGGGTCCGGGGGCTGCTATGTGCAAGGTCGCCCGCGTCGTGTCGATCGCGAACAGCTTGCGATTATTTAATTGATTTAACCTGTGGTTGCTAAATGCAGTAGCTACAAATAGCTAACGATTCCTCTGGTGAACGATGTCGTTCACACTTGCCGAGAATAACTGACTTTCAAACAACAAAAGCCCTACCTCTCTTTTGTCCTTGCGGCTCCGAAGACCGCGCCAGTTTGAATGAAAATAAAATCTAAAATCTTTGTTTGGGTTATAACGCGATTCTTACTTCATGAGGTTAAATGAAGGAATTATTCTACTTTGAGGAATATGAATGGGGTTAAATACTACATTACTTTTCATTATATCATAGTACAAGCTATAACACAAATATATACTATGTGATACACCGAGATGATATATTTTCGGATTCATGGAAATCTCTATTGGTTAATAATACAACAAGCAAGTAACAACATCCCTAGAGCTCAGGGTAATGGATTACAACAGTGAAAAACGACAGAAACATTACTATATATGACGAGGAGATGAACGATCATGGATAACAACGTATTTAAAGGGAAATGGACACAAATGAAGGGTGAAGCTAAAAAACAATGGGGTAAACTGACAGATGATGATCTGGATGTAATCAATGGTGAGAAAGACAAATTGATTGGTAAACTCCAAGAAAAATATGGTCACACGCGTGAACAGGCGGAGACTGAGTACAACAACTGGAGCAACACGAACGTACGCTAATAACGTAGCTTACTTACAATAAAGAAGAGGATTGATTCTGCGGAATCGGTCCTCTTCTTTGTTTATGTAGAATTAAATCTCTACATGGTATGATTTCTTTAACAGATCAGACAGATTAAATGCTGATAAAGAAGGGACCGATGAATTTGCTGGAACAGACTCGTAAAGCGATCGTTATTGGAGCAACCGGGATGGTTGGTCAGCAACTGGTTACTGGGCTGCTTGAACAGCATCCCTACACAGAAGTCGTTATTTTAGTGAGGGAATCACTGAAGCTTACTCATCCAAAACTGAAACAAGTGATCGTAAACTGGGATGAGCTTGAGAAATATGAATCCGCCTTTTATCAAGCAGATGATTTATTCTGTTGTTTAGGTACAACGATTAAGAAGGCAGGATCACAGGCGGCTTTTCGCAAAGTAGATCTCGAATATCCCGTTACTGCCGCGAAGATAGCGGAGCGCCATGGAATAAAACAATTTATTGGGATTTCTTCAATGGGTGCCGATGCAAAATCGCGTGTTTTCTATTCCCGTACAAAAGGCCAGTTTGAAGAAGAGGTAAAGAAGACCGGAATCCCTTCTGTACATTTCGTACGTCCTTCACTGCTTCTCGGAGATCGTAAAGAACATAGAACAGGGGAGAAGATGGGTGAAATTCTCCTTGGGCTCTTAGATCCATTATTAAAGCTTGGAAAAGGGCAGAATTATCGTGCGATACCAGGATCACTTGTAGCTACTGCCATGATTCGTATTGCCTTACAGGAACAGAAGGGGATACATATCTATTCTAATCAAAAGATCAGGGAGATCGCAGAGGCGATGCCACTGTCTCAGAAATAGACAAGCCTCGCACATTTGACTACAATAACGTATAGAAAAGTATGGAAATATTAAAGGAGGTTCATCCGTATGAGCAAAAACACGATCACAACTGAAAAAGCACCGGGTGCCATTGGGCCTTACAGCCAGGCTGTAGAAGCAGGCGGATTTATTTTCACATCAGGGCAGCTTGGTATTGATCCGGCGACGGGAGAGTTTGGAGCGACTGTAGAAGAGCAGACCCGTTTGTCTCTGGAGAATGTAAAAGCGATTCTTGAAGCGGCTGGGGCAGGACTAAACCAAGTCGTGAAAACAACGGTCTTCTTAAAAGATATGAATGATTTTGTACGTGTGAATGAAGTGTACAGTTCATTTTTCGAACAGCCATACCCAGCGCGTAGTGCAGTAGAAGTAGCACGTTTACCAAAAGATGCGCTCGTTGAGATCGAGACGATTGTAGTAAAAGGGTAAGATCTTATACAAATGATGTTTATTACTAAAATAAATGCTGAGAGACCATCGCTTTGGCGATGGTCTCTTTTTGTGTTCTTATTTTATTTTTTTCTCCGTAAGAAAATCCATACTGCAAATAAGAAAATGACAACGGCGAGTCCAATCGCTGTATAAGAAACAGCAAGGATATCCGATTGTTTTACTCCGATAGCAATATAGGCCCATACGAACACAAGCGGCAGAATGAAGTCGTTATATCGATAGCTAACTGCAAAGGCAACGATGCTGCCGAGCAGCAGAAGAATGATGGCCCATGTCTGATCTCCAAGGTTGAACCCGCTCCAGCCGAGTTTACTCAGCCATACGGTCACGTTAATCAGCGTCGCTACACTAACCCACCCTATATAGATGCTAAATGGAAGTTTAACAAACCAAGTTTCTCCGAGCGTAGGGGAAGGGATATCTCGTGTACGTAAATACATTTGAATAAGGGAGAACAATAAAATGAATATGACAAGTACGGACCAGCCAATCTGGAGATTCTGCCATAGAATGATCCAGCCCGCGTTTGCTAAACAGCTAATGAAGAACCAGATTCCGACACGTGCTGTTGTATTACGATTTTTTTGAGAAGGCAAAAACTGAAAAATAACAAAGCAGGCAAGGAGGATATAAATGACAGACCAGATGATAAATGCGTATCCAGCCGGAGTAATTAATACCGGATAAAGTTCAGATACTTCCTGTGTTGTTCTTCCTCCGATCGGTAATATATTCGCGAGTGCGTTGACTACAATAACAAGAATCAAGCCTACTACATTTAACCATTTGTAAGAGTTGTGTTTGCTGTTAACTTGCATACGATAACCTCCTGTAATTAATTTTGAAGAGGGTGAATATGTACTGACCAACGAGTCATGGAATACTTACCCATCTCTTAAATTTTTCAATCAAAAGAATATGCTTTCCCTGGAGGTGCCCCGATGAAGAATAAGGCGGCAAATCACTTCAGAAACAGGCATGAACGTCCTCTATTTTCTATATTATGTAATTATATCCCTGAAATATCATTCAATTTCCTTTAAGTGGGTTATATATACAATAAAATGGTTAAAGAAAGGGGAGTTCATCCATGAACCGAAAATCTTCACAGATGATGCAGCAATTTATTTTCGTTGGTCCTGCTCTATTTTTCTTTATGCTCATCATTGCAGCACCGTTTCTGCTGGGGATGTATTACTCCTTCACGGAATGGAGTGGTGCCTCAAAAGATCCCGTTTGGGTGGGGTTTGCTAACTTCACCAAAATATTTAAAGATGATCCTGCATTTTTGAAATCGTTTACATTTACAGCTTTGTTTACAGTGGCAGGGGTTCTGCTCACCAATCTTATCGGATTTTTTCTTGCTTACTTTTTAACGAAGCCGCTGAAGACTAAAAATCTGCTGCGGACCGTGTTTTTTATGCCGAATGTCATCGGCGGGCTCTTGCTCGGATTTATCTGGCAATTTATATTTGTCCGTGGTTTTGCATCTGTGGGCGAAGTGACGGGGCTTGCTTTTTTTAATCTGCCTTGGCTAGGGGATGAAACGACCGCTTTCTGGGCCATCGTCATCGTATTCGTATGGCAGACCGCAGGGTATTTAATGGTAATTTACATATCTTCTTTAAACAATGTGCCGACAGACGTGCTCGAGGCTGCTCAGATTGATGGAGCCACCCGTGGACAGATCTTAAGAAGTATTATCGTTCCGCTCATTATGCCGGGAGTAACGGTCTGTCTGTTTCTTGCCATCTCTTGGTCGTTCAAGATGTTTGATCTAAACCTTTCGCTGACAAAAGGAGGACCATTCCGCTCCACGGAGTCTCTTGCGCTGAACATTTATAATGAAGCATTCGTGAACGGAAGATACGGACTTGGTACAGCGAAGGCACTCATTTTCTTCATCGTGGTTGCGATTATTACCAGCATCCAGGTTCGTCTGACGAAGAGCCGGGAGGTGGAAGCCTAATGGAAACGAGTAAAAATTACCGTTTTACTACACTCCTCACCGAAATCATTATGATCTTGATCGCTTTATTGTTTCTCGTTCCGTTCTATTTCCTTTTTGTGAACTCTGTTAAAAGTTTTGGTGACCTGCTGACGAATGCGGCAGCATGGCCGAAAGTTTTTGAATGGGGCAATTATCAGCGAGCGTGGGAGATTACCAAATTTCCAAAAGTATTATTCAACTCTCTGTTTGTAACGATTGTCAGCAATTTATTACTTGTTTTGTTTAGTTCCATGACGGCCTACCGGATGGTAAGGCACAACAGCAGGTTTAACCGCGTCCTCTTTACGCTGTTTGTTGCTGCCATGGTCATTCCTTTTCAGTCCATCATGATCCCGCTCGTTAAGGTGACAAGTACCGTTGGGCTGATGAACAGTCACTATGGGCTTATTATTTGTTATCTCGGGTTTGGCATACCGATATCCGTATTTCTATTCCATGGTTTTGTGAAGTCCGTTCCCATTGAGATTGAGGAAGCAGCAAGAGTGGATGGAAGTAATGCGTATGGGGTATTTTTCCGAATTGTATATCCGCTTATGCGACCGATGTATGTGACGATCATTATACTGAACACGCTTTGGATCTGGAATGACTATCTGCTGCCGTCCATCCTTCTGCAGAATAGTTCACTTCATACCATTCCAATTGCCACGTATGCTTTCTTTGGACAATACACAAAGCAGTGGGATTTAGCTCTGCCTGCGCTAGTGCTTGGGATTACACCAGTCATTATTTTCTTCCTTCTGATGCAAAAGTACATTATTCAAGGAATCACCGCAGGTTCAGTAAAGGGATGACAGCTCATTTTATAATATACAGGAGGGGTTTATATTGAGAAAAAAAGGGATGTTTGCACTCACTTCATTATTACTGTGTTCGCTGGTTGTTGCGGGTTGCGGTGGAGGTAAAGACGGCGAGTCTGCAGATGGAAAGAAAACAATTAAAATCTTTCAATATAAGGTAGAGATTGCAGAAGCCTTTGACCGATTGATTACGGAGTATGAGACGGAGCATCCAGATATCAACATTGAGATTGAAACGGTGGGCGGGGGCAGTGATTATGGGGCTGCGCTAAAAACAAAATTTGCCGGTTCCGAACATCCGGATATTTTTAATGTGGGCGGTTACCGTGAACTGGATACCTGGATCGATAGTTTGGAAGATCTCTCCGGAGAACCTTGGGTAAGCGATGTGCTTGATGTGGCCAAAGAACCCATGACAAAAGACGGAAAGCTGTATGGTCAACCTTTGGGACTTGAAGGATATGGATTTATATATAATAAAGATTTATTTAAGCAAGCCGGGATTACGGAATTACCGAAGACGCTCAGTGAGCTGCAGGCAGCAGCCCAGAAACTTCAGGATGCAGGAATTATTCCTTTTTCGAACGGATATCAGGAATGGTGGGTACTTGGCAATCATAATGTAAATGTACCGTTTGCGAATCAAGCCGATCCTGTAACTTTTATCCAGGGATTGAATGAAGGAATGGAGAAAATTCCAGGGAATCCCGTGTTCGAGGATTGGATTAAGCTGCTGGATTTGACACTGCAGTACAGCAATAAGAATCCGCTGACCACAGACTATAATACCCAAGTTACGACCTTTGCTACAGGAGAAGCAGCGATGATGCAGCAGGGCAACTGGACACAGGTGCAGATCGATGGAATTAATCCTGATCTGAACTTAGGTATACTGCCGATGCCGATTGGAGATGATGCTGAGGCATCCGATAAACTTTTTGTTGGTGTACCTAACTTCTATGTGGTGAACAAAGAGTCTAATGTGAAAGACGAAGCAAAAGCTTTTCTTGAATGGCTTGTGACTTCCGAGACAGGAAAGAGATACATGACGGAAGAGTTTAAATTCATTCCTGCCTTTAAGAGTATTACAGCAGATTCCGAAGCGCTGGGCGATCTTGCTGCTGACCTCATTCAATATAGTGAAGATGATAAAGTGCTTAGTTGGAACTTCAATCGCTTTCCAGAAGGAGTGCCACAAGAGTTTGGTGCCGTGATGCAGGCCTATGTTGCGAAGCCGGATCCTGTAAAATTACTTGAAGATCTGCAGAAGAGTTGGGACAGCCTGAAAAAATAAAGCGAAAGAAGATGATCTCGTTCATTCGGGATCATTTTCCTTTATAGCGTTTTTATTTCTCCTCCTTGAACATACTAAGCTTATCCATTTTGTACTAAAGCAGGAGGATAGGAAATGGATACGATATCGTAGACCTAGTTTCCTTTCAAGAGATATTAGGTTTATAATGTAAATTTACAGCATTTCAATGTAACTCATAGATATCACATAAAAATCGGTTCAAGCTTACAGGCTATAACCGATTCTTTTTTTGTCTCCTATAGAAAAAAAGTAAGGTTTTGATTTTTAAATTGAACGATTTTCGTATATGATGAAGAGTAACAATCTAAAAGGGCTAACGGGTGACTTGCGATGAATCAACCACTATATGGAATTTGGCTCGGAGACGTATTTTTTTGTTTTTCTGGAGAAACGTCGGAACCCAGGGTCGATGCCTGGAGCCATGGAATACGTAAATTGAAATTAAAAGGCGGTACTTACCGTCCGTTTCAACATGCAGCCTTGCGTCTTGCAGAACTAAGATGGCAGACGAGCAAGGTACAGACCTCAAGTGCAGATACAAACAAGAAAAAACGAATGGGAATGGGACGGACGCTCGAGGGACTTGCGCTCAGCCCGAAAGACGCATTCGAATTATTAATACACTGGAACAAAGAAGAGGCAGCCGGAGCAGGGTTTGAAGCCGGAGAAGAAATGGAATATTGGTCTAAAGCAGCTTTATTTGCTTTGGAATTACTGCTCCGAGGTCAGATTGCTCCGGGGGTCGCTCCGGTGACAGCAACAGGCGGAAGAAGACGAGGGAATCAATCTGCCGTAAAGGGTGCTTGGCACCCGAGACTTAGAGAGAAAGAAGACATAGAACGCTTTGCGATCCTTGCGGAATCCATCCCTCCGATTGCACTGACAGCTACTATTGTTTATGCGGATACAGAGGCGGGGTCTGTTAAGGAAGCTGGCGGTGCGGTGCTTTACTCTTTCCTTAGTCAAATGATTCATGCAGCAGTTTCTTCCGAAATTGCAGCTGTGGAAAGCAGCTTGTCTAAATATCGCGTGAATTATCGCAGAGGATATTCTCCATTATCAGAACTATGGTGGAATAGTCTCCTTACCGGTTCGCGAGAACTAAGCGTACAAGGAACAATTCAAGAAATTGAAGAGTTGTCAGATG
The DNA here is from genome assembly GCF_036577645.1 of Paenibacillus sp. GYB006. Classification (NCBI taxonomy): domain Bacteria; kingdom Bacillati; phylum Bacillota; class Bacilli; order Caryophanales; family Paenibacillaceae; genus Paenibacillus; species Paenibacillus sp. GYB006. Next base: position 62,316 of record NZ_JARBDA010000009.1, on the reverse strand, counting down.
CGGTTAGTGAGGCAGGAGAAAGTTCTCCTCCGCCTATAGAGAGTGAATCTTCGGGACCTGCTGCCGGGAAACTGCGACTAGGGCTTCGGTTAGAACCCTCAGAGGCGGGTTCCGAATGGAACGTTAGTTTTTGGGCTGAAAGTGAAACCGAGTCCGATTTTCGGGTTCCGATTGAAGCGATATGGTCTCACCCTTCTCAGGAGGTAGACCGCGGTACAACCGTGTATGAATCCATACAGGAACAGATGTTAATGGCGTTTGGCAAAGCATGTGAACTGGCTCCTGCGCTAAGATCAGGATGGAGCGGATCTCCCACATCTGTCAAAATGAACACAGAAGTGTTCTATGATTTTATGGCGCATGCTGTTCCTAAACTGCAGAAGAGCGGCGTGACGGTAATGATGCCTTCTAGATGGAGTAAGGAAGGGAAACGAAAAACAGGTCTTAAATTAAAGATGCTCCCACACCCAGGCCGCGTCGGATCAGTAAAACGAACCTCGACACTTGGGATGGAGCAGCTGGTTGCTTTTGAAGCAGAGGCCATGCTGGATGGGATTCCGGTCTCACAAGAAGAACTTGCTAGACTTGCGGCCTCTACGTTTCCTTTAGTGGAATTCCGCGGAGAGTGGATTGAGATTGATCCTAAAGAAATCCGTCAGGTCCTTCGCTTCATGAAGAAGAATGAAGAAGGTACGATGGCATTATCGGAATGGATGCATCTAGTCGCAGAAGATGAGGAAGATGCGAACTGGAAAGGCCTTTCTATCTTTGGTGCAGAGTCCTACGGGATGTTGTCCTTCTTGCTTGAAGGGCAAGTATTAAAAGGAATAGAGCCTAAATCAGTACCTCCATCTCTGCATGGTAATCTAAGACCTTATCAAGAGCGGGGTTTCCAGTGGCTGTCTGCTATGCGGGATCTTGGTTTTGGGGTGTGTCTTGCCGATGATATGGGACTTGGAAAAACGATTCAGGTTATTACCTGCCTGCTTGACTCCAAGCTCGCAGCGAAGGAGATTAGAGAAGCAGAGCGTAAGCTTGAAGGAATGGCAGAAGATGAATTTGATACAGAAGGTCCTGCACTCATCGTGTGTCCTACTTCACTGCTGGGCAACTGGCAGCGGGAACTCGCACGATTTGCTCCGGACTTCAAATTATATATCCATCACGGTACCCAGCGTTTGCATGGCGACCGCTTCCGTGAACAGGCAGAAGAACATGATATTGTCCTGACAACGTATCATCTGGCTGGCAGGGATGGGGCAGATCTTGCTTCAATCCACTGGTCTTCTGTAGTGCTTGATGAAGCGCAGTATATTAAAAACTATCGTACGAAACAGGCGCAAAGCGTAATGAAACTGTCTGCTCCGCACCGCATTGCGATGACGGGAACACCGGTGGAGAATCGGCTTAGTGAGCTGTGGTCTATTTTTCAGTTTCTTAATCCGGGATATCTCGGTACGGCAGCTTCATTCCGGCAGCGTTATGTAGCTGGCAGCGAGGAAGGGGCACAGTCCCTTCGTGAACTGCATAAGCTCGTGTCTCCGTTTATGCTTAGAAGGCTCAAGAGCGATCCAGATATCCGTAAGGATCTTCCGGAGAAGCTGGAACTGAAATCTTATTGCTCTTTAACTGTGGAGCAGACGGCCCTTTACAAAGGGGTAGTTGATCAATTGCTTACAGGGATTGAAGGTCAAACCGGTTTTACGCGAAAAGGTGTGGTTCTGTCCTCTCTAACTAAGCTTAAGCAGATCTGTGATCATCCTGTACTGCTGGAGCCAAATCGTAAAGAACAGAGCGGGCGGGTGGAACTGTCAGGCAAGCTGGAACGTTTGATGGAGCTTACCGATGCGATTCGAGATAATGGAGAATCGGCACTTATCTTTACGCAGTATGTCTCCATGGGAGATATTCTGGTGAATCAATTGACTCAGCGCTACAACGAGAAACCTTTCTTCCTTCATGGAGGAATCTCCAAAGCAGACCGTGATGCGATGGTGGACAGTTTCCAAAAAGGCGAAGGCCCGTCTATCTTTGTCCTTTCCTTACGTGCGGGCGGTGTCGGTCTTAACCTTACCCATGCGAGTCATGTCATTCACTATGATCGTTGGTGGAATCCAGCCGTAGAGAATCAGGCAACAGACCGTGTATTCCGGATTGGACAGAAGAGAAACGTTCAGGTTCATAAACTGATCTGCCAAGGTACGCTGGAAGAGCGAATTGATGAATTGATTGAGAGTAAGAAACAGCTGTCAGAGCAGGTTGTAGGTTCCGGTGAGAACTGGCTTACGGAAATGTCTGACGATGAACTGAAAGGGCTTGTTACCTTACAGGGAGAAATGTGGATGTAAGTCGTGGATTTTGATTTAGGAAAGGGTGAGGTGAAGGTGAACATCGAAGTGAAGGAATTTCAGCTGGAGCCTCACGGATGGAAGGCAATCGTATCTAGTGCAGTGAGGGATTCGGAAGATAACAATGTGGAATGCAAAGGGCATGTGAACCCCCTTGATGACATTGAGAAAAAAACTTTGCTTGAGCAGTTAGCAGAGTCTGCATATCTTGTGTACACACTGATGGAAAATAAGCCGTTGCCGCCTGAAGAAGCGGCAATTCTAATCCCCTTCGCTACCGAGATGCAGGTGACCTGCACCTGTGAGAGCGAAGTATGCGAACATGCAGAAGCGGCTAGAATAGCAGCCGCTTCCTGGGCAGCCCGTGAGCCGCTGGCCCTCTTAAGCCTGCTAGGCATTACACGCACGGCGCTCCTTGACAGTGTATTCGGCTCTTGGGCAGCCGAATCAGAAGGGAAAGCACTGCCTGGGGCAGCACTGTTGCAGCGACCGGCTGCCCGAGCAGGTGGCAACGTCTCCGCGATCATGGATTACATCGCGGAGAGTGTCCAAGACAGCGCGCTCCACAAGCCTGGCCATCGGCTGACGGAGGTGGAGCTGCGCCTGAAGGCGCCTTCCAAAATGACGCCTCCTCCAAAACTTGCATCTTTGCTGCCTCAGGCACCTACGGATGCTGCGCTGACCCATTTACGAGAACAGATGTCCAAGCGGGCGACAGAATGGGCACCCCATTCAGCACAGACAAAGTCTGGGAGCAAGACGAAGTAAATAGGATCATGACAGAGCATAAGAGATCTGTGTCTCATGACAATCATTGTCAGGAGGCGTCAGCGTTCTTTTGCTCTGTTTATTTTTAGTCTACAATAGAGCATGGACAAGCTATATGTGGATGGGGGAGAGTAATAGATGATAACGACGAAGATGAAAAGACACCGCTGGACAATTGCTCTGCTGTCTACACTGTTGGTCAGCACCGTTCTACTCACGGGCTGTGAAGTAGGTGGACAAGGCCAGCAGGAAGGACAAAACCTGAATGCTCCGGCGACAGGTAATACTTCTGTGGAAGTAACCCCAGATGGAACAGATGACAATACGGACGGTATAGAAACCGGTGAAGGAGATACAGAAACAGACAGCGTCATGGCTTTGCGTGCACAAAGTTCACTGCAGAGCAGTATTCAGCAGGAAGGTGACCGAAGTGTTGTAACCAATGCGGAAGCAGTGACGGTCATCGTGAATAAAGAGCGGAGTCTGCCGGAAGGGTATGAACCGGATGATTTGGTTGAACCGAATGTTCCTTTCTCCTTTGACGGGCCTCATGAGAAACGTCATTTACGGAAGGAAGCGGCAGCTGCCCTTGAAGAATTATTTGCTGCAGCAGAGGAAGATGGTATAGAACTTCGAGCGGTGTCTGGCTATCGCTCATACGAACGGCAAGTTTCTGTGTATAACAGCAGTGTAGAGCGTAACGGTGAAGAATATGCGGCAAGAGTAAGTGCGAAACCAGGCTACAGTGAACATCAGACAGGACTTGCCATTGATGTATCCAGTCCAAGTGTCGGCAATGTAATCGAAGAAGTGTTTGGCGACTCAGAAGAAGGCAAGTGGCTGGAAGAACATGCGCCGGAATACGGCTTTGTGATTCGTTATCTCAAAGACCGGGAAGATATCACTGGTTATGTATACGAGCCATGGCATATCCGCTATGTAGGTAAAGAGTTAGCACCGGATATCGCAGAGAGCGGTCTTACACTGGAAGAGTACTTTGATGAAGCGAATATTAAATTGTAAGTTGAATAAAAAATAGAAGAAGGCAGCCCTGAGAGGCTGCCTTTTTGAATATACGCATAGAAGGATAAGTATAAATCCTGTCTATTATGTCTGGTTCGAATACAATGTTTCTATGAATTTCCTATTCGGCTGCTTGTTCTACAACCAGTTTCATCGCGTTCGCAATAGGAGGAAGGCTGCGAGTCGTAATGCCATTATAAACGCCAATTACATAGTCTTTTTCCTTAAGTGTAGAAGGATCAATTGCTTCTCCTTTGGTATCTACTACTTTTGTTTCTGAACTGATGTTAAATACGATACCGCTAGCTGGCGTTTCGTCTACACCCTGACCTTTCAGGAGGATGCTGCGTTCACCAGTATCCGAAGTTGTTACTTCACTAATCGCACCTTCCGCGATAACAAGATCCGCTTTTGCTTGTTCGGTTACAGTGATCTTGTATACCGGTGATTGCGGAGGAAGACTAAGGGTTGCAAACATCGCATGCTCCGCTTCAACCTGATCGCCGACTTTGAGATCTTTAAATTCAAGTGCATCTCCGTTTGCAAGTGCAAACTTCGTATCTTCACTCACATGAAGAACGATTCCTTTTGCACCATTTCCATTGATATGAACGGATTGTCTGCCTTCTTCGGATGATAAGGATGTGATAATTCCGCTTGCTTCTGTTACTTCTTGCTCTGAAGCATTAGCTTGATCTGTAGTAATTATAATTTGACTCCCTTCTACCGCTACGTTACCGTACAGAACCTCGCTGACAAAGTTCAAAGGTACATACTGCGTGTTATTTACTATTTCAGGAGCTTGGCCTAAACGAACAAGCATCTTATTTACATTATAAGCATCTTCCCCTGTCATAATGGAGGTCCACTTAATTCCTTTGGTAAGCTCACTTGCTTTAGTGTCTGGTACCCACTTTACTTCCATTCCAAGTGCTTCTGCCAGAGAACGGACAGGAATCATCGGTTGATCGGCTGTTGATAATTGGTAACCATCTTCGATTGCTTGTCCATTTACCGTGATAGTGTATGCCTGTTTAAGGTTGCTTGAGATCGGCACTGGAGCGCTGGCGTCGGCGTATGCGTAGAGGGAACTACCTCCTAGAGCAATAGTTAAAGCTGCAGCAGCTACACCGGTTTTCATTCGTTTGTTCATGTGTCTTCTCTCCTTCACTGATGTTTTTGTCATAAGATGATGACATCTTCTAGACGGAAAATATGGAGCAAGGTTGCATGGAGTAAGTGATCCTATACATGAAGTTGGTCCTTTGGATACTTAGTATATAATTAACCTGTTCAGAAATAATGAACAGTAATTCAGATAACAATCTAAATGAAAAACTCGGCCTGTATGAGGGGAAGCGGGAAAGAGGGACTTTATTGGAATAACATTACCATTTTTAGACAAAAAAATAAAAAATTCATATGTTTCTTTCGGTACGAAGAATATGACCGTTAATATTGTGACAGAAGAGTAGTGTTAGTATGGTATTCTTTAACCTTATTCACCAGTGTATCTGATGAGTGAGGTTGTTTATTTCTCCAAAAACGACTTTAACCCTGTGTATTCCAAAGGACCAATCGAAGAGAAACTGGCTCCTATAGAGGTAGTTTCTTCCCAAGAAAAAACCTTGAACTTTAGGGTTCAATTTTCACATTCGTAGCATACCAATGCCCATTCGTAAGCTTCAAATCCATGGTCAGCGGTTCCTTAAATCCGAAGTCAGGCTGATCGTATTCGTGAGTTACAAATACTTTAGAAACAAAAAAGAAATGGAGCGGAAACACGATACCTACTTTGTGTTTGGAAGAGTCATAGGAAAAGTCAGCAGTAGTCGCACCACTTGTAATCGGATTTATTCTATTTAAGACAGACGGATCCATATATTCTTGATCATTACGATCTGCTGCCATGGCTTTATCCAGAATAATGTTAGTATCTTTCGCAATCCAAAAACCAAATATGATGTACAGTAGTGCAAATGAAGCGATAAAAGCTGTGATCCACACTTTTTTATTCATATTTTTTCCTCCTTAACAATTGGTAGATATTATAAACTACACCAACTTTTCGATCGAATTATATACTGTTATATAAAAATATGGGTATAAGGATTTATAAACCAACTTGCGAGAAATAGATGAATGCCACAAAGAAAGGAACATAAAGGAGCCCGGGCTTTACAGCTCCAGGCTCCCTTATTTATTTTACCATCATAGAACGCTATGGCTCCCAAACTACCGTGGTATAAGGAAGTGTGTCATAACTGCTGGCCCAATAATACCCAGGTGCCATAATCCGGCGAGGCTGGAATCCAATCTCTCCGGAAGGAGCACTTACCGTTTCGGAAGAGGATTGGAATACCCCGTTTGATGTAGTCTTGGCAGTAACGTATTTTCCAGCCATCTGAGTGAATCGGCCGCTAACCTCTGCACTAAGCGGTGTCCCGGTTTCAAGATCCACGACTCGTAAGGTTACGATAGCCTTGCCTCCTGTGTATTCAAATGTCATTTCATCAATAATCATCGGTTTCAGCGTAGAAGACGCCGTTGTCGCAGAGATAGCTTCGCTAGGGGAACCTTCATTTCCCTGCAAATCGACCGCTGTGATTTTGTAATAATAAGTGGTATCTGCAAGCAGTCCTTTATCTTTGTAAGATAATCCTTTGGCTGTTCCTGCATAAGTAAGAGGTCCCGTTGTAAAATCAGGTTCTGTGCTCCGGTAGATCCGGTAGTCATTCACTGCGGAGTTGTCGAATGCCATACCATAACGCACATCAATCCGTTCGTGATCAAAAGTTATCGCGGAGAGGTTACCGCTGACTGTGCTTGGGGGTTCCGAATCCGATGGAGGAGACCACTTGATTCCTCCCGGTCCCCACTTACTTGGGAAGTCGATGAACGAGGTGTAGTGGTGAATGGCGATTCCGCCAAACGCCGGGCTCTCTTGCATAGCCGCATACACTTTATTCAGCTCATCCTCCATAAAGGTTCTGCCTTCCTCATGGAAGCTGATCGTTTCGGGATCTCCGCCATCGGCAATATCTTTGGTTTCTACACCGATGATGACGGAGTTTGGCTTGCCTATGGATTCCGCGTATGCAATTTCCCCAAGTGCTTGTTGGATAATACCTGCACTTCCGTCTGCCTGATCACGGTAATTCATAATAGAAATATAATCAGCTGTATCCTGAATGTGTTCGGACAGCCATTTTGTTGATCCCTTCCACGGAATCGCACTGGCATCAGCTGAACTGTCATACCATCTTGGAATGGCTGCGCCCACTGGGAAAGTGATACCCGCAGCATGTTTCCGTTCCATCAGTGCAGCGAGCATATCAAGATACTGGATCTGGACAGAAGGTTTTTCCGTCTTAAAATCAGGCAGGATATACGGCTCGGTATCGAGATTAATGCCATCAAACTTAGCGGAAGCTTCAGAAGCCATATTATAGTTCAGTACTTTTTCAAATTCCCGAACCGCTTGGGTGCGATATCTCTCGTAAGCTCCATAGTAGGGTGGTGTTGTGCCGCCAGCAATCAGCGCCTGTACTTTATACCCGTTATCATGTGCCCAAGTGACAAACTGCTGTACTTCTTCACGGTAATCTTCTAGCATCGAAGCTCCATTATAACGGTCAACGCCTAGATAGAGTGTGGTGATGGGACGGTCACTAAAAGTAGTAGTATCGGAAGTGAATTCAGCAAAAGTATCCCAGGAATTTGGATTCAGTATCAGATGATAGGATGCCGTTTCCCAGATCCAGATCGCTCGATCTTGAATGGGAAGAGGCTCGGTTTCTCCAGAATTAGAGGAGGAGTTACCTTGACCGATGGCTTGTGGATTGGGCGCTAGATAGGTAGTGAGACTGTATCCTGTGTTCCCGTTCTGATCTGTTGCCCTTGCCTCCAGGCTATACTTTTGTTTTTTGTTTAGATGTGCAACTTCCCAAGCATATTTATAAAATCCTTCTCCTTCCTTGTAAGCAGCAGGTTCCCAAGGACCTCCATTAACCCGAAGTTCAACCTGAGTGATCGTATTTTTGCCTTCTGCAGAAATATGAATGGGAATGGCACCTTTGTCACGAGGTAGGGGAGCATCTGTTTCGCCCGGACTTACAATACGTACTTCGGGTACACTCGCGGCTGGATTATCTACGTTGAGATGAATAAAAGGGGACCAAATCCCGTATCTCGTTCCGATATCTTTGGATTTGAGCGCAATCTCAATAGAGCCGTCTAATGAGGACGTATCTAATGAATAAGACCATGTTCCCCTGTTATCAGCATCAGGATCATCCATGTGAACGTCATTTACCAATTGACCATTGACCACAATTTCGACGTCGAATACATCTGTGTACGTACCATGAAGTTCCAGGGCTCCTGGGGAAACGTTCTGTTCATCCTGATGAGAATCAAAGGTCAAACGGGCGGCAGCTTTTACGGGAAGAGAGGGGAGGAGCATCGTAACGAGGAAGAACACCAAACAAAGTAATCCACATTTTCGCGAAAATGAAGTCATGTTCATCTCACATCCTTGTCAGTATGATGTAAATCTTATTGACGACATCTACTGGATAAATCACGAATACGACGAAGATGCGAATCCAAGTGTCAGCTTAAAGCGGTTACTTTTAATTATTACAAGAAAATAGGGATTAGAACCGACTGGGAGATTCATGGCAGGTTATTTTTGCGGAAACATGAAAAAGCCCGATTCATAATCATGAACCGGACCTCATTATTCTTCTAATTTATTTCCCTACTTATTAAGGGGGGAATCTTCATAACCCGTATCCTTGTAATCTGTGTGATCTAGCTTATTCAGCACCTTTTGCTGACGAATCATTGCCTTCGTTTGCTCCGTTCCCGTGTCATAAATAAGTTGATACAGTTCTTGAATGCGGTCCGTAAATTGCTCATTTGCATCATCATGATCTGCAGATTTGTATGGAACCGGTGTGCGCTGAAACGTATATTCGTCCTCTTTGCTAATCGATAACATCAGATCCTGCATTTGGGCAAGTTCATCTTGAGTCAGCTTTACCTCATAGTCACCCGATTCAATCGGTTCTTGATGAATGAGCTGCTGTGTGATGGAAACGTAATAAGTGTCCATTGGCTCTTTCCCCTTTCTATCTCATATATCCAGATAAAAGACAATTTACCTGTTTTATACACTAATAGGACAGGGGATGAATCATCCGCATAGATAGATTACTTCAGATGTCTCGGTAAAGCAGGTACTTCCCGCATCGTTTTTTTCATTTTTGATTTACAGAGCGGGCAAGGGGGCGCTTCCTCCTTCGGTTTACCGGAGTGCTGACGAATCCAGGCAGGACAGGTATCTGATGTGCATGACCATACCGGAACGGTTTCCATCCGCTGCGAGCTTCCTTTCATAAGGGAGGAAGAAGAGCTGTGTACCTTGCTTTTCGAGTGGAAGCGGTCTTTATCCGTATTTAAACGTTCTTTGGCACTCTGTTTCTTGTGGCCTGTATCTTTAACACCGAAGGCTTCCAGTAGAAATCTGGAGACAGGAGCCGGCTTACCATGCTGACTAGCAGGAGAGGTAATGAACAAGCGCTGCTTCGCGCGCGTGACAGCAACATAAGCAAGTCTGCGTTCCTCTTCAAGCAGAGCTTCGTCCACTTCTTTGGCAGCTGCGCCCGTCAGTGCCGCTTTTCGGTCTTCGGGCACTTCTTTGGTCAGAGCGGAACTATGCGGCAGAATCCCTTCACTAGCACCAATCCAGTATACACAAGGGAATTCAAGTCCTTTGGCCCGGTGAATCGTCATCAGCTGTACTGCATCCTCATTGGCTGCTTGAAGAGCTTCCATCTCTTTATGTCTTCTCGATAGTTCGTCTGCAAAAGTGATAAAACTCTCCACGGTCTCAAACCGTTTTACAGATGCCTCGAGCTCATCCAGTGTTTCCATAATCGTTTCTTTATAGTGCGTGTAGATACTTGGATCGCCGCTCTCAAGATACGAATCGTAGAACTGTCTGCGCATTTCCTGAATCGCCGCAAGCGGAGTCATCGTCTGCAGCTGCTTAATCAGTTTAATTCGTTCTTTAACCTGTTCTTGCTGAAAAGGTTTCAGACGATCCCATCTCGAAAAATGAATGAGCGGATATTTTTTAGGCTGCAGCTTCTCTTGTCCTGCCAAGTATTCGAGACCTGCTTCGCGCGAGATATATAAAGGCCCGAGTGTACTTGGAATCGCATCAAAATTACGCGGGTGAAGAGATAACCTTAGGTGATCCATCAGCGGCTTCACTAAAGTCTGATCATAGAAGACAGGGGTAGCCCCATATTGTACAAATGGAATCTCTTTTAGGACAAGCTGTTCAAAAATAGCACGGCTGCTGCTTGCTGTCCGGTGCAGAATCGCAATATCTTGGTACGAAAGCTGTGCTTCTTCTATAATCTCCTGAATATGATTGACGACCATCGCCGCCTCTTCTTCCACTCCAGAAGGAGTGGCAAACAATGGCTGATACCCAGGCTTACCAGCGGACACTAATTTCTTATACCGGCGTTTTTTGTTATAACGTACAATCTCTGTGCCAAGACCAAGAATGCGAGCATCGGAACGGTAATTAATATCCAGCGTAACGATGGATGCCCGAGGATAGACTTTATCAAAATCAAGGATCGCTTCTTGTCTTGCTCCATTAAAGGTGTATATCGTCTGGTCGTCATCTCCGACTACCATCAGGTTCCGGTGGGAAGCTGCAAGTTTACGTACAATCTCGTACTGAAGACTGTTGGTATCTTGAAATTCATCCACCATAATATATTGGAATCGTTTCTGAAGCGGACGCAGAATGGCAGGATCGTTTAACAGTTCCGCAGCCCGCAGCAAAATATCATCAAAGTCCATCTTGTGACGTTCTTTTTTCCATGCTTCATACCCGGTAAGAATCTGTTTAACGTCTCTTTCTTCTTGGGACGTCTCCGGAAGATCTTCGGTCCGTTTTCCTTCCATCTTCCAGGAAGAGAGGGAGGAGAGCAGGCTTTCCGGCTGAAATGCATCGCTTAATCCATGTTTACGCTGAATCATTTTAATGACGGTATGCTGTGCTCTCATGTCACCAAAAATATCTTCCGTTACCCCGTAGTGACGCAGCAGCATCAAGGCAAAAGAGTGGAAGGTTCTCGCTTGTACCGCTCGCGCAGCAGCAGAGCGAATGCCAGGGAGCGTCGAAATACGAGATTTCATCTCGGAGGCTGCCTTGCTGGTAAAAGTAACGAGCAGAATACTGCCTGCAGGTACGTTTCGAACTTTAATAAGATAGCCGGCTCTTGCAGCAAGCACGGTCGTTTTACCGCAACCAGCTCCTGCTAAAGTTAAAATAGGACCGTCGCCATGCCTTACGGCTTTAATCTGTGGACCATTCAGTAGAATACCGGCCTCTTCCAAAGATCGGAAGTATTCGGCATCCGGGTCCGTATCACGAACGAGTTCCAGGCTTGTTTGTTCGGGCGCTTCTTTCGCCTTAGGCATTCGGGCACTCGATGGGACCCCTAAAGGGCGAGGATAAAATATAGGATTTGTGCTATACATAAATGGTGTACACCTCATCTAAAATCAAAGTAAAACATTGCCCTTTTCACAAGAGGGTTGTAAATTTGGTATGATAGAGTCATAAAAACATCTGATGATTGATAAACTTTAGGGTGATTACATATAAGATGGTTACTTGTCTGCATGTAACAGACTGTTCTCTATTATACCGAAACTATCAATTCAAGCGAAGTATACGGTATAATTTGACGGTAAAGTTTAGCATAGGGTGTTATTGCTGTAATAAGGTACTGAAAGCTATAAGCTGCAATGTTTGCAAAGTGCAACTTGTTACATGGAATGAGGAGGAATTAATCGCATGAACTTTTTACAACGAATTAAAGACGGGGCAGGGCGTGCGACTGAAAAGGCGCAGCATGCTGTAGAGATTAACAAAATCAATTCGCAAATTGCGAACATCAAGCACGACATGTCCGTGAACTATACAGAAATGGGCCGCATCTTCTACGAAGGGTATCGTGCACAAGATATGTCTTTAGCAGAAGAAAGAATGATGGAACTTTCGGCAGATTGCGACACGCTTCAGGATGAGATTGATGAATTGCGCGAGAAGATTGCTCTACTCAAAAACGAGCGGGTTTGCGTCTGTGGTCATGTATCGGATCTGGATGCTAATTTCTGCCCAAAATGCGGCCGTGCTTTAACAGGAAACGAGAAGTCAGCTCCGGTAGCGCATGCACAAGCTAAACCGGAAGCAGCAGCTACCGTTGCTGAAGAAGAGATAGAAGAGGAAGAGCTTTTCCCGGATCTGCTTTTGTCTGAGGAAGAGATTCCTAGTGAAAATTACGATCTAGGAGACTTCCTGCCGGAAGAAAAAGAAGAGTTTGACGCAGAGTGGGAACGCAGACGCTTGGAAGAGATGCAACGCGAAAGCGAAAGGCAGCAGGAACTGGATGAGCGTATAAGGTACTGGAAAGAAAACAATCAGCACCAAGAAAAGGTAGAAACGGAACTTCCGCGAGAAACCGTAAAGTGTCAGATTTGTGCTGCGGAGCTGCCAAAAGGCTCTAAATGGTGTCCGCATTGCGGAGCGGAACAGATCTAATCTGCGGGGTGACCCTATAAACATAAGCATCAACGTTCCTGAACAGCATGGGAGGACTAAGGAATATGGACCAGTTGCTGCAGCATCTAAGAAGTCTTGGATTTACAGAGATGGAATCAAAAATCATGGTGCACTTGTCAAAGGAAGGAGCTTCTTCCGGATACGAAGTGTCCAAACGGCTTGGGGCATCTCGCTCTAATGTATACGCAGTGCTGCAGCGGCTGCATGCGCGCGGAATTCTCTGTTGCAGTGACAGTGAACCTGCGAAGTATACCATGCTGCCTGCAGAGGAGTTCGCACATATCATTTCTAATCATGTACAAGAATCGCTTGGGTATGTTGTGCAGGCAATGCCAAAACAGAAGACCGGCTCCCCTGGGTTTATTACGCTGCAAGGAGACCGCCAGATCATGGAGATACTTGCCAAGGAAATGGCCAGGGCCGAATATGAAATTATTATTGATCTGTGTTCGGAGGAAGCTTCCTTATTTCACGATGTGCTGAAGGATGCTGAAGAGCGAGGGGTTAGGCTGCTATGGTCCTGTGATGCAGGGAATGCAGAAAACAATCCCTTCTTTGGATGGCATCCATTTACAGATCAAGAGACTCCGTCTCTATTTGAAGGTCGAACCTTTTCATTTATTATCGACCGGAAGTGGAGCCTGCTTGGCAGCCGCGGCGATGAAATAGAACCCATAGGGCTTGTAACGGAACATCCCGTTATGATTCGCCTTCTTCTCGGATATTTTGCCCAGGAACTCATTATGTATGAATTGGAACAAGATTTAGGTCCGGAGATTCAAAGTAGATATGGTCCTCATTATGAACAGATTTGGAATAAGTATAGGTAACGTCTAAAAAACCCTTCTTTTCTATCCGAATAAGGATAAAGAAGGGTTTTACCTGTTTTGTGTTAACTTTTCATTTCCTTTAGTTTCTCAAATATGGTGAGGTAGTAACTAGGCTGCCTTGTCACAAACTGTTCTGCTCTAATGGTTTCCATGAAGAGTGCTTCTGGATTACCTTCGTTCTGACTAAGAATTCCAATTGCTTGCACTTCTGATACTTTATTCTCGAACAACTCCATCAGATCGGATAGAAGAGCTTCGTAAAGTCCTTGTACTTCACTTTGCTGCAGATGATATTGATATAGCGGCTGAGTATGAAGATAACCAAATACGGAGCTGATTTCTAGGTCTTTGAAGGGTATCCCGTTTACTTCACCATATAACTCCTCTTTTATCTCAAGCAGAGGTGTAAGCTGAGAGTAGGGAACAGCAAGTCCTAGTTCTTCCTCTAGTTCTCTTGCGGCATCTTGTACCGTTTCGCCTGCAGAGAGGTGCCCTGCAGCGGTAATATCATAGCAGGAAGGAAAGGTATCCTTACTGCTCACCCTTTTTTGAAAAAGCAGTTTACGCCCTTCTTCTGTATCTCGGATGAGCCAGCAGTGAAACGATTTATGCCAGTATCCTTTTGCGTGTACTTCAGAACGGGGGGAGGTGCCGATCCATTCTCCATCTTCATTGTAGATATCAAATTGCTCTTCTATTATCATAAGTTTGGTACCTCCCGTGTAATAATAACGTCTTACTACAGATTTACTGAGTTTTCTGTTAGCATGATTACATACAGTTTGGGGAAATGTAGTTATCATATAGGTTTAAACGAATAAGGGGGAGATAAAGAATGGAATGCATCGTTCGTTTTCAAGTTATCTACAAAAATGAAGAGACCAAGCACTTAAGAGGTCTTATTATCCTCGGAGATAAACAGGAAGCATCTACAGAACAATTGATCCCAATGTTTAAAAAAATAGGATTTGATGTCATGGTTGAAAATAAAGATGATCTTACTTTTAAACCGGTTCGTCCGGATGAACCGTATACTCGAATTCGTGTCACAGAACTCGATACCGGGGAAGAAGTCTACCGGGAAGATGCAAATCTAAGACAAATCCTCGAAAATCTCATTCCTAGATCCCCAGGGCTTTAAGCTTTTGCCTTTTCTGTTTCATGAATTGGCTCAACGAGGGATGTGCAGTATGAACAGCGTGTCGCTTCAAGCGGTATATCAGATATACAATAAGGGCATGCCCGTGTCGTTTTCTTCGGCTCGGGTTGTTCTTCTTTACGTTTAAATCGGTTAATCGCCTTGACGAACATAAAGATGCAGAACGCCACAATCATAAAATCGAGAACAATATTAATGAACTGACCGTACCGGAGTACGGGAATAGCGGCTTCTTCTGCCATTGCAAGTGTTGTATATTTGCTTCCTTCAAGGGTGAAAATCCCTTTTTCCAGCGGTAAAAACAGCTGTTCAAAACTGCGATTTCCTAGAATTAGTCCGATCGGCGGCATGAGTATATCGTTAACGAAAGACGTTATAATTTTTCCAAATGCCCCGCCAATAATGACACCAACTGCCAAATCAATGACATTCCCTCGTACGGCAAATTCTTTAAATTCACTTATGATTCCTTTCAAGCAGATGCACTCCTAACATCGTATTATCGCTACCTTCATCTATTTAATCATCTGATAGACTCTCTTGGAAAGCGAAAAGTGAAAAAAATACTGAAAATAACACTTTCTTTTGCAGTATCAATTCGGTATACTTCTACCATCGACCTAACATAAGCTGTCTGTACCTGGATTCAGGTAGATAAAGAGACGCTTTACATTATTTACAAAATACACTTACGTTATCTCGTATATGTGCTGGAATAGGCCAGCATGTCTCTACCCGATCACCGCAAATGATTGGACTACGGGAGAATTAATATAAGGTTACGATAGATAGAAGAGACTTATCCCTAATGTACCGTCAGTTCTGACGATAGTTAGGGATGGAATTTTGCTTGTATCAGATACCTATGTTCTTCTCCCTTGCTTTTCTGCCGGTTGGGACGGTGGAAGAGAAGGGACTTTTTTGCGTTTAGAGATAACAAACACGATAGCACCAAGGAGGAACAGATGATGAAGCTGTTAAAAGAGAAAGTATTAAATGAAGGAATTGTATTGTCGGATCAAGTATTAAAGGTGGATTCTTTCCTGAACCATCAGATGGATCCGATCTTGATGAAAGAGGTAGGCCGTGAGTTTACGCGAAGATTTGAAGGAGAAGAAATCACTCGTGTACTGACAATTGAATCCTCTGGTATAGCACCGGGCATTATGACAGCACTGGAGCTTGAAGTACCGCTTATTTTTGCACGCAAACAAAAATCACTGACTCTTCGTGAAGATATTCTGGTTGAGAAGGTGTACTCTTTTACAAAACAGGAATCCAATGAAATTACCGTTGCCAAAAAATTTATGAAGCCAGGGGATCGTGTGCTTATTATTGATGATTTCCTAGCGAACGGCGAAGCCGCTTTTGGACTTGCTCGGATCGTGGAACAGGCGGGAGCAGAGGTAGTCGGCATTGGTATCGTGATCGAGAAGGCATTCCAGCCGGGGGGTAAACTTTTGAAAGAGAAAGGGTACCGTGTAGAGTCACTTGTTCGTCTTGCTGCACTTAAGGATGGACAGGTTACTTTTGCCGAAGATGAGGTTCAAGTCTAATGACCCGTGAACGAATATTCGATCGTCATCGTCATCCAGCGAAGACATTTTCACTTGGTCTTCAGCACGTTTTGGCTATGTATGCCGGGGCCGTTATTGTTCCACTGATCGTGGGCAGTGCGCTTGAATTATCTTCGTCCGAACTAACTTACCTCATTGCAATTGACCTGCTGGCCTGTGGTCTTGCTACGTTATTGCAGGTCTGGGGAGGTAAATATTTTGGTATCGGACTGCCGGTTATGCTCGGTTGTGCATTTCAAGCCGTGGCTCCCATGATTCTAATTGGAAAAAACTTTGGCATGTCCTATATTTACGGAGCGATTATCGCATCGGGAATATTCGTTATGATTTTTGGCGGATTCTTCAGTAAACTGATCCGGTTTTTTCCGCCTGTTGTAACGGGGTCGGTAGTAACGATCATTGGCCTTACCTTGATTCCAACCGCTTTGAACGATCTTGGGGGAGGTCAAAATGAGGCCGATTTCGGGAGCATTCTGAATTTGTGTATCGGTTTTGGTGTTCTTATTTTTATCATTCTCATGAATCGTTTCACAAAAGGTTTCCTGCAATCTATTTCTATTCTGCTTGGTCTTGTTGTAGGTACCATCGTGGCCGGCTTCTTTGGTAAGGTAGACTTGACGCCAATGCTAGAAGCAAGCTGGTTCCGTGCACCAGAGCCGTTTCACTTCGGCACACCCAAATTTAATATCTCTGCGGTTCTGACGATGATCCTGGTTGCGATTGTCAGTATCGCAGAATCCACAGGTGTGTTTATGGCTCTGGGTAAGATCTTGGACAAAGATCTGAACTCGAAAGATCTAGCCCGCGGATATCGTGCAGAAGGTCTTGCGATTGTTGTCGGCGGTATTTTTAATTCATTCCCTTATACAACGTATTCTCAGAATGTAGGGCTTCTGCAAATGAGCCGCGTAAAGACGCGCGACGTCATCGCGGTGGCAGGCGGACTGCTTATTATCATTGGTTTTGTACCGAAGATTGCAGCTACCGCACAGATGATTCCTCATTCGGTACTCGGCGGCGCTACGGTAGCTTTATTCGGTATGGTGGTATCATCCGGTATTCGTATGCTTGCTGAACAGGTGGACTTTAATCGATATGAGAATCTGCTGATTATCGCTTGTTCTGTGGGAATGGGACTTGGTGTTACGGTCGTTCCTGATTTATTCGCACAGCTGCCAGAAGAGGCTGGGATTCTATTAAACAACGGAATTGTAGTCGGCAGCTTTACGGCAATTTTCATGAATCTCATCTTTAACGGGCTGGGTCCGGCAAAAGAAGCCCCTGGAACCAAGTCTACTGGTGAAGAAGCAGCTTAATGCATATGTAAAAAGCAAAAGCCGGTTACGTGATCTCTTTTTAGATCATGTAACCGGCTTTTTAATTACATTACACATTTTTTGATAAAAGACTAAGGTGTTTAATGAGATGATACATCCTCTATTACAGTTTACGCATTTGTTTATCAGCTAAATCCCCAACAATAGGCAGTTTTAGCCACTTTCCTTGCAGTGTCGTCACTAACATTACAATCCAAATAACAAAGCCGAGAAGAGATAACAGAGCTGCGAGCAGCGGACCAAATAAGGGAACAAGCCCGCTTAGAATGTGTCCAACTACGATAAAGCCAAAAGCAAACAAAGATTGCAGAGCATGAAACATGACAAATCGGCTTCGTTTCTCCAGTGCAAGCATCACAATTGCTCCTATAAAGGTGAACAGGTAGCATATTGCAGCAGCAATATTCTCATCAAGACCTGTAGATGATTTGAATGGAGACATTGTTCTTCCTCCCTTTGTACAAGGTGCTATAAGTTAGCATATGACGGGGGAGGAGATATTTGAACAGATACAGGAAAATTAATCGCCGATACAAAAATTAGAAAAAAATAAATTAGGGTACCCCGTGAACCGGCAAAGCGGCTTAAGTGGATACCCTAATTTCTATAGAAGTAAACTTACCTCACCTAATAAAAGTAAATTAGGAAGGATCTCCGCCTTGTTGCTGACGTCTTGGATTCGTGATTTTTCCTTGTTTATCTGTGTCATTTTCCTTAGGAACCAGTCTAGGATCGGTGATCCCCTCATGATGATTCTCAAACATAAACTCAGTTAATTCCCATTCTGTAGCACCCAATACTGGATCCGATGGGAAATGTTGACCTCTGTAAAGATGCTCTGTAAGTCCTCGTTCATTTGTATAAACTCCGTCAACCTCAACTGTTTCCTTGGATATCGGGAGCATCTCCTTATCTTTTCCGCTCATGATTGGAATGCCTCCTTGAAAGAAATAGTAACCATTATTTCATAAAAATCGTGAAGCGCCAGGCTTCTGGCTTTAAGGTAACCTGATTCAGACATAATTATTCCAAGTAGAGAGACAATAACCATAAAGGAAAGCCATCCGAGGCAAAAATTCGAACTTTGGTAGATAAAATGTAAATTAATTACTTTTTATAAAGTTGTAAAGCTGTACGACTGCTTTGAATATGATACAATGGAAGTGTGATTCAAAAGGAATCATATCGGGTAATTATAGTGTCAGGTACCTGTCTTCTCAGGAGTCCCGGCCTAAAGCTGAATATTGCCGCGCACACTTCTTCATGGTATCAATTTAGATCTTTCTTTTTGCATTCTCTAAACGGAGCATTCACTTTCAACGTTTTGGGAGGGAGTTATCATGACAACAAAAGGTCATAATGAGGTCAAAGAAAGTTTACGGGAAATGACTCGTATATTCAGGCCGAAGGATCCTAAAAAATTCGTGAAGGAGTATGTGAAAAAATACCGGATAACAGGAGGGTATGAAGAGGAACTGACGCTTGTAGTTGAGCGTGAATTAACCAGACTGAATTCCTCAGTCTCCTGATTCGTTTTTTTGTAAGGCATTCCCGTTGTATTTGCTGATTATATTGCTTTGTTGTTTATAGAACCGCCACCCTGATGAATTTGAAACAGAGAGGCGGTTTTTTTTGCGTCTTTCTCAGCATATATATGGTAAAGATTCCATAAATATAGAGGGGGACGGCCATATGTCGGTAAAGCTTAAAACAAAAGAAGAGATCGGTTACATGCGTGAGGCCGGACGAATCTTAAAAGAATGCCATCGTGAAATTGAGAGAAAACTTGCCCCAGATACGACAACCCAAGAGATTGATGAATTCGTAGAAACCTTTCTCGCTCGAAATGGAGCGGTTCCTGAGCAAAAAGGCTACAAAGGTTATCCCTATGCAACCTGCGCGTCGGTTAATGATATCGTGTGTCACGGATTTCCGAGTGAAAAGCCGCTGAAATCAGGTGACGTTGTCACCATTGATATGGTTGTTAACAAGGATGGATGGCTCGCAGACTCTGCGTGGACCTATGCCATCGGAAAAATCGATTCAAAAACCCAGCGTTTTCTTCGTCGAACCGAGAAAGCTATGTTACTCGGTATTGAAGAAGCGAGGCCGGGTAAAACGATAGGGGACATAGGATACGCCATTGAGAAAAATGTAAAACTATGGCGTTACGGCATTGTTAAACCGCTTGTAGGACATGGTATTGGCAGGTTAATGCACGAGCAGCCAGATGTGTTTCCTTACGGAAAAAAGGGAACAGGGATGAAGCTGGTTGAGGGTATGGTGATTACCGTCGAACCTGTTCTGACCATGGGAAGAACAGGCGCTGTTTATTGGGAAGAGGATGGCTGGACCGTTAGATCAGCAGATGGAAGTATTGGTGCTCAATATGAGCACACGGTAGCGATTACGAAGGATGGTCCGTTGCTTCTAACGATCTAGACTACCAAGTTGCAGGGAAGTGGTTAGGAATCCCGCTCTATCACAAAGCGGGTTTTCTTTTTTGTGGTAAATGATGGATAAAAATACAATAAAGCTCCGTGATAAATGCACATGACAGCATAGAATAGGGATTAGACTCTATAAAATGATACTAGGTTTAATATCTATTTATTTGCACTAATATACATAAATTAACCTATTGGAAAAATAGCTCGAATCCTCCCGTTTTATCCGTATATTGGAAGAAAACAATGGACAAACTCCGGTTTATATCAAACTGAAATCGTTCACAAATCGGGCAGTGGCGCGGTTTTTTTGACTTGGTGAACAATTTGTGAACATGTGTCTAAAGATTGACAAAAAGTTGACGTCAACTTATATTTAATAAGTGATTGTATTAATTGACAGGATTACAACAAAGGTACTAGAACAGGTAGAATAATCGCTTTCTGGAACCAGATGGTAATCAGCGAAAACGGGAAAAGTGGGGTAGATAGGTGATGAAAAGGTGGCAGTACGGAAAACGGATCCTCCTTTTACTGACAGCATTCTCTTTATTATTGTTGTCCGCTTGTGGTCGAGAGGATTTATCTGTAATGAACCCGCAAGGTCCTGTAGCACAAGGTCAGCTTGATTTGATGAAACTTGCTATAACGATCATGGTCGTCGTATTGCTTGTGGTATTTGCCATCTCAGCTTACGTATTGGTCAAGTTCAGACGCAAAAAAGGACAGACTGAAGTACCGGAACAAGTTGAAGGCAATTTCAAGCTTGAGGTGATCTGGACTGTGATTCCGCTCATTCTTGTTGTTGTACTCGCTATTCCTACGGTTGGACAGCTCTCCGCACTCGGTAAAGATTACACCAAAGACAAAAATGCCCTTCAGGTTAGAGTAACGGCTCACCAATACTGGTGGGAATTTAGTTATCCTGATTTGGGTGTGACGACCGCACAAGATCTTATTATTCCAACGAACAAGACGATTTCTTTTGTCCTTGACAGTCAAGACGTAATTCATTCCTTCTGGGTCCCATCCCTTTCCGGTAAGATTGATACCAACTTTGCAGGGGATGACGATACAAAAGGGACAACAAACAAGTTCCATTTTTCCGCACCGAATGAAGGCGTTTACCGGGGGAAGTGCGCAGAGTTATGCGGACCATCTCATGCTTTCATGGAATTCAAAGTCAAATCAGTAAGCCCGGAAGAATTCGATAGCTGGGTTGCTTCTATGAAAGCACCGGCCGTTCTTCCCGAAGATGAACAGCTTGCAGAGAAATTCAGATCTGCCTGCCTAACATGTCACGCTGTGGGAGATCAAGGGACTCCAGTCGGTCCGAATCTCACAGGAATCGGCAGCAGAGAATCAGTAGCCAGTATGCTTCTGAACGAACGTGAAGGCCAAGAGGGAGCTTCTGTTGAAGATAACATGAAACAGTGGCTTCATGATCCGCAAGAAGTGAAACCAGGCAACGAAATGCCGAATCCTAGTGATCTAGGACTCACGACAGAAGAAATTGATGCCCTTGCTGAATACTTGGCGAGTTATAAGCTTGAATATGAAACGAACAGTGCGGATTGAGAAGGAGGTACACAACGTTGGCTCACGCTCATACGGTTAAACGGTATACCG
The DNA here is from genome assembly GCF_036577645.1 of Paenibacillus sp. GYB006. Taxonomy (NCBI): domain Bacteria; kingdom Bacillati; phylum Bacillota; class Bacilli; order Caryophanales; family Paenibacillaceae; genus Paenibacillus; species Paenibacillus sp. GYB006. Next base: position 40,539 of record NZ_JARBDA010000009.1, on the reverse strand, counting down.
GACTGATGGATTGGATTACGACGGTTGACCATAAGAAAATTGCAATACTTTATTTGATGGCAGGCGCTCTGTTTTTTGGTATCGGCGGTATCGAAGCGATTTTGATCCGTCTCCAGCTGATGGAACCATATAGCAAGATTGTTAGTACACAGCTATTTAATGAACTGATTACGATGCACGGTACAACGATGATCTTCCTAGGCGTTATGCCGATTATCTTTGCTTTTATGAATGCAATCCTCCCTCTTCAAATTGGGGCGCGGGACGTAGCATTTCCATTCCTTAATGCACTGGGTTTCTGGACGTTTCTCTTCGGAGGAATCCTGCTGAACCTGAGCTGGGTGATGGGCGGAGCTCCGGATGCCGGATGGACTTCTTATGTGCCGCTGGCAAGTTCCGCATACAGTGAGACACATGGGGTTGATTTTTACACCATTGGACTGCAGATTGCGGGTCTCGGTACGCTGATCGGGGGGATTAACTTCCTCGCTACGATTATTACGATGCGTGCACCAGGGATGTCCTTTATGCGCATGCCGATGTTTGCTTGGACGACATTTATTACATCCGCTATGATTCTATTTGCTTTTCCAGCGATTACGGTTGGGCTTGTCCTGTTAACTTTTGACCGGATTCTGGGTGCAAACTTCTTTAGTATAGAAGGCGGCGGTAACCCTGTATTATGGCAGCATATATTCTGGATCTTCGGGCATCCCGAAGTATATATCTTGATCTTGCCGGCCTTCGGTATTATTTCAGAAGTTATTCCTACCTTCTCAAGAAAAAGATTGTTTGGATACAGCTCGATGGTATTTGCAACGATCCTGATTGCATTTTTGGGATTCATGGTATGGGCGCATCACATGTTTACGACCGGTCTCGGTACGATTGCTAATGCACTATTCTCTATTTCTACCATGCTGATTGCCGTACCAACCGGGATCAAAATATTCAACTGGCTCTTTACGATGTGGGGAGGACAGATTCGCTTTACAACAGCGAACTTGTATGCGATCGGTTTCTTACCTACCTTTGTAATGGGCGGGGTGACGGGTGTTATGCTCGCATCAGCACCTGCGGACTTTCAGTTCCATGATACATACTTCGTTGTAGCACACTTTCACTATGTTATTGTGGGTGGTCTCGTACTGGGCATATTTGCAGGACTCACCTACTGGTGGCCAAAAATGTTTGGACGTCTTCTTAATGAGACGCTTGGCAAAATTACGTTTTGGTTCTTTATTATTGGGTTCCATCTCACCTTCTTCGTTCAGCATTTCCTCGGTCTTTTGGGAATGCAGCGCCGGGTTGCAACCTATGCGCCGGATCAAGGGTTTGATGAACTGAACTATATTAGTACCATCGGAGCATTTTTGATGACTATCGGCGTTATTTTGTTCTTAATTAATGTGGTTATTACTTTCAGAAAACCAGCGGATGCACCTAATGATCCTTGGGAAGATGGCCGTACACTGGAATGGTCCATTCCATCTCCGCCTCCAGAACACAACTTTACGCAAATTCCGTTGGTACGTGGTCTTGATGCTTGGTGGAAAGAAAAAATGGCAGGCAACACAGAAATGACACCTGCAGAGCCGCTTGGTCCTATTCACATGCCTTCTGCCACACCGCTTCCATTCCTGATGTCTGTAGGGATTTTCATTGCAGGTCTGGGTTTTATGTTCTCAAACGACGAGTTTGGCAACGGATTTATGAACTTCCTATTCAATAATTATATCGTGGTTATCATTGGTCTTCTCATTACATTCGGATCTATGGCCGCACGTTCCTTGTTCGATGATCATGGATGGCATATTGATCCCGAGGAACTGGAAGATAAGGGGGCTAAGCTATGACATCACCACATACAGAAGCTGTAAACGGTCAGCTGCCTCACGAACCTGAAAAAGCAACACTGGAAGGACGCAACAAGGTCCTTGGTTTCTGGCTTTTCCTTGGAGGAGAGGCGGTACTGTTCGGTACTTTGTTTGCTACATTCCTTGCGCTTCGTAATCAGACAGTAGAGGGTCCTACAGCAAATGAACTGTTCCATCTGCCCCTTGTGGGAGCTGCCACATTCATTCTGTTAGTGAGTAGTTTAACGAGTGTTTTCGCTATTCAAGCCATGCACAAACATGATGTTAAAAAGCTGATTTTCTGGCTTATTGTTACGGTTATCCTTGGACTTGGCTTTCTTAGTTTAGAGATCTATGAATTCTATGAATACATTGTTCACAAGAACTTTGGTATGACAACAAGTGCTTTTAGTTCCGCCTTCTATACGCTTGTTGGATTCCACGGTGCTCACGTCGCATTTGGTATTGCCTGGATTGGCATACTAATAGGGCAACTGTACAAAAAAGGGTTGACGGTCGTCACCGCACCCAAGATCTATGTGTCTGCGATTTATTGGCACTTTATCGATGTGGTATGGGTATTCATCTTTACGGTCGTTTATCTACTGGGAAAGGTGGTTTAATCCATGGCAAGTCATGAACAGGCTGGCAATAACAGTGTCAAGCATCGTCATCGCCCGGAAGGGCCAGAAAAGCATGTGGTTGCCTTTATTTTCTCCATAGGTTTAACTTTGATCGCTTTTGGAGCAGTGGCTGCAGGCGGAGTGAACACAACCTTTACGATCATTCTCTTGCTCACAATGGCGGTTCTACAAGTGGTTATCCAGATGGCTTACTGGATGCACATGAAGGACAAAGGACATTTTATTCCTCTCATCTTTATGGCATTCGGATTTTTCGTGGCCTTTACGGCCATTATTACCGCGTTATTTTGGGTATGGTGGTAACAACAGTAGAAGGCGGCGAATCTTTTTCGCTGCCTTTTCTCCTTTTCATAAATCCATTTATTTACTGTCATGAAGCAAGGCAGGAGGGAAATTATGCTTGGACTAGAATACTTTAGTTTTGGGGACGTATGGAGTCCATTATTTTTGGCTTTGATGCTTATACTGACAGCACTTTATTTTGTAATGGTTGGCCCGCTTGCTTATGGTGCAGGAATAACGGAGAAGACGACCTCACGGCAGAAAATTATGTTTGTATGCGGGATGTTTATTCTCTATATGGCACAAGGAGGCCCGATTAGCCTACTGGGACATACCATGTTCACCTTTCACATGATTAGTATGGCGCTGTCTTATATCGCTGCACCGCCGCTGCTTATGAGAGGGATTCCATCCTGGGTTTGGCGTAAAGTTCTTGACTATCCATTAATAAAATCTTTTTCCTTCTTAGGAAAACCTATTGTGGCGGCACTTTTATTTAACGGACTATTTTCGATCTATCATATACCGATCGTGCATGACTACGTCATGCTGAACTTTGCAGTACATAGACTTTATTACATCGTTCTATTCATTGCGTCGCTCCTGATGTGGGGATCCTTAGTTCATCCTGTTCCAGAGCGGGACAGGGGATCAAGCCTTGCTAAGATCGGGTTTATTTTTCTAAACATGGTACTGCTTACGCCGGCCTGCGGGCTTATTATCTTTGCTTCAGAACCATTGTTTGCAACTTATAGTGATCCAAACGTTTGGGCGACTGCGATGGGGTACTGTTACTCGGGTGATCCTCAGATCCTCTTGCAATCTGTCGGCGGACCCTCTTACTTTAATTTGTTACCGAATGCACAGCAGGATCAGCAGGTAGGCGGAGTGATCATGAAGATGATCCAAGAATTGATTTTTGGAATTATGCTCGCGTATGTCTTTTTTCAGTGGTACAAGAAAGAGCGGAGTGAAGAGGAAGAGATTATTCCAAACGTATCTAAGCAGGTAGACGAGATATAGGGTATTACGTAAGATTCACCAGCATGAAGGACACGGGGGGAAGGAACATGGATTTATATTTTTGGCTGCCTACACTAAGTACGGCTTTTATCGTGATAAGTGCAGTACTGGTGGGGATCGGATGGGTACTTATTATCCGGGGGCAACGAGAAGCGCATAAGAAAATGATGCTTGCCGGTGCCTGGGCAGCAATTCTGTTCTTCATTATCTACAGTTCGCGCACAATCATTGTAGGAAATACGGCTTGGGGCGGGCCAGATCATTTAAAGTTATTCTATCAAGTGTTTCTTATTTTCCATATTGTAATGGCTACCGTGGGAGCGATATTCGGAATTACAACCCTCCTATGGGGCTACAAAGAAAAATATGCAAAACACAGGCGGCTCGGCAGAGTAACTTCTATGATCTGGTTCTTCACTGCCACAACAGGGGTCCTTGTGTATACACTGCTCTATATCCTTTATCCAGGAGGACATACGAAGCCTGTCTGGGAAGTTATTATAGGTGCTTAAAGATATAAGGCATGAATGATTCATGATGTGAACGATCAAGCAAAAAAATAATGAAATACGAGCAAAGGAGACGAGCGTCTCCTTTTTTTGTGCGGAAAATGCCCTCTAATCTGTAACTGTGCTTCCGAACAATGCTCTCTGAACTGTGCTCTCCGAACTTGTGCTCTCCGAACTTGTGCTCTCCGAACTGTACTCTCTTAACTGTACCCTCCTAACAGTGTCCTCCCAACAGCTCTCCTTACCACTGTTCTTACTAGGTGTTCATAGGCTTTATCGTTATTTTTTATTTCATGGAAGAAAAAGGTTGACATGGACAAGCTATGGTTTATATACTGTGTATAAAGATATATACAGTAATCACACCTAGATCGGTGGAGGGGATGGAATCATGACGGTAACAATATGGAAGCAAGCTTGGTGGATGACGAAAACGGAACTTAAGCGAGACCGACTTAATTGGATCTGGACAATTCTCTTTACTCTATATACAGCGGCAATTACGGGAGGCTTTCTTACCGGTACGGGGTTAAGAGGTATGGAAGCTCAGGTACACACGCTTTTAGTAGATAATATATTCCTGCTTTTTATCCCGTTCTTGGGCTTCTTTTTCTCGAGAAGATCATTCCGTTATTTACAGGATGACTCCTATACCCAAATGTTATCGTATATGCGAAGATTACCGATACCTGCATCTACCATCATATGGAGCCGTATATTTCAGATGCTGGTTGCCTTTGCCGTTAACGGTGTCATCTATTTCACTGTAATCTATTTTCTTGCCCTGCGGTTTGAACATTTTAGGTTTGATCAAGTTCTCGCTTTTTCACTACTATGGATCGGGTATGGAGTTATCTGGAACACATTTTTTATCTACTGGGAATTGCTAGTGAGCGGGAAAGCTTATTTTGCATATACGACGTTAGCTTTTGTTGTATTCTTTTTCATCGCGCTCACAGCAGCCATACTTGATTGGAACCTGATTCAGTTTTCGATAGAGCATAGTCAGCAGTGGGGGTTACTTGCTCCAGGGATGTGGATTATGCTTGTATCTGGAATCGTGCTGATGATATTTTCTTTTAAGCGTACGAAGAAAAAAATGTTATTAAGAGATGTAAGCTAATATCGTCCATTTTGTTCGGGGCAGTTAGTGAACAGAGCGAAGAAATACCAATCATTTTATAGTAAAGGGGGAGGCAACCGCGTGAACATACCTATACAGATCAATGAGAGTAGCGCTGAACCCTTATATTCCCAGATAGAGAGTCAATTGCGATCGCTTATTATTACTGGTCAAATCAAGGAGGGGACATTATTGCCCTCAATACGTGAATTTGCTAGCAATCTTAGATGCAGTGTCATTACTGTCCGAAGAGTATATCAAGACCTAGAGAATGAAGGTTTGCTTCGTACGAAGCAAGGTACAGGAACCTTTGTTGCTCAGGTAGGGATAGATAAAAAAGAAGATTACAAACAGGCTGCAGTAAAAGAGGCCCTGATTCAGGCGGCAAAAGTAGGCAGATCGGTCGGCAGCACTCGTGAAGAACTGGATCACTGGTTCTCTGAAGTGATGAATGAGTTCTATAGGGAGAAGGAGGAGACAGAGAAATGACCGAACACTCAGTAATCTCCATGCAAGGGGTGTATAAATCAAGAAAAGACAGAACAATCGGACCCATTCACCTAGAACTGCTTGAAGGATATATTTATGCACTTGTCGGGCCGAATGGTTCGGGAAAAACAACGCTTCTGAGTATGCTGCAAAAAGTGGTGATTCCTGAAGCAGGACACATTTTGTGGTTTGGTGAGCAATATGATAAGGAGGAACTTCCGCTTGAGCTCCGCCAGAGAATAGGATCCGTCACTGAGTATTCAAGCCCAGAGGAGGATCGACTTACCGTAGAAGAAGCAGCCGAATTCCGAGCATTCTGGTATCCCCGCTTCGATGCCGCTTTATTCGAAGAACTGCTTACCAAGTTTGAGGTACCCCGAGGCAGCAGATTAAAGAAAATGTCCAAGGGAGAACGGCGCAAGTTTGAGTTAGCCGCCGCGCTGGCTGTTCGGCCTAAACTGCTGATTTTGGATGAACCCTCTTCGGGGCTGGACCCTTTCGCATGGAAGCAGATGCTAACAGAGCTCCAGCTGTATATGCAGCAAGGGGATACTACCATTATTATTGCGACTCATATTGTTGATGAGATCAGAAAGCTGGCAGATTACATTATCCTGATGCACAAAGGACAGACGCTCGGCATGGTGGAGAAGGATCTTTTGCTTGATAGCTGGCGAGAGATTTGGTACGAAGGGGAGATCAAACCTGCTCATTTGCCTGGAGTTTTGGAATGGTCAGAGGAAACGGAACGGATTCGTAGAATAGTAACAACGCGTGCAGCAGATGTACTTGAAGTGTTAGAGGAAGCGGGTCTGCTGCCGCTGAAAGCAAGAGTACTGGAGCTGGAGGAAATTTTAATGTACTGGATTCAGGGGCATGGACCTGCAGGCTGGGAAATGAAAAAGGGGGAGCATATCAAATGAATCGACTCGAACTGAACCAAGTAATGAAGCAGTATGGAGACAAACTTGCTGTAAATGGGGTCACTCTTTCGGTGAAAGAAGGAGAAATCTATGGATTGCTTGGTGCCAATGGGGCAGGGAAAACGACAACGATGCGTATGGTGCTTGGACTTATTTATCCTGATGGGGGACAGATCAGCTACAACGGCAAATCATTCAGTCCTGAACTTCAGCATCTGATGGGTTACTTGCCTGAAGAACGTGGAATGTATCCGAAGGTGAAGGTAAGTGAACAGATCAATTACTTAGGTCGTCTACGCGGAATGTCAGCAAAAGAGGCGGACGAGAGCTTAAAATACTGGCTTGAAAAATTTGAGGTGCCCGAGTATTACGACAAACGAATTGAAGAACTTTCTAAGGGGAATCAGCAGAAAATGGGATTCATCGCAGCTGTTGTCCATCGCCCGCAAATCCTGATTTTAGATGAAGCATTTAGTGGTCTTGATCCCGTGAATGTGGAGCTGCTGAAATCAACGGTAAAAGAAATGCGAGATGAAGGGACTTCCATCTTGTTCTCGACACACCGAATGGAGCACGTCGAAGAGCTGTGTCAGAATATCACCATACTTCACCGCGGTAATTCCGTAGTAGAGGGAAGCATTAGAGAGATTAAATCTAGATACCCGCGGGAACAGGTACGTCTGATCACTTCAGAAGAAGTGAGTGGACTGGAGCTGCTTCCGGGTGTTACGAAGGTGGAACGAATGGAGCGAGGCTATCTGATTACGATTCGTTCCATGGAGGCGGCTCAGCTTGTGCTGCAAAAAGCATTACAAACCGCCACAGTGGAGCATTTTGAGATCAAAGAACCGACACTGAATCAAATCTTTATCAAGGAGGTAGGAACAGGTAATGAATAAACTTGGGACGATTATCGGATTTACCTACAAGCAGAAGGCGAAGACGAAAGCTTTTAAAGTGACGACCCTCATCCTTGTCATTCTCATGACGATTGGTATGAATCTTCCCTATATTATTTCCTCTTTTACAGGTGAAGAGAAAGAGAACAGCAGCGCTACACGTGCGGAGGTTCCATCCATTGGTCTTGTGATATCGGATCCTGAGCAGCAAGCTGTTGGGGATGAACTAAAGCTCTATACCGACGGTCTCCTTACTCCTGTATTTAATCTTGTATCCTACGAATCAGCAGACGAATCGAAGTTAAGCCAGGATATAAATGATGAGATTATTGATGGATACGTAACTCTTGAGAATATGGAAGGATCTGCTTCACCTTTGGCTACCTACTATTCTCCAGACGGGGATGTATCTTCCGAAGTGGCAACGTGGCTGCAACTTGCCATTCAAAATGCGAAAACAAAAGTGATCGCACAGAACTCGCTTACCGAACAACAGATTGCAGATATCAGCACACCGGTATCTCTGATTACGAAAGAAATTAATGTAGAAAACAGTTCACCTACCGCAGATACAGAGGATGCCGCTTCACAAGGTGTGAACTATGCTTTTGTCTATGTGCTCATGATTCTATTCTTCTTCTCTACCGTAATGACAGGGAATATGATTGCTTCCGAAATTACCGCAGAGAAAAGCTCACGGATTATGGAAATTCTGATCACCAGTGTGTCTCCACTGACACAAATGTTTGGTAAAATCATCGGTATTTTCTTGCTGAGTTTGACACAGATTGGGATCTTTGGACTTACGATCTTCGCAAATCTCATGCTGCCTCATAATAAAGAAATGCTCAGTTCCATGAACATTGATTTAACTTTACTTAATCTGGATGTACTCTTTTACGGACTATTATTCTATATCTTTGGTTATTTCTTGTATGCGGTTCTGTTTGCTGCGATTGGTTCCATTGTCAGTCGTACAGAAGATTTAGGTCAGGCGCTTACACCAATGACGATGCTGTCTCTGGCTGCTTTCTATATCGGGATCTTCAGTATGGGAACGCCGAACAGCTTACTTGTTCAAATCTCAAGTTATGTGCCGTTCACTGCTCCAACGGTGATGATCCTTCGGGTCGGAATGGGAGAGATCGCAGTTTGGCAGATTTGGGTATCGTTAGTCATTTTGATTGCAGCGATCTTAGGTTTCGGATGGCTGTCCGCGAAGATTTATCGTACGGGCGTACTGATGTACGGTAAACGTCCGAGCGTAGCGGAACTTCGTAAGGCGATGAAGGCTTTTAAAATGTAATTAAAATATAATTGCACACACAGCAGCCCAGCCACAGCAGCACGTTTATAATGAGTTGATTTTTATTTAAGGTACTACTGGATTACATTCTATTATTCATAAATAAGGAGAATCTAACATGAACCATTGGAAAAAATCGCTCTTATCGCTCATTATTTCAGCAGGTATGCTCGCCTCAGCCGCCCCTGCATTAGCTGCACCACAGCAACCGGTACTAAAGATAAACGATCAAAAAGTTGAATTTGCAACAAGTACACCTATAGTTGACCAGGGCACAACGATGGTGCCGCTGAGAACAACACTCGAGGCTCTAAATGTTAAGCTGTCCCATGTCCAGAATGGAACCATTCAAGCGGTTGTTGACGGCAAGCAGATCACGCTGAAAAGTAAGACGAAACTGATTAACGGTGTAACCTATGTTCCAATTCGTACGGTGGGTGAAGCCGCAGGTTACGAAGTTCACTGGGATCGAAATTCCCGCACTGTACTTTTGGTTTCCAAGACATCGGGTGAAGCTGCTCGCGGTTTCATGTGGGAAGTGGAGAACAACGGGAATACCGTATATCTCGTTGGATCGATGCATGTTGCAGATGATAGTTTCTACCCACTGCGTTCAGAGTATGAGGAAGCTTTTGCTGAAGCGGATTATTTAGGTGTAGAGATCGATATTAGCAAAGCCGTAGATGAAGAGCAACAAAAATTGATTACGAATATGGGAATGTACCAGGATGGAACTACGCTGAAGGACCATGTGTCCAAGGAAACTTATGCGAAGCTTGAAGAAATTCTGAAGCAAAATGGAATGGAAAAGAATGCACTAGATGCATATAAGCCTTGGGTGGTCGAGACAACGATCAGTACTCTGAAAACAATGACAGCAGGGTACGAAGCAGCTGCAGGTATTGATCTGTATTTCATCCAGAAAGCGATGGAGCGCAAAATACCAGTTCTGGAGCTAGAATCCTATGAGTCCCAACTTGGCATGTTTGATGATTTCTCCAAGGAGCTGCAGGAGCGGAATTTGAAGACTGCGCTAGACGATTTTGATACCCTTGATGATAGTGTGGACCAAATGGCCGATATGTGGAAATCAGGGAATGATGAAATGTTACTTGAATTCACCAACAGCATGGCTGTCGAACCTGAGTTTTATAAAGCGATGCTGGTCGATCGAAATATCGGGATGGCAGATAAAATCGACGGTTACCTGAAAAGCGACAAGAAAGAAGAATATTTCATCGTTGTTGGCGCAGGACACTATTTGGGTGAACATGGCGTTATAAAGCTGCTTCAGGATAAAGGGTACACAGTGGTACGTAAATAAAGGATTAATTTTAAAACAGTGGTTTGTGTGATTGAATTTATTAGATCATGCCTCCTTAGGACTGACGGTACACCTGTTTGGGTGAGCCGATGAGTTCAAGGGGGCATTTTTTAAAAAAACAAGATCATGACTTTGATCATAGTAGATCTTTTGTTTTTGCCAACTTAACAGTGAGGAGTCCTGATAATGGTTTTCCATTTTTAGCGGCGATGCTGATCCAGTGAGTACCTGTTGACCAAGGTTTAATACCCTTTTTAGCCAACTGTTCGCCAGGAGCTAAGGTAAAAAAACATCTTTTCTTTTCCTGTAAGTGTATTCTGGGTAACCCTGACAGTGACAGTATCAGATGATGTGTTGTGAATCCAGATCTTTGCCCAGCCGTAATATGGTTCGATATAGAAATTATTTTTATAGGTAGTGCCTAAAAAGGACTCGTTTTTATACTCATAATCAACATCAAGAGTTTGGATGTCTTGGGATCGGGTCACTGTTTCGTTTGAGGCAAACACAGGAATTACGCTCAGAACGGTGACACTAGCTAAAGTGAATGCCATCACTATCTTGGTTACATGGTTCATTTGTTTCATAGTAATAATATTCCTCCAAGCTTGTAATGTAGTAAATATTATCCAATAAAACGTATAAGAGAGCAACTTTTTCGCTATGCGTTCTTTAACTGATCGGAATAAAACGCATAACAAAAACATGATGGGGGCTGAATGCAGCCCACTTCATTAATTGAAACCGTTCCCCTAAAATTCATTTATTTAAACCAGCTCATTTTATGGGTTGGTTTTTTTATTTTGGAAAAAAACTCTTTACTTTTCTAAAGAAATTTGGTTTTGTGTATAAAGAAAATCATAAGGAAAGAGGTAAGCCATGAAAAGAATGAACGTCGAAGGGTATCTATTAAAGATGAAAGGAGCAGGCAGCAGTCCGCTGCAAATTGATGTAAAAGATTCACTAACTGGACTGATCGGGGGATTCTTAACCATCTCGATTCTAGCATTTCTCACAAGTATGACCTCTTCTGAATGGTTAATGGCTCCATTTGGAGCAAGCTGTGTACTCGCATTTAGTGTATGGAATGCTCCTTTATCACAGCCCCGTAATATTATCGGCGGTCACTTTGTATCGGCACTCGTTGGGTTAGCAGCCTACCATCTCATTGGAGCTAAACCTTGGGCGATCGGACTTGCTGTGGGCTTAGCAATTTCACTGATGATGTTAACGAAGACGACCCATCCGCCAGCTGGAGCAGACCCCATCATTATTATGCTGGGCGGATATGGGTGGAGTTATCTTGTTTCACCTGTACTTATTGGTTCTCTGATCATCGTGCTCATCGCACTCATCATCAACAACATACGGAGTAATCGTGCATATCCGACTTTTTGGATCTAGTTATAAGAAGATATAGATGAAGAGGAAGTAAGTAACTCAATTAGTTTTTGAGCGGACTTGCTGAGATAATGCTGTTTTAGCCAGATCACGGCAGAACTAGAGGTGGCTTGAGGACCATTAATTTCATATGTCTGAATATCACGGTTATCATATCGGTGTAATGAGGAACGCGGGAGTATAGATGCCCCAAAACCGGAAGCTACAAGTTCTACCAATATCCCAATATCGGAACATTCCCCGACAATAGCAGGGGAGAGTCCTCGAGCATGAAATTGATCCAAAATTAAGTGATAGAGTCCAAGTCCCTCCGTGCTAGGGAGGATAAGTGGATATTCCGAAATGGCCTCATAGGAAATAGCACCGTTTGCTGTGACCGGTTGAGGCGGGGAATCCTCTTTTCCTGTGACAAAGTATAAAGGTTCTGCGCCTACAATCGCGTAATCATAATCTTCAAGTGAAATGGGGAGGCGCACAATCGCTACATCAAGGATCTTTTCTTTTACTAGCTTAGCAAGTGTGTTTGTCTCATTCTGCTGAATTTTGAAGGTTACTTTGGGATAAAGGGTGCGAAACGTACTCAAAATCTCAGGGAGCCGCTCATCAGATAGTGTATTAATTCCAATAGAAAGTTTACCTCGTACACCAATTCCCGATTCTTTCACTTCGGCTTTCGCTTCTTCCATCATCCGTGTGATGCTGAGTGCATGCTCATACAGTGTTTTACCTGCAGAGGTAATCTCAAGGTGACGTCCATTACGATGAAACAGCGGTACACCGAGTTCCGTTTCCATCATCTTGAGCTGCTGACTAAGCGGAGGCTGAGACATGTGGAGTCTCTGTGCAGCGGAAGTCACCTGCAGTTCTTCTGCAAGCGCGATAAAATAACGTAATTGCTTAATATCCATAGGTAAGCTCTCCTTGTCGATATCTATATGAATTCCATATACTTTTGCAAGGTATTAAATATTTTTAATATAGTTATGCTCATGATACCATACAAACATAGCATAGCGATGGAGGGATAATGTGAGGTTGCCTGGAGCAGGAATCATTTGTGTACTTGTACTCATGCTTTTAGGTTGTAATCATCCTTCGAATGAACCATCCAGGGAAGAAGTAAACAAGGAAGGTGGAGAAGTGATGCCAACAGAACTAATCAAGGCAGCTGAACGTGGTGAAACAGACCGAGTCTTAGCATTAGTGGAATCAGGTGTAGATATAAATACAACAGATGCCAAAGGACGAACAGCGATCCTGGCAGCGACTCATAACGATAAGCAAGATACGGTAAAAGCATTGATTGATGCAGGGGCCGATCTCAATCTCCAGGATCAACGGAATGACAATCCACTGCTCTATGCAGGTGCCGAGGGCAAGTTAGAGATCGTGAAGCTAATGGTGGAAGCTGGAGCGGATACCCGCATAACGAATCGTTTTGGCGGCACTGCCCTTATTCCTGCTGCTGACCCAGGTCATGTGGAGATTGTAGAGTATTTACTTCAGCATTCGGATGTAGATATTGATCATGTTAACAATTTAGGATGGACTGCTCTGCTTGAAGCTGTCATTCTTGGCGATGGCGGGGTAAACCATACCCAAATTGTGAAACTGCTTGTCTCTCATGGAGTGGATGTTAATCTGGCCGACAGTGATGGGGTTACGCCTTTACAGCATGCCAAGAGGCATGGTTACACCGAAATGATTTCCATTTTAGAACAGGCAGGGGCTAAATAAAGATATACAAAGATTATGTAATTATGATGGTGAAAGATGGGAAATAGAAATGATGGAACAGTTGAAATCAAGATATTCATTTAGTGTGCTGCTTGCCGGTGTGCAGTGGCTTTTCTTTTTGTTTACAAACACAGTTATGGTACCCCTATCCATTGGTCATGCACTTGGGCTTGCGCCGGGTGAGATTGCGGGGTCGATGCAGCGTTCCTTCATACTGACCGGAATTCTCTGTATCATACAAGTGATATGGGGGCATCGTTATGCTCTCATGGATGGGCCAGCTGGCGTATGGTGGGGACTTGTTCTCAGTATATGCGCGTCTGCACCGGCGATGGGGCTTTCTCTCGCATCGGTCGCAGCAAGTCTAACCAGCGGTTTTGTCTTATCAAGTATACTCGTAATTATCCTTACGCTGTGCGGATTTTTAAAAGTACTTCAGCGTATTTTTACGCCAATTGTTATGGGTGTATATTTGCTTCTGCTCACATTTCAGCTGGCCAACACCTTTTTTAAAGGCATGATCGGATATGATCAGACAGGGAAGTGGGATTTGTCGCTTGCTGGTCTGTCACTCTTCATTATTGTGGTTGTCGCCATTATTCATATTAAAGGGAAAGGTAAATTCGGACAGTTTTCTTTGCTGAGCGGAATTGTTGTAGGCTGGATTGCTTATGCGATTTTGTTCGGGGGCGGAGAGAGTGCGCGCTCTGTTGCGGAAGGAGCAAATGGAGTGTGGCACTGGTTTCCATGGGGAACACCACAGCTTGAGCCGGGGATTATCTTAGTTGGTCTGATCGCGGGCCTTGTGAATATGACGAATACCTTAACGAGCTTAATCGCAGCAAGTAAAATGTATCAGAGAGAGACAACAGAGAAACAGTACAGAAGATCATTTTTGTTTACGAATTTCTTTTCCATTCTGGGCGGTTGTCTCGGGCTCATTCCCTTTGGTACGTTTGCTTCCTCTATTGGTTTTCTTGAAAATACAAAGGTACTGCGGCGAGCTGCTCTATTTGCAGGCTCCGTCATGTTTATCTTGGTAGGGGTATTTCCTTCTCTTAGCGGATGGTTAGCGCAGCTTCCTTTATCCGTAGGAAATGCAGTGCTTTTTGCAGCTTACTTACAGATGTTTGGTACAGCGATTCGGACGTTCCAAGGGGCAGTTTTCAATCCCAAAACGATCTATCGTGTGGCTCTTCCGGTACTCATAGGAATCAGCATCATGAATATACCTTCTTCTGCGTTTACCGAGTTTCCACCGCTCTTAACCCCGATTCTGTCTAATGGACTTGTGATTGGGGTTGTCATGGTAATTATCCTAGAGAATTTTGTGCGCTGGGATAAATATGAGACGAAAGCACCTCAAAAAGAAATGAATGCTGCAGCTGAGTCTGCTGTTAAAGAGAAGGTTGCGACAGCGACTTCTGTTAATTAATTATTCGAAATGTTCGTATGCACTATAAATAAAAGAATTTTGTTCTAAAGTATTCATTAGATATGAAGACCAGCCTGCTCGATCCTTACCATGGGTCGGGCAGTTTTTTTGTTGATGAAAATACGGTGTAACGGTTGGCTTTAGGAAAACTTCTGATAGTGCAGCATAGGCCGAGTTGTGGTTCGTATTCAGAGAAGGTGAGATTGGAGAGAGTAAGTCTTCGATCTGATGTGAGGGATCTGCACTGTGACTTATCGATATAATTAATAAATGTTACTATATTTCGTCCTAGGGTAATAGAGAGTAGGGATTGATTCTATTTACATAAACATAGAGAGGAGTTGCATACAATGATAAACCAAAATTACAAAGAGTGTATTGAAGCGTGTTTAAAATGTATGGCTGCTTGTAACCACTGTTATTCATCTTGCTTGGATGAGGAACACGTTGAAATGATGAAAGAATGCATCCGACTGGACCGGGAATGTGCTGATCTATGCGAGTTTGCAGCGCATGCCATGTCAATGAACAGTAGTTATGCGAAAGCCATTTGTCTAGCTTGTGCAGAGGCTTGCGAAGCATGCGGTAACGAATGTAAAAAACATGACCACGACCATTGTCAGCAATGTGCAGAAGCATGTTTTGCTTGTGCAAAAATTTGCCGTGAAATGGCAGCTTAATGGATCAGGTTATAAAGAAGTAAAGAAAGATGGGCTCTGTATGAACAGGGTTCATCTTTTTTGATTTTTTTCCTATAGTTATTGTAGCAGCAGATCATATAGTCTTTAATTTTTGTCTTTTCAAAATGGTGATTTTTAAAGAATATATGATACAATGCAATAGCTTGGGAGGTGAAAGAAATGAAGAATAAAGTGGTAGCCGGTGTACTAGCTATTCTGCTTGGATCATTAGGTATACATAAATTTTATTTAGGAAGAATTGGTTGGGGCATAGCGTACCTTCTTTTATCATGGACGGCCATTCCAGGATTTCTGGGGCTGATTGAGGGGATTATTTATCTCGTGAAATCGGATGAAGATTTTAACGCCAAATATAATAGCAAGTATGTATAATACATGATGCAACAGCCATTACCCCGTAGGAATACCGGGTAATGGCTGTTTTTTAATAGGTTGAAATTACTTCTGTATCTTCTTTATTTTCCACATCTTCTTCATGATCTGCGGAATCTTGTCCGGAGCCGAGTACTTCTTGAACGTATGCTTTTAGTTCATCTGGATCTTTGACGGTAAGAACAGCTGCACCGCCAATCTTTGTCTCTTTAATCAAATTCATAGGAGGTATTTGCTCAGTAGCTTGGAGATTGCTTTGAACCCCAAGAGCGGCAAGCTTCCAGATATCATTAAATGTAAGGTTCGTATCAATATATGGGTTGACTCCCTTCAGGATCGAAGGAAGCCTTGCCATGGATGACGTGGTTTTCAGTTTCTCAGCAATGGCTCCCAGCAGTTTACGTTGCCTTTCTGTTCTAGAAAAATCCGACATCGCATCATGTCTAAAACGGACATACATTAATGCTTTTTCTCCATCAAGGTGCTGAAATCCCTGCTTTAAATCGATATCGTATTCATGGTTATCTGCCTTGCTCACATAATATAAATCTTTTTCTACTTCGATATCTACGCCGTCCACTGCATCCACGAGTTTGATGAAGCCTTGGAAGTCGGTGTACACATAATACGGAATGGGAATTCCTAAAAGGTCACTTGCCGCTTGCATTGCTATGTCTGGACCATGGGTAATAGCCGTATTAATTCGATTGTTTCCATAGTTCGGTATTGCGGTATATGTATCACGTAACAGAGAGAACAAGGAGATTTTCTTTGTAACTGGATCTATTGAAGCCACTAGCATCGTATCAGACCGCGGGATCTCACCCTCAGAGAAACCTCTCGCATCCACACCCATAAGAAGCACGTTTACAGGCTCGTCGCCTTCCCAAACCGGGGGCTCTATGGCAGAGTCCTGATCTACCTTTTCAATATTGTAAAAAGGCGAGTCTTCTCCTGTTTTTTGCAAGTCTCCAAGTTCATTTGCGATAGAAATAAAATAGTAACCCCCCGCGAGTAAAGCAGCCAGCGCAATCAATGTGATAACAGTAATCAGGGCTTGTTTTGTTTTCTTGGTCATCAGGTTTTATCCTTTCAAATCAAGTGAGATGAAGTTTCTTAGCTTAAGGGTCATTTACCAAGTTTAATTATAAATAAATGTAAAGATGACGTGCTAATCTTTTAACTTACAGTTCTCTTACGAAATTGTAATATAGGTAAGTTTAGAGATTTTTAGATTATATGGTATCGTTGAAACAAGCAAACCGTTACGTTGAGCTGTATGGTTTTCTTATTTTAATCCATATGGATTACGAAAAAGGAGGTAGAACTCATTGGGAAGGCGTTTTTGCATTTTTATCAAATTGCGGATGTAAACCGATTCAAAAATGGGCTGTGGAATCATTTATATGCATCCACATTCCAGGCGGGTAGTCTTCTTTATGCTGCCGACAGTCCAAAAAGGATAATGAACTCACTTAGAATGAAACTATTTTTGGAGGTGAATCCCTCAGCTGAGGGAAGTCATTGGACATTGTAACCATTACGAATTTATTAATACTTCTTATATTAATTGGACTCACTGCTTTTTTCGTTGCATCCGAATTTGCTGTTGTTAAAATACGTATGTCTCAGATCGACCAACTCATTGCCGAAGGCAATAAAAAAGCAGTCTTGGCGAAGAAGGTCGTCGCAGATCTAGATTATTATCTTTCAGCCTGTCAATTAGGTATTACGGTTACGGCGCTCGGACTTGGGGCTCTAGGAAAACCGACGGTGGAACGCTTATTATATCCATTATTTGATTACTTGTATGTACCAGAATCGATTGCTTCTGCTGCTTCTTATGCGATTGCTTTTATTTTCGTAACCTTTCTGCATGTGGTAGTGGGAGAGATGGCACCGAAGACAGTAGCGATTCAATACGCTGAGAAGATAACCATGCTGCTTGCTGCACCCCTTTATTGGTTTGGTAAGGTGATGTATCCATTCATTTGGGCATTAAATGGGGCGTCACGTGTCCTACTTCGTGCTTTTGGTGTTAAGCCTGCGGGGCATGATCAGGCCTATTCGGAAGATGAGCTGCGAATTATTATGAATCAAAGTTATGAAGGCGGCGAGATTAACCAGACGAAACTTGCCTACATGGAAAATGTTTTTTCTTTCGACGAGCGCGTTGCCAAAGACATCATGGTCCCTAGGACAGAACTGATTACTATAGATCAGGATATGGAGTATGTAGATATCATTCCTATTTTAGATCAATACAATTATTCCCGTTATCCTGTCATTGAGGCAGGGGACAAAGATCGGATTGTTGGGGTAGTGAATGTGAAGAAAATGCTGCCCTATATTGTTGCTAAAAAAGAAAGCAAGCTCTCTGATTTCATTCGGGAACTTCCCTATGTTGTTGAAAATACAAGGATTCAGGATGCCATGATTAAAATGCAACAGCAACAAGTGCATATGGCCGTCGTTATTGATGAATACGGAGGTACATCCGGCATCCTTACCATGGAAGATATATTAGAAGAAATTGTAGGCGAAATTCGTGATGAATTTGATGCGGATGAAGTAGCGGATATACAAAAAACAGGGGAACATGAGTATTTGATTAACGGTCGTGTCCTCCTGAACGAACTGGAGAAGCAGTTTGGTTTCATTTTTGAGGGCGATGAAGAGATGGACACCATTGGAGGTTGGATTCAATATCATAAAGGTACAACGGTTGAGACCGGTGATGTGATTGAACATGGAGAATTTACATGGACTGTCGCAGAGATGGATAACTATCAGATTAAGCAAGTTATTCTTCAGCGTGTTCATCATAAATAGAGGGATTCTCTTTTGATGAAAGAAAGTAAGATCAATTTCTTGGAGGTGAATCCCTCAGCCTGAGGGAATGAATTGGACGGAATAATTGCGTTAAACTTAGTTTTGGTCGCTGTATTTATTGGACTCACCGCTTTCTTTGTCGGAGCGGAATTTGCAATTCTTAAAGTACGGATGTCCAGGATCGAACAACTGATTGCGGATGGGAATAAGAAGGCGATAACTGCCAAAAAAGTAGCACATGATCTTGATTATTATCTATCAGCCTGTCAGCTCGGTATTACCATTACTGCGCTTGTACTTGGTGCGTTGGGTGAACCGACGGTTGAAAAAATACTGCATCCGATTTTTGATCATTTTGATGTACCAGCAGCTCTAGCAACGGTGCTGTCATACACCATTGCCCTCGCTATTATTACATTTTTACATGTGGTTATCGGTGAATTAGCACCTAAGACACTAGCTATTCAGTTTGCAGAAAAGATGACATTACTACTTGCTACACCGCTTTATTGGTTCGGTAAAGTCATGTATCCGTTTATTTATGCACTGAATGGTTCAGCTCGGATCTTGCTTCGTATATTTGGGGTGAAACCTGCCGGCCACGATACCGTGTATTCGGAAGAGGAGCTCAAGCTGATTGTGAATCATAGCTATGAACGTGGAGAGATCAATCAGATAGAACTGGATTACCTGGAGAACATTTTTGCATTTGATGAGCGATTGCTTAAAGAAATTATGATCGAACGCGAGCAGATCGTTACTTTAAGTAGCGGAATGTCCCTTCATGAGATGATGGAAGTTCTAAACCAGAATGAATACACGCGGTATCCTGTTATCGAAGAGAGAAATAAACATCGATTTATTGGATTTATTAACACGAAAGAAATGCTGACAAGTATGGCTGCAGGAAGAGAATGTAGAATGGGTGAATTTATCCATGATATGCCTCGCTTCTCGCAGAACGCTTCAATTAAAGATGTTCTCATAAAAATGCAGCAAAGTCGTGTTCATATCGCGGCTGTAACGAATGAAGAAGGAATTACGATAGGGCTTGTTACGATGGAAGATATCTTAGAAGAAATTGTAGGGGATATTCGTGACGAAGCTGTGTTGACCTAATAATGGCCTGCCTGGATCTTTTGATGATCGGGCAGGCTTATTTTTATGAATTAGAACGTTTATCTTTAATTTAAGATAAAAAGCTTGCATATTTATCAATTGAGTAGTAAAGTGATAGTAGAAACAATGACTTGAGGGGATGCCAATGGAGAAAAACACACTAGGTTCATTAATATGGTTACGTCTAGTGCGCTTTACTCACCAGAGCAATCAATTATCCAATGAATTTTTGAAGCAGTTTGATCTAACGACCGCTCAATTTGATGTTCTTATGCAAATATCGGTCTACCAACCACTGACTCAATCGGAACTCGCTGAGAAAGTAACCGTAACACAAGGCGGTATTTCTCGTATGTTAGCTAGGCTTGAGAGAGAGAAGTATATCGAGCGTCAGCAACACTGGAAGACGAAAACAATTCGTTTGACTGAAAAAGGGGAAGAAGCACTTACCCAAGCAATGACACACCAAATTAAATTTCAATCTTCCTTTTTTGATGAAGTACTAGATGAAGAAGAGAAGAAAACATTATATCGATTAATGACACGCGTTCATAAACATAGCCAAACGAAAAAATTGCCATAGCGGTAATTTTTTTAACTATCACTTGATTAGTCAATTAATAAAGGAGAGATTATTATGTATACCATTTCAGGCCATCATCATATTTCTATGCTCACGAAAGATGCGAAAGAAAATAATCAGTTTTATACAAAGGTATTAGGTTTACGCAGAGTGAAAAAGACCGTAAATCAAGATAACCCTAGTATGTATCATCTGTTTTACGGTGATGTAACAGGAAGCGCAGGAACAGAACTATCCTTTTTCGAAATGCCTCGTGTTGGGAGCACGATTCGTGGAACGAATAGCATTAGCCAGATTGGACTACTTGTCCCGTCCTATGAGAGTTTAGTTTTTTGGAAAAACAGATTCGAGGTACTTGATGTACAGCACGGAGAAATCACCCAATATGCGGGGAAAGATGCGCTGTATTTTGAGGATAACGAAGGTCTCCGAATGGTGCTGCTGAACAATGATGGATTAGAAACTCCTGAATACTGGTCAGCATGGAAAGATTCTGTGGTGCCTGTAGAGCATCGTATATTGGGGCTTGGTGCGATTGAATTAACCGTACGTTATGCAGATCGATTAGACAAAACCTTAAAGGAGCTCCTCGGTTATGTAGAGGCATCTCGTTCGGAGCATGAAGTAGTGTATCAATCCGTAGCCGGACAGTCCTTTGGAGAAATTGTAGTGAAACAGCAAGAAGGACCTATAGAAAAACCGGGAAAAGGCAGCATTCATCATATTGCGATCCGTGTGAAGGACGAGGAAGAATTGCGCTATTGGGATAAGGTTATTAACGAACAGGGATTCCGCACTTCAGGGATCGTAGACCGCTTCTACTTCCAAAGTTTATATTTCCGTGAATCGAATGGGATTTTATTCGAAATGGCGACAGATGGTCCTGGATTTACAGCAGATGCAAGTGTAGAGTCGCTTGGAGAAGGACTGGATCTTCCTCCTTTCTTAGAAGAGAGACGTGCCGAGATTGAAGCGAACTTGCAGCCAATCGATTGATTACGAAGGAGAGATATAGAGATGGAACAATACCGGATAGACACAAATAAAGGCATTGAATTTGGATTATATTCTATTGGTGAGCACTTAATTGATCCTATGACAGGGAAACGTATTCCTGCGCAGCAACGTATTCATGAATTGATTGAAGCGAGCCAATTGGCGGATGAAGCGGGACTGGATGTTTTTGCCGTAGGGGAAAGTCACCAGAACTATTTTACGACACAAGCACATACCGTAATTTTGGGAGCAATTGCACAAGCTACGAAACATATTAAAATAGCGAGTTCAGCAACGGTACTCAGTACCTCAGATCCTGTTCGTGTGTACGAAGATTTTGCAACGCTCGATCTAATATCAGGCGGTCGTGCTGAGATTGTTGCAGGGCGCGGATCAAGAGTGGGAGCGTATAGCTTACTTGGGTATGATGTTCAGGACTATGAAGAATTGTTTGAAGAGAAGATGGAACTGCTTATGAAACTGAACAAGGAAGAGTTCGTTACATGGGAAGGTCAGTTCAGAGCACCGCTGAAACATGCAGGGATCTTACCACAACCACTCCATGGTCAAATGCCGATATGGCGGGCAGTAGGCGGACCTCCAGCGAGTGCAATAAAAGCGGGACGTGCAGGAGTTCCGATGATGCTGACCACGCTTGGTGGACCTGCGATAAACTTCAAGCAATCTGTAGATGCCTACCGTATGGCTGCAGAGGAAAGTGGTTTTGATCCTGAAACCTTACCTGTAGCAACGACAAGCTTGTTCTATACTGCAAAGGATTCACAGGATGCCCTTCGTGATTATTACCCTTACCTTAATGCAGGGATGAGAGCACTGAAAGGGAGTGGCTATCCGAAGCAACAATTCACACAAGCAATAGATTACCGTGATGCACTAATGGTGGGCAGCCCAGAGCAAATCATTGAAAAAATGCTGTATCAACATGAATTATATAATCAACAACGTTTTATGGCTGAAATTGATTTTGGTGGAATGCCAATGGATAAAGTAATGAAAAACATTGAACTGATCGCAACCGTAATTATGCCGGCAGTTAAGAAATATACAGCAAAATGAGCAGGGAATAGAGATAGAACTTGCTAGATCGATCGTGGGTTTAAAAGTGAGAAGAGCCAAGTCTAAATAGACTTGGCTCTTCTTTGAATGGTACTGAGGTTGCGGTGTTATATTTTAATTAGGACTGTTCTCGGATCCAAACCTGCATCTCACCTGGTGTACGGTTGCCCCATAACGTGTATGGAACAGCCAGCAGCCGCTGGGCTTCCTGCTTCGGCGATGCAGTAGAGTAGAGAGTGTCTTTCTGTTCTGTATCTTCTTCTTGACGGATACCGTCTATTTCAAGGAATACAATTTCATCATTCCATATGCCGGTTACTTCGCGAATCTCAGCATCTGCCGGCAGACGAACGGATGTCAGTGGAGAGACGTTATCCATTTCTTCCAGACAATAAACGAGCGGACCGCGCTGAAGGGCTACACGGCCTGCGTTTGCTCTCACGTTTGAATGAGAATAGAGGCGCCGTGCTTGCATATCAAAATGAATGGACAACTGATCGCCTTGCTTCCATGTGCGTTTGAAGTAGGCATATCCATCTCGAATTTCAGCCGTAATTTCTTCTCCATTCACGCGGAAGGAGGTGTCCTGAGACCAGGATGGTACACGTACCGCTAGAGTGAATATTCCATCGCCTTCTACTTCTTGGACTTGTAAACTTGCTAGTCCTTTCCAAGGTAATTCACTTGTAAGCTCAATTGTCGCTTTACTAGAGCCGAGCGTGACCTGTGTTTCATTACCGATATATAGATGGGTATAAAGCGTATCCTCGCTTGCAGTAAAGATGTATGAGCCAAGGGAAGATAACAAACGGGCAACGTTAGGAGGACAGCAAGCACAGCCATACCATTTTTGGCGAACTGCTTTCACATGATGTTTGCCTGGATTTCCTTTGCTCGCTTCCGGCCATACTTCCATCGGATTTACATAGAAATAATGTTTTCCATCCTCAGCGATTCCGGCGGTTACCGTATTGTAGAGTGCGCGCTCCATCACATCTGCGTATTCACCTTTCATCTCTGCTTGAAGCATGCGTCTAGCAAAGAAAATAAGGCCAATGGATGCACAGGTTTCGGAGTAATTCGTATCATTAGGCAGGTCATAGTCAAAAGTAAAGGCTTCCCCGTGATGAGTTGAACCGATGCTGCCATTAACATACATTTGCTTATGGACAATGTTATTCCATAATCTTTTGCAAGCATTCAGGAGTTCCTGATCCCCTTTAAGGATGGCTAAATCCGCCATTGCCGTATACATGTAGACCGCACGTACCGCATGGCCTACGGCTACTTCTTGCTCCCGAACGGGTTTGTGCGCCTGCCAGTATTCGAGGCTAGGGAATTCTTTCTGTACAACATCTCCTGTCCAGAATGACTTCCGTCCCCGGCGTTCCCATTCTTCGTGGAAGAAACTTGGTTGTTGACCTCTTTCATCAATAAAGAAAGAGCTGAGATTTAGGTATTTTGTATCGCCAGTTACTTGGTACAGTTTAATGAGAGCAAGCTCAATCTCCTGATGACCATCATATCCTCGAATTTGACCGGGCTCTGGTCCATATGTAAGGCAGATGAAGTCAGCGAATTTCTTTGCTACATCCAAAAGTTTGGTTTTACCTGTACCTTCGTAATAGGCAACAGCCGCTTCAATTAAATGACCCGCCGTATAAAATTCATGACAGTCATGCAGATTGGTCAGTCGTTTATCCGGTGCAGCAACCATGAAATAGGTATTGATGTAACCGTCCTCATCTTGTGCAGCGGCAATCAGGTCAATGGCTTCATCCGCGATCTTGGCAAGGTCAGGGTCTGGGGAATTGGATAGGGAGAAGCCAACGGCTTCGAGCCATTTGTACAGGTCAGTATCCTGAAATACAAAACCATGGAACTCACCTTCCTCAAGTCCGGCAGCAATGCGGAAATTACGAATAGCTCTGCTTGGTTCAGCGTCAGGGATCGCATCATTGAGTGCATCCCATTGGTAAGGGATAACGGTATTTTTAACAAGTTCAACATAAGGAGTCCAATAGGAATCGTTAATGGCTATATTTTTTAGCGGTAAAGGCTGAGATTGAAACGCACTGGATACTTTATTCATGATCTCACTCTCCATTTCATGATCTTTTATTACATCATAGTGCAGAATGCTGCCCTTTGTCGGTAGAAGGTAAGGTATAATAGGTGTCAAAAACTGACCTCATAATGAGAGGGAAGGAGGAAATGAATTTGTTATCCCTTTATTTGCAGCAACCGTATACTTTTGTGATGGGCGGACGCTTCCTATCGGATGAATCTTGGTCTCATATGGACCGGACGATCGAAGATTATGAACTGATTATTGGCGTATCCGGGGTGATTTTTATCGAAGTAAATGGGTTAATGTATGAAGTGAAAGAAGGGGATGTTCTGCTGCTTGAACCTGGAGAAAGACACCGTGGGTACAAGCTTTCCCAGCCTGGAGTTTCATTTTACTGGTTTCATTTTTTATTACCTGAACAAGCACCCTCTGATGTAGCAGAATCATACGGACAAATTCCAAGGTATGCAAGATGCCCAAATCCAAACCGAGTACATATTTTAGCACGTCAGCTTCTGCATGCAGGGAGCGGCGGGTATCGAATAGGGAGAGCAGGAGACTATTTTCTGACCACTCTTCTCATTGAACTCGCAGAACAGCTTCAAGATGCAGATGAGTATTCGGCACTGAATCCGCAGCTCCCCGAACTTCTCGAATGGATTCGTCTGCATGCACAAAGTGAAGATATTTCAGTAGAGAAAATAGCAGATCAAATGGGATATAACAAAGATTATTTATCTCGTATGTTTAAGAAAAGGTTTGGTGTTGGCGTGCTGGGTTACATTCACCGATTAAAGCTCGATGCAGCCAAAGAAGCACTGACAGGTACAAACTTACATATTAAAGAAGTTGCCGCGCTCGTTGGTATAAAGGATGATAAACAGTTTGCCAAATGGTTCAAGCGCTTGGCCGGTGTGACGCCTACATCATACCGAAGGGAATTCCGTCTGACCAAACTGAATAAGGAGTAAGTGAATAAAGCTGCAATCATGAATAGAAACAAATGGACCCGTAATGTGTTAAAATGAATGAAAACCTAGAGTTATACACGGTATTGAAAGGGAAGATAAAGAATGTCATATACAGCTGAACAGGTAGCCGAATGGATGGTAGAGGAAATTCGTTTTAAGGGGAATTTATATCAAGAAGATGCCATTCGCTATGTACGGGAACATTTTGGAGAGGAATTCGTATTTGTTAATGAGAATGGAAATGCCTCACTAGAGAAAGAAGTGAAGAAAGCTTTCCGTAAACTTCATAAGGGACGAATCGCCTGGGATCGAGATGGATTTATGTGGGGCTGGACCTAAGAGAAATACAAACACGATCCGTGTAATGGGTCGTGTTTTTTACTTGCATCAATGAATAGAGGCGGTAGTAATCGCTCGGCAAGCTTTTCTTGAAATATAATCCTTATAAAGGTTTATCAACAGGTAATATCTATAAATATAGTGTATACTTTGGGTAGGTTTCATCGCGTCGTATGAAATAGAGGTGAACTATGATCAAGGACAAATCACGTTTCTTTCAAAATTTTGAAGAGGCTGCAAGTCATATTATTGATGTGTTGAAGTCTCTGATCCAAGCAGAGACTATTTTTATAGCTACGAATGATGGTGTAACGAATAAGATATTGAAAGCTTTTAACAGAGCAGAGATCCTCGTACAGGAAGGGGTTTCGCTTCCTTACAAGCAATCGTATTGCAGTTTGGTTGGCAGAGAACCGGTTGTTATCTCGAGTACTCTGGAGCATCCAATAACGAAGGAATTAGATATTACAGAGCAGATAGGGAATCACTCCTTTGTTGGAGTGCCGATTAGTTATAAGAGCGGAAGATTATTTGGAACGTTATGCGTGCTTGATAGCAGCTCAGCGGTAATTAAAGATGAGGATATTCAGACGCTATCTTCCATGGCGATGTTCTTGTCTTACATTATTGAACTGGAAAGAATTATCGATCTTGAAGTGAAGCGGAATGAAATGCTATATCGAGATAAGAAAGAATTTGAATTGAAAGTCCAGAAGTTACGTAATGAAGTACAAATGGCTGATCAGATGACACAACATAAATCAGAATTTCTGGCCATGATCACTCACGAACTTCGTAATTCAATAAATGGAACGATAGGCATGTCCGATCTACTAGAAACAACGGAGCTTTCGGAGCAGCAACAGGAGTATATGGATCTATTGAAGTCAAGCAACAATTCGCTGTTGTCACTTGTAAATAATATTTTAGACTATAGTAAGATTGAAGCTGGCAAAGCTGTACTGGAAGAAGATCCGTTTGATCTTGTTGCTACAGTAGAAGATTCCATTTATACAGTGGCTCCTAGGACATTAGGCAAGCCCGTTGAAGTTATTCTTGATGTAGCTCCAGACATCCCCACATATCTCCTCGGTGATGCTGAGAAAATAAGGCAGATTCTGCTTAATTTTCTGAGTAACGCAGTGAAATTTACGCATGAAGGTGAAATCCTTGTATGTCTGCGTCTTTTGAATTCTTCGGATGAGGATCAGGTGTATATTCAAATTACCATTCAGGATAGCGGCGTAGGTATAGCAGAAGAGAAAATATCTCAGTTGTTTCAGTATTATTACCAGGCTCATGAAAACGACCATATTCATCACTACGGTGGAACAGGGCTTGGTCTTGCTATCGCACAAAATTTAGTGAACATGATGGATGGATCTATTGAAGTAGAGAGTAAGGTTTCTGAGGGGACAAAAATCAGTATTATTCTTGGGTTTAAAGAATATGCCGGTTATGATAATCTACCATTCTCCTCATCTGTTCTGAAACAGATGAAGATCCTGATTATTGATGATAACGAAACAAGCAGGCAATCCCTGGGTAGACTCTTGAAAAGCTGGGGGATTGAACAGACAGAAGTAGCATCTACAGCGGAAGCGATGATCCACATCCAGTCGGGGTTAACTTATGATTTGCTATTAATGGATATCAGTATAGAAGAATCATCCGATATTAGAGCATACCTCGGTGAGGATGTGCCCATTGGACTTCTAGCCCCCATTGGAACGACATTGAATGCCGAGCAGAAGAAGAGGTATGAGTTCTTAACATTTAAACCTTTCCGAAGATTGCAACTATATAATGCGCTGATTGCCTTCCAAACAAAAAAATTAACAGCAAACATATAGATTAAATAGAGACATCAATGCTCTGAGTTTTCCGTAATGGAAGGCTCAGAGTTTTTTTGTATTACTAATAAATAATAGATTGACAGTAAATAATGACCTCTATACAATAATAAAGTCTGAAAATAAGTAGACCAGTCACTATATTTTATGAGAAATGGGGGAAAAGATTGAATTCAAAGAATGACTCCAGAGATAATATCCTTGCTGCAGCAACACGTCTTTTTCACTTGCAGGGTTATCATGCAACGGGTCTAAATCAGATTCTGAAAGAAAGTGGAGCACCGAAAGGTTCCTTGTACTATCATTTTCCGAATGGAAAGGAACAACTGGCTATAGAAGCTGTACATAGGATGGCTGAATTTGTAGAAGCGGATATCCTGAAAAGTCTGAATAAAGAAGTCAGTGCGGTAACCGGAATTCAGAATCATATTTTAAAAATGGTAGATTGCTTTAACGAGGTAGATACACTCGAAGGGATTCCCATCGGTATCGTTGCTGCTGAAACGTCGCTGATCAGTGAACCGTTGCGACTCGCTTGTCAGGCAGCTTTTGAAAAGTGGGAAGAAACATATCGCATATGTTTAATAAAAGAGGGATTTGAACTTGAGCATGCTACGAAGTTATCCATGCTCATTAACAGTATGATCGAAGGAGCCATTACGCGCTGTCTTACGAATAAAAATGGACAGCCGCTGCAGGTGGTCGCCGAATATTTACCCACTTTACTTAAAAAATAGAGCCGATATCTCTCATGTATTGCAGACATATTATATAGACTGGTCTAAATATAGATAAATAGTGATAAGAGGAGTGTTTTTTTGAGTCAGCATACGATGTCATCTTTAGAAAAACCGGCAATTAGGCCGGTTCCCATTACCATTGCACTGATGATTGGTGCTTTTATTGGTTTACTTAGTGAAACAGCACTTAACATGGCATTTACCGAAATCATGAGTGATTATGGTATTGAAACCCACGCGGTTCAGTGGTTAACTACAGGCTATCTGCTTGTGCTCGGAATTCTTGTTCCTGTCTCTGCCCTATTACTGCAGTGGTTCTCTACAAGACAACTGTTTAGTGCATCATTACTATTCTCGATTCTGGGTACACTTGTGGCTGCTATGGCACCTAGTTTTGCCGTACTGCTCGTTGCTCGTGTAATTCAGGCCATCGGAACAGGACTATTGTTACCGCTGATGACTACGGTAATTCTTGTTATTTTCCCGGCACACAAACGCGGAACCGTAATGGGAACCATGGGTCTTGTTATTACGTTTGCTCCGGCTGTAGGTCCGACATTGTCTGGTCTTGTCGTTGATAAACTCAGCTGGCACTGGATCTTCTGGTTCTGTCTGCCGCTGCTTATTTTAACTTTCTTCTTTGGCTTGAAATTCATGCAAAATGTATCTACCATTACAAAACCGAAGATTGATATTCTATCTGTGTTGCTTTCAACCATTGGATTTGGCGGTATTGTATATGGATTCAGTAATGCAGGAGAAGGGGCAGGTTCATGGGGCGATTCACTCGTCATTGTTCCGCTGCTTCTGGGAGTCATCGGACTTACCTTGTTCGCAATAAGACAATTCCGTATGGAAAAACCTATGCTTAACCTGCGTGTATTTAAATTCAAGATGTTTACCTTTGGCGTTATCATTGTATTTATTTGTATGATGCTTATCTTGTCGGCTTCCATCTTGCTGCCACTGTACTTAAAAGGTGGACTATTGTTAGCTGCTTTCTCTGCCGGTCTAATGCTGCTGCCAGGGGGAATCGTGAATGGACTGATGTCACCCTTTACAGGCCGACTGTTTGACAAGTTTGGACCAAGAGTACTTGTATTCCCTGGATTCATCATTACTACGCTATTCACATTCTTGTTCACAAATGTAACAACCGACACTTCGACAATTGCTGTTATTCTGATGCATACCGGTCTCTTTATCGGGGTGGCGATGATTATGATGCCTGGTCAAACCAATGGTCTTAATCAATTGCCGAAAGAGTATTATCCAGATGGAGCCGCTGTAATGAATACGCTGCAGCAGATTGCAGGTGCGATCGGTACA
Organism: Paenibacillus sp. GYB006; assembly: GCF_036577645.1. NCBI lineage: Bacteria > Bacillati > Bacillota > Bacilli > Caryophanales > Paenibacillaceae > Paenibacillus > Paenibacillus sp. GYB006. Next base: position 10,605 of record NZ_JARBDA010000009.1, on the reverse strand, counting down.
GCAATTGCGATTAGTATTATGTCTGCGGGTCAGATGACATATATGGCTGATCATGCAGGTGATGTGAATGATCCGATCTTTATGTCAGGAGCTCTGACAGCAGGCGTACAAAATGCATTCATGTTCGCTTTTATTGCTTCTATTATTGGACTCATCGTCTCTTTGTTTGTACGAAGAGTGAAGGTGTAAATAAAGTTGAGAGAACCTGTTGGCTTACAAGCCAGCAGGTTTTTTTGTGCTTTAGTTAATGTAGAGGAGAACTAGTAAACTATTGACACTTACCGATTACAAGTGTAAACTTCAACCAAACACTATCGATTACAAATGTAATTATATAGAATGGAGACGGTGATAAATGAATGATGTTCCACGAATTTCAGAAGCGGAGTGGGAAGTGATGAAGGTCTTTTGGAAGCAATCACCTGCTACTGCAAGTGACGTGATGAATGAACTGCGTAATGATAAAGAGTGGAAGCCCGCTACAGTGAAATCACTGATTAATCGGCTGTTGAAGAAGAAGGCACTTGAATTTCATAAAGAAGGTAAAACGTATTTATACTCTCCGCTAGTAAGTGAGGAGGAGTGTGTAAAGGCCGAAAGCAAGTCGTTTTTACGGCGGTTATATGGCGGGGCACTGAAACCGATGTTTGTGCAATTCTTGAAAGATGAGAAATTAACAGAAGAAGAAATTAAGGAACTGAAATATTTATTGGATAAAAAATCAGGTGAGAAATGAGCATCGTTCATCTGCTTACGGAAGGGGTGCCTTCCTTCTTATTATGGCTTGGTAAGACGTCACTCATGGCTTCTGTGGTGGTCATTGTCATACTAGGGATAAAAACACTGCTACGGGACCGGCTCCCTGTAAAATGGCAATATGCTTTATGGTTGGTTCTGATTATGAGACTTATACTGCCATGGGCTCCAGAAAGTTCTTTTAGCTTATACAACCTATTTCCGAAAACAACAAACTCCTCCACAGAAACCATGTTTACAGATGTGGGTGATTACGAAATCACTTCTTCATCCTTGTTGACTGAAGATGAGGAGATGAACGGGAGAAACCATAGTACTGGAGACGTTGCTCCAGTGGAGGACATGGTAGGTGAGGATACGGTAGGCGTTGAAAATGCTGGAGTTCGGCAGCAGCAAGCTCTACTTTTGTCAGAAATTCCATGGCTATATGTGAGCGTTTTCCTGGTTTGGGTGTTGGGTGTTAGTATACTAGCGTTCCAACTATGGAAGATGAATCGAAAGTTTATTAGGGCTCACATTCAGAATGGCATTAAAGAGGATGCACATACGCTGCAGTACCTAAAGGAATGTAAGAAATCCATGGGTATCAAAAGAGCAGTTAAGCTGAAAGTTACAGATGCAGTAGAAGGACCTGCCTTGATTGGGGTTTTTCGGCCTCAAATATTACTTCCTGCATCTGTTGAAGAGGAGTTTTCAGAGAAAGAATTAAAGTACATTTTCCTTCATGAACTTGTGCATTACAAGCGTAAGGACATTCTAGTGAATTGGGTTATGTTATTTCTACTCGTAGTGCACTGGTTCAACCCCGTTCTCTGGTATGCCTATCGCAGAATGCGGGAAGATCAGGAGCTGTCATGTGATCACAAAGCGATTTCATATGTTAAGGGCAGCGAAGTGAAGGAGTATGGATACACGATCATTAAGTTACTGACAAAGAGGTCAAATATACCAAACTCGCATCTGCTTTTTACTGCTAATTTCTCATCAGACAAGCTGCAGATCAAAAGGAGAATCATGATGATAACCAAGTTTCGGAGAAAATCAATCTTATGGTCTGCCCTGGGATTAGTAGTCGTTGCGACTTTCATGTTAGTAGCTCTAACGAACGCGAAAGCAGATAGTAAATATGCCGGTTTAGAGAGAGAAATCATAGAGATGACGAAGCAAAATGCTTCTCTTTTAGATAACGTAGATTCATCCATTCGAGCTACAGCTGAGGAATCAATCCATGAGATGATGAGACATTTGGGAAAGCCGCTTCCTTTAATTAAAGTAGAGACGGTTTCAGAAACGAATCAAGTTTTCTTCGAATTCAAAGGAGACGGGACAGGTAGGAACTATATATGGGTGAATGAAGATACTGGAAATCTGGAAAGAGCCATTATGAGTCTCGATCTTCCCATAGAACGTCTTGAGCCGGGGTTGGTTGAAAGAGCTGAACATACCTTGCAAGAAAAAGGATATGAAAGTGTTGCGGAGTTCGATATCCCAGTGCATCGTCATATAAAATACGACATTAAAGGTTTGGAACACTATACAGGAGGGGAGACATTAGGAATACAAACTGTTTTAAAACAGGGTAAATCCACTGAAGTTATTTTTACGAATGGTGAGGTCTATCGGATTTCATTTAAACTGCCTGTTAACAAGGTTTCAGACGTAAAGATAGAAGCGGCTAGGCAAGCATTATCTTTATTAAATGAAGATGTACTTCAGACCGATGTAACAGATGTTTTCTTTTCCTATGACAACTTTGGTGCAAATCAGAGTCTAATGTTGAGGTTCGGTGAAGCAGGAGATGTATTCATGCATCCAGATCGGAATGAAATTCAGGGAATCCGGGATGGTTCCATACCTGTTACAGGAACGGTAGGATACTCTAAGCCAAGACTTAGTTACGGTGATGAACAGTTTCGAAGAGAGTTCTCCTACCTTGCTGAACAATTATTTCATATAGACTTGAAGGGATACGATTTAAGCAGAGTAACAAAGTCTCCCGGTTCTTTCACGTTTGAGAAGAGTGGGGAGCGTACTGTTCATATGACTATTAACCCCTATGGTGAGATTATTGGTGTGAGCAGAGATGAAGGCTGAGTAAATTCATTTAAAGGGATGTTCTACATTTTTCGTCATGTCTGGAGAATAAGTGATTCGTATGAGCAATAGACTGAAAGAAGTGATGCCGAATGTATCGGATGAATTCTTGATTCGGAGTTAATCATTTCTGGAGGGATAAATAATGGCGGTGTCTTATATGGATTTTACATCTCCGGGTGTACAGTATTTTTACGATTTGAGAAATAACAGAAGCTTCACCAAGGACAGAGGTAACTATATCAATGCACTTGGTGTTAAGCAGCTGAATACACTCGGTGACAATTCTTTGCTCGATATTTATTTGACGCGTGGCAATATTGTGGAACCTCATATTCATCAGAATGCTTCAGAGCTTGTATACTGTATTTCCGGTGCAGCCGTGATTTCCATAATTAATCCTTTCACAAAAGAAGTCATTCAAGTGCCGGTCTCTCCAGGTCAGGTCGGAAACGTGCCGCAAGGATGGTTCCACTGGGAGATGGCGACTGAAGATAACACTCACTTGCTGGCTATCTTTGATGCACCAACACCGGAATTCATTGCTGTATCGGATTTCTTACGACTCGCGCCACCGGAAGCCGTTGCACATACGTATTGCTTGGATGAAGCTACGTATAAAGCTGCCATTGCTCCAATTAGTGATACGGTTGTAATTGGTCCTCCTGCAAATTGTACAAAGTATCACCAGCCCCAGCCTAAGCCTCAGCTGTATGCCCAAAGTAACGGTACAGTTTATCCCAATTATGGTCAAAGGCAAGGAAATTACCCGCAGCAGGGAAACACACCGATACCTCATGGATATACGAATCATGGGCCAAACTACGGTGGACCTAGCCCTTATAGGCATCCTCAAGGTAATAAGGATGGAATCTGACCGTGTCCCCCGGACGCGGTTTTTTACGTAGTCGCAAGTTAGAAATGGGCTCCCGCTTTTGTATATCTTGCCTCAGATGACTCAAGTTAAGTTACTGGGCAGGTTATGCATGTAAATGGAGGCACGAACGTGGGCTTTCAAATCACAGTAATAAACGATTTAGAAACATTTTTTCTCTTTAGAAGCAAACTGGATTCGGATACAATTAGTCCAGAACTAGAAGCATGGAATCATACATAGAGAAGGGAATGAAGAAAGAGATCATGGAAGAGAACTTTATACCCAAAGTGTTACAAGGAAAGAAAGTATATCTTAAACCCTTAAATGCAAGCGATGCGAAAGCATATTATAAGCAGCTTTTTAATGTAGAAACAAGAAGACTGACCGGCACGAAGGCGATTTTTAATTATGAGCAGATCGTAGAATATATAGATAGAAAGCGGGGGGATGACTCTTCCGTAATCTTGCTGATTGCCTTGCAGGAGACAGATGAACTCATCGGAGATATTGTACTGCAAGACCTGGATTATACGAACCGGAGTGCAAACCTAAGAGTTGCGATTGACCAAACAGAACACCAGGGGCAGGGCTATGGCACTGAAGCACTGCGTCTTATGCTGGATTATGGGTTTGGTATATTACAGCTGCACCGGATCGAGCTGAATGTATATGATTTTAATGAACGGGCTGCGCATGTCTATGAGAAGGTTGGTTTTAAGGTAGAAGGGCGCCAGCGTGAAGCTTTATTTTACGATCATGAATATCATGATGCGATTCTCATGAGCATGCTCGAAGGTGAGTACCGGGAGAAATATCGGAATGTAGAATAAAAAACGGCACGATTTGATAAGCCCTAACGCTTATCGAACGTGCCGTTTTCTATATGTGATTATTTTTAAGCTGAAACAGCAGTCTGTGCCGAACGACTTGAATCCTGCTGTTGATTATGATGATTCTTATTTGCTTGATTTCTTTTCCATAGGAATACAATGACGATGATTGCGGAAAAGAGAAGGAAGAAAGTAGGAACGATTAGTAACGCCTTTCCAAGACCAGCTTCCATATTACCGCCGTAATAGAGCAATGAACGCATGCCATCAAGCATGTAGCGAATAGGCATCATATTGCCAACGATCCGATGGAAATCGGGAAGGTTTGTAACCGGAATCGCTCCGCCGCTAGCAAAGATTCCTAAAATATTGACAGGAAATGCTGCCAGCATGGCCCATTTTCCGAATAACATTCCGATCATTTTGAACATAGCAAACATCGTCATCGTGCATAGCAGAGTAAATAAGAAAATTTGAATGATGCCTGACGAGTGGAAGCTTCCATAGAGTCCAAACACCGCTAATGGAATTACAGCTGCAACAGCGATCATTAAGATAGCACTCAGCAGAATCTCCGTTGCAAACACCTTTGAATAGGTGAGAGGAACGCCATGGCTCTTCAGATTATCGCTAATACCACCTAAATACCCATGAATCATCTGTGTTCCCATAAGCCCGGTAATGGATGCGATTAAGACAATCATAAACGGGGTCATTCCTTTATTGGTATCTGAAGGAAGCCCGAGCACGCTTGTCACCCTGTATTCGATAGGATGGTCAAGCTGAGATGCGGCCATGGGTGATAGAAGTGCTTGTTGTTTTGTCATATCTGCTTTTATTCCGCTGCTAACCATATCAGAAATCGATGAGGCTAGGGTTTGTAATACAGTTGTTGAGACGCTGGAAGCCATCTGTGAAGCTCCATCATTTAATAAAATTTCAACGGGGACAGCGGTAATATCAGCTTCTCCTGATAAGAACGATTGCTGTAAGGCAGAAGTCCGTTCACTAAAATTAGCGGGAATAATCAAAGCCCCGTTTGCTTTGTTTTCTTTTATCGCCTGTATAGCGGTTTCCTTGGAACTTTCAATTTGCCACTCAAATGAGTGTCCATCCTGCTGTTTCACAAGGTTAGAGATGATCGCCTTACCTTCCGGTGAGTCTGCAAACTCGGAGTCTTCGCTGACCAGGATGAGCGGGAAATCGTGCATCCGCTGATCGGCACCGCTAAATACGGGCAAGTAAATCAGGATCATGCTCAGCATTAACACAGCTACAGACCAGACTGGAAACCACGCAAATTTAATCTTTAATAAGTTTTTCAATTGATGCAAGCTCCTTTAATTACTTCAGTTTACGATTTAGTAAACGAATACTCAGGTATACCATTTCTTTATCCTCTTCATCCAATTGCTCAAATTGTTCCTTGACTGACTGATCCATTTCCGGAATAAAAAGAACGTCATTGCCTTTATCCGTCAGCGTAATTCGGTGACTTCGTCGATCCTCTGGATTATCTAGGCGGGTGACATAACCTCTTTGTTCAAGTGAGTCTACCAAATAAGTGATCGAAGCCGCTTTGATTTCTAGATATTGGGCCAAATGTACAGATAGACAAGGTCCTTCACGTTGAACTTTTGTTAAAATGGCAAATTGATTCAATGTTAAATCGTATTTTCGCAAATGATCTACGAAAGCTTTGATTCGGTAATTCGTCAATTTTTGTTCCAACTGATTATAAGTGTCCATTAGCATGTCTAGAGAAATTTGATGATCCAAAAGTATTGCTCCTATTCGTAAAAATAGTATTAGTGAAGAAGTATTATACTTAGAATGTCCTAAATAGTAAACCGAATTACTAACAATTTAGTTAAAAAAATCGAAATTAATGAAATTAAATATCTTTTTTGTGAACATTATCATTGTTATTAGGGATGAAGTAGTGAGGGGATAAACCCATATAATGGTTAGGTGGAGCTAATAGTATGAGGTAATATAAAGGGGAATATCCTAATTTTATTGTAATTATTAATATTTTTCGCTTAGGATATAGACGAAAGTGAATGGTGGTGAGCTTTTGGGAAAAACAGTTTCAATGTGGACTATCACAGGGTCCATATGTCTGATCATCTTGTTTACCGTACTTATTGGGAGAGAATACGATATTCAGGAGCGGCAACAAAATAACGGCAAGGCTTTTACGTACTCCTATGGCCTCACTGCATCTTCATTACGTGCGTCTACCTATTATACGGACACTATCTTGAACAGAGCAGGGGCACTAAATCAGGATGACGCAAGAGAGTTATTTTTAGAGTACACTCGTTTAATCAGAGCGGCAGAAGAGGTTAGACAACTCCGTAGTAATCATTCTGAAGGAGAAGAACTGAGTACGGAAGCTTTAGAGAACAAGCTTAATGAGCTCGGAGCAGAACTTTTGTCACATTCCTCGAAAATACTTGAAGGGACAGGCGACCGTAGGGAATTAAAGAAAACGAGTATCGTTATTCACGAACTGCAGGAGCAAATTCCTGACCTGCCGAGTGATACAAATTATAAAGATTTTCCTGAAGAGCAGAAACGGCAACTTATTCATCTTCTGAATCGCATTTCGGCACAACTGGAGAAAGGGCAGGGTGATACTTAAGTGAGGGGCTTCTTAACAAAATACATAAAAGGAATAGCCATTATAACGTTAACCTGTGCTCTGGTAGTAGGGGGATGGTACGTATTTTTACTGGTGGATGGAAAGTCTCTCATCTCGGATGGGATGAAGGAAAAACAAGTGTACGATCAGTTTCGTACAGAGCTTGCACGTACGAATGAGCTGCTGAGGGAATTCAATGAGAGCGAGCAAACGAAGGTGGATGTCCCTGTACTGCTGCAAGCGAACGATCACTTTAAACAAGCGGAAGTTCATTTGAATCAATTCTATTCTTATTTTTCATATCGACTCACGGACTTTCAAGTCCTATATGAAATACAGTACAAAGAAGAACTACATGTATTCACTATACCTATCGATTATATAATGGGAAGAGGAAGAGAGAGTGATATTCTGTACCTTATGGAGTATTCAAGTTTATTACTAGATGTATTCCCCTTAGAGTATTCGAAGAATGATCGAACTGATTTCTTTATCCAATTTAATGATGTAAATGATCAAGTAAATAAGCACGATTTTAAAAACGAATTTATTTGGTCGTAAAAATAAATTGAAAGGAATCTCTGTAAAACGGGTTAACCGTTTACTCCAGAGGTTCCTTTTCTTTTTGGGAGAGGTCATAGATCACATCAGCGATGGAGACACTCGCAAGCTGATCTTCCATTGCTTTTTGAGCAGAAATAAAGATAGGGGAGATCGCATTCTGAATATTACGCCCTACAACACAGGCAGGATTCGGAGAATCATGTACAGAAAATAGGGCATCTTCTTCCACCGCATTTACCGCCCGGTACACGTCGAGTAGAGTGATGTCTGCTGCCTCTTTTTTGAGCTTCGCCCCTGCAACGCCCGGTTTCACATCAACAAGCCCTGCTTTACTCAGCATGCCTGTAATTCGGCGAATGACCACGGGATTGGTGCCCACGCTGCCCGCGAGAAAGTCTGAGGTGTTGACGGTATCTTTGTTAATCTCAAGCAGTGACAAAATATGAATGCCAACAGCAAATCGGCTAGTAACCATCTTTACGTTAACTCCTTTATTCTTCCGCTCATAGCAGAGTGATTCTTCTATTAAATACGTATATACGTCTCTAATAGTGTAATCTATTGTACCCTGAGTGAACAGTTGTAAACAAAAAGATCCTCCGGGTGGCGGCCCAGAGGATCTGAAACAACAAGGAGATTATTTTTGCTCGCCAACGACAGTGAAACGTTCACCGATATGTGCTGGGTTTTCGATTTCATCCACAATCGCAATGGCATAGTCCGCGTAGCTGATGTAGCTGTCACCTTTAGAGTTCACGATCAAATTATCTTTTCCTTTTTGATAAGAACCACTGCGTGCCCCTTCTGCATCAAACATCGCCGCTGGGCTTACGAAAGTCCATTTTAAGTCTGTAGAAGCATTCAGGTCCTCCAGGTTTTTTCCTTGATTGCTTGCGGTTGGTTTGTAGAGGTCAGGGAATTCTGGTGTGTCGATCAGTTTTGTCGTTTTCGCTTCATCAACGTACAAACTTCCTGCACCGCCGACAACGATCAGCCGAGTGCCTTCCACACCGCTCAGTGCCTTAATGAGTGTTTGGCCTGCTTCTACGTGTTTATGCTCTTCACCTGGTGCTGCACCAAAGGCGTTTACAACAACATCATATTTATTCAGATCTTCCGTCGTTAGTGCAGAGATATCTTTCTGGGTAGCAGGAACCCCGCTAACCTTAGACGCATTTCTTACAATCGCTGTGACTTCATGTCCGCGTTTTCCTGCTTCATCCATAATGAATTTTCCTGCTTTACCACTAGCGCCAATAATTGCAATCTTCATTTTTATTCCTCCAATGTTGTTTATCAAATAAATTCGTTTCTTCAACCTGTAACCATTGTAGTTACAAGTGAGGTGGTTTGTCAACTGTACCCATGATATAAGGGTAATATCGCTGTAAGGAAAGATACGGTTCACGCTTACCGGATGTAACATCCAGGAGAGAATGACTGAGGTTGGAATTAGGTTCAGTTGTATAATAAAATGAAGTGTAATCAATTTGCATTATTAAGGAGCGAGGCAGGAACCAATGAAGTTTCCCTTTCGAATGATACTGAACACTTTACTTGTACTGCTTATATTTATTGGATTACAGCTGTATATCGGCTGGAACATGTACTTGTTTCTTTCTTATTATGTTTCTGATATTTCTATTTTCATATTAGGTATCTCTCTGACTGTGGTATCGCTAGGGTATGCGATCGGACGGATCAAGTGGCTTGGACCCGTAGGGCGCTTCATAAAAGTGATCGGTTCGTACTATTTTGCACTGCTCGAGTTCTTCATCCTTGCACTTCCGGTGATGGATCTGATCGGATGGATATGCCATCTTGCGGGAGCTGATTCTAAGGCATATATTCCGATACTTGGCTGGGCAACGGTAGTGCTTCTAGGGATCTTCCTACTGCGCGGGTCTTATAATGCGTGGAGTCCTGTCGTAAGAAAATATGAAATAGCAGTAGCCAAGAAGCCAGAACCAGGTGCTCCCAGAAAGTACACTATCGCAGTAGCTTCCGATATCCATCTTGGAAACATTGTGGGTAATCGATATTTAGCAAAGCTGACCGGACTCCTGAATGGATTAAAGCCTGATCTGACCTTGCTGGTAGGGGATGTGCTTGATGATTCGATTGAACCTTTTTTGCGAAATAAGATGTCAAACGAGATGAAGAAATTATCTGCCAAATACGGTGTTTTTGCAGTGCTTGGTAACCACGAGTACTACGGAGGTCACGTTGATCGTTACGTGAAGGAAATGAGCGAGATTGGAATTCCCGTACTTCGGGACGAGGTAGTCAGCGTAGCAGGCGGAGCTATCTACATTGCGGGACGTAAAGATCTGACTGCAGTACGTATGGATCCAGAGGGACGTTTATCTGTATCAGATCTGCTTACTCCACTGGACCATACAAAACCGATTGTTTTGCTGGATCATCAGCCTTATGCATTTGATAAAGCTCAGGAGGGCGGCGCCGACCTGTTGTTATGCGGACATACGCATAGGGGACAGTTTGCGCCCAATCATTTCATTACAAAGCGACTATTTGAACTGGATTGGGGCTATATGCTGAAAGAACAAATGCATGTTATTGTGTCCTCTGGTTTTGGTTCATGGGGACCGCCGATCCGCCTGGCAAGCAGATCAGAAGTCATTCATATCGAATTGACACTCACCGAAGAATAAGAAAGCGATTTGAAAAAAAGACATTTCCTTTTTATGGAGGCCACTGAAAAAGTTGCGCTTTTAAATTAGTAATTGTTTCTCAAAACAAAATAGATCACTTCCTGTTTAGTTTTTGAATAGGAAGTGATCTATTTCTTTTATATTGACTTACTTCTCTGCTTT
>NZ_JARBDA010000008.1:0-144335 GCF_036577645.1 Paenibacillus sp. GYB006 | reverse complement strand
AGCCCACCTCAAGATGAGATTTCCCAATTAGTAAGACCCCTTGAAGACGACGAGGTAGATAGGCTGGGGGTGGAAGTGCAGCAATGCATGGAGCTGACCAGTACTAATCGGTCGAGGGCTTATCCTACAAGCTTTCTGAAGGAAAGCTACTTCGAAAGCATATGCAATATAAATCGCAAAGATTGTTTCGTATCTAGTTTTCAGGGAGCAAAACCTTGAGGAAAACTAAACGCTTGTTTCTTGATTCACACTTTGATGTTGAACCCAAGTAAACGCGAAGAGCGAATGAATTTTCCGAAGATTTTCGAGAAGCGTAAGCTGAGAAAATCCTGTTTGGTGGCGATAGCGGAGGGGTTCCACACGTACCCATCCCGAACACGACCGTTAAGCCCTCCAGCGCCGATGGTACTTGGACCGCAGGGTCCTGGGAGAGTAGGACGTCGCCAAGCAATAGTTAAAAGACACTGCCATTTAGGTAGTGTCTTTTTTTGTTTTTTCTTTTATTTACATTCTAATATTGAATCGGTTTTATTTTACTTGTATTTCCTTTTCACCCTATTTATACTTGATAAGACTGACTTAGATGGGGAAGATTCATCTATATCCTCTTGGGTATTTTACGTTGGAGGATAATGATGTTTTCTTCTAATAATAAAAATTAGTACCAGGTACTAGTATCTAGTGTTATAATACATATATAAAATATGGGAAGGTGATCGTATCGTATATTCTAAAGCGCAAATTACTGCAATAGGTACCTATGTTCCGGAGAAGGTGCTGACCAATACAGATCTAGAGAAGATGGTAGATACTAATGATGAGTGGATTGTTCAGCGTACAGGAATGCGGGAGAGACGTATTGCTGGGGAGCATGAATACGTATCTGACCTGAGCTGCAAAGCAATTGAAGATATGATGAAGCGATATCATATTGATATTAGTGATGTAGATATGATTCTTGTAGCGACGAGTACAGCAGAATATACCTTCCCTAGTGCTGCAGCAAGGATACAGCATTATTTTAATATAGCTCAGACGGGAACGATGGATATAAGTGCTGCTTGCGCAGGCTTTGTATACGGATTACAACTGGCAGACGGCCTGATCACTAGCGGGATGTATCATAAAATCCTTGTTGTGGGCGCTGAAACTTTGTCTAAGATTACAGATTATACGGATCGATCCACCTGCATATTATTTGGAGATGGAGCAGGTGCGGTTCTTGTTGAGAGAAGTGAAGATAAACCTGGCTTCTTGGGATCTATTTCTGGAACTCAGGGTAGTGGAGGAATACACTTATATAAAACGGCTTTAGGAGAACAAATGGAGGGGCAAGAACTTCAGAAAGATGGCAATCTCGTGCAAAATGGCCGTGAAGTTTATAAATGGGCAGTACGTAATGTACCTGAAAAAACAAAAGAGCTGATACGTAAATCGGGACTAACTCCATCTGATATTCAGTGGTTTGTCCCTCATAGTGCGAATCTTCGTATGATTGAATCTATTTGTGAGAAAGGACCAGTACCTATAGAACGAACTTTAACTAGCGTAGAATATCGAGGCAATACCTCGGCGGCTTCTATTCCTCTTGCAATCCAGCTTGCTCTAGACGAGGGACGAGTGAAATATAATGATATGATGCTTTTGTTTGGTTTTGGAGGAGGACTAACATACGCGGGAAGCATTATACGTTGGGGAGTTCCTGACATAGAGAAATAGAGAAGCTGTTCAAAAAGATCTCATTGGCTGCAATGGGCCAGGAGGTCTTTTTTTGTTTTTAATATAAAAATGAAGTGAAAAAGTACAGGGAATCGGTAGATACTCTTAGCATTTTCTCTGCGCTTTACGTGAATGTTATAATAGAAGTATTGCAGAAAGGGGAGAGTTATGAAAGTACTCGTATTAGCAGAAAAACCCTCGGTAGCACGTGAGATTGCACGCGTCATGGGAAGCCGTGAAAAACATAAAAGTTATTTTGAAGGACCACAGTATGTGGTGACTTGGGCCCTTGGCCATCTGGTTGGTCTTGCAGAGCCTGAGGATTATGATCGCAAGTATGCAACATGGAATATAGAAGATTTGCCGATTCTACCGAAACAAACCAAGCTTAAGGTGCTTCGGGAGACGAATCATCAGTATAAAGCGGTAGCGCAGCTCATGAAAAGATCGGACATTAAAGAACTGATTATTGCTACAGATGCAGCAAGAGAAGGAGAGCTGCTTGCTCGCTGGATCATTCAGATGGCACATTGTAAGAAACCTTTTAAACGTCTATGGATCTCTTCACAAACGGACAAAGCAATAAAACAAGGTTTTGCTAACCTAAAGCCTGGACATCAGTTTGATCGTTTGTATGAATCCGCTCGCTGCCGCGCAGAAGCAGACTGGATGGTAGGTCTTAATGTAACAAGAGCTCTTACAGTGAAGTATGGGGCTCAGCTATCTGCAGGGCGGGTTCAAACGCCGACCCTTGGTATGATTATGGACCGTGAAAAAGAAATTATGAATTTCCGCTCCGAAGAGTACGACACTATTGCGGCAGACTTCGGAAATTTTCAGGCGATGTGGCGCGCAGCTCAAGGGGACTCACGTATTTTTGACAAAACACGGACAGAAGAGCTAAAAAGAAAACTAGATGGCGCCTCTGCGAAAGTCGTTCAGGTGAAGAAAAGCGAAAAGGTGGAACCTCATCCCCTTGCTTATGATCTTACAGAACTGCAGCGAGATGCGAATAAAAGATACGGATTCTCGGCAAAGCAAACCTCTAACCTGCTTCAACGTTTGTATGAACAGCATAAACTGGTTACTTATCCTCGGACGGACAGTAGATACTTAACGAGTGATATGACAGGTACACTTAAAGAACGACTGGAAAGTGTAGCGGTTGGACCTTACAGTGCGCTAGCACGCCCATTATTACGTAAGTCACTTCCTATTACAAAACGTATTGTGGACGATAGTAAAGTGAGCGATCACCATGCAATTATTCCAACAGAGCAAACGGTCATTTTAAATGCACTCTCTACGGATGAGCGAAAGCTATATGATCTCATTGTAAGAAGATTTATAAGTTTGTTCTATGGGCCTGCACGGTATGATGCAGTACAAGTAAAGTTAGAAGTGGAAAAAGAAATACTCACGGTAAAAGGGACTACGGTAAAAGATCACGGCTGGCGTGAAGTTTACGGGGCAGAGGGATATGAGGATGACACAGACATAGAAGAAGAATCCCATGAAGGGAAATCAGGCAGCCAGCAGCTTCCAGAACTTCGTGAAGGTGAAACTTTCAAAATCCAGCGCTGCGTTGTGAAACCAGGCAGAACACTTCCGCCAAAACGTTATAATGAAGCTGCTTTACTCGGTCAAATGGAGAAGCATGGTCTTGGTACTCCCGCTACTCGTGCAGATATTATTGAGAAGTTGGTTAGTTCCGATACGATTGAACGTCAAGGGAATTCACTGCATCCTACAGGAAAAGGTAAACAGCTGATCGAACTAGCGGCTCCTCAGCTTCGTACACCGGAATTAACTGCGAAATGGGAAGCAGAACTTGAGCGAATCGCAAAAGGACAAGGCCAGCCGGAACCATTTTTAAATGGAATTCGTACCATGGCTGGTGAGCTTGTCCGCAGCGTGAAAAATAGTACAGTGGAATACAAGCCGCATAACGTTTCCAACAGCCATTGCCCAGACTGCGGAACGCGGTTATTAGAGAAAAAATCGAAACGTGGAAAATTCCTCGTGTGCCCTACAAATGACTGTGGTTATAAACGATCTGCAGAAAAAAGGCTTTCGAATCGCCGCTGTCCTCAGTGTCACAAAAAAATGGAGCTTAAAGAAGGAAAAGCAGGACTGTATGTACAGTGTCTACCATGTGGAATCACCGAGACACTTGATAAAGATAAAAAGCATGTGAATAAGCGCGAACAGCAGAAATTGGTGAAGCAATTTGAGAAAAAAGAGTCCATCGGTTCTAACCTCGGTGAGCTTCTTAAAGCTGCGATGGAGCAGAAAAAAGAGGGGAAATAGGACAGCTATTTCTTTTCTTTGGCAACATGTAAATTTTCCTTCGCATAATGGAACTAGAGGATGGCACCCTATACTTTAGGGGGTGATCCACGAATGCCACATCATAAGCCGCTAAAAACGAAAAACCAGCAAAATAAGTCAAGTATACTTGAAGAAAGCAAGACGCTTCGTCCGGCTAAGGCAGCAGAATATCCGCCGAGTTTGAACGAAATTCCAAAACAGGAGTCGTAAGCGGCAAATCTTGTTAGCTTTCTTTTTATAAATGCTTATATGAAGCTAGAAGTAAACAGCAGCGCTTTTAACCTAAGGCGCTGCTTTTCTTATCATGGATTTATGCATAAAAATAACAAGGTTTCGTTACAATAAGATGAGAAGTGATAACCACTTTGACCCCTCTTTGCAGTGAGTACATTCATTGCCTATATGTTCCAACTAGCGGTATAATAGAAGAGAACAAGGTAACTTAGTGATGTTCATTGAAAGAGGTGATCGGGTGAGAGAGGGAATTATGGTATGGTTTGTTTTTATTAATTTGGTAGCCTACCTGGTGATGTCTGAAGATAAGAGAAGGGCCCAGAAAAGAAGAGACAGGGTGCCGGAAAAGACACTGTTCCTGCTTGCCGCGATTGGTGGGTCACTCGGCATTCTCATTGCAATGTACCGCAAACGCCATAAAACGAAACATGCCAGTTTTACCATTGGCATTCCCATTCTTTTGTTTATAAATGCTGTACTGTATGGATACTTTCTTAGCTAATATCTAATATGCATAATGATTAATTTTCAAGAAAATTGGTTAAAAACTACATACAGAAAGGTGGAGGTCCTCATGTCATTTTCAAAAATTTTATTAGCTTATGATGGCTCACCGGTAGCAAATAAAGCACTTGAGAAGGCTGTAGAGTTAGCGGGAATGTCAGAGAATTCCGTTCTTGATGTCGTACATGTGTATGATTTTCCAAGAGTATTTATTGGTGAGGGGCTTGCTCCGATCCCGCCTTCCGTCAACAATGAAGTGTATCAACTTGCTGAACAGACGGTAGAAGAAGCGAAGCAAAGACTGGCAGCTGCAGGATCCAATGCTCGGGTGGAACTCATTCAAGGCTCCCCAGTAGATGTGATTATTGAATATATTAAACAAAATGATATTGATTTGATTGTCATCGGCAGTCGTGGGCTCAGCGGAATTCGTGAGTTTATGCTCGGAAGTGTCAGCCACCGCGTTGCACAGGAGGTAAGTATTCCGGTTCTTATCGTAAAATAAGCAAACGTCTACAAAATATTTCGAAAAAGTCAGTTCTATACAAATAAATGCATAAAACCAGCATCTATCATTCCATGTGGTAGTTACTGGTTTTTTTATTTTATTAAGGCACAATAATTCCGAACAATATAATTACTGATCTATAGAATGTTCGTCTTTAAGTTGACATCTGGTGTAGTGGATTGGTAAACTATGAAAGGTAAAGTACGTAAACGTAAACGTATACGTAAATGAAAATTTGAATTTATCAAAACCATATAAATGACTCGTATAACGCCGGGGATATGGCCCGGAAGTATCTACCTGGAGACCGAAAATTTCCGGACTACGAGGGTATCTGTACTTTTACAGCATAGGAAACTGCAGCTAATGACTGATGTTTTTCCATGCTTATAAAGGGGAAATACAGGTGTCTTCTATAAACTGTCCGGAATCCGTGAATTAATATTCTTCTCAAGGATTTCGGTTTTTATTTTTAATAGAGTTTGGATCAAGGGACAAGGGAGAGGATTGGATGTCAGTGCAAGTCGGTGTTATTATGGGAAGCAAATCAGATTGGGAAACCATGTCGCATGCATGTGAAGTACTCGAGGAACTTGGCCTTTCTTATGAGAAAAAGGTAGTCTCTGCTCATCGTACGCCAGATCTTATGTTTGAATATGCAGAGTCCGCCTATGAACGTGGGATCAAGGTCATTATTGCTGGAGCTGGGGGCGCTGCGCACTTACCTGGGATGGTAGCATCCAAAACGTTCGTGCCTGTCATTGGTGTTCCCGTACAGACAAAAGCGCTAAATGGGCTGGATTCTCTGCTATCCATCGTGCAAATGCCGGGCGGCATTCCTGTTGCTACCGTAGCGATAGGAAAAGCGGGTGCAATAAACGCTGGACTACTGGCAGCACAGATGATCGGCTCCTTTGACCCTGAGATTGCAAAACGTGTAACAGAAAGAAGAGATCGGATTCGCACTGAAGTCCTAGAAAGCAGTGACACTTTATGAGTCAAAACACGACTAGCAGGATAGCGCCTGAACTGAACGTGATTGATTCAGAGAGTAAAGTGCTGAAACCAGGTTCAGTTATAGGGGTACTGGGCGGTGGACAGCTTGGACGTATGATGACCCTATCAGGAGCTGCGATGGGATACCGGTTCATTACTTTAGATCCGACCGATGCATCTCCCTGTGGTCAGATTGCCGAGCAGATTGTTGCTGATTACAGTGACCAAGATGCGGCTCGTGAGCTTGCAAGACGATGTGATGTCATCACATACGAATTCGAAAATGTAGATGCAGAGGTTGCGGCTCTTTTAGAAAAAGAATCTTATGTGCCTCAAGGAAGTAAGCTGCTGTACACCACACAGCATAGACTTAGAGAGAAACAAGCCATAGAAGCTTCGGGTGTTCCTGTTGCTCCCTACCGAGAAGTGAAGAGTGCGGCAGACATGGAAGAGGCAGTGGAAGCGCTTGGTGTACCTTGTGTACTTAAGACAGTCACTGGCGGCTATGATGGAAAAGGACAGCGAGTGATTCGTGAGAAAGAGGCAGCACTTCGCGCATATGAGGAACTTGGTAGTTCTAAAGTGGAACTCGTTCTTGAGCAGTTTGTTCCTTTTACTTGTGAAATCTCTGTCGTTGCAGCGCGTAATCCGCAAGGGGAAATCAAAACCTTTCCACCGGCAGAAAACATACATGTAAACAATATTCTTCATACCTCTATAGTACCTGCGAGAGTATCTTCTGAACTTCAGCTCGAAGCGCAGCATCTTGCTTCACAGCTTGCTGAATCCTTACAGGTTGTAGGACTGCTGGCTGTAGAGTTGTTTGTCACAGAGGATGGGAAACTTTACGTTAATGAACTGGCTCCTCGTCCTCATAACTCAGGTCACTATACGATGGAAGCTTGTACGACAACTCAGTTCGAGCAGCATGTAAGAGCGATCTGTGGTTTACCTCTCGCAGATACAACGTTGCTAAGTCCTGTTGTTATGGTCAATGTACTTGGCGAACATATGGAAGAAGTAGTAGATCGTTTTTCTGGATCCGACCTGGAAGCAGAAGAACTGGGTATAGCGGCTAAACTTCATCTGTATGGAAAAGCGGAAGCGAAAACAGGACGTAAAATGGGACATATTAATCTCTTATGCCACGATGTGCAGCATGCAATGATGTGGATTGAGAAAACGAATATTTGGAGGAATCAAAATTCATGATTGAACGTTATAGCAGACCCGAAATGAGGGCCATCTGGACGGAAGAAAATAAATTTCAAGCTTGGTTAGAAGTTGAACTTTGTGCTTGCGAAGCATGGGTAGAACTTGGCGTTATTCCTAAAGAAGATGCTGAATTACTTCGGAAAAATGCCAGCTTTGATATTGATCGGATCTATGAAATTGAGAAAGAAACGCGTCATGATGTTATTGCTTTTACTCGTACGGTATCGGAGAGTTTAGGCGAAGAGCGTAAATGGGTACATTACGGACTAACTTCTACTGACGTAGTGGATACAGCGAATGGTTATCTGCTTCGTCAAGCCAATGAAATTTTGGAAAAGGATATCTTGAATTTCATTGAAATCTTGAAAGATAAAGCGATCGAATACAAACATACCCCAATGATGGGACGTACGCATGGTGTACACGCAGAGCCGACTACATTTGGTCTGAAAATGGCACTCTGGTACGAGGAAATGAAACGGAATTTGGAGCGTTTCCGCCGTGCAGCTGACAATGTACAATTTGGTAAAATTTCGGGCGCTGTTGGAACTTATGCCAATATCGATCCTTTTGTTGAAGAGTTTGTATGTAAGAAACTTGGAACAAAAGCAGCTCCGATCTCTACACAAACATTGCAGCGTGACCGTCATGCGGAATACATGGCTACTCTCGCTCTGATCGCAACTTCACTCGACAAATTTGCAACAGAAGTGCGTGCGCTTCAGAAGAGTGAGTTCCGTGAAGTGGAAGAAGCTTTTGCTAAAGGTCAAAAAGGTTCATCTGCGATGCCGCATAAACGTAACCCAATCGGCAGCGAAAATATTTCAGGTCTGTCCCGCGTTATTCGCGGACATATGCTGACTGCTTACGAGAATGTAACGCTCTGGCATGAGCGCGATATCTCTCACTCTTCTGCTGAGCGTGTCATCTTACCAGATGCTACGATGCTGCTGAATTATATGTTGAACCGTTTTGGTAACATCATTAAGAACCTGACGGTATTCCCGGAAAATATGAAACGCAACATGGCAAGAACATATGGTGTTCCTTTCTCCGGCCGTATCATGACGAAGCTGATTGACAAAGGCTTCAGCCGTGAGCAAGCATATGATACGGTTCAGCCGCGAGCAATGGAAGCATGGGAAACCCAGCGTCAGTTCCGTGAAATTGTAGAATCTACACCAGAGATTACCGAAGTACTGAGTGCAGAAGAAATCGAAGATGCATTCAACCCAGCATGGCATCTGAAGCATGTGGATACGATTTTTGCGAAGCTTGGTCTGAACTAGAAACAAGATAGCATGTAATAGCCTTACCATGATATGAATTGATATTTGTTCTTTAGTAACATGATTCCTGATCTGCCTTTGACGCTTCGTAAGGAAATGCGAAGGCAGATCCATTTTCTAAATATGAAGTTGTGGAGTGATTCAGGCTATGACACTATCAACCGCGGTAGAAATCGTAAACGCACCGCTGTTATACAAAGGAAAAGTTCGTGAATTATATGATCTTGGCGAACATTATCTGATTGTTGTAACGGACCGTATTTCCGCTTTTGACTATGTACTTGAGCCGGCTGTCCCTGAGAAAGGGAACGTCCTTAACCGCCTAAGTGCATTCTGGTTCGAGCAGACAAAAGGTTGGATGGAGAACCACGTTGTTCATACGGATGTTGAATTGCTTGGTGATGTGGTCAAGAACAAAGAGCAGTTGAAAGATCGCATCATGGTGACCCGCAAAGCGGAACGTATTGATATCGAGTGTGTCGTTCGCGGCTATATTACAGGCGGCGGCTGGAGACAATACGAAGCTTCAGGAACAGTGAACGGGATTCAGCTTCCGCAAGGCCTGCGTAAGAATTCCAAGCTGGAACAGCCGATTTTTACGCCTGCTGCCAAAAATGATGTCGGTCATGATGAAGATATCTCAATGGCTCAGATGGAAGAGATGGTTGGAAAAGAGCTGGCTCAGGAACTGGAAGCGAAAAGCCTTGAACTTTATGCCTATGCAAGAGATTATTGCGAGAAGCGCGGCATTATTTTAGCAGATTGTAAGTTTGAATTCGGTATGGTAGATGGGAAGGTCATTCTCATTGATGAGATTTTCACACCGGATGCTTCAAGATTCTGGGCGAAAGAAAATTATGCACTAGATGTAGAGATTGACAGTATGGACAAAGAACCTGTAAGAACCTACCTTTCTTCTACCGATTGGGATAAAAATAGTCAGCCTGATCCTCTTCCGCAGCACGTGGTGGAAGCTATATCAGCTCGCTATACAGATATTATGAACCGATTGATATAGGGGGGCCTCATATTCAAATCCCTCTCTCCAGTTGGCTTCGGGGGCCTCATATTCAAATCCCTCTCTCCAGTTGGCTTCGCCAAAAGTCGTTCGGGATTTGAATATTTCGGCCTAGCAGGGAAGAGAACAGATTAAGGGCAAGAGCAAAAGCAGAAGCAAAAGCTAAAGATTAAGGACAAGAGCAGGGGCTAAGGACGAGAATAGAGGCCAAGGGCAAAGGTCAGGGCCAAGAGCAAGGGCTAAGGGCAATAGCAATGGGCAATAGCAATGGTTCAACAATAAAGAGCAGAATCAAGGGCATTAGTTAAAGATCTAGATTAAAGAGTGAAGAGCAAGAAAAGCAAGTGAATCCATGAGCATAGCCAAAGAGCAACAATAAAAAGCAAACCAAGAGTGAGTTCAGACGAAGAGTCGTCTAGAAGCAATTATAAAGATAGTAGAGTTAAAGAGAAGTTACAAAGCAAAGTCCTAAGTGTAGATAGAAGGATCTGACTCGGCAAACAACGGCGAAACGCGACCTTATACTTCATCCCATAAATCATTAAGATAAGAAGTATTTAATCCCCTATCTATTCGATGTAATGAATGAGAGATAGGGCACGCCCTGAAATAATGATAGATTCATAAAAAGATAGAAGCTTAACGATGCTAGATTTAATAACATTCAACAATTTAATATCATCACAGTAATTCGCAAGCCTGTAACGACTAATACCAAAATCTTTTACCATTCCTTAGGAGGAACTTCCGATTATGATAAAAGCTACTGTATACGTGACGATCAAACAAAGCGTGCTAGACCCGCAAGGTGTTGCTGTGCAAGGTGCACTTCATTCCATGGGTTTTGCAGAAGTGGACAGTGTACGAATTGGGAAATACCTTGAACTCACTTTAGATACAAGTGATAAAAAGGAAGCAGAAGAACGCGTAAAAGTGATGTGTGAGAAGCTGCTCGCAAACACGGTTGTAGAAGACTATCGCTTTGAGTTGGAGGGTTAATCCATGAAATTTGCAGTTCTCGTGTTTCCGGGGTCCAACTGTGATATTGACTGCTACAAAGCAGTGGAAGAAACGATTGGGCAAACGGTTGATTACGTATGGCATACGGCGACGGATTTGTCAGCTTACGATTGCATCATCGTTCCTGGCGGTTTCTCTTACGGCGATTATCTCCGATGCGGAGCGATTTCCCGTTTTGCTCCTGTCATGAATGAAGTAGCTAAGGCAGCAGAGCAAGGCAAATATATTATCGGAATCTGCAACGGATTCCAAATCCTTACGGAAGCGGGTCTCCTGCCAGGTGCACTCCTCCGCAATGAAGGTATGAAATTCATTTGTCATGATTCGGTACTTAAAGTGGAAAACAATAACACTCCGTTTACTCGCGAATATGAGGCAGGCGAAGAAATCGTCATTCCAATCGCACACGGAGAAGGCAACTATTACTGTGATGAAGAGACACTGGCTGAGATTACTGCAAATAACCAGATCGTCTTTACTTATAAAAATAATCCAAACGGATCTTTAAATAACATCGCCGGTGTCAGCAACAAAGCCGGTAACGTCGTTGGCATGATGCCTCATCCGGAACGTGCCGTAAACGAAGTACTTGGAACAACGGATGGCAAACGTATGTTTACTTCGATTTTGAATGCCTGGAGGGATCAACATGACGCAGCAAGTATCCGTTAAAGAACCAACCGCAGCACAGGTTGCGGAACATAAACTTTATCAGCAAATGGGCGTTTCGGACAGTGAATATGATCTGATCGTATCCTTTATGGGTCGTCAGCCTAACTATACAGAGATTGGCGTATTCAGTGTAATGTGGTCTGAGCACTGTGCATACAAGAACTCAAAACCATTGCTTCGCCGTTTCCCAACGACGGGAGAACGTGTTCTGATGGGACCGGGGGAAGGTGCTGGAATCGTTGACATCGGTGATAATCAAGCGGTTGTATTTAAAATCGAAAGTCATAACCATCCATCCGCAGTTGAACCTTTCCAAGGTGCAGCAACAGGTGTGGGCGGGATTATCCGCGATATTTTCTCGATGGGTGCAAGACCGATTGCAACACTGAATTCTCTGCGTTTCGGTAAGCTCGAAAGCGACCGCGTTAAGTATTTGTTCGAACATGTTGTCTCCGGTATTGCGGGTTATGGTAACTGCATCGGAATCCCAACCGTTGGCGGCGAAGTGATGTTCGATGAGAGCTATGACGGTAATCCGCTCGTTAACGCAATGTGTGTTGGACTGATCGATCATGATAAAATCCAGCGCGGTGTAGCCAAAGGGGTAGGCAATCCTGTGTTTTATGTGGGACCTCCAACGGGCCGTGATGGAATTCATGGGGCAACATTTGCTTCCGTTGAACTTACGGAAGAATCCGAATCCAAGCGTACGGCAGTTCAAGTCGGAGATCCGTTTATGGAAAAACTCGTTATGGAATCTTGCCTTGAACTGATCGACTCCGGTATCGTGCTTGGTATTCAGGATATGGGCGCAGCAGGACTTACATGTTCCAGTGCGGAGATGGCAAGTAAAGCTGGAAATGGCCTGGAACTATACCTAGACCAAGTACCGCAGCGTGAAGAAGGTATGACTCCTTATGAAATGATGCTGTCTGAATCTCAAGAGCGGATGCTCTTCGTTGTTGAGCCGAAAGATGAAGCACAAGCGATGGAAATTTTTGAACGTTGGGGCGTTATCTGTGCCAAAGTTGGTAAAGTAACCGATGACGGAAGACTCAAACTATATCATCACGGCGAGGTTGTTGGCGACATGCCAGTTCATGCACTTGTTGACGAATGTCCGGTGTACAACAAACCTTCTGCTGTTCCTGAATATTATGTTGAAAATGGAAAAATCGACACCCTGCGTTATGAAGAAGTGTCGGATCTTACAGGCGCTCTAAAAACAGTATTGTCCTCGCCGACAGTATCCAGTAAAGCGTGGGTATACAACCAATATGATTACATGGTTCGGACAAGTACAGCCGTTCGTCCTGGTTCCGATGCAGCGGTGGTAACCGTTCATGGAACACGTAAAGGACTTGCTATGACGACAGACTGTAACGGACGTTATGTATATCTCGACCCAGAAGTGGGCGGCAAAATTGCAGTCAGCGAAGCTGCTCGTAACATTGTCTGCTCCGGAGCAGAACCACTGGCAATTACAGATAACCTGAACTTTGGTTCTCCTGAAAAACCAGAAATTTTCTGGCAAATGGAAAAATCCGTAGACGGTATGGCAGAAGCTTGTAACGTGCTTGGAACACCGGTTATCGGTGGTAACGTAAGTATGTACAACGAAAATGCCAAAGGAGCAATCTACCCGACTCCGGTTGTGGGTATGGTGGGTCTCGTACACGATACAGATCATATTACGACACAAGGCTTCAAAAACGAAGGAGATGTTATTCTCCTGCTTGGGGATACTTTTGCTGAACTTGGCGGCAGTGAATTCCAGTATGCGGTTCATGGTGTGACCGAAGGACGTCCGCCGAAACTGGATCTGGCTACGGAGAAAGCACTTCTAGATGCAGTACTTGGCGCGATTCAAAAAGGACTTGTCGAGTCTGCGCATGACTTATCTGAGGGCGGTCTGGCTGTTGCTCTAGCTGAAAGTTGTATCAGCGGCGGTAAAGGGGCACAGGTAAGTATGACAACAGAGCTTCGTAAAGATCATGCTTTGTTTAGTGAAAGTCAGTCTCGTATCTTGCTGACAGCAACGAAAGAAAATGCAGAAGCTTTAGAAGCATTTGTGAAAAATAGCGGAGTTCCTGTACAAGTGATCGGACAAGTAACAGGCAGCAATCTAACAGTGGAGTTGAACGGTACATCAGCTGTGGACGAATCGGTAGCGGTTCTGAAGCAGGTCTGGGAGGATGTTATTCCATGTCTGATGAAGTAAGCGTTCCGAAGTTCTGGACAGGTGACTATTACAACGAAGGTTCGGGTAAAGAAGGACTTTTCGATAAATTAAAAGAGGAATGCGGGGTTTTCGGGGTGTACAGACACCCTGAAGCCGCTTCTTTATCCTATTACGGACTTCACGCCCTTCAGCATCGTGGAGAAGAAAGTGCCGGTATGTGTGTTAGTGACGGCAATGAGTTCCATTACCACCGCGGGATGGGACTTGTAAAAGAAGTATTTACAAAAGATCTTATGGCTACTTTGACTGGAGATATCTCTATTGGTCATGTACGTTATTCGACCAGCGGAGACAGTAAACTGACGAATGCACAGCCGCTTGTATTTAAATACCGTGACGGCGATCTTGCCGTTGCGACAAACGGTAATATCGTGAATGCACCCGAAATCCGTAAGGAACTCGAGCAGAGCGGTTCGATTTTTCAAACAACCAGCGACACGGAAGTCATTGCTCACCTGATTGCACGGTCATCAAAGGATTTAGTTGAGGCAGCAAAAGATGCTTTCCGCCGAATAGTAGGGGGGTATGCTTTTCTGATTATGACGAACGACCGTCTGCTGGTAGCATCTGATCCGCACGGACTTCGTCCGCTGACGATGGGTAAGCTCGGAGATGCTTATATCTTCGCTTCCGAGACTTGTGCGCTGGAGACGATTGGTGCGGAACTTATTCGTGACATTGAGCCTGGTGAAATGTTGATCTTGGATGAGAACGGACTTCATGAAGATCGTTTTGAGGAGCAAAAGCACCGGAAAGCACTTTGTGCTATGGAGTATATCTACTTTGCTAGACCAGATAGTGATATGAATGGTTCTAACCAGCACGCAGCAAGAAAACGGATGGGCAGCCGAATGGCGCTTGAATCCTTTGTCGATGCTGATGTGGTGACAGGGGTACCTGACTCTAGTATATCTGCAGCGATAGGATATGCAGAGCAAACGGGCATTCCGTATGAGCTTGGAATGATTAAGAACAAATATACAGGTCGTACATTTATTCAGCCCAGTCAGGAACTGCGAGAGCAGGGCGTGAAGATGAAGCTGAGTGCCGTACGCCGGGTAGTAGAAGGCAAACGTGTGGTTATGATCGATGATTCTATCGTGCGGGGAACTACGTCGCGCCGGATCGTCAATATGCTGCGTGATGCAGGAGCAACTGAGGTACATGTACGGATTACCTCACCTCCATTTAAAAATCCTTGTTTCTACGGGATCGACACACCAAATCGGGACGAACTCATTGCTTCTTCCAGATCGGTTGAAGAGATTTGCAGAGAGATTAATGCGGATTCCTTGTCTTTCCTTAGTCCCGAGGGCCTGATTGCTTCGATTCAAGGCAATCATCAAGATGAATATAAAGGCGGCTTATGCCTTGCCTGCTTTGATAATGATTATCCGACGACCCTGAATTTCAAAGAAGGGGCGAAGGCAGGCTGCGGTTGCTAAGCTAAGCAGCATAGAAAGCGAGGGCACTAGCGAAGCCGAGAATCCCCGTATTTGCCGCAGGCGAACAGGGAGATTCGGCGAAGCTACGCGCGTACAGCGCGAATGCACTTGCGCAGCAAGGGAAGCCACTGCATTTGCCGCAGGCAAACAGGTGGACTTCCTGGCGGAGTCCCGCGCGAAGCGCGAATGTACTTGCGTAGCAAGGGAAGCTACTGCATTTGCCGCAGGCAAATAGGAGGACTTCCTGGCGAAGCTACGCGCGCAGCGCGAATGCACTTGCGTAGCAAGGGAAGGCACTGCATTTGCCGTAGGCAAACAGGAGGACTTCCTGGCGGAGCCCCGCGCGAAGCGCAGCTCTTAGCGAAGCCGAGAATCCCTGCATTTGCCGCAGGCAAACAGGGAGATTCGGCGGAGCTACACGCGCACAGCGTGAAGGCACTTGCACTTGTGCACGATGAGCCAAATGTAAGCCGGTCTGAAAGACCATTAGCGATCCAATCACCAACGTAAACATAGCAAGAACACCCAAAACTCCGGTCCGCTAGCATATTTGCGGGTGTCCAGAGGGGCGCTGCCCCTCTGGGGTCCTCCCTGTCAGGGAGGATTTAGGTGGGTGATTTTCCCCTTAAGGATGGTGTCCAATTTGTCAGAAGCCTACAAGAATGCCGGCGTTGATATCGCGGCAGGCAACGAAGCGGTAGAAAAGATGAAAAAACATGTGAAGCGTACATTCCGTCCAGAAGTCATGACAGATCTCGGTGGATTTGGCGCTTTGTTTGGTTTGAATAAAGACAAATATGATGAGCCGGTACTGGTATCTGGTACAGACGGTGTGGGAACGAAGCTCAAAATTGCATTCGCCATGGATCGTCATGACACCATTGGTATTGATGCAGTGGCGATGTGTGTGAATGATATTGTCGTTCAGGGTGCGGAGCCTCTTTTCTTCCTTGATTACCTTGCTTGTGACAAAGTCGTTCCAGATAAAATTGAAGCCATCGTAGCAGGTATTGCTGAAGGCTGTCATCAATCGGGTGCAGCACTGATCGGCGGCGAAACAGCAGAAATGCCAGGTATGTACAGTGATGGTGAATATGATATAGCTGGTTTTACAGTGGGTATCGTAGATAAAGCCAAAATCATTAACGGAACTACCATTACACCTGGAGATACAGTAATCGGGGTTGTTTCAAGCGGAGTTCATAGTAACGGGTTCTCTCTCGTTCGCAAGCTGCTTCTGGAGCAAGCCGGCTATAGTCTTCATGATGAAGTTGCAGAACTCGGCGGTAAGCTTGGTGATGAGCTTTTGAAACCAACCAAAGTCTATGTTAAGCCAATCTTGGCGCTGCTGGATGAAGTGAAAGTAAAAGGAATGGCGCATATTACTGGCGGTGGATTTATTGAAAATATTCCGCGGATGCTTCCAGTAAACGTGAATGTAGAGATTAACCATGGCTCATGGCCGATTCTGCCGATCTTTAACCTAATGCAGCAAAAAGGAAGTATTTCCAACAAAGACATGTTCACTACCTTCAACATGGGGATTGGCATGGTCATTGTAGTAAGTGAAGCAGATGCAGAAAAAACAATTGAATCACTGCGTGCAAATGGAGAAGAAGCGTATACCATCGGTCGGGTAACGGAAGGAAATCAAGTGGTCACCTTTACTGGAGCGGATGTATAATGTCCGGTTTTCGTATTGCCGTATTCGCATCCGGGCAGGGTAGTAATTTTCAGTCTTTGGTGGAAAACACATCTAATGGGAAAATAAAGGGTTCAATCGAGCTTCTTGTCAGCGATAAACCGCAAGCGCTTGTTGTTCAGAAGGCACAGACTGCCGGGATTCCCTGCCATCTCTTTCAGCCGAAAGATTATCCTTCACGTGAAGCATATGAGCAGGAAATCGTCGAAAAACTGAACAACCTCAAGATTGACCTTGTTGTACTTGCAGGTTATATGAGACTACTGACTCCAGTTATTGTCGAAGCGTACGCAGGAAGGCTCATCAATATTCATCCATCCCTTTTGCCTGCTTTTCCAGGTAAAAACGCGATTGGGCAAGCTTTGGATTACGGGGTAACTCTTACGGGGATCACGGTGCATTTTGTTGACGGAGGAATGGATACGGGGCCCATTATTGCACAGCGTGCAGTAGAGGTTTCTGCGAAAGATACCGCCGAGTCGTTAGGGGAATCCATTCATGCACTAGAGCAGCAGTTATACCCAGAGGTTGTTTCTTGGTTTGCAGAAGGACTAGTGAAACTGGAAGGACGTAAAGTTACGATTGGCGCGAAAGATTGTCAGAAAAATACTCAATCTGCGCTATAGTGGAGACCTTCCAACATTTTGTGCGAGTCTTGTAAAACGGATACGGCATGATGTGATATTTCTCGGGAAATAAACGTAGTTTCGACGATGGTCATTAGACGTAAAAGAACTGCACTATTCAAATTATTCATCCAAATTAGACGTGTATCGGAATTAAGTTCAGAACTATTCATTCTATGTGGTGACACACAAGAGGAGGAGCTTCATCGTGAGTATAAAAAGAGCACTCGTTAGCGTATCAGATAAAACAGGCATCGTGGATTTTTGCCGTGAGTTGTCTAATTTAGGGGTCGAAATTATCTCGACAGGCGGCACCAGCAGCCTGTTGTCGAAAGAAGGTATTCCAGTCATCGGTATTTCCGACGTAACGGGATTCCCTGAGATTATGGATGGACGCGTAAAAACACTTCACCCTGCCGTACACAGCGGGCTTCTCGCAGTTAGAGATAACGAAGAACATCAAAAACAAATGAAGGATCTTGGTCTTGATTACATCGATCTGGTTGTTGTAAATCTTTATCCTTTCCAAGAAACCATTGCTAAACCAGATGTATCTTACGAGGACGCAATCGAAAATATCGATATTGGTGGGCCGACTATGCTTCGTTCTGCTGCGAAAAACCATGCATTTGTAAGTGTTGTTGTAGATGCAAATGACTATAGTCAGGTACTTGCTGAGGTTCGTGAACAAGGAGATACAACCCTTGAGACTCGTAAACAGCTTGCGGCAAAAGTATTCCGCCATACGGCATCTTACGATGCACTAATTTCTGATTACTTGTCTAATGTGAACGGTGATCCTCTTCCTGAGCGATACACGGTTACTTATGAGAAAATCCAGGACCTTCGTTACGGAGAAAATCCTCATCAGCAAGCTGCATTCTATCGTAAACCTCTTGCACCGCAAGGTACGCTGACTACAGCAGAGCAGCTTCATGGTAAAGAGCTTTCCTATAATAACATCAATGATGCTAACGCAGCACTTCAAATTGTAAAAGAATTCGAAGAGCCGGCTGTCGTGGCGGTGAAACATATGAATCCTTGCGGAGTAGGTACAGGGGAAAGCATTTATCAAGCTTACATGAAAGCTTATTCGGCGGATCCAACTTCCATTTTCGGAGGTATTGTTGCAGCAAACCGAATCATTGATGCAGATACAGCGGCAAAACTTAGCGAAATTTTCCTTGAGATTGTGCTTGCTCCTGATTTTACAGAAGAAGCGCTCGAAATTCTCACCAAGAAGAAAAATATTCGTCTGCTCAAAATGGGCGAACTTTCTTCTGCTAAAGAACGCACGAGTCAGTTTGTTGTAACGAGTATCGACGGTGGTATGGTCGTTCAGCAAAGTGACGTACACTCCGTGGATGCAGACGATCTGCAGGTCGTAACTGACCGTGCTCCTTCTGAAGAGGAACTAAAACAACTTCTGTTTGGATGGAAAGTAGTTAAGCATGTGAAATCAAATGCGATTGTACTTGCTTCTGATAACATGACAGTGGGTGTAGGTGCAGGACAGATGAACCGTGTAGGTGCAGCGAAAATTGCGCTTGAACAAGCGGCAGATAAAGCAAAAGGAGCTGTGCTCGCTTCCGATGCATTTTTCCCAATGGGCGATACGGTAGAGCTTGCAGCGAAACACGGTATTACTGCGATTATTCAGCCAGGTGGTTCCATCAAGGATGAAGAGTCCATTAAGGCAGCGAATGAGAACGGAATTGCCATGGTCTTCACAGGAGTACGACATTTCAAACATTAATTTCCCGGAAATAAGGTAACAAGGAAATTTTTCATTTCATCATATGAAAGATATAGCACCTAAAATGGATTCATATTCGAGCGTGATCTGCACACGATCAAAAAGGGGTTTTTGAACGGAACAGAATCTATTTCATAAATTCATAACAAGGTTTTATGAAATTAATTCTTCAGCAGAGCGTTATCTTATCTTTCCTGAGGCTGGGAGTGCAAAGCGGAGAGCTTGGCCTCTCAGCCTTTATTCTTATTCAAAGGTACATACTTAAGGAGGAACTTATGGATATTCTCGTTATTGGTGCTGGCGGACGCGAGCATGCGATCGTATGGTCTCTATCAAAAAGCGAAAAGGTAAACACCATTTACTGCGCTCCCGGAAATGCAGGAATCAGCCAAATTGCACAGTGTGTGCCGATTGGTGTACATGAATTCGAAAAACTAGCTGATTTTGCAATCCAAAAAGAAGTGGGACTTGTTGTCGTTGGCCCTGATGATCCATTAGCAGATGGAATTGTCGATGTGTTTGAAGCGAAGAACATTCCGGTCTTTGGACCGCGAAAAAATGCAGCAGAGATTGAAGGAAGCAAGACCTTTATGAAAGATCTCCTTCGCAAATATAACATCCCAACTGCTGCTTACGAGAAGTTTGATAACTATGAAGCAGCACTTGATTATCTTCGTTCTCGCCCGGTTCCAATCGTCATCAAAGCTGATGGACTTGCTGCTGGTAAAGGGGTAACCGTAGCTTACACTCGTGAAGAGGCGGAAACGGCACTTCATAGCATGATGGTAGAAAAGACATTTGGTGAATCAGGTGCAAATGTCGTAATCGAAGAGTTCCTGGAAGGTCAGGAAATGTCGATTCTGGCATTTGTCGATGGAGAAACGGTAAGATGTATGCCAGCAGCACAAGACCACAAACCGGTATACGATGGAGATAAAGGTCCAAATACCGGCGGGATGGGGACGTACTCTCCACTGCCGCATATCGATCAGGCGATTATTGATAAAGCCATAGAAACCATTGTCGTTCCAACAGCAAAAGCAATGGTATCCGAAGGTCGCCCGTTCCGCGGGGTTCTTTTTGCAGGGCTCATGATCTCACCAGACGGTACACCGAAGACCGTAGAATTCAATGCTCGTTTTGGTGATCCCGAGACGCAGGTTGTTCTACCAAGACTAAAAACAGACTTGCTCGATATTTTCCTGGCAGCCGTGAAAGGTACACTTGCTGATATCGACATTCAGTGGAGTGATGAAGCAGCTGTATGCGTAATTCTCGCTTCTGGCGGATATCCTGCTTCTTATCCGAAGGGGATTGTCATCTCTGGACTTGAACAAGCAGGGGATGCTCTCGTATTCCATGCAGGGACAGCGAAAAATGATGCAGGTGAATATGTAACAAGCGGAGGACGTGTACTTGGCGTCGTGGGCAGAGGAATGTCTATAGAAGAAGCAAGAAATAACGCTTATGCGGCTGCAAAACAGATCACTTTCGAAGGTAAACATCAGCGCTCTGATATTGCAGCAAAAGCTTTAGTGTAGGGTGAAATGTAGATCCGGCATACAAATAGCAATAGATCAAAAACAAACAGATCAAATCAGAGCAGAGTAGGAGCGCTCGGTTTGGTCTGTTTTTCTTTTAATGAAGAGGAAATCATATCTACTCTTGAATTGCGGACGAAAAAGAAGTATGATGAATTTAAGGTAATTATCTTAAAATTAAGATAATTAAATGAGCGAGAACGCGCAAAGAACGAGAGAACTGGGTAACAATACTGGGTATTAGGTAATAGAACTGGAATAGAACTGAACAGAACAGATAATGTCTCGATTGACTAAAGGTAATGTGATATGAAATAAAAGGAGAGCGAAGATATGACGATGAAACATGTATTCCATAAAGGGTCAAATCCAGACTTGCCTACCCTATTAGTGCTTCATGGCACAGGCGGAACGGAAACGGATCTAATTCCACTGGCAGAGATGGTATCTCCAAAATCAAATATTTTAGGGGTTCGTGGAAATGTGAGTGAACATGGAATGTCCCGATTTTTCCGCCGCTTGGCAGAAGGGGTGTTTGATGTAGAAGACCTGATTTTCCGCACAAAAGAACTGCACGAGTTTTTGGATGAAGCAGCTAAGACTTATAACTTTGACCGAAGTAACGTAGTAGCGATCGGTTATTCAAACGGCGCTAATATTGCGGGAAGTCTTCTATTCCACTATGCCGACTCATTAAAGGGAGCAATTCTGCATCATCCTATGGTTCCTTTACGTGATAAAGAACTGCCGAATCTGTCAGGTATCCCTGTTTTTATCGCTGCCGGCAAAAACGATCCGATGTGCGCACCTCAAGAATCCGAAGATCTTCAGCAGCTTCTTGAAGGGGCGGGGGCAAGCGTACAGTTACATTGGGAAAATCATGGTCATCAACTGAGTCGTACAGAAGTGGTAGCGGCCGCTGCATGGTTTAAGCAAAACATCATTTCTTAAGACGTAGGATCCGATAAGAAAAGTAGAAGTAGAAGGACACTTACTAGTAACATAATGAATAAGTAAGTAAGTAAGTAAGTAAGTAAGTAAGTAAATAAGTGAATCAATAAGTGAATCAATAAGTGAATCAATAAGTGAATCAATAAGTGAATCATATTCATGATACTTCTCGGTGTTTAAACAAAAGTAAATATAGAACGTAACGGTTTCGTTTGTCTAAAATGTTGTCTGAAATTTCGTCTACAATATAGCCTCAAAATAGCCTTAAATTTAATGGATTATAAATATGATTCAAGTAACATACAAAAACCCAAAGGGTCCTCTCTATACGAGGGGAACACCTTTGGGTTTTCTTTTTCCACTGCTAGTTGCAGTCACAGTCGCAATTCTGAATTACTCTGCTTCTTTAATGGCTTCAGCAAGAATCTTGCGGAAAGCAACTTCCTCATGATCCTCGAAGCCTTTGAAAATAACGTCTTTAATATCTTCATGATTAAAGAATGCGTTGGAATCTTCCGTGAGATTCCCATGAGGATAGTAGCATGCAACATAATCCCATGTATTTTGAGATTCCATATCATTTTGCAAACGGCCGTAAATCATCAGCTTCTGTTTCCATTCTTTGATGCGCACAACAGAACCGATCGGCAGTAAGTCTTGTTCGTAGTTAATCGACATTGGTTAGGGTCCTCCTCTTTCAAACACTGCTTTTATTTAAACACAGGTTTGCAGTGATATGCAAAATGTAACCTGAAAGAAAAGTTGATTTTTTTATGAAAATTCAGGAAAATCCGCAAAACGAACCGTCCTTCATCCGTCCAAAGATGGTACAATACATAAAATAGAAAATATGTGCAGCGAACGTAAAGCTGACCAAATCAAGCGGAGTGTGGGAGAAAATGAAATCTGTAGAGACACCTAATCATGGAACGGTCCCTGTAGTGGGAATGGAAGATATCGTTAGAGCACACCATGTACTGAGAGAGGTCATCGTAAGAACGCCGCTCCAGCGTGATGCTGTATTATCTGCAAAGTACAATTGTGAAGTCTATCTGAAAAGAGAAGATCTGCAAGTCGTTCGTTCTTTTAAAATCCGCGGTGCCTATAACATGATCCGAAACTTATCCGCTGAAGAGCGTGAGCGAGGCATTGTTTGTGCGAGTGCAGGAAATCATGCACAAGGGGTTGCTTTTTCATGTAATGCTCTTGGGATTCAAGGCAAAATCTTTATGCCAAGCACAACTCCAAATCAGAAGGTTAAGCAAGTGAAACGTTTTGGCGGCAGTAACATTGAAGTTGTCCTTACGGGAGATACGTATGATGATTCCTATGAAGCGGCTATGCGAGTAAGAGATGAGCAGGAACTTACGTTCATTCATCCATTTGATCAGCCGAAGATTATTGCAGGGAACGGGACAATCGGGATGGAAGTCATGGAGGATCTTGAGGGTCCTGCAGACTATGTATTTGTGACGATTGGCGGCGGGGGTCTGGCTGCTGGAGTTGGAACCTATGTTAAAACAGTGCATCCACAGACACAGGTAATTGGGGTGGAGCCTTTAGGCGCAGCATCCATGACTGAGGCAATGGAGCAGAAACAGGTGGTTACGCTTCAGAAGATTGATAAGTTTGTCGATGGGGCAGCAGTGAAGAGAGTAGGGGATTTAACCTATGATATCTGTACCCGAACACTGGATGATGTAGTTAAGGTTTCGGAAGGAAAAGCTTGTACCACCATCTTGGAACTATATAATGAGAATGCAATTGTAGTCGAACCTGCGGGCTCTCTTGCCGTAGCTGCACTGGAACAGTATAAAGATAAGATCAAAGGTAAAAAAGTCGTATGTATTATTAGCGGCGGGAACAACGATATTGACCGGATGCAGGAGATTAAGGAACGTTCGCTTATCTATGAAGGACTCAAACATTATTTCATGATTAATTTCCCGCAGCGTGCGGGTGCTCTTCGTGAATTTCTCTCAGATGTACTCGGTCCAGATGATGATATTGCAAGATTTGAGTATACGAAGAAAAATGATAAAGAAAATGGCCCTGCCCTTGTCGGCATAGAGCTGCTAAACAAAGAGGATTACGAGCCACTGGTTGAACGAATGAAGGCAAAAAACATCCAGTATACGGAACTCAACAAAGACCAAAACTTATTCAATCTACTGATCTGATCATTTTGTGAAAAACCCATAAGTGATGGATGGATTCAAATTTTTAAAGATGCTTGATCTAAAAAGTGAATATAACGATCGACAAACCCCCGTGAAGAAAGGTTCGCGGGGGTTTTGTTTATTTTGCTAAACGTCGTAAAAATCGATTATTTATGATTGCTTCGTTCCATAAACTCCAGGCGATTTCCAAAAGGATCATGAAGATAAAATCGAACGACACCTTCCTCTTGGCGGGCATCATCTGCGATGACCGGAATTCCTTGATCTACTAAGTAGCTGCGCAACGCTTCTAGCTGTTTTACATCAAAAGCAGGATGAGCTTTTGTAGCTGGAGAAAAATCAGCCTGCACGCCGATATGAACCTCGTGACTTCCACAAAGAAACCATACACCGCCCCTTTTTTGCAGTACTTCCGGTTTAGGGATTTCGGTAAATCCAAGGATTTCACTGTAAAAATGACGAGCTTCTGACTCGCATCCGGGAGGACCGGCAAGCTGAACATGATCAATGCCAACATAATGATAGTTCATGGATTTCACTCCTCTTCCTGTTTCATATAATGAAACTTAATTTCATAAGATGAAATTACTATCATTGTATCAATAAAATGGAAAATGGAGAAGTGTTTCTTACCATACCCCTATTTATGCTCACTAAAATATATTTTTGTTTTTCATCCCTTTTATGGAACTTTATCCCATTATCTTGCGTTATAAGATTGCTAAGCTAAACCAAGTTAATAATAATCCAAATACTGGAGGTAACAATAATAATGAAAAAATGGATCTCCACAGCAGTCATTGCTGCCTTAATTACAGCAAGTGTTCCCCCTGTCGTGTCTCACGCTGCAGTAGCCATACAGATTTACATTGATAACGAGAAATTATCAGCTTCACAACCCCCAATTATGAAAGGCGCCAGAGTACTAGTTCCGCTTCGGTCTATTTTTGAAGGGCTGAACGCAAAGGTCGTATGGAACAATAAATCGAAGACGGTTACGGCAACCAAAGGCGACCAGACGGTATCTCTGAAGATCGGATCAAAGACGGCTACTATTAATGGCAATACGGTATATCTAGATATTCCAGCATCCGTAGTTAAGGGGAATACCATGGTTCCCATTCGATTCGTAACCGAAGCATTGGGAGAAGAAGTGTATTGGAACTCACAGGCAAAACGTGTGGATATCGTCACGAAGAGTGATGATTTGTCTACCTCTACCATTACAACGAGTGTAGGTACTCAGTATGGTGACGGCCGGGATATAAAAGTAGATTTTACACCTTCGCAGAACGAAGGCGGAGTATACGAATACCGTGTCATGCTAGTCAAGGATACAAGTGCAGGCAACTTTACACTTAATGCAGCCATGAATATAACCTCTGCGAACTATACTCAAGTAAGCAAAAGGAATGGAAATGTGAGTGTCACTTTAGGAGAGAACACACGGGATGTGAGCGGAGAAAAGATCAGATCCGGCGTAACTTACAAAGTGTATGTATTAACCGTTGGAAACGATGCTGCTGACTATGCCTCACTTCTTTCATCCGCTAGAAATTCAATTACCCTGACAGCAAAACCAGCGGTTCAAGCGGTAAGTGAACTGCGTGTCAAAGATGTTGCTAATAACGGAGATGGCCGTGATCTTCAGATTAGTTTCAAACAGCCTGGAACGACATCGGATATTAACAGCTACCGTGCATTTATCGTTAAGACCAAAGACGCATCATCTTTTGATCTAAATGCGGCGAACCGTGCTTCGAGCAGTTACTCGACAGTCATCGGTAAATCAGGAAGTTCCGTGATTACGACGACACTTTCCTCTTCATCACGCGATGTATCAGGGGATCTTATCAAGAATGGAACCGCATATACGCTGTTTGTTCTCTCGACTAGTACGAATACGAATGATAAACAAAATAGACTGTCCTCTGGTTCTTCGAGCTTCACTTTGGACGGAAGTACACTGACTGCTCCTTCCATTACATCGGTAACTGACCGAAGTGACTACGGAGATGCGCGAGACCTGCAGGTTTCTTTCAACAAAACAGGTGACGAGTCAAAAGTAGGCTTTTATCGGGTGTTTGTCGTCCGCAATAATAACAGCTCTTCATTTACCATGAGTGAAGCGAATAAAGTATCTTCGGGAAGCTATTATGATATTTCGAAGAATGGAAAAAATCAGACGATTACACTGCCGCAAAGCCTAAAAGATACGAGCGGGATTACAGTTCGTGAAGGAGAAAGCTATCGTGTGTTCGTAGCAGCTATGGGAAATCAGCAAGGAGGATATGAGAACTTATTATCATCTTCCTCTAATGCAATCTCCTTAAGTAACAACTCGGTATCAAAACCGGCGACAAGTGTAGGTGTAAGTGATATTCAGGATTACGGAGACGGACGGGATCTACAGGTTACCTTTAATAAATCATCTGAAGAATCTCGCGTGGATCATTACCGTGTATTTGTAGTGAAGTCAGGCAATGCAGGAAGCTTCGACCTTTCTAGAGCAAATGGGATGAGCAGTGATCGGTTTACAAGAGTAAATAAAACAGGTGGAAATCTGAAGGTTACACTCGCATCCGGGGCAAAGGATACAGATGGATCAGCGATCCGCAGCGGGGTGAGTTACCGGGTATTCGTACTTGCGGTAAGTAACCGCGGAGATAGTAAGCTAAATGCACTGTCATCTGCCTCTTCAGCGATACAGCTGTCTTCAAGCAGTGTTAGACCTGCTTCTAATGTATCTGCGAATATCAAAGGAAATAATGGGGACGGCCGTGATGTGACGATCGCTTTCCAAAAAGCTTCGGATGAAACCGGAATATCCCGTTACCTGATCATGCTTGTGCGAGCAGATGAAGCAAGCCGCTTTGATCTTTCCGCAGCAAATCGTGTATCGTCAAATAATTACACGGCGGTAAATAAAAACGGTTCGAATATCTCAAAGCTTCTTGGAGAAGGAACCAAGGATATTAACGGTAATAAGCTCGCTGCAGGTATTAGCTATAAAGCGTTTGTTCTCTCACTAGCAGATGGTTCAACCCGTTCGGACAATGCCTTATCCGATGGATCAAGTAACTTTACACTGAGTCAGCCTTCTGTTCAGGTAGATCAGGCTAACATAACGAAGGTAGAGAATAAGCCGAATGGAAACCCAGCAGTACAAGTGAATTTCAATAAAGCAGGGGATGAGAAAGGTCTTTCTTTCTATGCAGTGATTGCTGTTAAAGCAGCTTCAGCTAGTCAGTTTACTTTGGATCAAGCAAATGCCCTGCCAAGATCACAATACACATCCGTGAATAAATCGGGTGGAAACGGAGTCGCCACTGTAGATACTTCGACGCTGGATTCAGATGGAAGTTCACTGAAACCAGGGGTGAGTTACCGATTCTTTGTTCTATCTGTAGCCGATGGAGATAAAGCAACGATTAATAGTTTATCCCGGGCTAGCGATTCCATTGTCCTTGAAGAAGTAGCACCAATGAAAGAAGAAAAGAAAGAGGAACCGAAGGAAGAACCGAATGGGGAAAAGAAAGAAGATAAGAAAGAAGATAAGGGGAACTAGAAATAAGGTAATTTGAAGAGGGAATGATGAACGAAAGCCGGGACCATGGAGTATGGTTCCGGCTTTTATGCTTGCCTTGCGTTTGTAGATAAAGGCGCGAGATTACCGAATCATTCTGCGATACACCGCTGGGGTTAGACCTTCTAATTTCTTAAACGTTTTAATAAAATATCCCGCATCCGTATATCCTAGATCCTCGCTGATTTGATGGATGGGAAGATTGGTTTCTTCAAGCAGCTGCTTTGCCCATTCCATTTTCAACCTAGGTACAAATACAGAAAAATTTTCTCCCGTTTCTTTTGTAAAGATCCGGCTGAAATAGCTTGGACTCACGTGACATAATTTTGCCATTTGCTGCAGCGTGATGTTCTCATTCTTGTGATGATAAATATACTCAAATGCTGGGGTAAGCAGCGGATTCATTGTATGGAAATCATGTGTTGTGAATTTCTTGATTTTGCTGTCGATCATCGTGTTAACCAGTTCATGCTGCATGGCTTCCATATTTTTAAATGCTTTTACGGATGGAACGTGAGTAGGAATTGTAAGCGGCATGTCCTGTGACAGCGCCTTTTTATACATCTCGATGGTTGCATTCTTCTGAATGGATTCCTCAACAATATAAGTAGAAAGCTGAAGCAGCATTTCTGCCGCTTTGGCCACCTCATCGTAAGTAAGCTGCGGCAGCGCGGTATATTCTTTTTCAAGTGCTTTAAATTTAGCGCGGCTTTCCGTATTCTCGGGTCGATTCACAATCTGTTCAAGATATAATTCCTGATCCGTCAGCTTAATCTGTCCTGCCATAATCGCACCCACATATTGACCATCAACGAGGATCGGAATGGCAATATCCACGATATTGAAATGACAGGAATATATGTAGGGTTTGTTCGTTCGAACGGCCTCAAGCCCGCCCCTGGCATCACATTTCTGGCAGTACTCAGACAGCATCTCGTCTTTACGCACAGCTTGACAGAAAGACTGGCAATGACTGTGCTTCGTCACAGGGACACCTTTGTAATCGACAGTAATGATCGCCATTTTTGTTACCAGGGAGAGGGAGTCTTGAAGCCCATGCCATTTATCTATATCAATGATTTGACTCAGATGGAAGTGTACTGGTTTCATAGTGGTGTACTCCTAAAGTGAAAAATTGAAGTTAGATGCTTAATTTCTTCTTATAGTATATCTTTTTACAGAAGTGAAGTACATAAAAGTACAATTTATAACAGCTTAGTGCAAAAAAACACAATAAGAAAACGCTTTAATTAGTAATCGGAGTTCAATGTAATGAGATTGGGTAAAAAATATAATAGAGATAGAGAAACAGAAAACAGATAGAGAAGCAGAAAAAAGATAGAAGAACCATTTTGCTAGGAGGTAATAATGATGAGAAGAGCTTTTATCAGTCCAACGAAATATGTACAAGGTGAAAATGAACTTTTAAATTTAGGATATTTTATTCGTACATTTGGTGACTCTGCGTTACTGATTGCCCATCCCGATGATATCGCTCGTGTAAAAGAAAAACTGAACACAACTTCAGATAAATTTAATGTGACTTTTGTAGAAGGTGGTTTCGGCGGAGAATGTACCCGCGAGGAGATCGCTAGATTACAAGAACTCGCTAAAGAAAAAAATTGTGACTGTACGATTGGCCTTGGCGGAGGGAAAGCCATTGACACAGCGAAGTGTGTAGCTGAAGGTGAAGCCCTGATTATCGTACCAACGATCGCGGCAACAGATGCACCTACAAGCCATTCTGCTGTACTTTATACCGAAGATGGAGCATTTGATGATTACGCTTACTTCAAACAAAGTCCAAGTGTTGTCATGATTGATACTACGATTATTGCGAATGCACCTACTCGTTTCCTAGTTTCCGGAATGGGCGATGCTCTATCTACTTACTTTGAAGCGAGAGCAACTGCTAGATCTTACTCTAGTGTGAACGCAGGTCTCCCTTGCGGCGTACTTGACGGAAGCGCTCCTAAAGTAGTCGGTACAAAAGCAGCGCTTGCGCTTGCAAAACTATGTTATGAAACCCTGCTCGAAGATGGTCTGAATGCGAAGGTTGCATGTGATTGCAACTTAGTGACTCCAGCGCTTGAGAATATTGTAGAGACGAACATCTTGCTGTCCGGACTTGGTTTCGAAAGTGCAGGTCTTGCAACAGCCCATGCGATTCACAATGGACTTACTGCACTTGAAGGCACACATCATTATTTCCACGGTGAAAAAGTAGCGTTCAGTACCATCGCTCAATTGGTGCTTGAAAATGCACCGAAAGAAGAGCTGGACGAAGTTCTTGCTTTCTGTGTATCCATCGGACTTCCCGTATGTCTTGCTGATATCGGCGTTGATACAGTGACAGTGGAAGAACTGAAAGAAGTAGCAAGAAAAGCATGTATTCCAGAGGAATCGATTCATTCCATGCCATTTCCGGTAACCGAAGAAGCAGTCGTTGCTTCCATCATGGTTGCTGACCAAATTGGACGAGAATATAAACAAAAGTTAGGGTGAGCGATATGAAAAAAATAATGAACAAACCGGAAACACTTGTAAGAGAAATGGCGAGCGGTCTGATTCTCGCTCATCCAGAACTTACATTTGATTCGAGATATAAAATCATTGCGAAAAAAGAACTTAACCCAAGCAAAGTCACGCTGATCAGCGGCGGAGGAAGCGGTCATGAACCGGCACACGCAGGTTTTGTTGGGAAAGGGATGCTTGATGTAGCCGTCTGCGGAGACGTATTTGCTTCTCCATCTCAGATTCAAGTCTACCAAGCGCTTCGCGGGTCACGCAGTGACAAAGGTACGCTGCTTATTATTAAAAACTACAGCGGAGACATCATGAACTTCCGTAATGCTGCCCATCTGGCACGAGAAGACGGAATTACCGTTGACTACGTAAAAGTAGAAGATGATATTGCAGTGGAAGACAGCTTGTACACGGTAGGTAAGCGAGGTGTAGCAGGTACCGTATTTGTTCATAAGATTGCGGGAGCTGCAGCAGAACTGGGCAAATCACTGACAGAAGTTAAAGAAGCGGCACAAAAAGCAGCGGATCGTACGAAAAGTATTGGCTTTGCTCTGACTTCTTG
Organism: Paenibacillus sp. GYB006; assembly: GCF_036577645.1. Taxonomy (NCBI): domain Bacteria; kingdom Bacillati; phylum Bacillota; class Bacilli; order Caryophanales; family Paenibacillaceae; genus Paenibacillus; species Paenibacillus sp. GYB006. Next base: position 113,712 of record NZ_JARBDA010000008.1, on the reverse strand, counting down.
TACTGTTCCTGCCAAAGGAAGCCCTACGTTCCAACTGAACGAGGATGAGATCGAATATGGAGTAGGTATTCATGGTGAGCCAGGGATTCGGCGTGAGAAAATGCTTTCTGCTGATGAACTCGCCGGCCGGATGGTTGAAGATTTGCTGAAACATATGGACCCAAATGGTGAAGATGAGTATGCTGTTCTCGTTAATGGCTTTGGAGGTTCACCGCTTCAGGAGCTGTACTTGCTGAATAACGCAGTCATGAGAGAGATGAAGGCAAGAGGCAAAAAGGTGATGAAGGTTCTCGTTGGTGACTATATGACAAGTATTGATATGGCAGGCGCATCCTTGTCACTGATGCAGCTTGATGAGGAATTAAAAAATCTGCTTGCTGTAGAGTGTGAGACACCGGCGCTTACCATGAGAGGACCTCTAACAGAAGTGATCTATACAGACAAAGTGGAAGAAGTTCAAGCAGATGGCAGTAAGAAAGCATCTTATACCGTAGAAACTTCGGAGGAACATTCGAAGGTACAAAATGAGCAGTTCTCTCTGAATAATCTGATCTATTATATCGACAAGATGAGTGAAATCATTATTAAAAATGAGGGACCTTTCTGTGATCTTGATTCTCATGCAGGAGACGGTGATTTCGGTACAAGTATCGCAACCGGATTTAAACAACTCAAAAAAGAATGGGATCACGTACTAGAGAAAAGTTCCAGCATGTCTGAATTCCTTGATGCATGTTCTCTCATTATTATGGAGAAATGCGGCGGGGCTTCAGGTCCAATCTGGGGATCGGCTTTCCGCGCAGCAAGTAAAAGTGCAGGCGAGAAAGAAGTTCTTGGGGTGCAGGACGTTGCTGATCTGTTCTCTGCTGTAGTGAAGGGAATCCAGGATACAGGGGAAAGATCATTTGGACGCGGAGCAGTGGTGGGTGACAAGACACTCATTGATGCACTTGTACCTATGGCTGATTCCTGGCAGAAGAGTGCAGATGCAGGAGAGGATTTGAAGACTGCTTCTGAAAAAGCTGCACAAGCTGGGGTAGATGGTGCGAAGAAAACCGAAGAAATCGTTGCTCGTATGGGAAGAGCAGGAACGGTCGGAGAACGAAGCATTGGATATCCAGATGCGGGAGCTTATGCCATCGGATTTATTTTCACCGAGTTATCTGAAGCAATGAAATAACGAGCTCTTATCTATAAAAAGAGGCTGTCTACGTATCGTTACCTATCGATACGCAGACAGCCTTTTGTTTTATTTTTACCGTTTACGAACAAAGATCGGATAGATCAAAACAAGACCAATGAGTCCAATAATTAGAAGGGTAATAGAAGAAAACTGAATGACAGGGAGTACTTTTCCGAGCGTATACCCTAGTAGTAGAATCACTACAACGACGATGAGATATTTGAGCATAGATGCAAGCTGAAACCCTTTTTTTCTTATAGAGGATTGAACATCATCGGTTTCGTTATTGAAAGAAAGCAGCACCTGAATCAATACAATGGCTCCGCCTGCGATAAGAGTTAAAGTAAATAAGCTGATTCGAGTATAGGGAGTCGGGTCTTGACCGCTCCATTCCGTTACTAAACCGATGAAGCCCATGAGTACAAAAACAATCGATATCGCTGACCAAGCAATCAGTAGATTAAAAGAAATGCCTCGGGTTTCGCCCCCTGTCGCAGAAAATGATTCTTCGGCCTTCGTGTCCTTTGGTGAAGCCCACTCCGTACCGGTGTGCGGTCTGTATTTTTGATCTAGTTCTTTTATGTATCCCAGCGGATTACCTTCATAGATGGAATCAGGTGCATCCCCTTTGTTTTGTGCTTCTACAAGGCGCTTAGCAGCATCTAGGAGCAATTCTTCCTGCTTCTGTGCTGGAATATGCGTGTCTCTGACATGCATAGAGAAAGTCTCATAAAAGGCTAAGGTACTTTCCTTCATTTGCCCAAGAAAAGTATTCTTGCGATTTCGGAGCAGCATGATCTGTTTGTTGTTCGGTTTCATTCGTGTTCTCTCCTTCGGAGTACAGGCTCTGCTCATAAATTATACGGGAGGATACCTTAATTCGCAAAAATGGATACAGAAAAAGGTTTGATTGACTTTTTAAGCAGGTGGATGCTACACTAATTTTACCTTAATTCATATTAAACCTATCGGATTTAAATAAATAGATATATTTCATTCTTAGGAGGCGTTTTTATGGAAAGACAAATCGTTATTCGTCATGGTGAGGAAGAACTTGCTGCGACAATTCATTATCCTGTCGTGCCTGAACTGCAAGAAGGAGAACGTCCTTCACGTGTACCGCTTATTATTATATGTCACGGCTTTGTAGGCAGTCGGATTGGTGTGGATCGTCTTTTTGTAAAAACGAGCCGGGAACTTGCTGAAGATGGATATTTAGTGCTCCGTTTTGATTATATTGGTTGCGGTGAAAGCAGCGGAGAGTATGGAGCGGAAGGCCTTGAATCGATGATTAATCAGACACGCACGGTTCTCGACTATGCAATCCAGTGCTGTGACGTTGATCCTAAGAGAATCACACTGCTGGGACATAGCCTTGGCGGAGCGACAGCACTGCTTACAGCGGTGAGAGATAAGCGTGTGAACAGGCTGATCATGTGGTCTGCAGTAGGTTATCCTTTCAATGATATCGTGAAGATTACGGGCCGCAGTACCTATGATCAGTCTGTAAAAGAAGGAAGCGCAGATCATCTCGGTTATAATTTTAGTCCGGTGTTCTTTCATTCGCTCGCTCAGTTTCAGCCGTTTCAGGAGGCTGCTAAATTTACGGGAGATGTATTTATTGCGCATGGAACAAGTGATGATACCATTCCGGTCGACTATGCTTTTTTATTTCAGAAAGTGTTCTGGACGCGTTCAACGGGACGCTGTGATAAGGATATTATTTTTCAGGGAAACCATACGTTTTCATCGGGACCAGAACGGGAGCAACTTATCAAACGGACCCGTGCCTGGCTTGCTGAACAGAATCGGATAGATGAGGACTGGCAGCACTGGATGATCTAATGAAAAATTATGAAATTTTCCCTGAAAATGATTGGAATTCTTACATTCTAGCGTTAAAATAAAGGGGCAACCATTATACCTGTGTCTGGAGGCTTGGCAGCGATGACCTTACCTACATTGTTTATAGCTCACGGTTCACCTACCCTTGCGGTGGAGGATAACGAGTATACTGCTTTCCTTAGAGAACTCGGTACCCGTATGCCCCTTCCCAAAAGCATTGCCGTTTTTTCGGCGCATTTCGATGAGCCTGTGCAGACCGTATCGATGGACGAGCATCATTCCACGATGCATGATTTTTATGGTTTTCCTAGCGAGATGTATGAACTGGAATATCCCGCTCAAGGTGATCCTGAATTAACTAGGAGAATATGCGGAATTTTCAAAGAAGCGAACCTTCCTGTGAAAACAATCAAAGACAGAGGACTCGATCATGGTGTTTGGGTCATTCTTCGTCATATGTTCCCGGAAGCGAACATTCCGGTAGTCGCCTTATCTGTAGATTCACAGCGTTCTTCGGAGGAACAGTATCATATTGGACGTATGCTGGCCCCGCTTCGTGATGAAGGAATTCTACTGATTGGCAGCGGAGGACTAGTTCATAATTTGAGGAAGCTGAGTCAGCAAGACGAGCCTGAGGCCTGGGCAGTGGAATTTGATGAATGGGTTGCAGAGCGTCTTGAACAGTGGAACCTTAGAGAGCTGTTTGCTTACGAGAGAAAAGCACCAAATGCTCAGGATGCCGTTCCTTCTTATGCTTCAGAGCACTTTGCTCCTTTGTTCTATGCCATGGGCGCAGCTGATACAGATCGAAAGGCGGAAAGGAAATTTCAGGCCTATCAATATGGCAGTCTCAGCTTGAATTGCTGGCAGTTTGGAACAACGTAAGTCTTACCTTTATAAAATAAAACAAGGCATCCCTAATCAAATGGGATGCCTTTCTTATCATTTAAACAGAATTACTTTTTGATCTCGAAGAATTCACATTCATTCCGTCCATGATAGGCCAGGTCACTGACACTGGACTGAATCACGATCGTCTTCTGATCAAACCGAATAATCTGTCCTCCGTTATTGATCTGATGATTATCTTGAAATACTCGAATTTGCTTCTTGCCGTTCATTGCTTCTTCGAAATCAGCATCGGTATTCAGGCGGCGATTAACAGCCATACACACACCTCCAGGTAGTTAATTATGAAACGATAGACTTTTCTTTAATAGAAATTATAACATAGGCAAAGCGTGCTTATAGGCAAAAAAACAAGCTCCCGTATTCAGGGAACTTGTTCACTAAAAGATATGGTGATGTAAGCGAATCAATTTCATAATATATCGAGTATTATTTTGATTAATAATTTTGCTGTGTTTTAATATGAACTGCTTTGTCTTTATTTCTAAATTTACCAAACAGACCGCGGATGTAAGGAACCACCCAGTTATCAAGACCGATTTTACCTGCGTTAAATCCAGCAACCAGGATAAACATTTGAAGCAGGATCAGCTGTGCATTCGTGCTTACCGTACCCGAGAAGAGGAAAGCGAAGTTCATTACCATTGCCATCAGTACAGCGAAAGTAGTGAAACATCCAAGGATGAGACCAAGACCAACAAGGAACTCACCAAGCGGTACAAGGACGTTGAATAGTCCTACATTCGGCAGAGCAAAGGTTTGAAGGAAGCTTCCCCACCAACCTTGAACGGTTGCACCCTCACCAGTCGAATTGGTGATTGCATAGCCGATAAAGCCACTTGCATCAAAACCGCCGCTGCTAAGTTTAGCCCATCCGTGAGTCATCCAATCATAACCGATATAGATACGCAGTACAGTTAGTAACCACATTGCTACTTTATTTTCTCTAATCCATGTTGTAAACATAGAAACCACTCCATCCATTTTTTTATGGTCTATTAAGATATTGCCGAGCAACCAAGTTGCGGTTGCTTTATTACTGATGTGACTTTTTTTATTGCTGTAAAAGTGATCACTCTTTCGATGTCTTTATATTAAAATAAATTCCTTGACATAGTTGTGATATTTTTCACAAACAGAAAAAAAGAATTTATTTACCTTGTTTTCCATCCTTATTATTTCCAAATTTACAACATATAGGGACAAAACCTCTGCTGGTATGATTAAATAAATGATATGACCATGTTCATTAGAGTGGACAAACGGAGGGGGAAAAATCGGTTTGCATAAAAAATGGAGACTTGTGGCGTTATTGATGTTCTTATTGGTTGTGTTTACAGCCTGCCGTGCCGAATCATCGGAACTTGCGGATCCTTCAGCGCTTGAAATGGAAGCACCAACGGAATCAATAGATTCAACAGATCCAACAGATTCGCCCCAAGAGAATCAAGAACAAGACTACGCTTATACGGCTCCTTTAACGGGGATGAAAGTAGAAGAACCTGCAGAGAAGAGGCCCGTTGCGGTGATGATTAATAACGCGCCCGCTGCTAGACCCCAATCGGGACTAAGTCATGCCGATCAGATCTATGAAGTGCTTGCTGAGGGTGGTATTACCCGGCTGATTGCTATTTTTCAAAGTGAGGGTACGACGGAAACGGTAGGTCCGATTCGCAGCATTCGTCCTTACCTAATAGAGATTGGAGAAAGCTATGGCAGTATTCTTGCTCATGCCGGAGGAAGTCAGGCAGCCTATTCTATTTTGCAAAAACAGGGGAAGCCTTATCTGGACGAAATTTCGAATGCAGGTCCCTACTATTTCCGAAGCAGTGATCGCAAGGCACCTCATAATTTATATTCATCGCTGGATCAGCTGAGAGAAGCTGCTGCGAAACGGGGATATTCGGAAGAGAATAAATCACCTGTGTATAACTATTTAGAAGAAGGAGCGCAGGTGGAGGGAGAAGAAGCTCTCCATTTTGATATTACCTATTTAACTAGCAGTTACGAGGTAAGTTATGATTACGACGAGTCTACAAGTACGTATATAAGAAGTGTAGAGGGAAAAGAAGATATCGATGCAGATAATGGGGAGAGACTCGCAGCTTCCAACATTATCGTATTATCCACAGCCCATAAAGTACTGGACGATGTGGGGAGACTCAGTGTTGATCTTACTTCTGGCGGAGATGCGATGTTATTTCAGCAAGGGAAAGTGATCCATGCGAAATGGTCTAAGAAAGCGGGGGATCTAATCCGTCTGACAAAAGAAGGAAAAGAACTGCCGCTTGTGCCCGGAAAAACCTTCTTAAGTATTGTGACCAATGTACCGCCGCTTGATGAACATGTCCTCATTCGTACACCGTAATAAAAGTAGAATTACAAATTTACTCATAAACAATGTCCATTAATAAGCTAAGCCTCTCAGGTCCTGACGGATAAAAGGGTTAGCTTATTTTATTTGAAAGTAAGAACAAAGGGTACTAGAAACAAGACAATGATATACGTTATAAACAGTATTTGGATAATATGTGTCAGCACTGGTCAGTCTACGACAAAAGTTGAATAATTCAATTGTAAAAATCGTTCGTTTTTTATGTAAACACAATGAAAAGTGTGATAAGATATCACTTGTTGTCATTTCTTTTCATTAAATTTCACGTAATCTTTCTGTGAAGGGGATATAAAAATGGCTTTTAAGAAGAAAAAAGATATTTTTTTCGAGTCACTCGAAAATATGGCGAATACCGTTGTACAAGCTGCAGACTACTTTGCACAGAACACCGGCGATCTAAGTAACATGGTTCAGTTCACTGACCAAATGAAAAAGTACGAGACCGAATGCGACAACTATACGCATACGATCATCAAAGAGCTTAACAAAACATTTATCACACCGATTGAACGTGATGATATTATGGCTCTGGCGACAACACTTGACGATGTACTCGATGGACTTGAAGCAACGGCTTCCCGTTTCTATATGTACGATCTGAAAGAAGCGGACGAGTATATCATTCAGTTCTCCGAAATTCTTCGTGAGTCTGCTTATGAAATTCAGAAGGCGGTTCACCTCTTATCACAGAAAAAATTGCTCGCGATCCGTGAGTATACGATTCGTCTGAATGATCTAGAGAATCAAGGAGACGAGCTTCTTCGTATCTGTACTAAAAACTTGTTTGCTTCCGTACAGGATCCAATCGAGCTGATTAAGCGTAAAGAAATCTACGAGCGCCTTGAGGCAACTACAGATTCCTGTGAACATGTTGCAAACTGTCTTGAGTCCATCATTATGCGGAATTCATAAGGAGTATGTGAGATATGGATATGGTAACTCCAGTATGGATTCTAGGGATCGTCGTCTTTTTGGCTTTGGCCTTTGACTTTATCAATGGATTTCATGATACAGCCAATGCCATTGCAACTTCGGTATCTACCCGTGCATTGACGCCGCGTCGTGCGATTCTTCTCGCAGCCAGTATGAACTTTATTGGAGCCCTGTTATTTACAGGGGTAGCGAAAACAATTGGGGGAAGCGTAGCTGATCCCACGAAACTAGATAACGGGATCAATATTGTTATAGCGACGCTCATTGCCGCGATTATTTGGAATTTGGTCACTTGGTGGTTCGGACTTCCGTCTTCCTCTTCCCATGCACTGATTGGTGCACTGGCGGGGGCTGTATTCATCAGCGAACCAGGGAAGCTGAACTGGTCTGGATTCACTAGCATTGTAGAAGGTCTGATCTTGTCGCCGATTATCGCGTTCGCGATTGGGTATGTGGTGATGACGATTCTGAAGTATATTTTTGCGAAACGCAGTCCGCATACGGTAAATAAAGGATTCCGAACAATGCAGATTTTCACAGCTGCCCTTCAATCTTTTACACACGGAACGAACGATGCACAGAAAGCGATGGGGATTATTACATTTGCCCTCGTTGCCGGCGGCGTTCAGGATCATATGGAAGTTCCGCTGTGGGTTAAGATTGCAGCTGCAACAGCGATGGCGGGCGGTACAGCCATTGGTGGATGGAAAATTATCAAGACGATGGGTACGAAAATCTTCAAGATTGAGCCGATTAACGGCTTTGCAGCGGATTTCTCAGCAGCATCTGTAATTTTTTCAGCTACGCTGCTTCATTTACCAGTAAGCACAACACATGCGATTACATCAGCGATTCTCGGTGTTGGTTCTGCGAAACGTTTCTCAGCTGTCAAATGGTCCCTTGCAGGACGGATTGTAGTTACTTGGTTTATTACGATCCCGATTACCGGAGTTCTTGCAGGTGTAATTATGTACTTGTTCTTCTAAACATCATAAATGCGGTTTTATATATAGGAAGAACCCAAATCACTCGTAAAGTGTGGATACTTTATTACGAGTTATTTGGGTTCTTCACGCCTTTATGTGGAAAATGTTCATAACTCTGTGAATATGGGGACATTTTCCTGAAGATAATAGCATTATAGAAGTTATCCACTTGTGGACAGCCGGAATGCGGCTAAAGATCTTGTGAGTTTGTGAATAACATAGTAGTTCGGTTACAGGTTTATAGGTGTAATAAAGAATGAGTACATAACTTCTAGGAATGGATACTTGAAATGGAGGGGAAGCTCCCTTGATTCGTACACTGGCAATAACTCAGGAGCATGAGGTTGTCATGAATCAGCCGCTGCAGGAGATGAATCTTCAGGATTACATGTTTGTATGGGCCGACTTTAGCCGTCCAACCGAAGAAGAAACTCAGCTGCTTACTGACTATTTTCATTTTCATCCTCTCGCTGTTGAAGATTGTCTGCATGTACTTCAGCGTCCTAAGCTTGATTATTATGATGATGTATATTTTCTCGTACTGCACGCCCTTCGCATGGGAGATGCAGAGCCGCTTGAGGTGGATTTATTCCTAGGCCCGAATTACCTGGTCTCTTATCATCATGATGAACTGGAGGAGATCAATCAGGCGTGGGAGTGGATTGCAGAACATGCGGGAGAACGAACCATTTGGAGTAAAGCTACTGTAGCTGTGGCTTATACCGTGATGGATAAGCTGGTAGATGGGTATTTTCCGATTCTCTTTGCTATTGAAGATGAGCTCGGGGAGCTCGAGGGACGAAGCAGTAATGAACCTGTTGATGAGCTCATGAATCAAGTATTTATGCTGAGAAGCAGGTTACTGCGACTGAGAAGGACTTTTGTGCCGATGAGAGACTTGTTATATCGGGTAGTTCATTCCCACAGGATCCAAGGTGGAAGTGAGCATAAGCTGTATTTTATAGATATCTACGATCATCTGCTCAAGCTTACCGATATGCTCGAAGCAGATCGAGAAATGACAGCGGACCTCAGAGACAGTTATATCTCACTGAATTCAAACCGTATGAATAATATTATGAAAACACTCACTGTAATTACAACGATATTTATGCCGCTTACTTTGATTGCAGGTATTTATGGGATGAACTTTGAACACATGCCAGAGCTGGGAGTAAAGTATGGGTATTTGAGTGTTCTTCTGTTTATGGGACTGCTTAGTGGAGGAATGATCTTCTGGTTTAAAAAACGAGGGTGGTTTCAGTAGAACTTCTCCGATCAGGATAAATAGAAGATTTAGATTGACCGATATGGAAAGAAGAAGACTGAAAAAATAGCACAAGAGCACCCATCCCTTAAGGTAAAAGAGGGTGCTCTTATGAGCTGTCTTGTAGGGAACCGTGGAAATTAATATCTTCTGGTTGCTGAGGGGTAGTAAGCCTTTGTTTTGGCCTCTTTACTCTTTTTTTTACCGGAAGAGTTACTGCTGGATTTTTTAGAAGAACCGCTTTTGCTTTTGGAATTTGATTTTTTTCTCTTTTTTCGCCGTTTCGGTGTATAATATTCTTCCTCATATAGCGGGGGCGGAGGAGAAGTACTGTCTTTGGCTGCTTTTGCAGCTGCGGCAGCGCCGAACGGCAGAAGACCTGTAACCAGTTTGAACATAGGAGCCATCTGCTGAACTCCGTTAACGACCCTTTGAACTTTTCCCATCCCATCCATAATGCCATCAATGCCGCCCATACGATCAATGAACCCTTTCAGTTCTTTGAGATTGCCGCCGAGTCCGCTTAGGCTGTTAAGAATCCCGCCTCCTGCAGCAGCTTCTGCTGTGTCTGTAACAGCGGCCGTATCCTCTTGTGCTGTCTGGTTTGCAGGATATACGGGGGGTTGCTGAGCATAATTTTGGCTTGGATATAAAGGAGCTCCCTGTTGCTGAGGTACGATCTGAGGCTGATTATAGGACTGCAAAGAGTAAGGTGGAGTCGCGGGTACAGGCATGGGCTGAGTATTATTGTACTGTGGAATACCTGGATAGGGGGTGTACTGCTGCGGGTCTCGTAAAGCACGAGCCTGCCGGCTGCGTCTTCCATGGTATTGCTGAGACATGTTCATCACATTCCTTTGCACATGATTTACCATAGTATATGTAACAATAACCTATAGGGTTTTAGAAAAGCCGCTTTTTTCCGTGATAATCGCGGATTTGGGCCGCTGCCTACAAGGTAGAGATGAGATCAAAACACAGCGATAACGGTCTAGATGCACACATGATGTGCACATCATGAACTGTGGATAAGAATTCTCGTTTCGAGTTACAAGGAAAATGTGGACAAGTTTTTAAATACATTCGCCAGCAGAATTATTGTGTTATAATGTGTAGTGGCATTACGACAGGGGAAACCGATATACTAACGGTTTTATTCTGTAGCGCGTGAAACCGTTAATGCTTGAAATACCTACATAGGGTAGGTACAATGGAGAAAGTAATCAGATAACCTTAGGGGATGATAAAATAATGCAGCTGAAAAAGCTAGATGATAGAAGTATAGATCAATTATTTGAAGCGATTTTGACGCTTAAAGATATCGAAGAGTGTTATGTATTTTTTGATGACTTGTGCACAGTGAACGAAATTCAGTCGCTGTCTCAGCGTCTGGAAGTAGCGCGTATGCTCGGCAAAGGAAATACGTATAACCAGATCGAATCCGAGACAGGAGCAAGCACGGCGACAATTTCTCGTGTGAAACGCTGCCTGAACTACGGAAATGACGGGTACAAAATGGCGCTGGAGCGCCTCGGACGCTAGGATGAAACAGGGCGTTCTCATTATCAGCCATGGATCCAAGGATGCAGGCTGGACAGAACTTGTAGACGATGCGGTAGGGCAGCTTACGCTTTTGCAGCCTGCTCTTGTGGAAGCTTCTTTTCTCGAGAATGTAGAAGGAAGAGGAATTCAGGACGGGATTGACCGATTGGAAGCAGCAGGGGTAACCGATATTCTGGCGATTCCTTTGTTTGTTTCGGCGGGAAGTACGCATGTGGATGAGATTGGGTATGCTCTTGGTGCGAAGCCTTCCCCTGAGAAGGAAACGGATCTTGCTCCCTTTCGGATTTCGGCGAGACTGCATTTCGGATCTCCACTTCATGATGATCCTCTTCTTGCTGATATGGTCTGGGATAAAGTGAAGTCCTTCTCGGAGGATCTATCTCGCGAAGTCATTCTACTCATTGGCCATGGAAGTCGCCATAATGGTTTCCTACAGCGATGGGAACAGGGTCTAGGAACACTTGCAGAGCGAGTGCAGACGATCAGCGGCGTTGCAAAAGCAGATTATGCTTTGCTGAATCCAGATCAGGTCAAGGAACGTGCAAGTTACTGGCGAGAACAAGGATACCGCGTGATTGCGGTTCCGCTGTTTCTGAGTGCGGGTTATTTTACCAATGTAGTTATTCCAAAACGTCTTGATGAGGTGGAAGTCATCTATAGCGGTGAACGAACCTTGCTTCCTCATCCGCTGCTTCATACCTGGATTGAGAGACAAGTTGCCGCGATGCAGCAAGATGTAATCTCTCGTTCATACGAAAGCACGGACAGCAGGATGAACAATAGGAGCAGTATTTGAATATAGTGGAATACAAAATATAGCCTGGCTGATTGTCCTGACGTGATTACACGAATCAGATTGAAGACGACAGCTGGGTTTTTGTTGTATAATGAACTATCTGTGTCTGCACGTGAGATATAAGCATATGGGACACTAAAGAGCGTTTTTATTGGGAATACTTTAGAAGAAACTATGCTGCACAAAAGGAACGGATATTTGCTAAAAGTAGGTGGCGTAAGGATCATGACGATGAAAAAAGCGAGATTAATTTATAACCCGACTTCGGGCCGGGAAGAAGCGAAAAGAAGACTTGTATCTATCTTACAGCGTCTTGATGAAGGTGGAATTGAAGCTTCCTGCCATGCAACGACGGGCGAAGGTGATGCAACGAGGGAAGCCTCGGAAGCAGTTGATCGCGGCTATGATCTCATTATTGCGGCCGGTGGAGACGGTACACTCTATGAAGTGATTAACGGAATGGCCCAAAAAGAAAATAGACCGCCGCTTGGTATTTTTCCGCTGGGAACAACCAATGATTTCGCAAGAGCGCTGGGAATTCCGCGTCACTGGGAAGATTACTGCGACATGGTTATTCGTCAAGAGACCCGTCCCGTGGATCTTGGACTTGTGAATGATCGTTATTTTATTAATATAGCCGGCGGCGGAACGCTGACGGAACTCACATATGAAGTGCCAAGCAAACTGAAGACGATGATTGGTCAGCTTGCTTATTATATGAAGGGCATGGAGAAAATGACGAACCTGGCTCCGCAAGAGCTGTATATCCGTGCGAATGGACAGGAAGACATCCATGATGAATTTATGCTCTTTCTCATCGCAAACACAAACTCGGTAGGCGGTTTTGAGAAACTTGCTCCCGGAGCTACGATTGACGATGGTTTATTCGATGTCATTGCTCTCAAGAAGTGTAATCTCGCGGAGATGATTCGTCTCGTTAGGCTTGCACTGCGCGGAGAGCATCTGAACGACAAGAAGGTTATTCATTTTCAGACGGATTATATGGAAGTAAACTCCCCAGGTGAAGTACTGCTGAATCTGGATGGAGAACTAGGCGGACAGCTGCCTGCAACATTCCGTAATCTGCCGCATCACATTCAAATTTTCAGATAAGAAAGATATTAAGAGAAATATGATCAATTTTACTATAGAAAGAGGAATTAACTAATATGGATACAAACCGCAGCGGACGTGGAAAAAGCCGCCGGAACACAGAGCGCCAGGGCCAGGAAATGACAAGTGCAGGAAAATCGAAAAATAATGCAGTTCGTCAGGACAGAGGGCGCGATAAGGCTGAGAAGACAGGATACGTAACAGCGAAATCAGGTAACAAGGAAGTTCTGAATGTAAGAAGAACAGAGATGCGGCCGGAAGGCGAGGCATCTTTTTCTGCTGCTAAAGCGCTGACAGGACAGTTGGAAGGTAGAGAAAGCCGTAAAACCGAGAAAAGAAGATCAGGAAGAGGGCGTTCGGGCAGTAATCGCGGGGGCAAGGACAGGCCTGCAAGAGATATTGCGGCTGAGCTTGGTTTGCCGGTAGCTAAGAACGACGAGACCGTGATCGATATCATTGGTATGAATCATGACGGCGAAGGAGTAGGCCGTGCGGAAGGGTATACCTTGTTCGTAGCGGGCGCGCTTCCTGGCGAGAAAGTTCGCGTCAAAGTGCTGAAGACAAAGAAACAGTATGGATATGCGAAACTGCTTGAGATTGTAGAAGCGAGCAAAGACCGTGTCTCTGCCCCTTGTCCCATCTACGCACAGTGCGGCGGTTGTCAGCTGCAGCATATGAGCTACGAAGGACAGCTTCACTGGAAACGCCAGATGGTTGTAGATAATCTGAAGCGGATCGGGAAACTGAATGTGGCAGGGGAAGACAGAGGTAACGAAGTACGAGCTCATCAAGATGTGGATAATGTAGATGCCGAAAGCAGTCATCCACAGGTGGATAACCTTGCAGAAGGAACCGAAACTGTACACAGCAGTGGGGATAAAGCTGTGCATGAATGGATAAATACCCCAAATGGGTCTGTAGGGATTACTGTTCTTCCTACGCTCGGTATGGACGAGCCTTGGCGTTACCGGAACAAAGCGCAGGTGCCGATGGGCGAGATGGAAGGCGGCCTAATCGGTGGATTTTATGCGAAAGGCAGTCACCGGATTGTCGATATGGAGCGCTGTTTAATTCAGCATGAGCATAACGATGAAGTCGTTGAACGTGTCAAAGAGATCGGCCGCCGCGTTGGGATTAGAGCATATAACGAAGAGACAGGGCGCGGACTATTGCGGCATGTTGTCGTGAAGAAAGCGTTCCGCACCGGAGAGATGATGCTAGTCCTTGTCACCAATGGTGACAGCATCCCAGAGAAGGATGAATGGATTCGCGGTATTCGTGAACAGCTTCCGCAGGTGACAAGTATCTGTCAGAACGTGAATACGAAGAAGACGAACGTGATTTTTGGAGATGTGACTCGCGTGCTATGGGGCAGTGAAGTGATCTATGACTATATCGGAGATGTGAAGTTTGCGATCTCGGCGCGTTCCTTCTACCAAGTGAACCCGGTACAAACCGAGGTGCTTTACGGTAAAACGGTAGAATACGCAGGACTTACCGGCAAAGAGACCGTGATCGATGCGTATTGCGGAATTGGGACGATCTCACTTTTCCTAGCGCAGCATGCGGAGCATGTGTACGGGGTCGAGATTGTGAAGGAAGCGATCGAGGATGCGAAGAAAAATGCCGAGCTGAATGGCATTACGAACGCGACCTTCGAAACCGGACCATCCGAGGATGTTATTCCGCAGTGGAAAGAACAAGGGATTACGCCAGACGTGATCGTTGTCGATCCGCCGCGTAAGGGCTGCGATCCGAGACTGCTGGATACGATTCTAGAGATGCGTCCGGAGCGGGTCGTGTATGTGTCCTGTAATCCTGCGACACTGGCGAGAGATTTGCGTGTGCTGGAGGATGGTGGATACCGGACGACTGAGGTTCAGCCGGTCGATATGTTCCCGCACACCGTTCACGTAGAATCCGTTGCGGTGTTAGTTAGGGATTTTGTAGCCAACCAATAAACTCATGCTATTCGCAATAAACTCGTGCTAAAAATCGAATAAAGACGTGATAAAAGAGAGGAAGGGCTAAATGGAGAAAGGGAAAAACCCAGCTCCATCAAGCCTTTCCTCTTTTTTTATATCAAGACATTATTCATACTGAACAGAAAGACAATTAAATCGGAGATGTATTGGCGTAATTAAGTGAAGAGGGGCGGATAGCACCTTTTTTTTGATATATAACGGCTATAAGACTCAATGCTATGTTATTTGAAAAAAGTTGCATAAACATTCATTCTCTACAATATCTCATTGTCGGGAAATATTTAAATCTTTTAATGAAATCTGTCCTAGGAACTAGTCTGGGTTATTTATCCTACTAATCTTCTAAGCTAGTGGTATAATTTAACTAATTCTGAGTTCATTGAGCGAAAAGCTATATGAAGGAATGGAGAAAAAAGAAGAAGAGAAAGCAGTTACTCTTTGAAGTGGTAAATAAAATGAATCATATTTTTATCACTGATGTAAAAAGAGAATTAGATATGCCTATTGGTTTCCGCCAATAGAATCAGGATTTATTAAATATAACAAAAATAACTTCATGTGTATGTTCGGTTAGAGTAGAAAATAATTTGCGAAGGTGAATTCGTGAAAAAAAAGAAAACATTAAAAAAGAAAAAAGAAGTCAAAAAACCAGTGAGAATTTCTATCGAGGAATTAGAGCATTCTCGTACAGGCGGACAAATTGCACTTTCAGGTTTTAGCTATCAATTTTTGTATTCTTGCTATTTAATTCTGTCGGAATCTAATGAAAACACAACTTTTCACCTTGAAGGAATAGAGGATATCGATCATTATAAATGTGAGGTTTCTTCTAGAAGTAGCACTCATATTCAACTAAAATATTCTACCCAGAAGCAAGATGCGAGTTTTCTAAAAGATGTTTTGAAAAACTTTCTAGAGGCTTATTTGTTTGATGACAGCCATAATTTTAAGCTAGTCTATGATTTTACTGTAGCCAAAGGCAACCTAAGTAAAATCTTTGACAATAGTATAGATGAAAATTCTACTAAGTATTGGAAGGGAATAATCCAAAATATAAAAACTGAAAATTCCCACTGGAATTGGACAGGCTTTTCTTTTGATAGCTTTATAAAAAAACTTAGTTTCGAAAAACAAGATAAAAATATCCTCTCTGAAAAAATAGAGAAGTTGTTAATTGAAAAATACGATATTACAACTGGAAATATAGCTTTGTTTGCTAATGGTTTAAAAATATGCTGCCTCGAAAAAATGGAGCGCAGAGAAAGTATCAATCAGCAACAATTGAATTCAATAATCCAGAGCATAAAGGATGATATTAGTAAAGGTATTCAGAATCCCGCTCATAGCTGGATTAAGAAGCTAGATTTTAATATTTCGAATTGCTGTAATGATGTCAGCTATTTTGAAGGAAAAAAAGCTACACCACAAGATATCGTGATGCAATTGCCTGTCAGACGCACACACACAGAACAGGAAATTGAAGAATCTATTCAAAATAACAGGGTCACAGTTATCAAAGCATCAAGCGGACAAGGGAAAACAACTATGGCTCTTCAAGTTGCTTTTAATCTGTGTAGCGAATATACAATTTATCAGCTTGTCTGGTGTAATGATTCAAAAGAATTAGATAGTATCGTCCAGTATTTTAAATCGAGAGTGAAGCTAGGAGAAAAACCATTAATAGTTATTGACAATTTAGATTCACAGTTAGGTGAGTGGAATAGGTTAGCCCAACTACTACAGGAAGATGTTTCATATCACTACAAACTTCTGCTTACTACACGAGAAGATGATTGGTATAATTACTGTGGCAATTTAAGCAATGTAAGGTCTTTACAAATTGTTAAACTGTCACTTAACGAGCAAGAAGCAAAAAGTATTTTTGAGGTACTACAAAAATCCCAAAAACTTCATCAAACTATAGCAGACTGGAGAAGCTCTTGGGCAAAAGTTTCTGACAAAAAACTACTAATTGAATTTGTCTATCTTCTTACACATGGCGAAATGATTTCTGAAAGGATTGCTCATCAAATCTCTCAAATCAACAATACGGATACCGGAAGAATAAAGTGCGAAATTCTTCGAAAAGTTTGCTTTGCAGATATTTGCGGAATAAAAATACCTGTTAATAAGCTAGTCGAAAGTTTACTAGAGACAACAAACCGCGATTATGGCGAACTGTTAAAAAGTGTTGAAAACGAATTTTTAATCCGTGTTGATACAACTGAAAAATATGTTGAAGGTTTACATCCTGTGCGTTCTCAACATATTGTTGATAAGTTACACGAGTATACAGAGATAAGTGATACTGCTCTTCAAGTAGTTAAAATAACAGATGTTACTTACTTTCCAAAGCTATTTTCTAACCTTCCTCAACTAATTACAAACAAGAAAGATTTTTACTCTACAATTGTAAAGAATCTATGGGATGCAGAGAACCTATCATCATACGTATTGGCGCTAAAAGGATTGCTTTCTGGAAATGTGATGCAATACTATGTGCAAAATCAAAGCGCTTTTGATGATGCTAACAGTCATGGTGGATTATTCCTTCTATCTACGGAACTTAATCCTTTTATACAATTCGAAGAGTTTGAATACTCATTGCGAACCCTAGATGAACTTAAAAAAATAACTCCAGACAACGCAAACATTCAATATCTATGTGACCTTAGAGATTCAGTTCCGAAAATCGTATTATCAGAAACAGATGTTTACTATTTTTGTGGGGAATTATTTGGAAGGCTTAAGGGTAATAACCTTACTGAACTTACTGATGACATTACTTCTTATGCAGCAATTGCATATTGGTTACTTAATATTGATCGGAAATTTAATTTATCAAATAACATTTCATTGGAAGCAATATGGGCAGCTAAAGAGAATCTCACGATCAATGTTATATCTAGTATTATGTATACTTGCTTTTGTGGCAACAAGGAGACTTATATTTCATTTGTGCAGAATAATTTGTTGACTATCTTGACTTACCTGAAAATGTCAACTGCATCTTTGAAACTGTATTTAAGTGAAAATGGGAAGGAGATTCATGTTGAATACATACTCTTGCCTAGCGATATTCGAAAAGGGAATGAGGAAAGCGTCTCTAGAATAAAAACAATATGTAAGACTCTACCGATATTTGAAATATACCATGCTGATGCAATTAGTCCAAAACTTGATATTATTTCGGGATATGATATTCCTGATAATGCACATAAAGCCATGCCTATTAGAAACATAATAATAATGTTTCATGAGGAGTTCACATCCTTATGGGGTAAAACAATCCTGAGCAATTATGAGTGCGACAGTATATTTGAATGGCTAAGACGTTGGTTTTCTGTTCGGAAAAATATTGTAATCTTATCTGAAAAGTGTGTAGCGAGTATCTGTAAGCTTCTTGAAGGTAAACAGTTGGGTAGTCTGGCATCTGAAATAGAAAACCTACGAACAGAAATAAACAAAGAACTCATTAGAGAGTATAGATACCCTAATCAAGACAGACCTTTTGAAGAAAAAGCAGTCCTCCCTGAGGGGTTTAATAAAATAAAGACAAACTATTTTGGAGGCATACAAAATTTTTGTAATCAGCTAGACAAATTCTTACTTCGCGACCCAAAGCAAAGTAGGTTAGCTGTAATCAATTTGACAACAGCACACGGTTCAATGCATAGAATGCAAAAATACTTTGGGGCTATTGTTGATGAGCAAGGAATGTTACTACATGAGCATAACGAATTAAATATGATTGAAGAACTAAACCTACAGTCGCTTATCATCACATGTCAATACTTCAATGAGCATATGCCAAGCAAATATTTTAATAAATATGCAATTAAGCCTTGGTACAACAAAAATTATGGCAAGCTAATGATTGATTCAAAAACAGCATTGAGTGGTTTGTCCGAGGTCTTTTTACTCACTTACCCAGAAAAATACTATAATGATGGTGTTTTAAAATTTTACCCATTAATTGTAGATGATCTAGATATGGCAAATCCTGAAATGCTAATGAAATTTTTATACCTATGCACTCCCATTGCTTCTTTGGACTACAGTTATTTAGTAGTAGCTAATAAAAATAAGCAAAGCCAAATTATTCCGAACGGATTAAGGATTCCAATTCAGTTTTTAAAAGATTTTAAAGTTGCTGTTGACACAGAAGACGAACAATTGATACAGAAGTTATCACCACCATTTCCTGAAGGAATAGCACAACAATTTTTAAACTGTTTTGATCAGAAATATGAATTATTTATTCCTACTCGCTCTAAGTACGATGGAGTGGACAGCGTCTTTGAATTACTTTGGGCATTTTCTAGATGTAAAAAAGAATTGACTGCTGATCCCGATTCGGATTATCTTTCTACAATAGAGAAGAATTTGAAAGAAAAGATATTTATCTTGCTAAAAAAAATTGAAAATCATATGCCGTATAATGAGTATTGTGAGTTAACACAAATTTGTGAGAATACATTTAAGGGCAATCCGTTTGACGATGTTGAGCTAAACACATTCAATAATCAAATAATCACAAAGTCTCTTGAGCAATTATCTTAACTAGGAGAGCGAATATATAAACTTTATATTCTTCGCAGTTGGAATGAAAAGAGAATAAAATTTCAATATCTTAATCCTTAACGGGCCTTTCCCGACCAACAGTGAGCAACACTCCACATGTTAGTTGAGGTGTATAGGCGTATACAGCAACAGAGCGGGCATTGTCCCGCTTCTTTATTTATTATAAGTTCGACTAAGGGCGGCTATTCATAGTCGTCCTTTGTTGTACCTACCCAGTCACTAGCCTAAAGGGATTGAATTCTGAACCGAAGTTATGGCTTGTCAGACCGTCTGAAATTTTAACGAATATCTTCTGTACGCACAAAGAAAGCCCCAACCATATAGCCGGGGCGAGAAAAGGAGCGTATGCTTCTATCATTAACATGACAATAACTAATATACCTGTCTTCTATCAAAGTAAAGTGATTTGAAAATTACCCTTAATCTTCAAAATATTCATCCCGCCACAATGATTTATTTCCCTAGATACCATCATCACAGCCTCCAATGGTTTTAGCTTCCTCTGTCTGTGTTATGTGAAGAATGGCTATCAGTACATAGTTCGTCTTTATCATCTGTACACACCTGAACCATCTTTAACCTATATTGATATCAAATGAACTAAGGTAGGTGAAAGAGTTTGGAAAAGATGTTTTCTATTAAAGGAGCCAAAGAGATATTAGGTCTTTCTTACAATACCTCGTACCGATTAATTAATAATTGAAATATTAATGCTGTCAAAATCGGTGTTTCTACTTCTGCACCGATTACGGCAATGCTTTATGGTATGTCCACTATCGTAAGGGATATGTATGTGGTAACTATTACAAGCATGGTATAGCGCTTTTTAAAGCCTTCTTCACTATGGTACTTATATTGTCTTATCCAGCTTAATAAGACGGTATGATGAATTCCTATGGATCGCGAAGATCACTTCATGCTTTCAGTTCCACTTTTATATCGTACAACTGCTTGTAATTTTTCGTCTGAACTAAACTTAGTCATAAAAAACTGCACCTCATGTCAGATAGGTGTCTAACATGAGGTGCAGTTCAATAGACGGGTGGTTTTGTTTTTCTTCATCGCTATTAAAGATGATTCAAAGCAATAAATGTCCATATAGAAGCAACTTCTTGCTATAGGCATGGATAGGAGGAGATGATTAGACTAGTGGCATACATACGGAATTATACGCCGGAAAGGGATGGAGCCACTATGGATAAACTGCTTGGCTTGACACCAGCAATGGGATGGAATTCTTGGAACACTTTCACTTGGGATATCAATGAACAACTGATTCGAGATGTAGCGGACGTATTTGTGTCGGAAGGCTATAAAGATGCTGGGTACGAATACATCGTCATAGACGATTGCTGGAGCTTAAGGGAAAGAGATGAGGAAGGAAGATTGGTGCCGGACCCTAAAAAATTTCCCAGCGGAATGAAGAGCCTATCTGATTATATTCATGCCAAAGGGTTGAAGTTCGGCATGTACTCTTGTGCGGGAACCCATACCTGCGCCGGATTTCCAGGAAGCTTCGAGCATGAGTTCCAGGACGCGGCAACCTTCGCAGAATGGGGCGTAGATTTTCTGAAATACGATTATTGTTTCAAGCCACGGAATATGTCCGGGGAATTACTTTATAAAAGAATGAGTCTGGCCCTTAAAAACTGCGGTAGAGACATTCTTTTCTCTGCATGCAATTGGGGGGAAGATGACGTATATCAATGGATTAGGGAATCCGGCGCCCATATGTACCGTTCTACCGTTGATATTCAGGATAACTGGGAGTCCATCAAAAATTTGGCGATTTCCCAGCTTGGCAAGGAATGCTACACGGGGTCCTTTTGCCACAACGATATGGACATGCTGGTAGTAGGGATGTACGGCGGCAGCAACAGCGGCTTTATCGGCAACAAGATCGGCGGTTGTATGGACAATGAATATAAAACCCACTTTGCCTTATGGAGCTTAATGGGATCCCCGCTAATGATCGGTAGTGACATACGCAAAGCGAGCCAGGCTACAAAAGACATTCTGCTGAACCGGGATATTATTGCGATCAATCAGGACTTGGAAGCTCGCGGAGCCTACCGTATTAAGCCGGAACCCAATTGGTTCCATACGGATGAAACCTTTATGCTGGTAAAGGCATTAACTAACGGGGATGTGGCCGTAGGTCTTTTCAACCTGAGCGATAGCCAAAGGGAACTTCCTTTGTTATTCTGGGATATCGGGCTTCCTTATGCATCCGGAGTTTCACTTTCACTGTACGATTGTTGGGAGCATAAGGAACTTGGCGTATTCAAGGAGAGATTCAATGCCATCGTGCCGGCTCATGATTGTATGATCATCCGCGCAAAGCTGGTGAAATAACCGTGAATCCCCAGATATGCAAAGAGTGTGGAGCTCCATTAATGGCGGATGATATCGCCATTTATTCCAAACTTGTGACAAGGTATGCGAAGCAATTTCTATGTATCGATTGCCTGGGCAAAGAGTTGAAATGTGGTCGGGAACCCATCGAAAAGCTGATCAGATATTTCCGGGAATCGGGAAATTGCGTACTATTCCGCTGATGCCTCGGGTCTGGAGGAGCGTTGTGCATAATGGTCAAGCTTCCTCTTTCCCACCGGAGGCAAGAGCATTCTTCTTCATGTACTCGGAAGGAGAGTAAGAGGTTGCCTTCTTAAACACCTTGGAGAAGTAGAGTTGATCCTGATAACCTACAGACCAGGCAACAGCCTTAATCGAAAACTTCGATGAATGCAGTAATGTACAGGCTCGCTTTATTCGAATGGCCTTCAGATAGCTTAATATGGACATCCCGGTTGCATCCTTGAACAAACGGAACAAGTAGCTTCGTTCAATACTGACGTACTTGACGATATCAGAAACCGTCAGCGTCGCCTTCCAATAGTTGTTCTCGATATATTCCTTGGCAGATACTACATAGTCGTTTTTCTGGAGGACCTTCTCTTGGGGGTAGTGCTCCATGTAATAAGATAATAGCAAGTGCAGGCAAGCACTCGACCGCTCTCTTTGAAACGGCGCCATACCTGTAACCTCGACCTGGTGAAAAAGCGGCTCAAGGTCGACGGGACTTTTCGTCACTATCGGCTTATCGTGGGTAAGCTTGGTCATGGACAAAAGGCGCTGCGATTCGGTGCCTTTGAAGTCCACCCATACATATTCCCATGGATCCTGGGGATCGGGATAATAGTATACTTCCGTATTCGGGAAGATTATGAAGCTTTCGCCCCGAGTCAATTTATAAGTGGCATGGCCAACCTCATAATACCCGGTTCCGCGGACCACGTAATGCAGTGAAAAAATATCACGGACACCCCCCCAATGATGTAGATTGGGGGGTTTTTGTCCGCTGTCCATACATATCAAATCCTCAGGGAGAAAGACCGCATTCATAAGAAATTGCCTCCGTGTCGTTTTAATGTATTCATATCTTTTGCAAAGATTATACCTAGACGGCGGTTAATCATATCAAGCGAAATCGGGCATTCGATTTTTAAATATGGAAGAATGTTGAATTTCACCCTTGTATTCACTAAAAACGATTATAATTAAATTTATTGTAGAGGAGGAGGGGAATGATATGATGATAATGCCTGTTTTAATAATGATTTGTGTATTTATACCTGCCATTGTACTCATGGTAAACATGCCTTATTTAACAAGAGAAACGATTAGTTTTGGAGTTACCGTGAGCGCTGTGCAATTCCACAGTGAGCCTCTGCGCCAGATGCGGAGGTCTTATGTTAGGATTAGTGCTATTTTACATACCATCCTACTCATTGTTTGTATCATCAGCCTAATATACAGTGATGAACATTCCAAACAACAAAGTTGGGTCATTGTCACTTATTCACTCACCATGGTCGTGATCTCCCTAGTCATAAACATTAGTTATCATTTCAAAATGAAAAGTCTACTATCTACACTGCCTATTGCTCCAGAATCTTCGATCTTGGCAGTGGACACTGGTTTTCGGAAAAGAAACATTGGCTTGTCTAGTAATTGGTTCCTCATTCATGTTTTAATTATTGTCGTTAGTATTGTAACTGTGCAACGCAACTACGATTTGATTCCTGATCAAATTCCAATCCATTACAACAGCAGTTGGAAGGTCGACCGCTATGCCGATAAATCGTATAGTTCTGTGTTTATGCCTACATTAATGCAAGTGTTTATCACACTTTTGTTCCTATTTGAGAATTGGAGTATTCGTAGAGTGAAGCAGCAGGTTCACCCCACGAATCCGAGCCGTTCCATCAGACAAGACGTAACTTTCCGCCGTGCTTGGTCATGTTTTATGATTACAGCAAGCATCTTAATCGTTATCCTGCTTTCCGCCGTGCAACTAAACATGATATCTCTGCTTAACATCAATTTCGCTATTTCCATTATCTTAATTAGTATAGCCTTTATTAGTCTATACTTCTTCGCTTTATCGTTCTGGGCTGGTCAAGGCGGAAGCCGCTTGGAGCAATCTGCCGATAGATCTAACGTCAGACCTGTCCATGATGATGATAAATGGCTATTAGGTATGATTTATTTCAATCGCAAGGATTCAAACCTACTCGTCGAGAAAAGGTTCGAAGTCGGCTGGGGATTAAATTTTGGTCATCCAGTAAGCTGGCTGTTTTTGCTCGGGATTATTATACTGCTAGTTGTGGTGAGAACAAGGTTTGGAGGTTAGGAGTGCTCACCGGAGTGATATAAAAAGTGGGGGAAGAAATCGAGAAGAAGACCGTTTTGCAGTGAGGGTTTATTCATAATTGAACAAAAAGAAGGAAACTAAACATGCGCTGGTGCCTTGTATAAAACTTTATCCTATTTCAAAGGGAATTGGTGTCCATAAAATTTTTATTGAGAAATATAGATCGCTCTGCTAAAATAACTTTTGAAATAATTACCTTTAACACAGTCCAGAGAGGCTGAAAAGGGCTACTTGATATATTAAGTTATTAGATTATTAATATCTTTGTTTATTCATGCCCTTTTGTCTATCTGATGAAAGGGTATTTATTTTGCTCGTTAGCTGTGATGATACAACTAACGTATCTCTTTTAAAGGAAGTCCAGAGAGGCTGAAAAGGAGAATGAGGAATTTATACATAAAAAGATAAATCCATTCATTCGTAAATGAAGAGAATAATTACATCTAGAACACACTTGGAGGATCGTAGAATGGATTATCGTAAAAAAACCGTGGTCGCATCGGTAGCTGGTTTAACATTAGAAGGCATGGACATCATGTTTATCTCATTTGCGATGACAATGATTATTTCAGAATTTAACATTGATTTAGCAACGGGAGGACTTATTTCTTCCATAACGAATGTAGGGATGCTATTAGGAGGAATTATTTTTGGGATTTTAGCAGATAAGTATGGAAGGGTAAAGGTCTTTACATATACCGTCATCTTGTTTGCAATTGGTACAGCTTTAACTGGACTTGCTACTAGCATTGAACAAGTATATCTATTTAGATTTATCGCAGGAATCGGTGCCGGAGGAGAATATGGGATTGGTATGGCACTTGTTGCAGAAGCTTGGCCGAAAAATAAACAAGGACGTGCATCTTCATATGTCAGTGTTGGTGCTCAATATGGTGTCATTTTAGCAGCATTACTAAGTGCGGTCATTCTTCCTACTTTAGGATGGAGAGCATTGTTCTTTGTTGGTGTAGTACCTGTTATTTTTGCGTTTATCGTAAGGAAAAACTTAGATGAATCACCTGAGTGGCTCGCTGCTCAGAACAATAAAAAGGCTAGTATGAAAGCTGAAAAGAGTAAGCTGACACAGTTGTTTGAAACACCACGAACAGCAATGACGACAATTTCTTTAATCATTATGGCAACTGTTCAAATTGCCGGTTATAACGGATTAATGATTTGGCTGCCATCGATGCTGCAAAAGTCACAAGGTTTATCTGTTTCAGGCTCTGCTATTTGGACAATTAGTACGGCCGTTGGCATGATTATTGGTATGTTAACCTTTGGACTATTCTTAGATCGATTCGGAGCGAAGCGTGCCTTTGGCCTCTTCCTGGTCGCCTCTGCATGTGCAGTGTTTTTATACTCTTATGCGACGGGTAGTATAGGTGTACTAATAGGCGGTGCGATTGTCGGATTCTTCTCCAATGGAATGTTCGCTGGATATGGAGCGTTGATTGGTAGCCTTTATCCTGTTCAAATTCGAAGTACAGCAACAAACACAATTTTCAACTTCGGCCGGGCAATAGGCGGTTTTTCACCAATACTTGTCGGCTATATTCTACAAAATTATGATATGAAGGTTGCAATGCTCTACTTAGCAGGTTTATATTGTATTTCCTTTGCTGTCATGCTTATGCTTAAAAAAGATGATTTAGGGAAAGTGAACGAAACTATATAACAAAGTAAGTTTTTAAACCATCAATTGAAAGGCATTTGCTTTTTAATTGGTGGTTTTTTAATGGGTTCCGCTTAAGAAGAACAAGTAATAGCGATTCTTATGAGTGGGACGAATGCATTGGTGAAGACCTTGAAATATGGGATGAAAAACGCTGGAGGTCAAATGGAATTATATTAGAGAGCTAAGAGCGTGTAAAATAGCTAAGCTGCATTAAGCAGGTAAGTATACAATCTTATAGGTATTTAGTTGCTCCGTCGAACCAACTATGGTAAAATCAAATTGAAGAAAACGCTTTCCAGCATCATGATGAGCTAAGGAGGACAACTTATGGAATCGAGTATGACAAGAAACAGTGAAAGGGGCTTTTATAAACTATCCAGATTGCAGCGTATAGGATTTGGTTCCGGTGATTTGGCACAGAATCTCATTTATAATACGGTATCAACGTATTTATTGTTTTTTTACACCAATGTATATGGACTAGATCCTAGGGCTGCAGCTGCGATGTTTTTGGTTGTACGAATTATTGATGCTATTTGGGATCCAATTGTTGGTGCAGTTGTAGATAAAAATACCACACGCTTTGGTAAATATAGAGGTTACTTAGTATTTGCTGGATTCCCGTTATCAGTGTTGGCCGTATTAGTATTTTGGAATGGTTATTCCGGTAGTTTAATTTATGCGTATGTGACTTATGTTGGGTTATCTATGCTTTATACCTTATTGAATGTACCTTATGGTGCACTAAATGCTTCATTAACTCGTGACAATGACGAAATTACGAAATTAACTTCAACACGTATGTTCCTTGCCAATTTGGGTGGTCTTGCAGTTGCCTATGGAGTGCCCGTACTCGTTAAGTTGTTCTCTTCCGATGGTACATGGGATACGAAATCAAGTGCTTCTGGCTGGCTCATAACAATGGCTATATATGCAGGTGTCGGTTTTCTTATCTTATTGTTTTGTTTTACTCAGTCGAAAGAAAGAGTTGTAATGGATGATTCAAAGCAAGATGAAGTCAAGATTTCAGATTTGGTGACTGAATTTAAACGAAATAAACCATTACGAATTCTAGCATTCTTTTTTATAACCGCTTTTGCCATGATGTCGATCGGTAATGCAGGCGGAGCCTATTATATGCAGTATGTTGTACAAGCATCAGATTATGTTCAGTGGTTTAATGCACTAGGGTCTATACCGGCATTTATCTTTTTACCTTTAGTACCTAAAATCAAGAAAGCAATCGGTAAAAAAAGTATGTTCCTGGTGTTTTTAAGTATAGCGATTATTGGGATGCTCTTTATATATTTCATTCCAAATCCACAAGATCATATTACATGGGTTCTTATTGCTCAATTCATTAAATCTACGGGCGTAATTGTTGCAACCGGATACATGTGGGCATTAGTTCCAGAAGTTATTTCATATGGTGAGCTTCAATCAGGACGGCGTATATCGGGAGTTGTGAACGCTTTAACTGGATTCTTTTTCAAATTTGGTATGGCGTTAGGCGGTGTCGTTCCTGGCTTTGTTCTAAGCTTTACAGGGTATGTAGCTGGAAGTGAAGTACAATCTAGCTTCGCACAACAAGGAATATTGTGGTTAGTTGCTGTTCTGCCTGCTATCTTGTTAATTCTAGCTATGATTATTATTTCTAAATACAATTTAACTGATGAACAAGTTTATGAAATCAATAAAGAAATCGAGGCTCGCCATAGTATCTAAGGGATGGGTCAATGTTTTAGGCGATTGTTACTAAATAATAGAGGTATAAGGAGGAAATTTTCATGCAAATTAATAATCCAGTATTAAAAGGTTTTAATGCAGATCCCTCAATTATAAGAGTTGATGATACTTACTATATTGCAACTTCTACATTTGAATGGTTTCCAGGCGTTCAGATCCATGAATCTAAAGATCTGGTCAATTGGCGGCTTATCACTCACCCGCTTTCCACGAAGGTGCTGCTAGATATGAAAGGAAACAAGGATTCAGCAGGTATATGGGCCCCTGATTTATCCTATGCTGACGGGAAGTTTTGGCTTGTTTATACCGATGTGAAAGTTACTGAAGGCGCCTTCAAAGATATGACCAATTATTTAACTACTGCAGAAAACATTAACGGTCCATGGAGTGATCCAATCAAGTTAAATGGAGTGGGTTTTGACGCTTCCCTGTTTCATGACGATGATGGAAAAAAATATCTTGTCCAAATGGAATGGGATCATCGAGAATATCGTCATCCTTTTAACGGAATTAAACTTACGGAATATTCGGTTGAAGAAAAGAGAATGCTTCCTGAGACTGCAAAAATCATTTATATGGGAACCGATGTTAAATTAGTAGAAGGTCCTCATATCTATAAGTTGTTTGGACAATATTATCTATTTTGTGCTGAGGGAGGCACGGTTTATTCTCATCAAGAGGTAGTTGCTAGGTCTGCAGAATTATTTGGTCCTTATGAAACACAACCTGGTGATGTATTTTTGACTGCATTTGATGCGCCTAATAATGAGCTTCAAAAATGTGGACATGGTTCGTTAGTAGATACTCCATCAGGAGAATGGTATTTTGCACATTTGACGGGACGCCCATGGCATCGTGAGACAGAATCGAGCCGTGATCCGCGCGGCTGGTGTACATTAGGAAGAGAAACAGCAATTCAAAAAGTTGAGTGGGATGATGATAAATGGCCGCATATCGTAGGCGGCAAGCAGGGAAGTCGTTTTGTTGAAGCCCCTAAAGGGTGTGTTGAAACAAAATATGCTCCAACCTATCCAGAGAAGGATGATTTTGACTCCGATACTTTAAATATTAATTTTAATACCTTACGAGTTCCATTTGATGAGAAAATAGGTTCACTTACAGAAAAGCCTGGGAATTTGCGCTTATTTGGTAAAGGCTCTTTAACAAATGAACATGAACAGTCGCTTGTAGCAAGACGTTGGCAATCCTTTTATTTTGATGCTCAAACAGCAGTAGCGTATTCCCCTTTTACATTTCAGCAGATGTCTGGACTCGTAAATTACTATAATACGAAGCATTGGTCTATGATTCACGTAACTTGGAATGAAATTAATGGACGAGTCATTGAAGTGACTCAGAATGATCGAGGAGTACTCACAAGTTTCCTTAAGGATAAAGCCATTAAAGTACCTGATCACGTTGATTATGTGCATTTTAAAGTGAAAGTTAGAAAAGAGACCTATACCTATGCCTATTCTTTTGATAATGAGCATTGGACTGATATTGACTTGACGTTGGATGCAGCAATTTTGTCTGATGATTATGTGGTTCAATCCTATGGAGGATTCTTCACTGGAGCTTTTGTTGGAATGGCTAATGTTGATTATTCCGGTTATGAATTGCCAGCGGACTTCGACTATTTTATGTATAAAGAACTTGAAGAAAAATAAAACAGAATCGTGAAACTAAGAAATAGTTGGGAGATTAAATCTTTCAACTATTTTTTTAGATAACTTGTCCAATATGCTATACTTCTAACTGAACAATATTTGAAAGGAATTATAATTAAATGATTAAGAAAACTGATCAGGATGTAATGAGAGAAAATAATAAAAAATTAGTATTAAAAACTTTATTTGATACTGATCAGACATCTAGAAGTTCAATAGCTGACAAAATCAATCTTCAAAAATCCACAGTTTCTTCTATTGTTCGTGAGCTTCACAACGAGGGTTTAATTGAAGAGTTAGGAATAGGTGAAGCGTCTAATATTGGTGGGCGAAGACCAAACTTAATACGCTTTAATCGCAAATATGGGTTTGTACTGGCGTTTGATATGGGAGTTAAACATTTAAGATACTCCATAAATTATATCAATGGCGAGCTCATTCATCATGATTCCATCAAAATTTATACGAACAAAGCTAAGGATATCTTTGCAGTCATGAAAGATATTATTGTAAATTTGAAAATTGATGATACCATTCATGGATTAATAGGAATCGCTATTTCTGTGCATGCGCCAGTTTTTAATAATCAAATTTTGTATAGTCCCTTCTTAGATTTTCAAACCTTTAATTTAATCGATGCGTTAAAGGAACTTATAGATGTTCCTGTCATCATAGAAAATGAAGCAAATCTCACTGCTATTTATATCCGAGACTTTTATCAGCATGCTCATGATGTTCAATTTGATAATATTCTAGCCATCAACATTCATAACGGAATCGGTGTAGGAACGATTATTGATAGGAGTTTGTATAAAGGCTTAAATGGTTTGGCTGGTGAGATTGGGCGATCGATCATCATTTCAGATAATAAAAAGAAACGCCGATTAGAAGAAGTGTATTCTGAAAAAGCGGTGCTCGATCAGATTAGTAAATTGAAAAACATTCCGAACTTTACTTTAGAGGATTTTATTATACTTATGGATAAAAAGGATGAGCAAGTAACTGCGATTATGAAGGAATGGGCCTCAGCTATCGCACAAATTACTTACAATTCAGTACAATATAGTGCACCAGACGCGGTGTTTCTTTCATCCAGGTTTATTGCCTTCTTTCCATACTTATTAGACGAGATTAATAAAGAATATATGGCACTTGATCCACGAGGCTCAACCCAAGTTATTTCCATTGATGATCATATTCATAAATTAACATTGCTCGGTGGAGTGGCTTTAATTTGTAGAAAAATTCTAGGATTAGAATTGTATGATTTATTTTTTACGGAGTAATCTGTCCATACTTTATCATAAGGAATGTTCCTAGGATGTTAAAACAGCGCTGCATACAGATAAAGCTACATACAACTCAAAAATGTAACGAATGAAGAGTCCTGGGAAGGGCTCTTTTGTATTAAAAAAACGGATAAGAGATGAGAGAAATTCAAGATTTGCTTCTATTTTTCGAAGAGGACCTTGTTGATGATAAATGAATAAAGCTAGGGTATACTGTAAAAATGATTTAAAACATTTACTCGAAAGTCCAAATAGATGCTAGTTCTTATTGGGGACAGATGGTGTATTCTATTGAATATGTGTGAAAGAAATTGAACTATTTTCGTTATTAATATTAATTCAGCATCTGAGATGTACCTTTAATGAAAGGATATGAAATTTAAATATGTCAGAAAATTTTTGGAATGACTTACCTAAACCTTTTTTCGTACTAGCTCCAATGGAAGATGTAACGGATGTGGTATTCCGACATGTTGTAGCTAAAGCAGGCAGACCTGATGTGTTTTTTACTGAATTCACAAACGCAGAGAGTTACTGTCATCCAGAAGGATTGAAGAGTGTTCGCGGACGCTTAATGTTTACGGAGGATGAACAGCCATTAGTTGCCCATATTTGGGGGGATCAACCTGAGAATTTCCGGCGAATGAGTATTGGCTTAGCGGAGATGGGCTTTAAAGGGATTGATATTAATATGGGCTGTCCTGTTCCGAATGTCGCACAAAGAGGGAAAGGCAGCGGCCTCATTCTTCGCCCAGATCTTGCGGCAGAACTTATAGAGGCGGCAAAAGCGGGCGGCCTGCCAGTAAGTGTGAAAACACGCCTTGGCTTTAAGGAAGTAGATGAGTGGAGAGAGTGGTTAACTCATATTCTAAAACAAGACATCGCGAACCTTTCCATCCATTTACGTACAAGAGATGAAATGAGTCAGGTCGATGCGCACTGGGAGCTCATTCCGGAGATTAAGGAATTACGTGACCAAATAGCGCCAAACACCTTACTTACAATCAATGGTGATATTCTTGACCGTCAAATGGGGCTGGAGCTTGCCACAAAATATGGTGTCGATGGCGTGATGATTGGGCGCGGTATTTTTAAAAATCCGTTTGCTTTTGAGAAAGAACCGAAAGAGCATAGCAGTAAGGAACACCTGGATCTCCTAAGATTGCAGCTTGATCTGCATGATCAATATATAGAAGAATTGCCTCGTTCCGTTTCAGCGCTTCATCGTTTCTTCAAAATATATGTCAAAGGATTCCGTGGTGCAGGCGAACTCAGAAATCAATTGATGAACACGAAATCTACAGATGAAGTACGTGCATTGCTTGATCATTTTGAAGCAAACCATATGGAGTGATACCGGTAATGAACTCTCAGAAGATGTACGATGGGCGAAGATTAAACAAGGACAATGTACTGCTCAGGAATTTGGGCAAGTAATATGTAACTAAGTTAAAGAGGAAAGTAGCTTCTCTCACTCAGACTGTCGATGTATGTATCGGCAGTCTTTTTTATGAATAGAAAAATGCACCGATCATACTCAGCGTATTTCGCTTATTTACAATAGAACACCCTCTTGAGCAAATATTAGTCTACGCTGCTCTTAAATCCATCAAGCATTCTCTTGGTTTCTGCTAAGGATCGAAGCTGGACAATATCTCCTCTTTCATTTAGTGTAAAATGTCCCTTAAAAGCATCTGGCATGGCATGATATTGTTTTTCTTCCTGTTCATACGCCTGAATAAAACAATCATATCCATATTTATCTACTAAATAGGGTAAACCAAAAGCAGAACGAAGCAGCTCATATTCTTGATAGTTAAATGGTGTGCTTTCAGGGCGCTTCATGAGAATTTCTGTGAATTTAGACATCAGTTTCTCGACTTCGTTCTCAGTAGCATACTTTGCATATCCTCGAATTGCAGTCAATCTCATATCTAGATAACGCTCTTTTTTAAAAGCTTTGAGAAAAAAATCTTTTAAATTGATATCCTCACAAAATACAAGTGCCTTCAATATGGTGTTACGAATATACAAATTTTTGGCTGGAAAATATAGTTCTGTTAAAAAATCAACATCTGTACTTGTTAACTCTATATCCTTACATTTTTCCAGCAGTTGTTGAAAATCGTCTTTATTTTCGAATCCCTTTTTTTGAGACATTTTCTTAAGTTCTACAATGATATCTTTCATTTGTGTTCCTCCCATCCTATATTTTTCCTGAGTATACAGCATTTCTGTGGAACAAAACAATTCGTCTATATGACTCACCCTTTAAGAAAACGATAATAACTATAGGGTAAGCTTAGTTGCTGGTTATAGCTTTTAGCTATAACCAGGTATTACTTTTAAGTGTTATGTGGATCGTATTCCTCCATGCTAGAATCAAAACAATACATAACGAGATGTACAAACAAGGAGGAAATGTAAATGTGCAATAGATTTCAAATCGTAGGTAGCTTGCTGCGTCCGTCGGACTTATTAGAATATAAACATGAGATTGAACACCGTGATGATATCACTTATCCCTTTTACCAAGATTTCGAGGGATATGAGCAGTGTGAAACGGATGCAATTAAATCTGTAGTCGATAAAGAAATTAAAAATGGTGTATCCATTCTTACCGATGGAGAGTATTCCAAATCGATGTGGCATTTGGATTTTGTCTGGGGCTTTGAGGGAGTTAGCCGCTATATCGCGGATCATGGATACTTTTTCAGAGATACGGATGGAGCTTCAAAATATGAGACTCGGAAAGATATTGGACTACGTATTACAGGCGAATTAAGCGGTAAAAACCATCATTTCATTCAAGTGTATAAAGAACTACAAGCCGCTGCGGGTGACCATGAAACGAAGCTGTGCGTACCATCTCCATCCCATATTTTTGGGGAATTATCTTGGTCAGATAACATTGGCGGCGCGGAAGCCGTATATAAAGATCGACATGAGCTTAAAGATGGTCTCGTTAAGGCTTATAAGGAATTTGTAGAGGATTTTGCCGCTGTAGGAGGAAAAATTCTGCAATTCGACGATTGCCTATGGGAGCTATTTGCAGATGATAACCCGAACTCTCCTTATACGGGCGAGAATATCGATCAAGAGGAAGTGCAGGCTCTTGCTACCGAATTTATTGACATTAACAACACAATCATTGATTATGGCCATAGCTTAGGTCTCAAAATGTGGACACATAACTGCCGTGGTAACTATGATTCCCGTAATATGGGCGGCGGCTCCTATGCCAAGATTGCGAATCTGTTCTTGAAGCAGCTGAAATACGATCGCTTTTTCCTTGAATGGGATGATGAACGTGCAGGCTCACTTGAGGCACTTGCCGTTTTCAAAGATAAGCCTGAAACAGAAATTGTACTTGGATTGTTGTCTTCCAAAACCAATACGCTTGACGATGAGGCTCGTGTAGTCAGAATGCTTGATGAAGCATCGAAAATCATTGATAAGGATCGTTTATTACTTTCTCACCAATGCGGTTTTGCGTCCTGTGATGGCGGTAATGAACTCACGGAAGATGAACAGTGGGCGAAAATTAATCAAGGACAACGTATTGCAGCGCAATATTGGGGTTAGTTGAATCGATTTCATCATACCTTTGGTTGCTTTAGTCCTATGTAAATTTAAGTTGAAGAGGGAAGTAGATTCTCTCACACGGACTGTCGATGGTACTTATCGGCAGTCTTTTTTCTATGCATAGAGGAACGTGCTGAAAATTAAATAAAGTTATGATAGAATCGGGGGAAGGCCTGAATGGATGATACAAAGTGTTTTAAGTTAATGAATGTCTCATCATACGAAAAGAAAGCATAGAAAGCCGGGCAACCGCAAAAATAGGTAGTTTAGGCTTTAAGAAATAGGAGGATACATGTCCTGGAGTAAATTGAAGAAAGAACTGGAGAGTTTTCTCTGTCCTGCGTTAGTTGGAAGAGTCGAATACCGTGCAACAAGTTATCATTATTTACTTGGTAAATCAGGGAATTGTTATATTTCCGTTGATAAGAAGAATGTACTCAACATGAGTGATCCAAATAACACGATCAGATGGTATCAGACAGAACAGGAAATTAAGAGTGATTCAACTATTGAAGTCCCGATTAGCAATGAAGAGATTGAAGAGGTCAGACAAGATACGAAGGGAACCGTTCCGGAGGATCGTTTAATCGTAATTGCAAGAAAGAAGAAAATAACTTTACTTGCTAAGGAGCTTTTGACAGCCCAAGCAACCTTAACTAAATCTAATTTTGTCGTTGTAGCAACAAAGTACTTATCTACTTCCATAGAGGATAACCTAGAAAGCAATGATATCTTATTGAATGTATTAGCATTAATCGACAGACGAGTTGGGAAGAAACGAATTCTAAACATGTCCGAGAAGATAAAGTTAAAGCATCCCATTGTTCAGTATTTTTATGAACTACGGCGTAGTACATTATAATAATAAATAACTTTCATTATAGAGTATTCAAGAGTAGATGAACTAACAATTGTCTTGGATCTCTTAACTGTAAGTGAAATGTGAATTCACTGACTTTAAGTATAAAAAAAGAAGACAACAGGATGGTTAAACTGTCCCCCACAGGATAGACTCTTTTCAAAGTGTCTACTCTGTAGGGTACAGTTTAGGTCCTGTGAGTCTTCTTTTTTTGTGTTCGTTTAGCAAACAAATACGGGTTATTTATTAGGCACCTAGGAACATTTTCATGTCATCTTCTACATTAGTAATACCGCCGATTCCAAAGTTCTCTACGAGTACTTTGGCAACGTTAGGCGACAGGAATGCAGGAAGCGTAGGGCCGAGATGAATATTTTTGACGCCAAGATAAAGCAGGGCAAGCAGCACGATAACTGCTTTTTGCTCATACCAAGCAATGTTGTAGGAAATCGGCAATTCATTGATATCCTCAAGTTCGAATACTTCCTTCAGTTTCAAAGCAATAACGACCAGGGAGTAAGAATCATTGCATTGCCCAGCGTCCAGAACCCGCGGAATACCGCCGATATCGCCTAGATCCAGCTTATTGTATTTGTATTTGGCACAGCCTGCGGTCAGGATGACCGTATCTTTCGGAAGCTCGGCTGCAAAATCGGTGTAATAATTGCGGGACTTCATCCGCCCGTCACAGCCGGCCATGACGAAGAATCGGCGGATCGCGCCAGTTTTCACAGCATCGACGATTTGATCGGCCACGTTCATCACAGCAGCATGAGCGAAGCCGCCAATGATCTCGCCTGTTTCAAGTTCTGTTGGAGCTGGGCATTCTTTTGCTTGTTCGATCAGCGCAGAGAAATCCTTTGGAGCGCCATCCGTTCCTTCTGGAATATGACGGACGCCCGGAAATCCGGTGTTGCCCGTTGTATAAATACGGTCCTTATAACTATCCTTCGGCGGAACGATACAGTTGGTTGTCATGAGAATCGGTCCGTTAAAGGCTGCAAATTCGCTAGTCTGCTTCCACCAGGCATTTCCGTAATTACCTACAAAATGCTCATATTTCTTGAACGCTGGATAATAGTGAGCAGGGAGCATTTCACTGTGCGTATACACGTCCACGCCGGTTCCTTCCGTCTGCTTCAGCAGTTCTTCTAAATCCTTCAGATCATGACCGCTGATGAGTATGCCGGGACGGTTTCTAACCCCAATATTTACCTTCGTTATCTCCGGATTTCCGTACACGGAAGTGTTTGCTTCGTCAAGCATCGCCATTGCGTTTACACCGTATTTCCCAGTTTCCATCGTCAAAGCTATGAGATCCTGTACTTCTAGGCTATCGTCAAGCGTAGCTGCAAGCGCCCGGCGCATAAATCGGTTCAGTTCGTTGTCATCCTTCTCCAGGTGAAGCGCATGATACGTATACGCAGCCATCCCCTTGAGGCCGTATGTAATCAATTCGCGCAGCGAGCGGATGTCTTCGTTACGTGTGGAGAGGACACCAACCGTACGTGCTTTTTCATCAAAAGCAGCCTCGTTATCCGCTTCCCACACAGCAGCATCCGGGAGACTCGCAGCTCGGTCCGGATATTGTTCATTATAATAGCCTCGCACCTCGCCGCGGAGCGCAATCGCTTCTCTTATTTTTCCTACAAAAACATCGCGGTCAAAGTTAGCGTTCGTAATCGTTGTAAACAAGGAGTCCATGATAAACAGCGATATACGCTGTTCAAGCACTTCTGGCAGCCTTACATCCAGACTGAGATAAGAGATACCTTTCAGCAGATAAATCAGCAAATCCTGCAGGTTTGCCACATCATGCGGTTTGCCGCATACCCCGATAAGGGTGCAGCCATTTCCTTTGGATGCCTCTTGGCATTGAAAGCAGAACATGGACGGCTGATGGTTTAAGGTCTGCTCTGTCACGTTGTTTTTCATTATCTTTCCTCCTGTTTTCATGTCATTCTTTATCGTTTGATTCAGTATAAGTTTGCCCTTCAATTGGACTGTCAGAAGTCAGTATACCCCGCCCTTAAAGCCGTATGGGTGATTGGAATCACTATTTTTGAGGTTGTGAGTAAAATCACAACCCACGTTCGTCTCTTCTTTTAAACTGGTATCATTGACCCTAGAAGAAATGAGGAGAGAAGATGTCGATTTTACCTCAAAAAAATGAACTGGGATTTTATGAGATCCGTCTTGAATCCATCGGCGGGCTTGGTGCCAACCTGGCCGGAAAAATGTTGGCCGAAGCTGGAGTGACTGGCTCTGGTCTGAACGGTTCCAATTTTTCTAGCTATGGTTCGGAGAAAAAAGGTTCACCGGTAAAGAGTTTCGTAAGATTCTGTGATCCAGAAGTCGAAATCCGTGATCACAGTCCCATTGAGCAGCCGCATGTAGTCGGCGTATTTCATGAAGCATTATATAAAACAGTTGATGTGATAAGCGGATTAAGGCCTAATGGAACGGTGCTTGTGAACACAGCGCGAGAACTTTCCGAAGTAGCCGCAGATCTGAACATGACGCAAGGTACGCTGGCCGCGATCGATGCGCTAAGAATTGCCGTTGAGGAAAAAACGAAAGTCAATACGGCGATGCTTGGTGCCTTGTTCCGGATTTGCAGTTTCCTTAACCCGGACGATATGCGGCAGGTTATCCGTAAAACGTTTGAGAAAAAGCTCCCACATTTCGTGGAAGCGAATTTGCGTACTTTTGATAGAGGATATAACGAAGTCCAGTTCCTTTCTTTAGAAAATGGCACAGAGCTTATGGACCAGGCGGCCTTCGTAAGACCACAGCCCATCCTCGGATATGAAACGCAGGAGCGGGGCGGAATACTGAAGGTTACAGCAAACAGCGTACTGAAGGATCTTAGCAGCTCCCGGCAAGGTTATTTGCCGGAATACAAGCAGGAGGACTGTATTAACTGTGCCGCCTGCGATACGGTATGTCCGGACTTCTGCATCGTATGGGAACAGAAACCGGATAAACGCGGCAACCTGCAGATGTTTATGAAAGGCATCGATTATCAGTACTGCAAAGGCTGCCTAAAATGTGTGGAAGCTTGTCCGACGAGCGCTTTGTCTGCCATGTTGGAAGAGTCGCATTATGCGCAGCAGCACCGGGTGCCGCAATCATTCCCCTATATAACTGCGGAGGGAGTCAAATCATGAACATGCAAATGACAGAAACAACGGAGAAAAAGATGCCGGCCGCTCAGACAGCGGTCTTTGAATCAGGCAACGAAATGGCAGCTATGGCTGCTGCCCAGATCAACTATCATATAATGGGTTATTTCCCGATTACGCCGTCTACGGAAATCGCTCAATATCTTGACATGATGCGTACGCGCGGCGAACACGATATCAAACTGATTCCAGCTGATGGTGAACACGGCTCTGCCGGGATCTGTTACGGTGCAGCTGCTGCCGGAGCACGGGTATTTAACGCCACTAGCGCGAACGGTTTCCTATATATGATTGAACAGCTTCCCGTACAGGCGGGTACTCGTTTTCCTATGGTCATGAACCTGGTAACGCGTGCGGTCAGCGGCCCATTGGATATTCGCGGGGACCATTCAGATCTTTATTACGGCCTGAACACTGGCTGGGTAATACTGACGGCCCGTTCGCCGCAAGCAGTATATGACCTCAATATCATGGCACTGCGTATTGCTGAACATGAAGACGTACGTCTGCCGGTTATCGTGGCTTATGACGGCTTTTTCACATCGCACCAAAAACGCCGGGTACAAATATTCACGAACCGAGAAACCGTGCAGGAGTTTGTAGGGGAGCAGGCGCCAGCATTCCCGCATGTGCTGGACGAGAACAATCCGATCGTTGTTGGGGCTTATATGAACGGCGACGATTTGATCAACAACCACTATCAGCAGTCAAACGCGATGTACCGTGCGGGCGAGGTATTCAAGGAAGTGGCGGAGGAGTATGCTGCATTGTCCGGAAGATCCTATTCGCCGCTAGATCTGTATCGCATGGAAGATGCGGAAGTAGCTTTATTCCTGCTCAATTCGGCGGCTGAATCGTCTAAAGACGTCGTAGACCGGCTGCGCGCAAAAGGGATTAAAGCGGGCGTGATCAGCCCGAATATTATCCGTCCGTTCCCGGCAAAAGAAATCCGCGAAGCGCTGACAGGTGTCAAAGCGCTGCTTGTGGGTGAACGTGCCGATTCTTATGGTGCGAACGGCGCCAATCTGACGCATGAGGTCAAATCGGCCTTACAGGATCTACGCGGACCGCAGCCGATTGTGCTTTCCCGTATATTTGGCCTTGGCGGGAAGGATTATTACGCGGATGACGCGGAAGCTTTCTTTGCCTTGGCGATCGAGGCAATGGAGCTGGGCTATGCGAAGGTGCCGTTTGATTATTACGGCCAAACACCAGGAGATGAGGTGAAAAAGCTGCAGCCGGTCATTGCGCCGATGAACGGGGACAGCTTTAAATCCGGTCTGATCACCGTAAAGGTGGATGAGGCGACAAACAAGCTGGCTGTTAGAGTGCCGCCGATGCGGGCACTTGCCGCCAAACCGAAACGGTTTGCTTCGGGTCATGGAGCCTGCCCGGGCTGCGGTATTTTCCCGGCACTGGAGCTCTTTTTCAAAGGGATTGAAGGCAATGTCGTTACTTTATTCCATACTGGTTGCGCTTATATCACCACAACGGGTTATCCGTATAACTCGCATAAACAGAGCTTCATTCATAACTTGTTCCAGAACGGACCGGCTACTTTATCCGGTACAGTAGAGGCATTCCTCGAGAAGAAACGCCGCGGAGAAATCGAAGTTCCCGAGGATTTCACTTTTGTCATGGTGACTGGGGACGGCGGTATGGACATCGGAATGGGTTCGGCAATCGGGACGGCGCTACGGGGCCATAACCTGATCATTCTGGAATACGACAATGAAGGCTATATGAACACGGGAGCACAGCTTTCGTACTCAACGCCTTTAGGCCACATGACCAGCACCTCCGGCGTTGGCAAACAGCAGCAGGGCAAACCATTCCATCACAAAGATACGGTGCAAATGATGGCAGCGGCGCATATTCCGTATGTATTTACAGGGACAGAAGCATTCCCGCAGGATCTTGTGAAAAAGGCGGCAAAAGCGCAGTGGTACGCCCAAAATGTAGGTACCGTCTACGGCAAGCTGCTGATCACATGCCCGCTGAACTGGAAATCGAGCGACAAGGATGGGGAAAATATCGTCCGTGCGGCTGTGAATTCATGCTTCTTCCCTCTGTATGAAGTGGAGCAGGGAGAAACGAATATCACGTATGATCCTGATGCGAAGAAGAAACGGATTCCGCTCGCCGACTGGCTGAAATATATGGGCAAATCAAGACATTTGCTTAAGGATGAAAATAAAGATATGCTTGGTGAATTTGAGAAAGAAGTGGAGCGGCGCTGGTCGATTCTGAAAGCAAAACACGAGAACCCGCTACTTTAATGGCGGAAAAACATTCGTGGAGTACGAACGGTAACTGGCTGAAGCACTGGCAAGGTTCACTAGGGTAAGTAAATTAGCTTAATTACTAATCTGTACCCTCTTTTGAAAAATGAGCCTGTACTAAAATCGCCTCAAGAAGGTTAACTATCTTGGGGGGATTTTTTTTATAATATAGGAGGAATAGCGTAAGAGATAGAGAACGACCGGATGTATATGGAGCAGTATTTTTGAGAGCTTGTGGATTCATGTTAACATTTTGAATAGTGAATTAAACAGGAGAGGTATGAAGGCATCTATGAAACCAATTACAGAAGTTGCAGCAAAGCTAGGGCTGGATATGGATCAGCTTGAACTTTACGGAAAGTGGAAAGCAAAATTATCCGAGGATGTATGGGAATCCATCTCACAGCGGCCAGACGGAAAGCTTATCCTCGTTACCGCGATGAATCCAACGCCAGCAGGGGAGGGCAAGACGC
Source organism: Paenibacillus sp. GYB006 (assembly GCF_036577645.1). Classification (NCBI taxonomy): domain Bacteria; kingdom Bacillati; phylum Bacillota; class Bacilli; order Caryophanales; family Paenibacillaceae; genus Paenibacillus; species Paenibacillus sp. GYB006. Next base: position 72,669 of record NZ_JARBDA010000008.1, on the reverse strand, counting down.
TCACAACGATTGGACTCACGCAAGGTTTGAATCGGATTGGAAGAAAAGCCGCAGCCGCACTGCGTGAGCCATCGCTCGGACCATGCATGGGAATGAAAGGCGGAGCGACAGGCAGTGGTAAAGCACAGATTGTGCCGGCTGAGGACATTAATCTCCACTTTACGGGCGATATCCATGCGATTACATCAGCACATAATCTGCTCGCGGCACTCATAGATAACCACATTTTCCAAGGAAACGAGTTGCGTCTTGACCCGGCTCGCATTGTATGGAAACGGGCGCTTGATATGAATGATCGACCCCTGCGTCAGATTGTCATTGGCATCGGCGATAACAACGGCACTGTGCGCGAAGATGGCTTCCTTATTTCGACGGCTTCAGAAGTAATGGCAGTGCTGTGTCTAGCTGAAGATATGGATGATTTAAGAGAGAGGCTCAGCCGAATCGTCGTGGCATACGACATGGACAAGCGGCCAGTGACGGCGGGTGAGCTTCGGGCGGTGGACGCGATGTGTGCCCTGCTTAAAGATGCAATTCATCCGAACCTGGTACAGACGATTGAAGGCGACCCGGTGTTCGTTCACGGCGGGCCGTTTGCGAATATCGCCCACGGATGCAGCAGCATACGGGCGACTCGCCATGCTCTCAAGCTGGCGGATTACGTCGTAACGGAAGCAGGATTTGGTGCAGATCTGGGCGCGGAAAAATTCATGGACATTAAGTGTCGTATGGGAAATTTGCATCCCGCAGCTACAGTCATTGTCGCGACCGTACGTGCGTTAAAATACAATGGCGGTGTACCGAAGCAGGAACTCCTGACGGAGAATGCTGAGGCGATACATAACGGATTCAGTAACTTACGTCGCCATGTGGAAAACATGCGTACCTTCGGTGTACCGGTAATCGTTGCGATTAACCGCTTTGCGGCAGATACAGAGGCAGAGCTGGCGCAGGTTGCGGATCTCTGTGCAGAGCTTGGTGTGAAGGCGATTATCTCAGATGCCTGGGAACATGGCGGCGAAGGCTGCCGCGAGTTGGCGCAGGAAGTGGCGGAGCTGGCTGACGGATCGGCAGCGGATACGTTCCAGTTGCTTTATCCTGATGACATGCCGATTACAGAAAAAATTGAGACGATCGTTACGCGAATCTACCGCGGAGCTGGAGTCAATTATCGCCCAGCTGCGAGGCGAGCACTGCAGGAATTAGAGCGGCTTGGCGTGCGTGACCTTCCTGTCTGCATGGCGAAGACACCATACTCGTTTACAGACCGACCTGCTGAACTTGGAGCGCCAGAACAGTTCACAATTGAGGTGCAAGATATTCGCTGGTCGGCCGGCGCAGGATTTATTGTCGTTCTGACCGGGAAAGTAGTTACGATGCCAGGGCTGCCTGAAGAGCCGGCGGCATGGCGCATAAGGCTGGATGAGGAGGGACATATCGAAGGCCTGTATTGATATATATGCAGGGTTAGATAGCTATCCTTCGTAAGTAAAGATTTTGTAAGAACAAATTTGGTAGACAATTTAATACTTTCTGCACGCATTGGCATATAAAATTGTTGTTGCATAGCAAAACGGGGAAGAAAAAATGGAGATGGGATAAGCCCAGATGCATTCATTTCTTCCCCTATTTTTATATCAATATATGACTTCAGCACACCCTCGTTTATCTATTTGCCGCGAATAAATTATTCCGTTAGCTGCTTGGCTTTTGGCTATTCTTCTAACTATTTTAGGTTTATCTCCCCATTATCCAAAAAAATCAACAATATTTATTGATGTGTTGAGTAATCAACGAATTGCGCTAAATTAACCATTGAACGCTATTTTAATCCATTTATAATTATAGACAGATGTTGATTAATCAATGAGTATTGATTTGTAGGTGAATTTAGCTTAGCACCTTGGAAACAATAAAATAGAGTCATTCAAAGAATTACATTAAAAAATTCCTAATATGAAAGGGGAAAAAGTATGTTTAACGAAACTTTCAAATTATCAAATGGCATAGAAATTCCCAAATTAGGTCTTGGTACATGGCTGCTTGACGATGCACAGACAGCACAGGCAGTTCGTGATGCGGTATCGATCGGATATCATCATATTGATACTGCTCAGGCTTATATGAATGAAGCTGGTGTAGGTGAAGGAATCCGTTCGTGCGGTGTCGCAAGGGAAGAACTTTTTATCACGACAAAGGTGGCTGCAGAAGCAAAGACCTATGATGCAGTTACACAGTCCATTGATGAGTCTTTAGCAAAGATGGGACTGGATTACATTGACCTTCTGATTATCCACAGTCCACAGCCTTGGAAGGAGTTCCGTGAGGAAAACCGTTACTTCGAGGAAAACAAAAAAGTATGGACAGCAATGGAGGATGCTTATAAGGCAGGCAAGGCAAAGGCAATTGGTCTTTCTAACTTCCTTCAAGATGATATAGAAAATATTCTTTCAAGTTGTGAAATCAAACCCATGGTAAATCAAATATTGGCACATGTGAGCAATACTCCTTTCGAGTTAATTGAATTCTGCCAGAAGCATGACATTCTGGTAGAAGCCTATTCACCAATTGCTCACGGTGCAGTCCTTGATCATGCAGAGGCGAAAGTAATAGCTGATAAGTATGGGGTATCTGTTGCCCAGCTTTGCCTGCGTTATGATATTCAGCTTGGTCTTGTAGTCATTCCTAAGACGGCAAATCCGGATCACATGAGAAACAATGCAGAGCTTGATTTTGTGATCAGCGATGCAGATATGGAGACTTTGAAAAATGTGGAGCACATCGAGAATTATGGTGAGCATAGCTTCTTCCCGGTATTTGGCGGGAAAATAAAATAAACAGGGTGTTTACGAGGAGGCATTTTTATGACAACAATGAAAGATAAAGTGGTAATTGTAACGGGAGCAAAAGGCGGTATGGGGCTGGCAACAGCCCAATTATTTGCTAAAGAAGGTGCAAGTGTAGCTTTAGTTGATAGGAATGAACCTAAACAAGAAGCACAAGACTTGGTAGACGCGGGCTATCAGGCGATATCCATCCAATGTGATGTTTCAGATGAGGAAGCTGTTAAAGCTATGGTAGAAAAAACAGTGGATGCATTTGGAAAATTAGATTATGCATATAATAATGCCGGTATTCAAAACGCCATGACAGATACGGTTGATTTAAAGGAAGAAGTTTACGATGAAGTGATGAATGTGAATACGAAGGGTATTTGGCTTTGTATGAAGTATGAGCTGCTTCAATTAAGAAAACAGGGTACAGAAGGGGCAATCGTTAATTGTTCTTCCATGGGAGGATTAATGGGTGGTCCCGGACGTTCTGTATACCATGCTTCTAAACATGGTGTACTCGGATTAACGAAAAGCGTTGCTTTAGAGTATGCTTCAAAAGGAATTCGTATTAATGCAGTATGTCCAGGAATCGTCGAAACGCCAATGGTCGAAAATATGTTAGCTACAGAAAGTGATGCAATGGACGAATTAATAAAACAAGTCCCAATTGGCCGTCTAGCTAAAGCAGAGGAAGTTGCTTCTGTTGTACTTTGGTTATGCTCTCCTTCCGCAAGCTATATAGTTGGTCAAGCGATATCCGTTGATGGTGGATTCACGGCCTAATCATATAATTTAGCTGAAAAAAATATTAGGAGAATGATCCTCGGCTTATCTACGATAAAAATAAATGGAGGTGAAAGCTATGCAAACCCATTGGAGCCAAGAGCAAATGGATGCTTTTTCAAAGGCGGATGATATGTATATATCACCCTTTTACAGTGACGGTAAAACTCCGGGAACACCAACTTGGATTTGGTCTGTTGTTGCAGATAATAATCTATATGTCAGAGCCTATAACGGTCAGAATTCAAGATGGTATCAATCTGCTGTAAGGCAAAAAGCGGGAAAGATAAAGTTAAATGGTGAAGAGTATAAGGTTACATTCCAACCTATGGATACGGATGCTGCATTAACTGAACAAATTGATAAAGCTTACAAAGATAAATACGGTAACAGTATGTATCTTTCACCTATGTTAAGCAAAGGACCTGTAAGTGCAACCGTTAAAATCTTACCTCGTGAGGAATAATCTTATTTATCCTGAATTATTCAAAGAAGTCCTCTATTTTCCTGAAGGAAAACAGAGGACTTCTTTTTTTGATAAGAACGATCGATAGCTTGTGGAGTAAATGCATTCCCCATGTTCGGATACTTATAGATTTCTGTCTATCAAAATCCCTAGTTGTACTGCTATCACACGAGGCGGATAAGGCATCCCTTCTTTGATCCACCATTCTACAATGCCTACAAAAGAGGTAACTATAAATTGAAGTATAACCTCTTCATTCAATTCTCGATTGATCGCTTTTGTTGTGTCAATATCGTTTTTCATTTCTTCGATAAGAAGCGCTTGGAACCGAGTACGAAAAGAAGATGCTTTGGTACTTGCTAATAACGTTGAAAAGAAAGTATAGTTGCTTTCAAAGTATTCGAACCAGCCTACATTCGATTCTACAAAATCTAAATCCAATTCGGCTGCTGATTCGCACATTACCCTTAGTTTATTAATATGTTCTTCAATGATTTTATCCAGTAGATCATACTTGTCCGAGTAATGAAGATAAATGGTTCCTCGGTTCACATTTGCCCGGTCAGCAATATCCTGAATGGTAATATCATCAAAATTTTTATCAGACATCAGTTCGATCACAGCTTTTTTGATCGCTTCTTGGCTTTTGGTTACTCTTCTATCCACTTTAGTCATTGTTAGGTCACCAATCTTTTCTAAAGATAATCAGCAGTATTTTCTTTTTATAATTATAAACAGGTGTTGATTAATCAATCAATATTCATTTTAAGTTTCATCATTTTGAAATGAATCTGTTTTTAACCATTCTTTTTTAAGTATGGCATACTGGAAGGTATTTTCGTATTTAGGTGTTCCATCTTCGTATTTGGTGAACGAAATGAATTCCAAGAAACAGCCCTCTTTTCGCATACCTAATCTCTCACATAACTGCTGGGATTTAAAGTTGTCGTCTTCCACGTAAGCATACACTCTTCTCGCTCCTTGTTGTTCGAAGAGATACTGTAATAAGGCTTTCGCACTTTCACTTGCATACCCTTTACCCTCATATTTATGGTTAAAATTCCATCCTACATTGTAGGTGTCAGGTTCTTCTTTCATAGTGAATAACTCCCCGATCAGATTGCCGCCATCCTTCAGGCAGACAGCAATATAGGAGTCATCTTTACTCTTTTTATTAGCATGAGAGATGGCTTCTTCCAATGTTGAAATTTTATCACCAAGGAAACAGTTCACTCTGGGATTGGATAAATACTCAAGCATGCTCTCCGCATCTTTCTCCGAAAAATTTCTCAATAATAGTCGGTCAGTTTCTATATTTTGCATAAGTAAGGCTCCTTTTGATGTTAGATATATAAAATATAATACTACTATTGGTCGAATTCCGATGCCCGTACTATTTACCTCCTGTGAGTGTGTTTTTATATGATTTTCGATATGGATAAATAACATGCGATCTTTAACATAATAATTAATTTTGACTGCCTTGGACTTATCGGCATACTTGGTAATATTGGATGGAAGACCTCCGTTACATACCTGAAGAGAAGTAACATAAACCCCGCTTCTAGCGAAGGGGGGTTATATCGTTTATACTGATAAAACCAATTTAGTTCTTAGGAGATGTTTGACGAACCATGAACAAGAAAGAAGTCGCGCACATACGCAAACAGTTTAAGATGGATCATGATTTACTGAATATTTACGATATTCTTAACGTGTACATTATGAAGGAAACAAACGAAGTATATCACTGGGAGCGGAATCCTTTTGAATTAGTGGAGCGAGAGAAACAGGAGCTGCACATGGGTAATTTTAAAAAACTGCTCACTGGTGAATTAGATCAGAAGTTGTTCGAACTTAAGTTTCAAGAAGAAGCAGAGGAACCAGCGCAGGTGCTGTTGCACCAAGCTTTAGTAACAGGCGATCCAGAAGAATGGCAGGATCTTATGCTCCTGCTCGTGGATAAAATGTTGGTGGATGCCAAATATGAGCGGGATACCGTAATTACGTTCGTGCGTGGACAGTACTACTTGCCGACCAAAGCTAGAAATGAAGAAGCTGAGGAGAGTGGGAAAGACGAGGTATTCGCACATCCGTTCATACTATGCAGTGTGAATTCTACAGAGAAGCAGAAGAAAACTCTCTTATTTGACTATGTGGAGAGAGAATATAAGTACAATGTGAATGTAGATCCGATTATCAAGCTCAGTTCGCCGGAGCAAGGGTTCTTTTATCCTAGCGTGACAGACAATTACTCCGATGTGAACCGCATTTTGTACTGTACGGGGAAATCGAACTTTCCAGATCCGCATTTCATCGAACAGGTCTTAACTGCCGAAAGGTCCGTAACGGCACTGGAAGAGAGAGCGATCTTCGAGGACATCGTGAAGGAAGTGGCGGGTGAGGAACTTGATGCGTCCACCATCGCACAGGTGTACGAAGAGATTCAGTATGTAATTGAAACGAACGAGGAAGAGGAAGAACCTCCGAAGCTGGATTATAAAGATTTGGAACGTGTCCTGACGGTAAGCGGAGTAGAGAACGTGACGCCGGAGAAAGTGGAACGGGCTTTTGAAACGATTATTGATGATAGGAACTATGAGCTGAAAGCGAGCAGCGTTATGCCGAAATATACTACAAAATCGATTAAGATCGATACCAAGGTAGCCACGATTTCGGTTAGCCCGCAGGATTTAAAGTATGTGAAACAGGTGAATTTCCAAGGGAAACGATGCATTATGATCGAGGTCGATGAAGATGTCGTGATTGAAGGATTTACGCTTAGTACGGAGACGTTATAGAACACTTTTTCATGTTTAAACAAACAATAGATCAAACGGAGAGCCCTATAAAGGTCCCTCCGTTTTTTCGTCGATATTCAAATTAACATACGTAACTCTTGAAAGAGGAAAAGTAGTCCAGCACCCCGAGACAAAAATGGAGTTAGAGAGATTTCAGTTTTGAAAAAGGGAGGTAATAACGGGGATATTGACCTTCACGGCTAACCTGGCAACGTTATTAGTTCTAATTTCAAGTTGTTAATTCGATAAACATGGTCACATAACAGATCAATGTCTTCCTTATTGTGACTTGTTAGCAAAATTGTCTTACCCTGTTCTTTAAAATTCTGCAGTAATTGTCTGACTTGATCGACACTATCGGCATCAAGCCCGTTGAATGGTTCATCCAATATAAGGACTTCTTGGTGTTCCATAATTGCTTGTGCAAGCGCGAGTTTCTGTTTCATACCAAGTGAATAATTTTTGACCTTTTGTTTAGTATCAGGATCCAGCCCTACACGCTTCATCGCTACCTGTATCTCTTCCTCCCCAATCTTTCCTTGAATATTCGCTAACCTCTTTAGATTCTCTTGTCCGGTTTGATTCGCCAGATAACCTGGACGATCAATAATGATCCCGAACTTTTGTGGGAACTGTGTTCCCTTTGACTTGTAAGAATCATCGATATGAATCGTACCTGCATCAGGAAGGACAAAACCACAGATCATTTTAAACAATACCGATTTTCCAGCTCCGTTAGGGCCTGTGATTCCATAAATTTTTCCTTTATCAAAAGAGGCCGTAGCTCCTTCAAAAAGGGGGCGGCCTTTAAAAGATTTGGTTATATGTTCTAAAGCAATAATCATGCGAAATACTCCCTTCTAGAATACAATTTTCCTCTTACGAAGAATAAATAAAACTCCGATCATTTCAATGATAAGAAACAGAAGCAGTATAGCAGTAATCCGAAATGCGCTATGCTCAGGACTTAAGTAGCCAAAACTGTTTAAAGCAAAAGGAAGCCATTGATTCACATTTATATTAGGAAGACCCACGACTAGAAAAATACCAATTGCTACAAGACCGCCATAAGACTCCTTCCAAATCCAGATAGCTATAAAAGAAAGCAACATATAATTAGCGAGTTGTAGAAAGCCGTTTAGGATAAAATGATACAATATTTCAAATAGTGGAACGCTTGCAAATGTTGAAGTAATCGTCAGGTTTTGCCCCTTGATAAGTCCAGCTAAGATATTTATTAATAACATGGAGAGGATAAGCAATATTGCTAGCACGCAACCTTTTAAAAAGAAAGTAATAAACCAGCTTGTCAGAGATTTATGCCTGATGAGAATATAATAAATTCTTCCGTTCATCACATGATGCAGACGTAATTGGAACAAGTAGATGAATCCTAAAAAAACGATGCAAAAATAGAGATACGTTGTCAAACGAAAACCAGATAGTGTAACTCCAAAAAAAGTGAAGTATAAATGATCCCATACGCTTGTTATCTTTTCATTGCTTCCTCCAATAAAGAAACCACATAGACATAATAAAAAATAAATTAACAATGGAGTATCGAGCGAAACGTTTTTTTTCCATGTATGTCTTGAAGATTTGAAAGCCGCAGCTGTCCAGCACAGTAGAATAATTAGGAATAACATAATAAATCCTGTGTATAGCGTATGAAACGTTCCATATGAGAAAATTAAGACCACGTAACTTGTTACGTTAAGCCATATCCAATCAGGAGGCAGCATCTTAAAAGATATGATGGACCCTAAATAAAGAAAAAGACCTAGTGCGATTAAAACAAAAGATCTGCCGGTAGTTAGATAAGCTGCGCTAAGTAATATAGATAAACATCCCATAAACCCAGCAAATAATGCTATCTGTAAGAGAAAAAGCACTAACGGTGAAGTTTGTAAATGAGTAAACGGAGAAACTAGGTAATTTGAATAACTACTACTAAGAGCCCATGAACTCCAAGAATCTTCGTATGGAATACCTATAGTCAGTAATAAACTCACAATGATCCATATCATAATAGCGATAACCAGTAAAAAGTGTAGTTCGAACACAATATGTCCCATCCAGCCAATCCAGGATTTTAATCGGATCAACATATGACTTTGCGATTCATCTAAAATAAAACGAATACAGAAAAGTACCCAGAAAGGAATAAAAAAGTAGATAATAATCATTGGATCTCCCCAAAAATTAAAAAGGAAATCCCACTGGTTTATCTCTGTGTGTTCGTAATATGCGTTTATCATCATATGCTGCCTTATTAAAAATCCGAATATGAACAAAATAATGAACAGTACAAGCCATTTTAAAGTAAAGCATTCGGTGAATAACTTCTTGAAATAATTCATAGTAGATTATCCAGTCGTTCTGCCCGAGTATAGACATAGACGAATAGTAAAATACAAACAAACAAGAGTCCTATAAATGGAACAAATGCAGTCCAAATGGGCTGTTGAACATAACCGAAAGGGAATATTGAATCTACAAACCAAAAAGGCATAAAACTAATATCAATACTGGGTAATAAAAAAGCCCCAATCATATAAATTAAAAAAGGTAGTGAGAGTGCAATATATGCATTTGACATTATTAAAGTAAAAAAGAAAGCAAGGGAAGCAAACAAGGCTGCATGAAGTGCGATCCATCCAGAGTATAACAATCCATAAACGACTGGACCGTATTGAAAAAGTTGAGTAAACGTATGTCTTGAAGTGATCGGCTTGTCTATGGGCCGAGCATTAATAAGTTCAAGAGAAGGCGCTATGTAAAATGAAAATATGAAGTAGCCGATACCTAACAGAAAAAATACGATAAATGTCGAACTATTAAGAACGGTAAGTTTGATGCTGAGCAATTTGCGAATACTCATTCTTGTTCTCTCATAAAAAATAAATCTATTTTTAATTTCACTTGAAAAATGAAGAGCATAGATAAAAGTTGCAGCTAAAACGAATACCATAGAAAAGACACCTTCGAACATAAATGTAAAAATACTTAGCTCGTCAGGAAATTCATATTGATCCTTTCTAATAAAAAAATAAATGAGAGGAAACAGCATAAGTACAACAATTAGCATTACTTTTTTTACAGGGAAAGCATTTTTAAACTCATTAAAAATTAAATAGTTCAATTGAGATAACCCCCTATTTTCACTTCCCATAAAACCGGTGTATCCTCGGGAAACCAATAGTTATATTATTCATTTTCAATCCTTGGCTGCATTCATTTGAATACCTGCTGAACTCGACATTGTCTTAGTATGAGCGATCATTCTTGATGTTATGGTCACTCTCTTATTTCATTTCACATAGTTTTATTCTTATTTAATAAACACATAAGAAGGAAAAATGTTGCTTGATTTTTAATTTTTGAATTTTTTATTATGCTGGAGTTATATGTTATTGGTGGTTTGAGGTCAAGGTTATATATGCTTCCATGCACTTTTAGATCTTAGAAGAGTTGACTGTGCTAAAATAAAACATCATACATAATTTTGGATGGAGGTAATCTCTCTTGATCATTCAACTAGGTAATTTTGAAGTGAATTCTGGGCAACTGGTTGTCGCTGACCCTTGTTATGAACTGGATACCAATACCGTTATCATGGGTGTGTTAGAGCTTGCTGCGAATGGTACTTGGAACACGGAAGTAGAGAAGGTGGAAATTCCAGATTGGGGTGAAGCTAACGCTAAATTGACGGCTTATCATCAATCGGTTGCTGAACAGGGGGCATCCCTCGAGTGGATCAAGTGTCCATTTGTGGTTGGAGTGGATAGTGGACAGGCCGGGATTTTTGATAGAAATCAATACCGAGTTTCTGAAGTGTCTAATCTTGATGGTAATGCTGATACAGATAGCGAATGGTATTTAGCCTGTTGTGATATCACTGACAATGGGGAAGAAGCGGGTATTCTGACGGGTGGCGTTGTATCTCGTACGGGTATGGGTGATGGTGCTTACGGCGTGTATAAAGCATTGAATGGGCAGAGTCAGGTTGTTGGTGTGAAGATTGTGTTTATTAAGAATTAACTCTCTACTAATAAGACTAAATAAAAAACAAGCGCAAACGGCCATGGAAGGGTATCCTTGTATGTCCTTTATCCTAAAAACTAACTTGTTTGGTTGTACAGTCCTTGCAACAGGATCGTACAATACTGCCAACAAACCAAACACTAAACAATTCAAACTCTTGATAAACTTTCAAAGCTCAAATTCTGAATTGTAGACACGGGAAGGTTTCAAAGACGGATAGATCTGGAACAGATAGCATATTTATAGACAAACAAGGACTCTGCTTAATGCAGGGTCTTTTTTTTATAGACCAATTTCAGCTTCCGAAAAAGTTTACAAAAGTTCACTAATTTATAAAATCGGTGGAAAATTTAATGTTATAATGGAAGTTGGTCTGCTGAACATGATACATAGGAGGGAGATGAAGTTGTATGGACCATATGATTTTCGAAGTTGGAACCGCTTTATTACTTATTGCGATCTTTTCACTGATTGCAGGTAAATTCAAGTTTTCAATCATACCCTTTTTAATTGTTTTGGGGATGATCGTTGGGCCGCACGCCCCGACACTGGGGTTGATTGATTTGACCTTCATTGAAAGCAATGAAGTGATCGCATTTTTAGGACGGATCGGGGTTCTGTTTTTATTATTTTATATAGGACTCGAGTTCTCCGTATCTAAATTAATTAAATCAGGCCGCAATATTGTGTTTGGTGGAACGGTATATGTTCTGATCAATTTTATTATTGGTTTAGCTTATGGTTTCATGGTCGATTTTCCGTTATATGAAACGTTAATTATTGCAGGGATGTTATCTGTATCCTCTACGGCCATTGTGGCAAAAGTACTCGTCGATTTCAGACGGACAGGTAACTCTGAAACAGAGCTCATCCTGGGTATGATTTTGTTTGATGATTTGTTCCTCGCTGTTTTCCTATCCGTGATGTCTGGTTTACTCCTAGGGGGAGCAACGTCTATTGGTGGTATTCTGCTATCTGTAGCACTCTCAATGGGGTATATGTTACTATTCTTCGTCATCGCAAGAAAAGGAACGCCTTTGCTAAATAAGCTGCTTAATATCACATCCAATGAAATATTCATCATCGTTGTATTCTCACTCTTGTTCTTTATCTCTGGTTTTTCCGAGACTCTGCACGTAGCAGAAGCGATCGGGGCTTTATTATTTGGGCTAGCTCTATCGGAAACTTCCCATAGTAAGAGGATTGAACAGCTCGTGGTTCCGTTCCGAGATTTCTTCGGTGCTATATTCTTCTTTAGCTTTGGTCTAAGTATTGATCCATTAACACTGGGTGATGCTGCATGGATCGCCATTGGGGCTGTTGTGTTAACAATGATAGGGAATATTCTAGCAGGAATGATCGCTGGACGAAAAGCGGGACTATCTCATAAAGCTTCGACCAATATTGGTCTTACGGTGATGGCTCGGGGAGAGTTCACGATCATTGTAGCTAATTTAGGTATATCTGCAGGATTGTTACCGATTTTAAAACCATTTTCGGCGCTATATGTGTTAATATTGGCCATTCTTGGGCCCTTACTAGCAAAAGAATCGAAACATATCTATAATGGCTTAAATAAACTGTTTAGATGGAACCAAGTAAAGGAAAAACCGAAAGAGGAGAAATTGAACGAAACCATCTGAACTCGTTCAAATAATGGAGGTATACGAATATGGGAACTATAAGAGAATCTGATCTTCCTGGAATCGGAAAAAAGTATCAATTGGAAGCGAATTCAGGCAGTAAGATCGTGATTGTCATCCATAATGATGGAAGAAGAGAACTTTATCATTTTTTAGATGAGGATCCAGATGAATGCATCTCTCAAGTAAGCTTGGATGATGAAGAGTCCAGACAGATTGCTTCTATTATTGGAGGCATGCAATACAAACCTAAGGCACTTGATACGGTTCAAGTAACGCTTGATGAACTCGTCATTGAATGGTGCAAAATAGAACCACACTTTAAAAGCATTAATAAAACGATTGAGGAATTACATGTTAGAGCCCGCACTGGTGCAACGATCCTTGCTATTGTGGAGAAGGGGAAACAGAAGATTAATCCTGGGCCGCAAGATAAACTGATGTTAGGGATGACGCTTGTTGTAGCGGGAGAGAGAAAACAAATTAAGCAGTTGAATGATCTGTTGTTAGAAGGGTAACAAAAGCTCGGTCACGCTGATACGAAAAGTCGGTATACACCAGCTAATATCGTCATAAATGAACGACAAAAGACGCTTAGGAATCAATCCCTAGAAGCGTCTTTATTTTGTTTATTCTACTTCTTACCGTTTGACTATACCCACCCCGTAAACTCAAGTATTGACGCATTCGCAGATTGTGCTTGGGACTGAGCCCCTTTACGCCACTGCTTCGGCGACTCACCTATAAGCTTAGAGAAGCACCGATTGAAGCTGGATATGGATTGAAATCCGACTTGCTCAGATATAGAAAGAATAGAATCATCCGTACGTTTTAACTGCTTGCAGGCTTCTTCAATCCGGGTGCTGTTTAGAAAATCGAGAGGAGACGTTCCCATCATTTCATGGAACTTTCTTCGGAAATGAGTGGGGCTTAAGTGGCATAAATCGGCTAGAAAATCGATGGTGATCGGTTTCATATAGTTTTTCGTGATATATTCCAGAACCGGAGAAATGACAAAATCACCTTTTACATTTTGCTCGGTTTCTTGATTTGCCAAGGGGAGACTCATGGAGTGAATTCTAAGAAGTTCGATATATAAGGATAACAACAAGCCATAGGCACTTTCCTGATAGTAAGTATTCTGCTGTTTCAGTTCTTCTACGACCGACGTCGCAAGGGTATAAACCTTCGGATGGATCTCTTTGTTTAATACACAGTTCATTCCCTTTAGCATCTGCAGATTGGGTTCGAAGTGGTGGTATGCACCTTTAAATGAATACCTGAAGAGGTCTTCCGGCGAAAAAAAGAGATAGGACCAGCGGCTGGCTGTATTTGGTGAACTATACGTTGTATGAGGAAGATACCTGGGAATAAAGGTTACATCGCCGGCTTGAAAAGGGACAGACTCTCCTTTGATCTCCATAAAGCCGCTATCTGAATGACAAATCCCAATCTCCAAATGGTTATGAAAATGGAGATGGTCGCTTTTGATGTCGGAAATCTTCCAACGTTCACCGCTTAACAGCAAGATCGGGAAGTTGAGAGGCAAGCTGTAGTGACGGTATTCAATGACCGGTTTCTTTTTTCTGGGCATACTCCATACTCCCATTCCGTTGATTTGTGCCTAGTATAGGCCAACAATATTCCAATTTCAACCTTATATATGCTATAAATGGTTGGAATTGCGTAGTTTTTCTTTGAATATGCTTAGATATAGCCCAACAAAGCGGTTTACAATAGTTTTATTAAAGCGCTTCCATTAGTATCGGATCGCTCTCAATCACCACTTAGGATGTGTACGAACGAGAGGAGAATACAGATGCTTCAATTAAACTATGACAGAGAAGAGATCGTAAGTATCATCGACAAAGTTGTCAAAAAAACAATGGCGATGGACTTAACTTGGGACTGGCCTTGCGGTGTGGCTTATTATGGTGTATCCAGAGCCTATCAAACAACAGGGAATAAAGAGTATCTGAATATGTTGATCCAGTGGGCAGATGAATATATTGAGCTTGGCCTGCCGCATTGGACGGTAAACACATGTGCTATGGGGCATATGCTGATCACATTGTATGAAGAAACAGGGGATCAGAAATATTGGGATATTGTGATGAGCAAGGTAGATTATCTCCAGAATCATGCGCTTAGATTTGGAGACAATGTTCTGCAGCATACGGTATCGGCTAATAATGATTTTCCGGAACAGGCTTGGGCGGATACTTTGTTTATGGCGGCATTTTTCCTGCTCCGTGTAGGAACCAAATTGAAAGATGAGGCAATGATCCAGGATGCCCTCAATCAATATTACTGGCATATCAAATACCTGCAAGATCCTAGCAGCGGTTTCTGGTACCATGGCTACAATCATGTCAATCAGGATCACATGTCCGGATTTTTCTGGGGGAGAGCAAATGCTTGGGGAGCCTACACCATGTCACAAGTGAAAATGCTTTTGAAAGACTGGTATTTATACCCGCAATGCATGGACGTAGAATGTTCACTTCGGGATCAATTGGCGGCACTCAAGCTTGTTCAAACAGAGAACGGCCTGTGGCGGACGGTACTGGATGACAAGGATTCCTATGAAGAAGTATCTGCATCTTGCGGTATTGCGGCTGCGATGATCAATAACGGCAATCCGCTGCATACCAAATATGTACAAAAGGCCCTGGATGGCATCGTGAACCATATTACCGAAGATGGACGAGTACTCGGTGTATCAGGCGGTACAGCGGTGATGAAAGACCGGGAAGGATATCGTAATATTCCAAAAGACTGGATTCAGGGCTGGGGTCAAGGCCTCGCACTCTCTTTTCTATCCGATATGCTTAAATAGGAGGAATCAACCTTGTCTAAAAAAACAACGGGATCCTTTACTCTGCCAGGTGAATCTGGTTATGAGGCATTGACGCTGCAGTTAGCAGAGCGGTGGGGTGCGGATGTGATCCGTGATAGTGACGGTACGAAATTATCCGATGAGATTATTAACGCGGGATACGGTATCTATTCGACGATTTGTATCATCAGAGATCATAACGAATGGGCAAGTGAGAATCTCGATAAGCTGCAGCAGTGTTTTTTAATTACAAATCCGAAGGTCGCTGTACAAGATTATATCTCGATCTATCTAATGGAAGATTTCTTTGACGAACAGTTCCGAGTAAATGACTCCAAAGAGGCGCTGAAGTATTGGCAAGTGTATGACCGGACAACGGGGGAAGAAGTTCCTAGAGAACAATGGAATTATGAAAGAGAATCAGGAAATGTAGTCATCAGCGGAATTACTCCTTGGCATAAATATACAGTAAGCTTTATGGTCTACCGGATCTGGGAAGAGATCTCCATGTACAATCACACAACGAATCATTGGGACAAAGAGCATTTGATGCAGATCGATCCTATGTATGCGGATACGCAAAAGTATCTGCTGGAGTGGATGGAAGATTGGTGCGAGCAGCATAAGGAGACAACCGTTGTTCGGTTTACCTCTTTATTTTATAATTTCGCCTGGATCTGGGGCAGTAATGAGCGCAATCGCCATCTGTTCACGGACTGGGGATCCTATGATTTTACAGTAAGTTCAAGAGCACTGGATCTATTTGAAAAGAAATATGGATATTCGCTCACGGCCGAAGATTTTGTGAATGGCGGGAAATATCGCGTCAGTCATATCCCAGCGGAGCAGCGGAAGCTGGACTATATGGCATTTATCAATGATTTTGTCATCAAATTCGGGAAGCAATTAATTGATATTGTGCATAAGCATGATAAGCTTGCGTATGTTTTTTATGATGACAGCTGGGTTGGTATGGAGCCGTACAATGATCGCTTTCAGGAATTCGGATTTGACGGAATGATTAAATGTGTATTCTCTGGTTATGAAGCAAGGCTTTGTTCCGGTGTGAAAGTAGATACGCATGAGATACGGCTGCATCCTTACCTTTTCCCGGTTGGTTTAGGCGGGCTTCCTACCTTTATGGAGGGCGGTGACCCTACGCTTGATGCCAAAAAGTATTGGATTAATATCCGGCGTGCTTTGCTACGTGAGCCGATTGACCGGATTGGACTGGGCGGATATTTGCATCTGGTAGAGCCATATCCCGATTTTTGCGATTACATCGAAAAGATTGCGAATGAATTCAGAGAGATTAAAGAGTTGCACCATAAAGGAAAACCGTATCATATCAAGACGAAGGTAGCCGTTCTGCATAGCTGGGGCAAGCTGAGGGCCTGGACATTGTCTGGACATTTCCACGAAACGTATATGCATGATTTGATTCATATCAATGAAGCTCTATCGGGACTGCCGATTGAAGTACAGTTCATTGATTTTGAAGATATCCGTCAGGGTGTATTGCAGGACTGTGATGTAGTAATCAATGCCGGGTCTGCCGGTTCAGCTTGGAGCGGTGGAGAGCATTGGAATGACCACAAGTGTGTGGACTTACTGACGAAATGGGTGTATGAGGGCGGTACTTTTATTGGAGTTAATCAGCCATCGGCAGTAGAAGGGCACGATACCTTTTTCAGAATGTCACACGTTCTTGGTCTAGATGAGGATACCGGCGCAAGGGTGGCTCATGGAAAATGGGCTTTTGAGGCTTCGGACGAGCATGGTTTAGTACCTGAAGGAGCGAGTATAGCGCCAAAGAATAACATTTACCTTACGGATGGGTCAGCTGCAGTCGTGGATGAAGCGAGTGGAATGGTAACTCTGTCTACTCATGCCTTTGGAAAAGGGAAAGGGATTTACCTTCCTTCCTTTGAATTCAGCTTGGAAAACACAAGATTATTGCTGAATATCATTCGTTATGCCGGCGATGAGTTACATGAAACCAAATATATTGCGGATAACTTATATACAGAATGTGCTTATTATCCAGAAAGCAAGATATTAGTTGTGATTAATAACAGTGATGAGGTTCAAAGAACAACGGTTGATACTGAGTATGGAAAACAAACCATGGAGCTTGAGCCGTATGACACGATTATAAAAACGATTGGTGAATTGGTGATTAATTAAACCGATGAAAGGCGATCGGATAGGAACACCCGTTGATTAATCCAAAGTCTACCTATAAGGGATGTACTTCACATTGAAGTAGAGCCTTTTAGGTAGACTTTTTATTAGAACGTAAATTTAGACAAGTTTGAATAGACAAAGAGGGGAAACATATCTAGTGCCTGCAAGTAACAAAGCTATTAAGTTGCTTTGTACTTAGATTTGTATTAATGAGAATGAGTAAGTTTAGTGATGTTTTTGGTTATTAGGTATATAATTACAAAAAAACATATGTAAAAATATACTTAAATGGTTTTTATTTTAAAATGCAGGGAAGGAAAATGTTTATGAAGAATAGAGTGGCCTACGTTATAATTGCATTGATTCCGTTTCTGATGATAACGGGAATTTTGTGGATGCGAAATCTATCCGAAAAAGGGATACAAATCATGCCGCATTCGATTGCTCTTTGTGTGATTCTTACCGCTTTATTTTTCTCTTTGATGTATTTGTTACGGAGAAAAGTTTGATGTTGGAGATTATTGGTGTTGTAAAAAATTTAAAATGATAAAAGAGAAATCAGGTAGAGCTGGCAGAGAAGGCTGATGAGCTCCATGCTAACCTGCGAGAAGGATTTACAGATTTAAGAACTCAATTGTTGCGAGCCAAGTATTTGGACAAACTATTTTTAGCTCTACTATGCTATTAAACGATAAAGGCATGATGGTACGAATTAGGTACTGTCATGTCCTTTTATCGTTTTGATGAAATACTACGAATGATGCTCTCTCATTTACTGGAAGACTACTTCATTTGGAATAAAGAGTGATATTTTTTCATGAGAGGGAATATCTATAACTATTAATAAATTTAATAGTGAGGTGCTATATGAATTCTGTCTATATTACAAGTTTAGGTAAGTTCCTTCCAGGCTCTCCCGTTAGTAATGATGAAATTGAAGATTATCTCGGAAAAATAGGAGGAAAGACGTCCAAGACCAAACGAATTATTCTGGAGAAAAATCAAATCCGTTATCGCTACTATGCGATGAATAAGGAACAAAAGAGTTTATATTCCAACACAGAAATGGCTTCCTTGGCTATTCGCGATGCACTAAATCGGAATGGAAATGTAGAAGAACATCAGATTGGATTTCTTGCGGCAGGAACAACTAGAGCTGACCTACTCCTCCCTGGATTTGCAAGTATGGTACATGCAGAGACTGAATTACCTGTTATGGAAATTTCATCGCATACGGGGTTATGTGCGAGTGGAATGCATGCCTTGAAGAATGCTTATTTACATATAAAATCGGGTGAGAATACAGTAGCAATCTCATGTGCCAGTGAGTTTCTGAGCCGTGAGTTTAAACATACAAAGTTTGAAGCACAAAAGAATTATGCGAACGGTCGAGTACCATTCGATACGGATTTCTTACGATTTATGCTGTCAGATGGTGCAGGTGCAGCGGTACTGCAAAATACTCCTTCTCAGGAAGGGCAATCGCTGCGAATTGAATGGATAGACAACAAGTCCTATGCGAATCAATACGATGTTTGTATGTATTCAGGAATGGATAAAGAGAGCGGCATCTCTTCCTGGCTTGATTATCCATCCATTCATGAAGCAGCAGATCAAGGAGCCCTTAATCTGAAGCAAGATGTGAGGCTTGTTAATGAAATTACAAAGGTGGGTACGAATCGAATCCTAGAGCTCGTTGAAGAAGGCAAGATTAATCCTGAGACGATTGACTGGATGGTCTGCCATTATTCATCTCATTTTTTCAAAGAGGAAATATTTCGGTTGTTTGAGCTTGGTGGAGTGAACATCCCTGAAGAGAAATGGTTCACGAATTTATATACGAAAGGTAATACAGGATCAGCTTCCATATATATTATGCTTGAGGAATTGCTGAATTCGGGTCGTCTAACAGAGGGGGAGCAGGTGCTGTGCGTCGTTCCCGAAAGTGGGAGATTTCAAAGCTGTATTATGATGCTGAGCGTTATGGGATCTTCATTGGAAATGAGTGATTACAGCAACTAAACGATGGCTTGAAGTAAAGGAATAGAATTTTTCAAAAGAAAAGAAGGTATAAGAAAAGGATAGATGAACAGGAGGAAAACCTGTATTCATCTATCCTTTTTTGCACAGCGAATAACCTCGTTTATCACAATATTATTTATTGATCTAGTAGTGGGATAGGTTATATTAAATGTTAAATAAGGGGATTACATAAAAATATTTGAAAAAGATAAGCCAAATCACCTTCCCGTTTATCTAATAGATGTAAAACAAAACGAAAGGGGGCACTGCGATGAAACATGAACGTTTAGTAAAGAAAGCACAAAAAGGAAACGATAAAGCCTTTTTAATGCTTTTTCAGCAGTATGAAGCAGATATTTATCGAATGGCCTATGTCTATGTGAAAAATAAAGATGATGCACTAGATCTTGTTCAAGAAGTGGCCTATCAGTCATTTAAGAATATGAGTACTTTGAAAAAACCAGAGTATTTTAAGACTTGGCTCATGAAAATTACGATTAATTGTGCATTGAGCTTAATCAATAGAAACAAAAAAGTGATCCCGCTAATTGCAGACTTTGAAGTGCCTGCTGGGGCAGACGATGAAGATATTGCACTTACGATATCTTTAAATAAGCTGATTGATACGTTAAAAGAGGATGAGAAAAGTGTCATTTTACTAAAGTATTACGATGATCGCACACTAAAGGAAATTTCAGAGATACTAGACATCCCGCTAGGAACCGCAAAGTCTGTCTTATACCGTGCGCTAGGTACGCTTCGTCAACAATTAAAGGAGGAGGTAGGTATTTATGGATAATCATTTTAAGCAAAAATTATCAAACATCGAAATCCCTGTGGAGCTTCATGAAAGAAGTAAATTGGGCGTTCGTAAGGCAAAGTCTGAAATGGGCAGTATACGGAATCGTTCTTTTAAAAAAAGATGGGTGATAGCTAGTATTGCTGCTTGTTTAGTGATCCCAACAAGTGCATTTGCTTATCAAGCGTTACTAGTCGATGATATTTATGGTTCCTTTGAGAATCTGAAAAAACATGGGATTTATATTACAATGGAAGGCTACTTATTGGCTAATGCAAAACTAAATCAAGCAAAAGGTAACCTAGGAAAAGAAGAATTTAAACAATTTAAAGATTCATTACACGTAATTACAAATGCAAAACTTGAATATGGCGATAAAAATGGAAACATCGATTATTCTCAAGTACCTGCAGAGCAATTAGAGAAAATGAAAGTAATAATGAGCGAAATTCAACCCTGCTTTGACAAACTAAACGGACAATTATCAAGTAAAGAGGTATTAACAGCTGAAGAATATGAACAGTACATGCAAACTTTAATAACTTATGAAACGATTCAGGCAAAACTAGGCCTCTCAAGTATTAAAGAGATCAATACAGTTCCTGCAGAGTTCAGAGAGGAATTCAGCAAAGCTCGAGACTACTTACATTATGTATACGAAAAACAAGCTGGAAATTGACGATCCTAGTCTTACTTTCGGATACTCAATGGCTGCTGCAGCAGCCTTTTTCCTTCGTATAGAGCATTAAATTCAGTACATTTAATAGCTAATAAACAAACAAAATACACCACATATAAGTGTGATGTACTTTGTTATCTTCTCTATCTAGTTAAACCCAATGATTTCACTTTAAGAGTCACTCTCCATAGCTCTCATCGACTCAGCAACCTTCACCATCATGGAGCATTCCACACGCTTACGGAAGATGTCGCAGCTAAAGTCATAGGTGCCGTTGATCGAACCTGTTGCATGCAGAGCATTGGCAGGACAGCCGCCGCTGCAATAAAGTTTCGCCCAGCAATCTTTGCATTCCGGTTTTGAGTAACAGTTGCTCTCTTTAAACTGACACTGCAGATCCGTCCGTGTGATGCCATCCCACAGATTGCCCATGCTGTAATCTTCATCTCCGACGAACTGATGACAAGGGAAAAGCTCGCCCCATGGCGTTACCGCAAGATACTCCGTTCCCGAACCGCATCCGGTAATTCTTTTTTGGATACAAGGTCCTTCGGAGAGGTCCAGCATGTAATGATAGAAGGTGAAGCCTTCGCCTTGTTCATCACGCTTGATCATTTCTTTAGCGAGAATTTCATACTGGTTATAAATTTCCGGGAGATCTTTTTCGGTTAGTGCATAAGGCTCCCGTGGATCACAGATAACCGGCTCCATCGAGATTTTATCAAAACCAAGGTCAGCGATATGAAAAATATCGTTTGTGAAATCAACATTGTTCCCCGTGTAGGTTCCTCGCACATAGTATTCTTGGTCTCCGCGCTTTTGAACGAATTCCTGAAACTTCGGTACGATATGGTCATAACTGCCTTTTCCATTAACCGTTGTACGCAGTCGGTCGTGAACTTCTTTTCTTCCATCCAGACTGAGTACAACGTTGTACATTTCCTGATTTAAAAATTCAGTAACTTCATCGTTCAGCAGCATGCCGTTTGTCGTAAAGGTAAAGCGGAACTTTTTCTTATATTCTTTCTCTTTGCTTCTGGCATAAGCGACAATCTGTTTAACGACTTTCCAGGCCATGAGCGGTTCACCGCCGAAAAAGTCAATGTCTAGGTTCCGGTGATGACCTGAATTCTCTAGAAGGAAATCGATCGCTTTTTGCCCAACCTCATAGCTCATGATCGCCCGGTTGCCGTTGTATTTCCCTTGACTCGCGAAACAATAATCGCATGATAGATTGCAGGTATGTGCGACATTGAGGCACAGCGCTTTCACATAAGTTTTCCGATTTCTTAAATCCATAGAAAGATTCTCATACGGATCGCTTGTAAAGAGTTGGCCTGTTTCTTTGAGTTCCTCAACAGCTGCGATCGTATCGCGAATGTCTTTCTCCGTAATGTCCGCGTCTTGCTTATATTCTTCAAGCATCAACTTTAGAATTTCTTCTGGAGGTGTCTGCTCATAAAGTTCAATAATTTTATATGCCAGATCATCAACAACATGCACCGAACCGCTGTAGGTGTCGAGCACGATATTGTATCCGTTCAGTTGATATTGATGAATCATTCTTTGTAATCAAGCTCCTTACTTGTTCATTGGGTTTTCACAACGCTGGTTAGCAACCCCGCAAGAAGTCTTGCAAGCGGATTGGCAAGAGGTTTGGCATGCGCCGCATCCGCCGTATTTTTCAGTATCCATTAGTCTGCGAGTACTTAGTGTTACGATTCTTTTCATCATGATAACTCCCTTGTCTTAGATTCATTCAAAAGTAACAAAATGATATGTACTTCAATGAGTTATGGTATCTATAACCAAGGGTGTATATCAATTAAATAAATCACACCTAGAAATAATTAGTATGGAAGATTCCTGAGAAGATGAGCCGGTCCGTTGGGATCGGCTTTTTGGCATGTGATGCCCCCCCCGGAAGTGAGGGTTCTAACTCGCCCTTGCTCACCGGTAGGTAAGGAGTATTACCTGCTTAACTCTCTGAGAGAGGTTTAATTAGATAGAAGAAACGATGAGGAAATGGTCCTCTTTTTAAACATGATGATTACGAATCTAAGAACATAGGGAGGGGTGAACGTCATAGACACAGAACAAAAAAAACTAAATTACGATGACATTCAAGGAATCGTTTTACAAGAACGGCCAACCCCTTATGTAGGAACTTATGTACTGTTATCCATCGACCATCTGCAGGACGGGAAAGCGATGCTGCAGCGGCTTCTCGATGAAGTAACATCGGCCGGACAATGGAGTAAACCTCACGAAGGTGCTTGGGTCAACGTTGGTTTTACTTATCGAGGGCTAGAGAAGCTAGGCGTTCCTCAGGATTCGTTAAACAGCTTCGACAAAGAGTTCCGGGAAGGCATGGCTGCCCGGGCCGCAAAGCTAGGCGACGTGAACGAAAGCAGCACAGAACACTGGGAAGACCCACTCGGTACTGACAAAGTTGATGTGGCGCTTGCTCTGTTTGCATCCACTGAAGAAGCGTTGCATCAAGCGGAAGATGCAGCTCGCCGAATTCATAGCGATTTGCGAGGTATATCGGTTATTTACCGGCTTGAGGTTGGTATGAATCCTGACGGTCGTACGCACCTTGGCTTCATGGATGGAATTAGCAACCCGAGAATCGAAGGAAATCATATACCGAATGCGGTGGGACAGGAAGATGAGATCAAAGCCGGTGAGTTCCTATTCGGGTATTTAAACGAATCCGGTATCATAACCAAGGGTCCGGAACCAGTAGAACTGGGTCATAACGGTAGTTACCTCAGTTTCCGTAAGCTCCACATGAGAGTTGCGGCTTTTCGTCGTTATTTGCGGGAGCATGCCGATCATCGGGACGATGAAGAACTTTTGGCTGCAAAAATGGTGGGAAGATGGCCAAGTGGTGCTCCTTTAAGTCTGGCCCCGGAAACGGATGACCCAGCACTCGGGGAAGATATTCACCGCCGAAATGCATTTACGTACGCGGATGACCCGAAAGGTTTCAAATGTCCGGTAAGCTCGCATATCCGGCGTGCTTTTCCACGTGACAGCTTGCAAGATTCTGTAGTTAATGTGAACATTCATCGGTTGCTTCGGCGTTCGACGATGTATGGTCCTGTACTCCCCGAAGGGGAGATGGAGGATGACGGACAGGATCGAGGGATTATTTTTGCGGGAATATGCAGTTCATTGTCTCGGCAGTTCGAATTTATCAAGACGGATTGGTTAAATGGAGGCAATTTCGCCGGCATATCAACCGAAAAAGACCCGATTACCGGTAAAAATGAAGGGGAAGGGATATTTACGATTCCAGACAAGCCTATCCGCCACCGAGTAAAAGAACTTCCCAGTTTCTCAATTACTAAGGGCGGCGAGTACTTTTTTGTCCCCAGCATGACGGCACTACGGTGGATGGCAGAGCTGGATTAACATCATATCTAAGGAGGAATTAACATGAAAGAAGTACAAAATCAGACGAATCCGATTACTAGCGCTGGACGAGCAGGTTTGCGGGAAGGTGAAATATCCGAGCTTACGATCATTGCACCGCTTAAAGAAGGGGGTGCGGATCGGCTCCGTGAGAAATTGAAAAAAAGCGCTTCGAGACAAGCGGAGACAATGGCACGGATCGCGACTGTTCACGATATGCGTTTTGTGATTTTTGATAATGACACACGCTTGCTATTTGCGACAGCTTACGATGGCGATTGGGACAGTTATATCGATGATTTTGGAACCGAAATTCCGGATTTGTTAAATAATATGTTTAATGAACTGGTAGACTTTCCGGGAATTGAATCTGCGGAAGCGAAAGACTACATCGCCAAGTATCAGGTAACTGCATCCGGTTGGTATAGTGCTTATCCTGATGCTACGGTCAAAGATATTTGGCGCGGCCAGCGTATTGTGAAGTCCTGGAATGATCTATTAGACGCTTCACAAAGCTAGAAAGAAGGGGGATGAATATATCCCCTTTTTTATTTTGATAAATTACAAAGAGGTGAACGAAAATGGATAATAAAAATGTTGAACCATCTGGACTTGCAGTTGAAGCCGTGGACTCTATTGAGGAAGTCGCAGGTAAATATCCAAGTTACCGACGTGCGCACGCTAAAGGAGTCGTTTATCATGCAGTATTTACACCTAACGGACAAGCGGCATCTTTAACGACTGCTCCCCATCTGCAAAATCAAGAGGCGCAAGCTCTTGTGCGCTTCTCCAACAGCTCAACGAATCCATCCATACCGGATGTTTTTTCACCCGCGAAAGGAATGGCTGTTCAGTTTGAATTGCCTGATGGGGGCGTGACAAGTTTGGTCACGATTACATTGCCTATCTTTTTTGCCAAAACACCTCAATCCTTTATTGATATCTTAGGCACGATTAAAGAAAATTCAGTTGAGGGAGCGACAACGGCAGACAAATTTAAAGCGGTCATGGAGAAATATGAGGAAAGCCGAGCCGGGCTTCAAGCTGTGAAAATGCTGCAGCCTCCGCTCAGTTTTGCTACGAACCGCTATCATTCCATTCACGCTTACTATTTCATCAATAGCAATGGCGAGCGGCAGGCTGTTAAATATGAGTGGGAACCGGAAGCGGGTCTGCATTATTTGGCGAATGAAGAAGTCAAAGCGCAATCGCCCAATTATTTGGAGGATGAACTAGCCGAGCGGCTATCAAAAGGGCCTGTAGCCTTTCAATTATCTGTAGTCCTAGCGCAAGAGGGAGATAAGGCGGACGATCCAACGTCTGTTTGGCCGGAGGACCGAGAACGGATTGTGGTGGGTGAGTTATCAATCACCGGTATAGCAGACGAGAAAGCTCAGGATCGTGTTTTTGATCCAACGGACGTACCTGCGGGTATCGAATGCTCGAAAGATCCTATTTTAAACTTCCGCCACGATGCTTATGCGGTATCACATGACCGCCGGAGTCAGGGCCAATAATTGTTGTAAACGAATCATTACATGAGGAACGTGCTAGAACAGACTATTTTTAACGATAGGGATGCCCTTCCATTGAAGTGCGTCTTTTATCGTTAGACTGTTTTTATTTTTACGATTTACTCATCGTAGGTACTTTCACTCTCTTCGCAACTCAGAAGATTTTTTAGAAAGAGTTGTAATGATCCTGCTATTCAAGATAAGCTTATACAGAGTACATATTCACCAAGAAAGGCGTGATCATATGAATATATATGAAAAAATGCATTCAGGCGAAATTTATAGCTGCACCGATGAAGATCTGATGAATAAACAACTGAAGTGTCTGGAGAAGCTGTATGATTTTAATGCAACCCGTCCATCTGAAGGAGAAAAGCGCCAAGCGCTTTTGAAAGAGATGTTTGCTGAAATTGGAGACGATTGCTATATTGAGCCTCCATTTCATGCGAATTGGGGTGGAAAGCATGTGCACTTTGGAAGCAATGTGTATGCTAACTTTAATCTGACGATGGTAGATGATACGCATATCTATGTCGGGGATTATACGATGTTTGGCCCAAATGTGACGGTTGCTACGGGAGGTCATCCCGTTCTGCCCGAGCTGCGTGAGCCTGTAACCCAGTTCAATTTACCCGTTCATATCGGCAGGAATGTATGGATTGGTGCGGGCGCTGTGATTCTTCCAGGCGTGAAGATTGGTGATAATACGGTGATCGGTGCAGGCAGTGTGGTAACCAAGGATATTCCAGCTAATGTGGTTGCCGTTGGGAATCCTTGCCGTGTGCTTCGCGAAATCAATGAGCATGACAAGGAATACTATTATAAAGACAGAAAAATCAATATAAAAATGGATACCGTTTAGCAAAAATGAATAAGAATCACCAATAAGAGAAGTCGCCAATAGGGCGGCTTCTTTTTGTCTTAAGATTAGATTTCCTTGGCTCAAACCACATTTTGATCAAAAAATAAATTCAGCCTAATAAAAATGTTTATATTGTTCACTGAAAATCCCTCTGATATAATCAATCCCATATTAAGTAATAAAAAGTAACATATACTAAATATTGGGGAGATGAATTATGAAAAAACGTAATATGTGCAAAGTTTTTGTTGCTTTATCCTTGTTACTTTTGGTGAATCCGAATTATGGAGTTAGTAATGCTAACGCAGATAAGGTGGGTAGCATGCCGAAAACCCATTATCTTGCAGCAAATGCAGACAATATCCGCTGGGGAAACATAGGAGTAGGCAAGCCTGTCCTTACCGTAAACTCAGGAGATATGGTTACCGTCGAGGCGGTGACGCATCATTCCGGGGATGATTATGAACGAATGATCCAAGGTGATGAAGGAGTAGAGGATATTTACCATTGGAACGAAACGGAACAGAATGTAGCAAATCGTGGTCCGGGTGTACATATTATGACAGGGCCGATTGCCGTCGAAGGAGCGGAGCCTGGAGATGTGCTTGAGGTGAAGATACTTGATATGAGGTTGCGGCCAAATGGGAATGAGCAGTATGCAGGTAAAACGTATGGTGCCAATGTTGCTTCGAGATGGGGGTACCTATACGGTGAGATGATCGAAGAACCAATCAAGCGTGAAGTGATAACGATCTATGAGATGGATTCGGCTGGGGGAACAGACTATGCAAAGGGATTGTACAGTTATAAATGGACACCTCAAACAGATCCGAATGGAAAAATACATCAGACGATGGATTATCCCGGCCTTATCGTTGATCCTAATACAATTGAAAGAAACAATGACGTATTAAAAGATGTTCAAATTCCAGTAAGACTTCATTTTGGAACGATGAGTGTAGCACCGAAAGAAGCGGATATTGTGAACTCCGTTCCTCCTTCTTATTACGGCGGTAATATTGATGATTGGCGTGTTACCGAAGGAGCTACCATGTACTATCCCGTTTCTGTTCCTGGAGCACTCTTGTCTATCGGTGACCCGCATGCGGGGCAAGGAGATTCTGAACTGAATGGAACTGCGATTGAAACTTCATTAACAGGCGATATTCAGATTATCTTACATAAAAAAGCATCGCTGAATAACAAGCTGAGCGGTCTTAATTTTCCGTTGCTAGAGAATGAGAATGAATGGGTAATCCATGGATTTAGCTATGCGAACTACTTAGAAGAGCTGGGAGAAAATGCTCAGCAGGATATTTATAATAAATCATCCATCGACAAAGCGATGAAAGATGCTGCCTTGAAGACGAAGGCTTTTCTGATGAAAGGAATGAATTTAACAGAAGATGAAGCATACTCTTTTATGTCCGTTTCCACTGATTTTGGTATAACACAAGTCGTGGATGCTAACTGGGGCATTCATGCGGTAATTCAGAAAAAAGTGTTTGGAGAATCAGAGCGTAAACTCGTACAGCTGCGAACAAGTTTTGAACAATTTGGTTCAATGGTGGAATGGAATCCAGCAACAAAAAGGGTTATGATCCGCTTTAATGGGAACTCACTTACGGCAATAATCGGAGAGAAGACAGCCGATTTTAATGGAGAGAGGATAAAGTTGATTGCCCCTATTGAGATGATTGATAATCAGGCTCAAGTTGGTGAGTATTTTGTGAGTTTCTATAAAGCAAAAATGTCAATTAAGAGGTGAACGATAACCGCTGGGTTACCGTATATTTGAAGGAATGATCGGCTCGACCGGGAATAATATACTTATCTAAGAAAGTTTCTTTCACCATTGAAGGAGGGGGTGGCATGCGTCAGTCTATTATCATCCTGCTCTGCTGTACATTGCTTGTAGTAACGGGATGTGCTCCTAGTAAAGAAATTCGTAGCGATGAAGTGAAAGAGTTTAAAGAACGTATGCTGTCCACCTATGGAAATATAGAAGAGCTATCCATCCTGTTTACGGAGACGACAATGGTATTTCGTTACGTGATAAATAATGAGGATGAAAAGGGACAAATTTTCGAGGACAGTCGCAATTTTTTTCTGAGCAGTGAAGTTCAGGATGAGATCGTAAAGGGACTGTTTGTAAAAGAGCATGCTGCGCGAAATTTTTCATATCCAGATGTGGAAATTTCTTTTTCCCTAGGCAGCAAGCAGTTGACTGATTCCAAGTATACGGCGAGCTACTACGGTTCGAATACGGACCCGGCCGTCGTTGATCATTATGACACTTGGTATTATTTCACTAGCGATGGTGAAGTAGCGCAGGTAAAAGAATAGGAAAACGCGTAAGAAGCTAATCGTATGAAGCAGCTTCTTACGCGTTTTAAAGTTAAAAAGTATAAATTTAAATGCATTCTTTTAAGTCGGTATAGTATTCTATCTTACTTTGCACTTGGCAATATTTTATTGAGCGCAATCGCGGTAACCGAGGCAACAAGAATAGGAGAGCCCAGGATATACTGCACGAAAGTAGGCATGGAAGATAAGAATTCATCAGGAATGAGCACTAAAGCAAGAGTGAAAATCATCGGAATCGCAATAATGTACATTTCTTTTTCGCCCATGGTTTGATTCTTGATTACCTGCAGTCCGTTAATAGCGATGATTCCGCAGATGATGGCGAATACGCCGCCGATGACTGCAGATGGAATCGAAGAGATCAGCACGGCGAGTTTACTGAGACAACCGAAGAGGACAAACCATCCTCCTACCGCAAGAAAGACGCGGCGGCTGGCAATACCGGTGATCGAAATAATCCCCGCATTTGTGGAATAACCAGTAACTGGAGTCGAACCGAGCAGGGAAGCAACCAGACAGCTGATTCCTTCGCCAACCACACCTTGGTTAATATTCTTATCCGTTAACGGCCGATCAATTACGTTGCTGATGGCAAACCAAGTACCTGTTGTTTCCGCCATGAGTACGAGATAAACAATGATCATTGTAATAATTGCTGAAAGATTGAAGGAAAATCCGAAATCTTTAAAAGGAATCTGCGGCATGCTGAACCATTTCGCATTTGCTACTGCTGAAAAATCCAGGACACCCATAAAGCTTGCTGCAATACATCCGGCGATTAACGCCATAAGTACGGATGTGATTCGGAAGAAAGATCCTTTTTTACCTAAAAGAGAACCAAGAATAACGAAAAACATGAGTACAGCTCCAGTAATCAGTGCTAGTAGAACATTTTGCTGAATGGTAGCACCGGAAGCTTCATAAATATTATCTTGCAGTGCAACAGGTAGTAATGAAAGTCCTACGTTAAAGATAATGGTACCGCCTACGACAGGCGGAATGAAGTTTTTGACAATCGTATTATAGACACCGGTAAACCCAAGTCCGATTACAAGTAACGAACCGACCAAACTCGCACCGAGCACGGAACTCCAACCTAATTCCCCGCCGCCGCTAGCAGCATAAATGCTGATGATCGCACCCAGCGGAACATAAGAAGGTCCCTGGGCCATAGGCAGTTTCATACAAAAGTAGGATTGTACGATCGTTCCGATCCCCGCAGCAATAAAAGTAGATTGAATCAAAGCACTCGACTGATTGGATTGTAATCCAAGTAATATTGCAATCAGAAAAGGCACCACATAGATATCCATAGCGAGTACGTGTTGTAAACCTAGGAAGGTAGATTTTAAAAATGGTACTTTTTCATCGGGTAAGACAGTTAGATGTTGCGACTTCATTTCAGTATTACCTTGATGCTCTACTTGTGTTTTCACTCTGATGCACACCCCGAATTTTCTCTATTTTTTCAATGCTTAGCGTGTATGAACTTTCTCGCCTTGTACCCAAACTTCACGGATATGTTCAGGCCTTACAAGGTACATCATTTTTTGGAACACATCATGTAAGTCTTCATTTTCATTAAAAATAGGCAATCTAGCCGTAGGTAACTTCGTATCGATAACTTGTACATCCCATACATAATTCTCTTCAATACGACCGATCGGCAGGCTGAGGCTTTCTCCGCCGCCGGCTGTCGCCAGATAGAATGCTTCGTTAACTGTAATCCGTGAGTCCGGAACGCCGCGATTCTCCGCAGGAATGCTAGGATTCACACCATCTTCCAGCATTCGGGATGAAATGACCGCTTGTCTTATGTTATCGAACAGACTTGGAGAGAAACCTCCGGAAATATCAGATCCGAGGCCGATCTCAACACCCTTGGAGTGGAACTCTTTAACAGGGATGACGCTGTTCGCAAAATAAGCATTAGACACAGGACAATGGGCGATCGCCGTTCCGGTCTCAGCGAATAATTCAACATCATCGTTATCCAGGAAATTGCAATGAGCCATGACCGATTTATCACGAAGCAATCCAAAATCATTCAGAGCAAAAGCATCGTTTTTATTAAAACGATCTTGTACATATCCATGTGCCCAGTCACTTTCACTGCAGTGGGACTGTATATAAGTATCGTATTTGGCTGCAAGCTCTCCGAGTCCTTTTAATCCTTCATCTGTACAGCTTGGAATGAACCTTGGTGTCACGACAGGATAAACGCCTTGTTTAGTTGTTTTGGCTAGTTCCTGTACAGCGATAATAAATTCTTCCGTATCAGCTAAGGCTGTCTCAGTATTAGCATCCCGATAGATTTCTGGATTGCCTTCTGGGTCATCCATGACAACTTTCCCCACGAGACCCCGCTGACCTTTACTAGCGCAGATTTCTGCAAGCAGAATACTTGCTTCCTTGTGTACCGTGGCGAAGTAAAGAGCAGTGGTTGTTCCATTAGCCAGCAAGGTGCTTACCACATCATCGTAGACTTCCTTCGCAAAATCGAGATCTGAGAATTTAGACTCCAGCGGAAAGGTGTACGTGTGTAACCAATCATATAGCGGGATGTCGAGTGCAGTTCCTGATTGAGCCCACTGTGGTGCATGTACATGCAGGTCGACGAAACCAGGCAAGAAATATTGGCCCTCATTTAGTGAATGGAAGTTAGGTTTTCCTTGATATGCATCTAGCAATGTTTGATATTCAGGCTCACCTGGAGCGACGATTTTTTCAATTAGTCCGTCTGTATTAATACAGAAAAGATAATCTTTTAGGATTTGAATTTCTTTGGGAGACTTACTGGTAAACGCAGTGCCTTGAAATATTTGCATATAATTCTTCATACTTACCGCCTTAATGTTCGTTTTTATGATGTATTTTGTTATTATAATCCGTGAAAAATGATAAGTCTATAATAAAAGACGAATAGTCATGAGCCTTCGCCATAATATAGTAATGGATACAGTAGCCGAGATGAATATTCAATTTGATTCGAGAAAAATAATTGTATCATATTTCTGTTTCAC
The DNA here is from genome assembly GCF_036577645.1 of Paenibacillus sp. GYB006. Taxonomy (NCBI): domain Bacteria; kingdom Bacillati; phylum Bacillota; class Bacilli; order Caryophanales; family Paenibacillaceae; genus Paenibacillus; species Paenibacillus sp. GYB006. The sequence continues at coordinate 40,386 of NZ_JARBDA010000008.1, read as the reverse complement.
AGGAAGCAAAAATGGGTAATTAAGAACAGGAGTTTGTCCGGAGATCATAGTAATATAGATAGTGCGTTTCGCATGTATACCATATGAGAATAATAGAACCAAATAAATACTTGCTGCTAGCAGCAAGTATTTATTTGGTTCTACTACCTATTTAATTTAGTAAAACATTGGAAGTTGTCTTATATAAAGGAGTATTTATTGTTGAAAAGCATCCAGAATCGCTTACTAATCTTACTGCTTGTTTTTATCATTCTTCCCTATTTCCTATCTGTGCTGCTCATCTATCGACAAACCAAGGAAAATGTGGAACGCCATGAACTAGAGAACAGCAGAGAACAGATGCAGCAGGCATCTTACGACATAGCAAAGTATTTTGATGATATTGTGAATCTTCCTTACCTTTTATATAGAAACCCTGATTTTTTTCGCTTTTTTAAGCAGGGGTTTGAGGACTCACCTTATCTCAATTTGCAAGAAATCAATAAAGATATGGTCAACTTTTATCTGATGAGAAGTGAGTTTCGCCAAATTCGGTTTTATACCCATGAAGAGGGAATCTCATTTTCCGTCTATAACGCCATGCTAAGTTCAGGGAAGCGGGATTCGGAACTATTAAAACAAGCCTCGATTCAGAAGCTCATGGATTCAGAGATGAACTATGTTATTGAACCGCCTCATCCGATTGTGAACTATAATAATACCTCCATTTTGCCAGAATCTGATCAATCAGTGGTTCTTACCATTCACCATAAAATCATGGATACCCTGACGAATGAATTTCTCGGAATCATTACAATAGATATGGATCTGGATCAGATCGCGAGCCTGGCAAATCATGTGCTTGCAAAAAATGAAACGGTGCTCTTGTCAGATGCAGAGGGCCATGTCATATACACAAGTGATAAAACCTGGACAGACAAGACGATTCCGGCTGAATTAGCAGATATCATCTATTCTTCTTCAGCAGGGGCAACCGTTTCCGATGGAGATATTGTTTTTTCTAACTCATTGCAAGTGCCGATAAAAGATTGGCATTTTACAAAAATCACCTCAAGCCAACTATTATTTGAGAGCGTGAGATCAACAGCCTACACAAACATCATCGTTGGTGTCATTGTGGGAGGTCTCGGTATGATTATGGTAGCTGTTATTTCCTACTATGTAACACGTCCGATCAAATTGCTTAGCCAAAAGGTACAGAGCATAGAGGCAGGGAATATGAATGCTCCGTTTAACGATAAACGAGAGGATGAAATTGGGATCCTGGAGCGAAATATCAAAGATATGATGAACCGAATTAATCGACATATTGACCGGGAATACAAACTGGAGATAGAGAATAGGAAGAACCAGCATCGGGCGTTAAAGTCGCAGGTTAATCCACACTTTTTATTTAATGCATTGCAATCCATTGCTACGGTTGCTCTTCTATCTGATTCACCTAAGGTCTACCAGCTCATCAACTCTCTATCTAAAATGATGCGTTACTCGATACGAGTCGATCAAAAAGCAACGATCCGAAGTGAAGTAGAGTATGTCAAAGCCTATTTGCACCTTCAAGAGGAGCGTTTTCAGAATGACTTTAGTTACTCACTTGAGATTCCTGAAGAAATTTTTAATGTGCCGGTTCCGAGTATGATTTTGCAGCCACTCGTTGAAAACTTTTTTAAACATTGCTATGACAAGGGATATGAACAAGCCTGCTTACATATATGCGGCGAAATTCAGGGCGAGAATATCCATCTAGTCGTTGAAAATACCGGAAGCAGTATGACTGCGGAGGAACTGGAATTATTACAAAACAATATTTATACAGCCGCAAATGAAGAGAATTACTCACTAAAACATATCGGTTTAAAAAACATTCATGATCGCTTGGTTCTTCATTTCGATCAGTCAGCAGGAATCACAGTAGACAACTTGGAGGGAGAAGGATTCTCCGTACGGCTGGTGATTCCACTTAAGTACGAAGGAGGAGTAAGACATGAAGGCTCTTATCGTAGATGATGAGAATAATGTAAGAAAAATCATCCGTTTCTTGGGACAGTGGGAGAAACATGGAATCACAGAAATTTTTGAAGCCAAAAACGGTATGGAGGCGAAACAGATGATTGATCTGGAATGTCCGGAGATTATCCTGACCGACGTCAAAATGCCTAAGAATAATGGAATTGAATTAATAGAATGGCTGGGTGCCATTTCCTACCCGGGGAAAGTAATCATGATTTCGGGATTTGATGACTATTCTTATATGCGAAAAGCGCTTCAGCATGGATGCGTCGATTATTTAATGAAGCCGATTGAAGATGAGTTGTTGAACGAAGCTTTGACAAGCGCGATAAATTCCTGGAAGCTGGAAGAGGAAGAACGTCGCAATGTAGAGTCCGGTTTTTATGAAGAGGTAAAATCCTTTCGTTTGAACAGAGAGATCACCTCCGCTTGTAACGGAGAAAGTTTCGATGTGGATGCAATTGCCTCCTCTCTTCCGCAAGCGGATGCGTACGATCTTACGTTATTGTATTTTTACCAAACACATCACTCGGAACCTTACATACAGCATCTGAGCCGTGAACTAGATGCTCGAAGACTGGGAAATGTATATACCCTTCAGAATGATCCGCATGTGAGTATGATTCTATCGGCGGTGGGTCAGTTCTTTGAGGTGGAAGAATGGATTACACAGCAGTTTGATATTCCCGTACGTTTGGTCAGTGGGTATTCCATCCGTTCATTACAAGAGATTACATCCTCCTATCAATCTGCACAGAGGTCTATGGCAGAACAAAATTACAGAGCAATTCACCGTTTAGCAGATCTTGATGATGCAAGACGTATGCAAGATATTGTTACTTTTGTAGAAGAACACTATATGGAAGAATTAAGTTTGGATAAGCTATCAACTCGGTTTTTCCTAAGCCGTGAACATATCTCGCGGCGATTCAAACAAAAGGTAGGGATGACGCTCTCGAGTTACGTAATCCAGTTACGAATTAATCAAGCGAAACAGTGGTTAATTGAAACGGATGAGAAGATGTACTCGATTGCTCTGAAGCTCGGGTACCAAGATGAAATTTATTTTTCTAAATTGTTCAAAAAACACGTAGGTAAGACACCAATTGAATATCGAAATGTAGAGCGGAAAAATAGGATGACCGGCGAAGCCAGAATGGCAAATGTATAAGTATATACAACGGAAGTAATGGAGGAAACATGAAGCGAATAGGAATTCTGATTATGGCAGGGTTTATTACCCTGTCTCTTTCTTCATGTGGAAGGGACATCGTTTCACAGAAGGAAGCAAAACCTCTCGTAGCAGAAAAGACAATTACTCTGGAGATCCTGAATCCCAAAGTAGAAATTGCGACCGAGTTCGAGAAGATGGCAGAGGTATACGAAAAGGAAAATCCGAATGTGAAAATTGAAGTTTTAACTTACGGCGGGGGTGCAAGCTACCTTAGTGAAATGAGAGCGAGATTTTCGGCTGATGCAGGTCCAGATATTTTTCCAAACGGTGGCTACGAAGAAGCGAAGGCATGGAAAAGGTATCTAGAGGATTTATCGGATCAGCCATGGGTGGATCAAGCCTATGATCAGGCACTTGAGCCGATGACAATGGATGGAAAAGTATATGGAATGCCGATCAATTTTGAAGGCTACGGCTTCATCTACAATAAGGACCTTTTCGCTAAGGCCAAGATTGATACACTTCCTACTACATTTACCGAATTAAAAAAGGCAACTGAAAAATTACAGGCCGAAGGGATAACGCCTTTTACCGTGGGATACGGAGATAATTGGTTTTTTATCCTCATGCTCAATCTCGCTTTTGCTCAGCAGGACAACCCAGACGCTTTTATTCAAGCTTTAAATGAAGGGAAACAGACCATCCGTGGGAATAAAGAGATCAAGGATGTCATTCGAATGCTGGACCTCACCATGGAGTATGGTAACCCAGATTATGAGACGATTGATTATAATACCGAGGTGGAGCGGTTTGCAACAGGTAAATCAGCGATGTTGAAACAGGGCAACTGGGTGGAGTCCAAAATCAAGGAAATATCACCCAATATAAATATTGGATTTATCCCTATGTCGATTAATGATCATGCGAAGAATGATGCTCTGCCAATCGGAGTTTCAAATAACTGGGCTGTGAATAAGCTGTCTCCACCCGAAGAGAAAAAAGAAGCAAAGAAGTTTTTGAACTGGATGGTATCTTCGGAACAGGGAAAAAAGTTCATGAAAGAGCAATTCCATTTTATTTCTGCATTTAAAAATATAGAAACCGATCGCTCAGAACCGCTCGTGAAGGATCTAATGCGTTATGTAGAGGATAAGAAAACATTGTCCTGGAATTGGTTTAAGTTTCCGGAACCGACAAGAGATGAGTTCGGATACGCGATGCAAGCCTATGTTCGGAAGCAGATAAGCAGAGAACAGCTGCTCGATGAGCTCCAATCTTCATGGGAAAAGTATGCGAAGAAATAGACAAATCAATATAAGCCGCAAAAAGCATCAATGTAAGACATGTTTAATATGACCCGCTTTTATTACAATGAGTTTAAAGTTAATTATAAAAGAGGAGTCAGTTATGAATTTTAAAAAGATGATCAAGCAATCGGTAGTATTATCCTTGTCCGCTTCTTTATTAGTTAGCGGTGGGACATTGGCATTAGCAAAAGGCAACAATCATAAGGATGCAGGAGAAACGTACGGATTTTCCCATATCACTCGTGCGGATATGCTGAAAATACCTGCACAACAAAACAGTGAACAATTTAAGGTGCCTGAATTTGATGCGTCTACGATTCAAAACATTCCTTCAGCAGTGAAATATGATGAGAATGGCAATAAAATTGAAATGGATGTTTGGGACTCTTGGCCGCTGCAAAATGCGGATGGGACTGTAGCAAACTACAAAGGGTATGAAATTGTCTTTGCCTTAGCTGGTGACCCAAAACGTGGATCAGATACATTTATCTACTTGTTCTATAAAAAAGCTGGAGAAACTTCGCTTTCCAGCTGGAAGAATGCCGGCCGCGTATTTAAAGATAGCGATAAACTTGTACCTGGCGACACCCTTCTAAACGACCAAGCAGAAGAATGGTCTGGCTCGGCAACAATGACTTCGGATGGTAAAATTCGCTTGTTCTACACGAATCGTCAAGCATGGGCTCCAGAACGCGGTTTTTACGGAAAACAAATTTTGACTACAGCTCAAGTCAATGTATCAGCACCAAATAAAAATACGCTGAAGATTGATGGTGTAGAAGATCTAAAATCCATCTATGATGGAAAAGATGGCGAAATCTATCAAAACGTGGAATCTACTGGTTTCAGCCAAGGTGACTATAACGATAACCATACCTTAAGAGATCCTCACTACATAGAGGACAAAGGACGTAAATATCTTGTGTTTGAAGCAAATACAGGTAAGAAAACAGGATATCAAGGGGCAGAATCCCTTAATAATCCAGCTTATTACGGCGGAACTAAAGCTTTCTTCGAAGCAGAAAGAAAGAAATTGCTGGCAAGCCCAGTAAGAGCATTTGCGGAAATCGCAAATGGAGCACTTGGTATTATTGAACTTAATGATGATTATACATTTAAAAAAGAGTTGAAACCTCTGATTGCTTCTAATACCGTTACAGATGAAATTGAGCGTCCGAATGTATTTAAATTAAGAGGTAAGTGGTACCTGTTTACAAGTTCCAGAGGATCTAAAATGTACATTGATGGTATCGATGATGAAGACATCTACCTGCTTGGATATGTATCTAATTCATTAACTGGTCCTTATAAACCACTGAACGGTACTGGACTTGTGTTGCATCAAGATCTTGATCCAAATGATATTACTTGGACATATGCTCACTTTGCAATTCCGCAAGTGAAAGGTAACAATGTGGTAATCACAAGTTACATGACGAACAGAGGATTCTTTGAAGATCATCACTCTACTTTTGCGCCAAGCTTCTTAATGAATATTAAAAATTCTACGACTTCGGTTGTGAAGGACAGCATTCTAGAGCAAGGTCAAATCACCATCTCTACGGATAATCCAAATAAACCGGTGAAACCGAACAAACCGAATCATTCAAATAACTCAAACAATTCAAACAAACCAAATAAAAAAGAGATCTAAGAACTGAAAGTAAATGCTATATATAGCATTTACTTTCTTTGTATCTGTAAGTTTTAACAGCAATATGATCAGAGAAAGAGTGGGGATGCATTTGAATATAGTTGAGAAACTGAGGAGAAGTAAAACCGTTATGTTCATCTTTTTCGCTTGTTGTTTAATCGCATTAGCACTTATCACTTATACCGCAGTTAAAAACGATAAGGAAGCTACTATTCATCCGATTCCAGAGGTAAGTGTTCGTCCCGGTTATCACTTTACTGTTCCTGATAAATGGAAAAACGACCCCCAAAAACCGATCTACTTCGATGGAGAATATCATTATTATTATCTATATAATAGTGATATTCCTGAAGGCAACGGTACCGAATGGCGGCATGCCACTTCTGTAGATTTAGTGGAGTGGGAAGATAAAGGAGTTGCCATTCCTAAATACACGAATCAAAATGGAGACCCATGGTCGGGTTCAGTTGTTATAGATGATACAAACACAGCAGGGTTTGGCGAAGGTGCAATTATAGCGATACTGACACAGCCCTCTGCAGATGAAAAGAAGCAGGAACAATTTTTGTGGTACAGTACGGATCGAGGTCAAACGTTCCAACCTTATGGAGATACTCCTGTTCTCGCGAATCCGGGAGTGGAAGATTTCAGAGATCCAAAAGTAATATGGGATCATGATTCGCAAAAATGGGTGATGACGCTGGCAGAAGGAACGAAAATTGGTTTTTACGAGTCAGATAACTTAAAAGAATGGCATTATACTAGCAGCTTCCATGCTGAAAATATCGGAGTGCTAGAATGTCCTGATCTTTATCAGTTAAGAGCAGATGATGGCACACTAAAGTGGATTCTTGGTGCCAGTGCCAACGGTAAATCTACAGGCCAACCGAATACGTATGCCTATTGGATCGGAGATTTTGATGGTAAACAGTTTATCCCGAATCAGACCGAGCCTCAGTGGTTGGATTATGGATTTGACTGGTATGGTGCGGTAACGTTTGAAGACGGAGTGGAAAGGGATAAATATAATCATCGGTATGCATTAGCTTGGATGAATAATTGGGATTACGCAAATGTGACCCCTACCCTCGAAGAAGGTTTTAACGGTACAGACTCCATTGTCCGTCAGATCAAGTTACAGGCAGAAGGAGATAACAGGTACTATTTAGTATCCCAACCCATTGAAGCATTAGATGAGTTAACAAGTTCAACGGGTACGTTTGAACATATCGAAGTGGATGGCTCCACAACCCTTGATGTAACAGGAGACATGTATCAGCTGGAGGCAGATATTTCTTGGTCAGAGATGAAGAATGTAGGACTTAGACTTCGAGAATCCAGTGATAAAACTCGCCATGTAGACGTTGGTGTTTTTGTAGAAGGCGAGTATTCTTATGTGAACCGAGCTTCAACAGGACATCCTGATGAGAGTAACAGATATGTAGAAAGTACCGCGCCATTTGATGGGAACAACAAGAAGGTGCATCTAAAAATCCTCGTTGATAAAACGAGTATTGAAGTTTTTATTGATGATGGTAGAGTCGCCTTTACGAATGAAATTTTTCCGGAATCGGGCGATAGATCGATCACCCTGTTTGCTGAAGGCGGAACGGCGATGTTTGATCATGTAGTCATTAAGTATTTTCATACGGTTAAATAACAAAAGGGATACCCATGAGTATCCCTTTTTAGTATGATTTTTGTTACGTACGCTGTTACTTTCGGGCTATAATCATAAATCGTGATGAATTGGTCATTATTCCTTTGTCCGTCTGATTGTCCCTAATCAATTGCTTCAGGATTTGAAAATCATCTTCGGTTTCTCCAAAGTTAGGAATAATCGGAGTGTGCTTCAAGAGAAAAAGTAAGTCTTCCGGCATCTGATAATATTCGGTGACGCTATCTTCAAAGGCCTTGATATCCGTAAAGCCAGCTTCCCTTAGTTCCGTAATATATTGATCTTTTAATGTCCCGTTTTTCTTACCGAATGCCTGACCTCTCCCAAATGCCTCTTTTATATTCTCTTTGTCATTTTCGCTTACTTGTTGAGTTAGAAAAATACCGCCTGGAGCTAATACTTTAGCTATTTCATTTGGATAGAAGCATGAGTGTCTAGAAGAGACGACCTGAAAGAAATGTTTAGGAAAATCAAGATGTTCTGCATCCATCTGCAGAAAACGGACATTAGGTATGCCGGAACTTACCGCATTTTTAGTTGCGGTTTCCATCATTCCTGTAGAATGGTCAATCCCAACGAGAAGCAGTGCAGAATCTGCGATGGAGAGGATTGCTTCGCCGCCGCCCGTTCCGATATCAAGCAGGAGATCTGACTTCTTCGTTACTTTTGTTACTTCATTATAAAAGTCCCACGGTAATCCTTCGGAGACACATTTCATCTTACTAAAATCCCAACCAATGCGTTTTCCTACTTTATCATAAAAATCTTTGTATTCGAGTGTATTCATTTTTTCTTCCACCTTTCAAATTGAGGTTCATAACAAGCTAGAGAAAGAACAGCCCCATATCGTTCAAATACTTAGTTACTGTGGACAAAAGGACAGACGTGTCCCTTGACAGCTGGTACGCGTTTTTATCCAGCCCGGCAACTAATTACTTCGAACCCTGCGGAAGTTCATCCCATTCACCTCATTCAAAAGATTCATTCCATTATATCTCATTTAAGTTTCTTTAATCCAGTAAATTACTTCTCCTTGTTCGGTTTTACCCAAGTATTCATGAAAGTAGGTCCTGCTCTTCGGGTATACTTTTAGAGTACTATGAAGAGTAGAGAGATTGTCCCAAAAAAGGAGATATGGAAATATGCATATGATCATTAGAAAAGAAGAAGCAAAGGATTATGAAGCAGTAGAGAAGGTAGTACAACGTGCGTTTGAACCTGTGGAATTCAGTGATAAAAAAGAGCATGAACTCGTTGCTAGGATCCGTACATCGGAAGCGTTCATCCCTGAATTGTCTTTAGTAGCGATGAATCTAGAGAATGAAGAGATCATCGGGCATATTCTTTTTTCGAAAATTAAAATCGTGGGTGAAGGAAAGACGGCAGAATCTCTTGCCTTGGCTCCTGTTTCTGTATTACCTGTATATCAGAATAAAGGTATCGGCAGAAGGCTCATTGAAGAAGGAATACAAGCAGCGAGAGAGTTAGGGTACGGTTCGGTTATTGTTTTGGGCCATTCGGAATATTATCCGAAGTTTGGATTTAAAAAAGCATCCCTATGGGAAATTAAAGCGCCGTTTGAAGTCCCGGATGATGCATTTATGGCACTAGAACTCATTGAAAATAGTCTTAAGGATCAATCAGGCGTGGTGGAGTACTCGAAGGCATTTTTCGAAGCTTAAAATTAACGGCTTTAGGGTGAAGTGAAAGGACGTTATAGTAACTAGTTTAAGATCGGAGTGATGTCTATCATGGACGAAAAGAAAGCGAAGGTTGAGTCGGTTGATGAATATATTTCCCAGTTTCCCGCTGAGATTCAAGAAATCCTTCAGAAGCTCAGAAAGGTAATAAAAGAAGCTGCCCCAGATGCAGTGGAAAAGATAAGTTATCAAATGCCTACCTTTGCGCTGAGTGGGAATCTAGTACATTATGCTGCTTTTAAAAATCATATCGGTTTTTATCCGGCTCCAAGTGGAATCGAGGCATTTAAAGAGGAATTATCCGGATATAAGGGGGCAAAAGGTTCTGTCCAATTTCCGCTGAATCAGGAACTTCCCTATGAATTAATCAGCAGGATTGTACAGTTTCGAGCCGCTGAGAATAAAGAAAAAGCAGCAGCTAAAAAGAAAAGTAATAAAAAGTAAGACATGCTTGTATGGACAGTTCATTAATTGTCATATTTTACCTCTATGTAAAAACTTACACAAGTGTTGAAATCTCTTTTGTGTGAGGTTACGATGGCTTATGATGGGCTCGTTTCATTATTTTGGAATGAGAGGAGAGAGTTCTCTTTCCCTGAAAAACTTACAACTTAGAGGAGAAGACTGCATGATGAGAAAGAAATTTGGGCTTCTTATGTTATCTCTGCTGATGGTATGTACCGTCCTTAGTAACGTGGCCCCTGCCAGTGCGGCAACTAAAAAGATTCAGGTATATCTAGACGGGAAGGTAATGAGCTTTTCTATTTCCCCCGAAATCAAAAATGGAGTCACTTTCGTACAGTTCCGTCCATTATTTGAAGCCTTCAATTACACTGTCGCTTATAATAATGCAGCTAAACGAATTAATGCCAATAACGGGTCGACCAAAATACAGCTGACGGTTGGACAAAAATCAGCTTATATTGATGGAATGAAGACGAGTCTTTCCGCGGCACCCTACATAACCGAAGGAAGCACGCTTGTTCCGCTTCGATTCGTAGCAGAAGCAACGGGTTATGATGTGAAATGGAATCAGCAGAACAAAACGATTCACATCTCAACCGGAATTGCGGATAGCAAGGTAAAAGCACAAGTCGCTGAATTTTTCAAAAAGCAGCAAACGGCGGAAAATGAACGAAGTTTGGCGAAAGCGATGCAGCTGATTCACCCTGATGCTCCTTATTATGAGGAGATAAAAGAAGATTACCGCGATCAATTTCTTTCCAAAGCAAAAGTGGTCTACAGCAATGTAAATAACATTGAGGCGTATGGTGATGACATTTACGCGACCGTTACTCGAACACGCAGTTATATTAGTGGTCCATTTTTCTGGGATTCGGTAGAAACCTATGAAGTGAACTTGATGAAAATGCCAAATGGTACGTTAAGACAGTATGATTTGTACTACGAGGACTACTATTATGCAGCTGAGGATCTCATCGGCACTCAAGTTCAAGTACCAGCAGATACGGAAAAAGCAATCATGCAGACCGTAAACAACCAATACAAAGGGTTTAACGAAAAAAATACAGCGTTACTTCTCTCCTCGATGGATCCTTCATCTCTATTGTATGAAATGATGCAAGCGATGACGGATGAGGGTTTACTAAACGCAATTAATTTTGATATGTCTGCGAAATTCATGAGTGTCATTAAGTACACCGGAAATACCGCAATTCTGTACGCAGAAGAGACGGACAAAATTTTGAAATTTGATACGGAGAGCTTGTACTATCTAGTGAAAAATAAAGAAGGAAACTGGCTCATTTATGATACTGTTGATATTTCAAGCGTTGAAGATGAATTTAAATACGACGTACTTTCGTAATTATTGAAATATGAATCCTGACCACTTATAAAAAGCCCTGCAGAATTGCAGGGCTTTTTATAAGTGGTCAGGATAGTTAGACATGTACCTATTAACTTTTCAAATCCTTTTTTAAGTAATAGTGAGTGTGCCCGCCCGCGTTATTGATAGATCCATATACTTCATAGCCATATTTCAAATAGAAGTCCAGTGCTTGGAAGCTAAGGGTATCGAGTTTAATGAAATCGCATGATTTCTGCCTGGCTATTTCCTCGATCTCTAATAATAATTTCGAGCCATAACCAAGTCCGCGAATCTGTTCATCCAGAATTAGATAGTGGATCTCCAGCCAGTTCCAGCATATATCTCCCACAATTCCACCCAGCGTTTCCCCTTCTGCATTTTTTAACAAAAGATTTAATTCTTCGTATCGATTACTCAGTTCTTTAGGAAAATGAGCATGATTAAATGCAATCAGTTTGTTACGTACACGGGTCCGATCTTCATTACTATGTTCAGCGGAAATATGTAGTTCCATGGTATATTAACCCCTCTTCAAAATGATCTCATTTGAACTTACCTTATTTCGAGCTTAACCGGAAAGTAAAAAATGTTTTATATTCAATTGTACCTGAATTTCAAAGGTTTCCTAGACTCTCTAAGCGAATGTAACAAGGATACTGCAAATAGGCTATAACATTTAGGAAAAAGGAGCTGAGATCTCTGTTACGTGACATGGAATGGATACAGAAAGACCCTTTACTGGATGAGTTGTTAGCTCAAAATCCACCGATTATTGTACAGCCCATGACTCAAGGAATGGAAGCAGAAGTAACCAAACTATGTATACAGGATAATCGTTTTATTCTGAAAGTGTGGAACAAAGTTTCTAAGCCGAATATTGATTATCAGTACCGATTGTTATCAGGATTATATGAGCAAGGTTTACCTGTATCGAAGCCTCTAGGGTGGGGAAGAAAACGTTCTGAACAAAAGGAACAAGTACTGTTCACCTATGATGATGGCGGAGAACTACAAGATTATAGTGAAAAGAAAATGCAGGAGATCGCGGTTCTTTTATATCAGATTCACCAGGTGAATGTGGAGAAACTACTTCCGCTGACACTTCCTAAATACGATTTTTTTGCTTATTATTTTCCCGATCTTGATCAGCATCCGGATCTATTAGCTGTGGTAACTGAAGTGGCATCCGTAACTTCTATCGAACACTGTCATTTCATTCATGGTGATTTTCACTTAAATAATTTGGTAGAGAAGGATGGACGCATGACGATCATTGACTGGACGAATGGACAGCTTGGTGATCCGAGGTTTGACTTTTCCTGGTCTCTTTTTCTAAAGCGAATCTATATGCCTTCTTTCCTTGCCGAAGCTTTCTCTACTGCTTATCTCTCCTTACATCCTATTCAAGAGGAAGACAGAACTAAATTTGAAGCTATCGCTTATTTGCGCTGGATTCTGCTTAACCGGTTTGCACAAGGACCGGAAGGAATAGACCTCATGAAGAAAGCAAACGACATTGCTGCCCGTAATCCGTTCTTAAAAGATCTAAACTTGCAGGGATAGGCCGGAACGTAGGAAGAATAAGATGAATGACAAGGAGGAGAATATGGATCCCATTTTTGACTCGTTTCCTATTCTGAAATCAGAGATTCTTGTACTTAAGAAAGTAGAAGAGGAACATGTGGATGAATTGTTCGAAATATACAGCAATGACGTGATATTTAGATACTGCGGAATCCTTCCGAGACATAACAAAGACACGGTAAGGAAAATGGTCGGGCACTTTGAGCGAGACTTCAATAAACAGACCCGTGTAAAGTGGGGGATTTTTGCTAAGGATCAGCAGGATCGGCTGATTGGTATTATTGAGGTATTTGATCTTAATCGCAAGGTGAACATGGCCACGATGGGTTACTTCTTAGCAGAGGCTTATTGGGGCAGGGGATATGCAACGGAAGCGGTTCGCTTGGTGCTTGAATTCCTGTTCCTGCGCGCAGGTATTAACCGAGTTCAGGCAGATGTGATGCCGCAGAATGAAATCTCCAAAAAGGTGCTCCTGAAAAACGGTTTTATAAAAGAAGGTACTCTCAGACAAGCAGCACTTTGGTCCGGCAAAGGGGTAGTGGATCGGGAAGTATTCAGTATATTAAAAGAGGAGTATTGTCTCTCAAAATAAAACAAAGAAGCAGAGCCTATGATAGGCATCTGCTTCTTTTAACAACTGTATGTCGTTATTGATGCAACGTATATTTCTCATTTGCAGCTGTGTTTTTTCTCTTGCTGAATGCGTTAGGCAGCATAATTAAAGCAGGTACCAGCATCGGAAGTAAAATGAAGCAGAGTACAAGGAGACCCGCAATGACTGCAGAAGCTAGTTCAATCAGCAGGACAAGTCCTGATGGAATGAGTGTGGCAAAGGTGCCGCCGAGTATAATCATGGCGGAGATGATGACGCCGCCGATATTTTTGGCTGATTCCACGAGTGCTTTTGCAGGGTCCAGTTCCCCGTATTCTTTATAGCGCATCATGAAGAAGATGCTGTAATCGACTCCGACCGCCACAATAATGATGAAGGAGAAGAAGGGAACAAAGGATGATACGCCGTCAGCACCGAGTATCTGATAGGTAACCAGATTGGTTGCAGCCATGGCAACAAAGTAAGAGACAATCAGAGATATTACAATATAGATGGATGGCAGAATTGAACGAATCACAAATAGCAGTACAAGGAATACCCCGATAATTACGATCACTGCTGTTCCGTTAAATGATTCAAGCTGTACTTTATTGGTATCATAGGTTGTCGAGCTTGGTCCTGCTGCTCCAAATACTGCTCCGTCTAGTACAGTTCCTTTAAGTCCTGAAGCAACGGTATCGTTAATCTCTTCAATGGTATCCATAGCTTTCATTGAATAAGGATCGTCGTTCAAAATAACCATCAATTTTGTGATTTTACGATCTTCGGACATGAAATTATCAAGTACCTGGGCGAAATCTTCTCCTTCAAGTGCTTCTCTAGGAATGAAGAACGTTTTAGAAGATTCGAATTGCGTCAGGAATTCGTTGGTTTTTCCAAGTCCCTCCGAAATATCTTCCAGTCCATTTCCACTTTGATGAAGTCCATCTTTTAATGAAGTTAGACCGCCCGAAAACTGAGATAAACCGTTACTCAGTTCTTCTTGCCCCTGATTTACTTTAGCTAAAGCATCATTTAATTTATTCATATTAGCAGCAATTTCATCCGCGCCGCTAGCGCCTTGATTCAGTCCAGAGCTCAGCTGTTTTGCTCCATTTTCTAATTCCTTGAGCCCGCTGAGAATCTGCCCCTGAGCGCTGTTAATCTGGTCTAGACCACCAGTAGCTTGTGTAAAGGCGCTATTTAACTTTTCATAATTCGTGTTGAGTTGTGTTAACCCTCCAGCCCACTGGGCAATGCCGCCTTCGAGTGCTGCACCCTGTGTCTTCAGCTGTACATAAGTATCATCAGACGCAAGTTCACTATGGGAAGCGCCGAGGGCAGTGATCAGTCCGTTAATCCCTGTCATTCCTTGCTGAATGCCGGGCAGCTGCTTCGCTAGTGATTCATATCCACTGCCAAGGGCCGTATATTGTTTTTGAATCTCACGGAGTCCGCTTGAGACTTGTGAAGAGCTTTTTTGTATGGAAGATAGTCCACTGCGAATCTCGGCAATACCGGAAGAGAGCCCGGTTGCTCCGGAAGCACTGTCACTTATACCGCCTCCAAGTTCTTTCACCGCATCTGTTAGCTGCTGATAGCCTGATGTGATCTCTCCCGACCCGGAAACTAGCTGATCCACTTCAGAGAAGTCAGGCGTCTCAAGTCCTGCTTCCATCTGTGAAAGTCCATCCTGGATCTGATCGACACCATCCCTAGAAGCTGAGATTCCATCCGTTATAGCAGAGGTTTGGCTATCTGTATACAAATCCGGAATTTCCTCAAACTGCGGCTGCGTTACACTCGATACACTGTCTACCCCTTCAAGCTCATTAAGAGCGAGGGTAATCGAATCAATTACAGCCAGGGCATCATTATTATCCATCGGCTCATCATTTTGAATGACTACATTCGTAGGCAGAGCCTGACCTTCACTAAAGTTTTCTGCAACGAGGCTGAATCCCTTGGTCGAAGGGTAGCCGTTACCGAGTTCTTTCAGCTGATCAAAGGACAGCGTCTGTTTGCTGAACATGAGAACAGGAATCATGATGATGATAATAAGTGCGGTGGTAATCACCGGATATTTTACTGAAATCGTAGCGAGCTTGGTCCAAAACTTGCTGTCTTTATGGCCGTTATTTTGTTTGGCAGGCCAGAATAATTTTTCCCCAAGTGTCTTCATAAAGAAGGGGGTCAAGGTATAAATCTGCACAATTAATACGATCGCACCAATGGCAACGACGTTCGCAGATTTGTAAATTCCAAAGTTTGAGAAACTTAGTGCAGCAAACGCAATAAATACGGTTAATGTACTGTAGAGAATGGTTTTGCCTGCGGTTCGGAACGTAGTGAAGATAGCTTCATCAATCGTTGCACCGTGAGCAAGTTCCTCTTTAAAGCGGTTGAATAAAAGAATGTTATAGTCGGTACCGATCCCAAACAGAATGAGGACAAGCAGCATCTGCGTTACACTGGTGACCGGGAAATTCAGCTTTTCAATAATTTGTGCTGCAATGCCCATGGATACGAGATAGGTAATCCCCACCGTTAGCAGCGAGATAAAGGGAATGAGCAGTGAACGGAACATAATAATAAGTACAGCTAGAATGAAAACAACGGTCAGCAAAGCACTTTTTTCTACACCTGCCGTTGTTGCTTCCAAATAATCGTTCTGTATAAAATCTTCACCGCTTAGATAAAAATCGGTATCTACGACAGCGAGTTCTTGCTCAATTTGTTCCTTAATAACGGCGACTTCACGATCTCCTTTATCGAGACTGAAGCTGACCATAAGGGTCGTTCCATTCTCGGAGAGAAGAGAGGATTTCGCCTCTGGGGTAGAAAAAGGGTCGATCATATCATGCACACCGAGTTCAGCACTATGATCTCGTATGTTCTCTATACCCGCTTCGATCTGAGTCAGATCCGTATCAGACAGTTTATTTTCATTATGAAAAACAATAATATCGCTGGTGCCTTGATCTCCTGTCATTTCCTTTAATAGCTCACTTGCTACTTTGGAGGGACTATCTTTGGTGAGCGGATCTTGGCCTCTCTCATGCAGAATCGCGTTGACATCTGGCTGAAATACGGTGAGTAAGCTTGCGCTAACCAGCCAAATGGCTAGAATAAGCCAGCGCCACTTTAGTATCTTTTGCATTCGTACATTATCTCCCTTGATCATGGAATAGTGGCATTGCTTGAGGTACAGAACATTAGTAAACAGGCGTTCATTATAATGCTAAAAAAAGAGATGTGCTTTCAATTGATTATTTACTCAGCTGAGGCGGACCAAAAGATTGGACTCCAACCCAATTATCCGCTCGGCAGAGGTGGACCCATTGGATTGGAGATGATCAAAAGAATTGCGAGTACTCGCAAACCTTCATTCACTCGTAGAGATGAATCTAAGCTTTGCGAGTAACACAACTAATTTTCTCCGCAATCCCCACAGAGAACACTTGCAGCAGCTCATCAACAAGATATTTAATAGTTGCTCCATCCCGGTGATCGCGGAGAATCAGGCATACCCCTTCAATGATGGTGACGGCTAGCATCTGAATAGACAATCGATCCTTGGGATCTAAATCCGTTGTTTCCCGGGTGACCGTGAATACCTTCTCCAAAATCTGAATGACAATCGCAATAAGATCCTGTTTTGCCGATGCGTAGGCCGAACCTTCACTTAAGGTTAGTAAGATTTTGATCTCCGTACTCGAGTCTTTCAGCAGTTCTACAATGGTCTCATCCACCATCTTGATATACTCAAATACTTCGTCACTGTGAATGGTGAAGGTTTTCTCTATTTCTTCCTTAATTGCGATGGTGTACGAAATAAACTGCTCATGTGCGCTTCCCATGAGTGCCTGGAATAGATCATCCTTGTTCTTAAAATAGCGATAAATGTTACCTGTTGTTATTCCTGCTGCGGTCGCAATTCGTCTCATCGAGGACTGCGCATACCCGTATTGTTCGAATTCAGATAGGGCTGAGCTCAGAATATTATTTCGGATTTCTTCTTTTAAAATTTGCATTAATGAACACCTGTTTACTTTTATTGGAATAACGAAAGTATAGTCGAAAACTGGACTTTCTGCAATCATTATCATAAAAAAGAAATACTTCACAACCCATACTCACAAAATCATGCTATACTATTGGGCGATGTTGTAAATACAATGAAAAAGAGATGATTATCCTTTGAGTAATCCACTTCCTATGTATAAAGAAAAATCTAATACCTTCTTGAATAAATATTTTACTGGAAAGACGCTTGATTTCAGGCAAATTATCGCGATTATTATCCCGATATTTGTGGATCAGGCTTTTATTATTTTAATGGCCCTGTTAAATACAGCGATGATTGCATCATCCGGCGTTGCTGCGGTAAGTGCCGTAAGTATGGTCGATTCGATCAATATTTTCCTCGTTAACGTATTTGTTGCGGTAGCCACAGGGGGAACCGTCATTGTTGCTCAGTATAAGGGGAGCGGTAATGACGAGATGGTATCAAAATCGGCTACACAAGCCATTACGGCAGTAGCGATTCTTTCCGTAGTTATATGCGGGCTGGTTATTACTTTTCATACCCCTATTCTTAATTTGTTATTTGGTAAGGCGGAAGCAGAAGTATTCGAGAATGCTCGAGTCTTTCTTATAGGCAGCTGTATTTCTTATCCGTTTATTGCGATATTTCAAGCCGTAACCGGTGTTCTACGCGGGGTAGCGGAGACGAAGGCTTGCCTAGGATTATCACTTATCATGAACCTTACGTATCTTGGACTGAATATTTTGCTTATTACTGTATTCGATATGGGAATTATAGGTCTTGTTATTTCCATGATCACAGCACGGGTGCTGGGCATGTGTATCTCGATGTATTATTTGATCAAAATAAATCAGACTTTAAAATACAAGATTAAAGAAGCTCTAAAACTGGATTTTGCAATCCTCAAAAGGATTATGGCGGTTGGAATTCCATTTGCCGCTGAGCAAATGTTCTTTAACGGCGGAAAACTGCTCACTCAGACGTTTATTGTTCAGCTTGGAACTTTAGCAATTACCGTAAATGCAATCAGCGGCTCCATATCACTGCTGTTCCAAATTGGGGGCAGCGCGCTTAGTATCGCCATTGTCACCGTAGTTGGGCAATGTATTGGTAATGGGAGTATACCGGATGCAAGGAAATTTATTAAGTCATTTATCGGCTTGTCGACGGCGTTCTTTATTTTGGTAGCTGCTATTATCATTCCGCTGTTTCCATTCATCGTCGGATTGTTTTCGCCGCCGGCTGAGATTGTACCTGATATCTTTGCACTCACACTGCTGATTGCGATTGTTCAGCCGATTTTCTGGTCAATTAGTTTTATCCTTCCTTCTGCACTGCGTGCGGCTGGGGATTCGAACTTCACCTCCTTAACTTCTTTACTGTCGATGTGGGTTCTCCGTGTATTCTTAGGATATTTCCTAGGAATTACGCTTGGACTTGGGATCATGGGGGTATGGATTGCTATGGTCACTGAATGGAGCGTTCGTGGAGTGATTTTCTGGATTCGTTTCCGCGGGGACAAATGGTACCGTCGTAAACTGATCTAATCTGATAATTTCATTGGAGAGGGCTGAGTTGTCAGCTCTCTTTTTTTGTATTCAATAACATTTCTCACACTTATATTAGAAACATCTTAAGTATTTTCCTTATTCTGTACTAAAAATATCATAAAATGTCTAAACTTGAATTATTCATTTCGATTCGTGAGTATGATAAATTAAAAAAGGTTTGGACGACCAATAACTGAGGGAGGCTTTCATATATTGGATTGGCAAGAGATATTGTTTAAGTTTGTCGGGGGACTCGGCATCTTTCTATTTGGTATCAAATTTATGTCAGACGGACTGCAAAAATCAGCCGGAGACAAAATGCGCGGGATTTTGGAAAAGTACACCACAAATCCGATATTGGGCGTTCTAGTTGGAATTATCGTTACTTGTTTAATTCAGTCCTCTTCTGGGACGACAGTAATGGCAATTGGACTTGTAAACGCTGGACTTATGACACTTAGACAAGCAATTGGGGTTGTACTTGGTGCGAATATCGGTACAACGATGACTGCTTTTATCGTCGGGATCAAAATTGAAGAGTATGCTCTGCCTATTATTGCAGTGGGTGCTTTCTTTTTATTTTTCCTGAATAAGAAGAAATTTCAATACATTGGCCAAGTAATCTTTGGTTTCGGGATGTTGTTCCTTGGACTATCTACCATGAGTGGTGGAGTGAAACCGCTTAGGGAATTGCCGGCTTTTACTGATTTTATGATTCAAATGGCAGATCAGCCTGTACTGGGACTTCTTGTCGGTACCATCTTTACTATGGTCGTACAGAGTTCAAGTGCAACGATCGGAATTCTGCAGACTATTGCGGATGAAGGGATGATCAGTCTCAGCGGATCTTTGCCGATCCTGTTTGGTGATAATATCGGGACAACGATTACAGCGGTACTCGCATCTATTGGTGCGTCGATCGCAGCAAGACGTACGGCGTTAGTACACGTTATTTTTAACGTTTGCGGAGCGATTATCTTCACGCTTCTGCTGCCTGTCGTACTCTGGGTAGTACTGTGGCTTGGAGAAGGCGTGAATATTCGGATGCAGATTGCGTATGCCCACGGATTGTTTAACGTGACGAACACTCTTATCTTCCTGCCGCTAATTCCTGTACTGGCATGGATTGTAACCAAAGTCATTCCAGGCAAGATGGATGAGATTCAGTTTAAACCGATCTATCTCGATGATCGCCTGCTTGCAACACCTGCTGTGGCTCTAGGACAAGCTCAGCATGAAATTGTGCGCATGGGACAGTACGCGAGAGAGTCTTTGCAGGATGCAACGAAGTTCTTCTTCGATCGGGATACGAAATATGCCGACCTTGCTTTGCAAAAGGAAGAGCTTATTAATGAGCTGAATCGCAAAATTACGGATTATATCATTCGAATCCACCAGAAGAACGCACTGCCGGCAGGGGAGTCAGAAAAAGCTTCTGGCTGGTTCCAAACGGTTAGTGATATTGAGCGGATCGGCGACCATGCAGAGAATGTAGTAGAGCTTGCGGAGTTCAGCATTAATAACAAGATTTTGTTCTCGGAAGCGGCTACGAAAGAACTGCAGGAAATGATGGAAGTGGCAGATCAGACGGTAGAGAAGGCGCTCGTTGCACTGGAAGGACAGGACACCGAGGCAGCTAAAGCCGTGTTGGAACTGGAAACAAAATTAGATGACCTTGAAGTTGTGTTCCGCAAAAATCACATCATTCGTCTAAACCAAAACGTATGCTCAAGCGGTGCAGGAACCATTTATTTGGACTTGCTAACGAACCTTGAGCGCATCGGAGATCATTGTAAAAATATTGCTCAGTTCGTGCTTCACGAACAGCACTAGAGAAGAAGAGACGCCCTTTCAGCTATAGCTGGAAGGGCGTTTTTTTTTGTGCTGATCATTCTGTGCTTTACGGCAAATAATGATGGTCTAGGACATCAGCATAAGAAGAGAAATAGGGACTCACACCGGTATTATGAAGGTCCTAAGCGAGAACCTTTTTCATAAGCAATTCCATTTTATTCATGGTGAATATGACCAAGTTTCGGTTAGAATGTTAGCGCAGCATGATTAATCACCAGGGGGAATTAGGATATTGGTTATCAAGTGGATTGTAATTGTAGTTTGTGTGTACATATTAATAGGTATTATTTACGCTTATCGCTTTATGGCTAAAGAACTTCCTGAGTTACTAAGGAATGAGATGGATGAAAAGGATGAGTATTTTACAGTAATGAATAAGGCCCGGAATGAAACGCATGTTTATATGGAAGAAATGAATCAAATGGTTGGCAAAAAGGGGAGTAAGGTTGTTCATTTTCTAATAGGTACGTTTCTCTGGCTTCCGCTAGTGATTGATACAGAAATATCTTCTAGAAGAGAGGCAGCAAAGTGGATGGAGGATGAGGAGTTCTATGACCATGATGAAGAAGAAATAGATCCGAAACGATTCGCTTGTCCATGTTGTGGTTATCCTACACTGGAAATCCAGAATTATGGATATGAGGTTTGTATACTTTGCGGCTGGGAAGACGATGGCCAGCGAGATGACCAGGCTGATAAGGTATGGGGCGGGGCTAATCAGGAGTATTCGCTTACAGTAGCGAAAGAAATTTTCAAGCAACATTTCCTTGGTTACCATGATAATAAAGTCTTGAAATCACAGAAGAGAGAAGCGGTTATTCATGCTAACAAGCAGCTTATGGAAGCTTATGATCAGCTTGAGAAGCCAAAAAATTGGACTACTGAAGGAATTTCATTAGGAACTGATAAGAAGTGGGAAGAAGTATTTAAACAGGAAGCAGCTCTCGGCACAATCAAGTATAAAAAATAGGTGAAACAAATGCTAAAAAACTTCTAACGAATCTATCGTTAGAAGTTTTTTGTGCTAATGATGCTATGGTTTTACTAAAAATATTTAGTTCAACGTTCAACGTAACAAAGGCTTCATCTAGATTTGAATTATTCAGAAACTTTAATGACAATTTTACCAAAAGCACCACGACCTAGATGCTCATAAGCTTGGATCGCCTCGTCGAAGGAGTATACTGTGTCGATTACTGGATGAATATTGAGTTCATTAAAGGCTTTGTTCATCTCATCAAATGCTTTACGGTGACCAACATAGATACCTTGAATACGTGCTTGCTTCGCTAATAATGCGAATAAATTCACTTCCGCCATCATGCTCTTCAGGAAACCAACAATATAAATATGTCCCTGTAGCGCAAGTGCTTCGATCGAACGGTTAATGCTATCTCCGCCAACAACTTCTAAAATATGCTCCGCGCCTTTACCGTTCGTTAGTTTTAATACTTCTTTTTCCCAATCCGGTGTTTTCACATAGTTGATGACTTCTTTGGCGCCTAACTCTTTTACTCGTTCGCCTTTTGCATCACTGCTCGTTGTAACAATTACTCTTGCACCTAATGCAGAGGCGATTTGAGTCGCATAGACGGATACACCACCTGTTCCTAGAACAAGTACAGTATCACCGGCTTTAATTTTGCCGTATTCCACTAAAGAAAACCATACGGTTAGTGCCGCAATTGGGAGTGTAGAAGCCTCTTCATCAGTTAAATTAGCTGGTGCCATTACTGCTGCATACTCTTCTAACAACATATATTCCGCAAGTCCACCATCATTCGGTCCACCGACAGCTGTTGGCGCATAGTCTTCGCTTGGTGCTCCATCAACCCATTTTGTATAAAGGTGCGAAACAACGCGGTCCCCCACTTTAAACTGGGTTACTTCTGAACCAACACTTACAACAATACCTACTGCATCTGATACAGGTATGAAAGGCTTGCTCATTAAGTCTGGTAAATAATCGCCATCCATGATGGATTTGTCACGGAAATTAAGGGATACAGCTTTTACTTGAATCAATATTTGATTAGGACCTGGTTTAGGGGTCTCTACTTCTACTAGTTTAAGATTTTCTAATCCTATGCCTTGTTTTTGCCATGCTTTCATCATCAGTTCCTCTTTTCTTATATTAAATAATCAATATGTAACAAGAAATATTACTTAAATCCGCATCTACAAATTTACAAATTAAGAATTATCGATATGTAAGCTATAATAACAACCAAACTCCGTTATAGAATTTGGTTGTTATTATAGTTCTGTTTGAATGAATATACCGAGATTTTTAATAACTTCTTCATCTCTTTTGTAATATGTCCACTTACCTATTCGTGTTGATTTAATTAAACCAGCTTTTTGTAGGGTTGAAAGGTATTGAGAAGCAGTAGATTGAGTCATGTTTAACTTATTCGTGATTTGACTAACACACACACCAACTTCGACTAAGTCAATTCCTTCTTGTGGATCAAAGTGAGCAAAAGGATCTTTCAGCCAATCTAAAATTTGTAATCGAGCCTCATTAGAAAGTGATTTAAAAATAGTTAACTTGTCCATTGCCATATTATAAATCGATAAAACTCGATTTGTCAATTCAAAGTGTTTTAAGAGATGGATGAGCAAATAGGTTTCCAAATGTAGTTCTGTACTCCGTCACATTAATCCATGGGTAATCCGGAAAAAGTCCATTGATAACCATTTTCAACCAACATATAATGATAATCATTATCAATTACTCGTCTACATAGAGAGATAACAATAAATCAGGGGGCATGAAGGTATGAAGAAGGTTTCGTCGTTGAAATTAGGAATGATCGCTTTAACCATGGTTGTTATGGTGGCGTGTGGGAATCAGGAAGGGGCCGGCAGTGAAACGAGTTCCGATGCTCAGCAGCAAGCAGCCGCAAATACAACAGTAACAGCGGGATCGGAAGATATTACTCCAGCAACAGATGAAGCTGCTGCAACGGTTGCGGTAGACGAAGCATTAGTAGAAGAAATTTTGTCTCAATTCGATAATAAAACACCGAGTACGACTGTAACTTTGTCAGTAGCCATTACAGAATTATTTAATGACTTAGGATTATCGCTAGAAGGTGTACCGACTACACAAAGTGAACTGCCAGCAGCTTACCAAGATGTACAGAAAGTTGGGTCATCTCATCAGCCGGATCTCGAAGTGATCGCAAGCCTTACACCTGATGCAATACTGTCACCCGAATCAATTAAAGACAGCATTGAAAAAATGCTGAAGCCTTCCGGTTTAAAGGGAGCATATCTCCCCGTTGATTCATTAGATGGACTCAAAGCTTCACTGGTTGCCATAGGACGTCTCTACGATAAAGAAGCCGAGGCAGAGCAGGTGCTGAATTCTTTTGCTGAACAGGAATCGGAAATTGTGAAATCAGTAGAAGGAAAAGATGCACCCACTGTTATGTTCTTATTCGGTTCCACAGATTATCTCATGCTGATGAATGAAGATACATTTGCCGGCAGTCTCGCTAGAAATCTAGGAGCAACGAATGTACTTACGGATACAATGCAGTCCACCGAGACGTATGTTCCTTTTAATATGGAAAGTGTAGTAGAAGCGAATCCGGACGTGATTTTACTTGTGGCTCACGGAGATGCTGAAGCGGTAGCGAAGAAGTTTGAAGAAGATGTGAAGAAGAACGGCGCATGGGAGAAAATGAATGCTTTCAAGAATGGAAAAATGAAAACACTGGATTATAACTTGTTTGGTGTTGCTTCCCTATCCAAAACGCCTGACGCTTATAAAGCACTTTCCACCGTTTTGTACGGGGAATAGGAGGATTATGAGCTTGTGAATACAATAGGGCAGCAGAGAAGCCGGAAGTTACTTCTTGCAATTACGTATCTCATCTTACTGATCATTATTATTCTTGCTATCGGCATCGGAAGCGTGAGGTTATCTCCTGCGGAAGTCCTTCAGACTTTAACTGGATCGGGAAGTGAACAATGGAACACCATCCTATGGAATATACGTATTCCGCGGGTGATCCTCGCGCTGATCATCGGAGCCAATCTAGCAGTTTCGGGTGCGCTGCTTCAAGCCGTAATGCATAATCCGCTGGCAGACCCTGGGCTAACTGGGGTTTCCAGCGGTGCTGCTGTTACGGTACTTTTTATCATGCTGGTGAAACCGGAGTTATCCTCGCTTATTCCCATTGCAGCTATCGTCGGCGGAGGGATTGCTGCGGCAATGGTTTATGGATGGGCTTGGACCAAGACACAGGGGATAACGCCTATTCGCATTATTTTATCAGGGGTAGCAGTCAATGCCGTCTTTGGCGGAGTCATCGGACTACTATCTATTCTCTATAGTGACAAATTACCCGCTGCGCTCTCATGGATGAACGGGAGTTTATCGGGAAAAGGAATGGATGCGGTGCTGACGATTCTACCTTATTCTGCGGCGGGATGGATCATGGCACTTCTATGCATTCGGCAGGCGAATATTTTACGGCTTGGAGAACAAGCAGCACATAATCTCGGCCAAAATATAAATCGGGTGCGGATTACGCTTTCTTTTGTTGCTGTCTTTCTTGCTTCTGTCTCCGTCTCTATGGTTGGGCTTGTCGGCTTTGTTGGTCTCATCGTTCCACACATGGCACGTATGATGATCGGTTCGGATTATAAATACAGCCTTCCTTTTAGCTTAGCGCTGGGGGCTGTCGTATTGATTATAGCCGATACGATCGGCAGATCGATGTTTAGTCCGCTCGAAATTCCGGCGGGTATTGTGATGGCGATGGTAGGAGGGCCTTATTTTCTCTATCTGATGCGTAAAGGAGGGGCATAGCATTGCTGCAAGTAGAATCGGTACATGTACATTACGGAGAACGGCCAATTGTTCAGAACCTGTCGCTTACCGTTCAAAAAGGAGAAGTTGTCTCCATCATCGGGCCGAATGGGTCAGGGAAATCAACACTGCTCAAAAGCATATCCGGCCTTATTCCTTACGCAAGCGGCGGAGTGACCATTGAGGGTAAGGAGCTCCAGAAAATGAATGTCCGAGAAGTGGCGAAGCAGCTATGTATGTTGTCTCAATCAAATGTAAGCCCTATGGATATGACCGTTGGAGATTTGGTCGGTTTTGGACGGATGCCGCATAAAAAGTGGTACGAACAACTCACTCAGGAGGATCGTGAGATCATTCACTGGGCACTTGAACAGACGAATATGACAAGGTATGAACACCGATTGGTTCATTCCTTATCGGGCGGGGAGTCAAGAAAAGCTTGGCTCGCCATGGCTCTCGCCCAGCGTCCCAAGCTGCTATTACTTGATGAACCGACCACCTATCTGGATATTGCGCATCAACTGGATGTTCTGGAGCTTGTGAAGACACTGAATAAGGAACTCGGGATCACAGTAGTAATGGTGCTGCATGATCTGAACCATGCGAGTTTATACAGCGACAAAGTATGTGTCATTCAGAACGGAGAGCGAAAAGCATATGGAACTCCAAAGGATGTACTAAACCAAGAATTAATCCGAAGTGTGTACGGCGTCGAGGTCGATGTAGAGTTAACGAAAGATAGAAAACCTAGAATACATGTACTTCATAAAATATAGGATGGAGCAGGTGGAATAAACATGATGAATATGAATCGGATCAATATGGAAGAAGTAAAAAATAAGTACTTGGAATTTACAGGTGAGCTGAGATCGCTCATGTTAAGTACGTTAGATGAGGAAGGAAATCCCTTCATTTCTTATGCTCCTTTTGTAGCGTATGACAATAAAATGTACATCTACATCAGCCGCATTGCAAATCACTATCATCATCTGGATAAACGTCCGCAAGTGGACGTTATGCTAATTGAAGATGAGGCAGCTTCGGGTAATCTATTTGCAAGACAGCGGGCTCGCTTCCCTTGTACAGCGAATAATGTGGGGAATGAGGGATATCCAGAAGTATTCGCTCTATTTGAAGAGAAGTTTCCAGCGAAACTTGTAACGATGCTGCGGGGACTCGATTTCTCCTTGTTCGAGCTTACTCCGCAGACAGGAAGATACGTGGCAGGCTTCGGTCTTGCTTTTGATCTAGATCTTGCCGCAGACCGGATTGAGCATGTAGCCCGCGATGGTCATGCCAGCAGTGCAGCAGCGAAATAAAGGAATAACCGGGTAATGTGACATCAGATAGAAACAAGGAGGAGAGAAAGAAAATGTCTACCTTTGCTACAATCATGCCAGTATGGAATGCAATTCAAAGCCGTTTTCTAAATACGGTAAAGCAGCTGACTAACGAAGAACTTGCACTTCAAATGAACGATACTTCGATCGGATATATGCTCAGTCATAATGCCGAGGTAGAGTATATGTTTGCAGCATGGTTTTTTAATAAGCCGATGCCGGAAGATCTTGTTATTCACACGCACCGAGGGGCTACACGCAGTAAAGAAACATTCACGAATTTAGAAGAGATTGTATCATTTTTAGAGGCGTCTCAAACTTGGCTTATTCAGGGAATGTCGGAGCTGCCTGAGGAAGAATGGAATGAAATTAAAAAATGTCCTATTGGCGACTCCACACCGCTCGAAGCCGTAGGACGTCTTATGTATCATACAGGCATTCATGCAGGACAAATCTCATATATAAAGAAGCAGCATGCAGCAAAGCAGGTATAAGAATAGAGAAGATTAGGAATTGAAGTAAGTAAGGTCTAGACAGATAAAAGTTTTGGTGAAGAGTGAGAGAGCCTATATCAGGCAGATCGGTAAAAAATAAAAGATAAATAGAATGAGCCCGGGAGAGCATCTCTCGGGTTCTTTTGTATATTCAAGCAGAATAATTATTTTACAGGTAAATTAATTTCATATCTCATTAAAATATGGAAACAAAGCTTTTATATATCCAGTATATGGATTATTATGGTACATAATCTGTTTGCAGTGGCTAGGTTCATAGCTTATAAGAAAGAAAATTAAGGGGGTGATCGTGATTGTTTTCAAGTTTCGGCCCTTCATGGTTGTGCTGGGCATCATTATTATTATCCTGCTCGCATTAGGATTACAAAAAATATACAACCATAACTTGGAGAAGAAAATGAATAATCAAGCGATTATTGATCAGGCAAAATTTACAGCGGTGGAGCATCTAAAAGAAAAATATGAACTCGATGTGGAAATAACGGGAGAACAAATAATGCCGACTTATGTAAGTTACAGAGTTAGTTTGGAGGGGAATGTAATCGGGAATAAGGATCAACACTTCAACATATCTGTCAATTACAAAACAAATGAGGTTTCGAATTTTGGAATGAGTCCTGAACTTGTTGAAGCGCTCAAGGCGAAAGGATACGACCCTTTTATTAAAAAATAAATGGTAGGCTTCTCATCTGAAAACGAAAGGTACACCACATTCTAGCGTAATACCAAAAATAAAGTTACAATAAATAACAAAACTTACCAAATAGAGGTGAAGTGATGACGGAATTTCTCTGTATGAACCATCCGGATAAGCAGGCTGTTGCTCAGTGTAGAAGGTGTGGTAAGCCGATCTGTGAGAACTGCTATGACTCAGCGACGGGATATTGTCGTGATCAGTGTATCAATAATGGAGCAGTTTCTTCTATTCATGAGCCTAAGAAAAATATTCTTTTGCAAGTCATTGTGGCGATCTTAGCGATCATTGGAGGACTAGCCGTACTCTTAATTACGATATGCGGTGCCTTTTTATTATCGTACTAAAGGTATTATGAAAATGATTCACTAATGTTAGTTATTACTATCTATGTCTAGGAGTGGACTGATGGATTTTCCTGTGTATCTTACTATTGGGTCCTTGCGGATTCACCCACATGTACTATTTGAGTCCCTTAGCTATTTTATCGGATTTAGGGTCTATCTATGGACACGAAGACCGAGCGGGATGTCTGCCCTGATGAGCCTGCAAATATTAGCGGGTACGATTCTGGGTGCAGCGATTGGTGCCAAGTTGCTGTTTTGGTTGGAGGACCCGGTCGCCACTTGGGAGCATCTTAGTCAAGGACAACTCTTATGGGGTGGAAAGACCATTGTCGGAGGGTTACTCGGAGGACTGATCGGGGTGGAACTTACAAAGCGCTGGGTAGGTTGGTCCCAATCGACGGGGGATGATTTTGTGTATCCGCTGATGCTTGGTCTTTGTATAGGAAGAATTGGATGTTTTCTTACCGGACTTACTGACCATACCTATGGTACGCCGACGACATGGATTACGGGTGTGGATTTTGGAGATGGGGTGACTCGTCATCCGGCACAGCTCTATGAAATTTTCTTTCTTATTATATTAGCTATAGTGCTCATCCCGCTTTATCGTCAGAGCCGTGTTAAAAGCGCTACATCTACTCAAGTAAAGTATGTATCTGGGCGGATGTTCCAGTGGTTTATGGCAGGTTATCTGCTGTTTCGTCTGGGTATTGAATGGATCAAACCTACGCCTCATCCTTACCTCGGACTGAACAATATTCAGCTTGCCTGCATCGCTGGTGTGCTTTATTATGCTTGGCTTATTTATGGCAAGAAGAAGGTAGATCATCAAATGACGAGTTCGAATATGCAAACCTAATCTGTATTTAACAGGAGGAGCGATTTCATGCCTAACCGTCCTTATCTCTATCATGAGCTGACCAACAGTATATGTACGACCTGTTATCGCAAAGTAGAAGCCAAGGTGATCGAAGAAGACGGCAAAATCTACATGGTCAAAAGATGCCTTATCCACGGACCGGAGAAAGTGCTGATCTCCACCGATGTGGAGTATTATCACCGGACTCGTCAGTTTATTAAGCCTTCAGAAATGCCGCTCGTGTGGAATACTCCGATCAAGTACGGATGCCCTTATGACTGCGGATTATGTCCAGATCATGAGCAGCATAGCTGCCTAACCTTACTGGAGATTACCGATCATTGTAACCTGCAGTGTCCGATCTGTTTTGCGGAATCTTCACCGCATCGTACCTCGTATCGATCACTTGCTCAGATTGAATTTATGTTAGACCGCATTATTGAAAATGAAGGCGAAGCAGACATCGTGCAAATCAGCGGCGGGGAGCCGACAACACATCCTGATTTTTTTGAAATTTTGGATATGTGTAAATCACGTCCCATCAAGCATATTATGGTGAACACGAATGGGATTCGCATTGCACAGGACCGGGAATTTGCCCGTAAGTTATCTGAATATGCTCCTGGATTTGAGGTCTATTTGCAGTTCGACAGTTTTGAAGCACATGTACTAAAAGAGCTGCGAGGGGCAGACCTAAGAAGAATCCGCCAGCAGGCCATTGACCATTTAAATGAATTTAACATCTCCACTACACTCGTCGTTACACTAAAAAAAGGACTTAATGACGGAGAGATCGGTGACATAATTCAGTATGGTCTTCAGCAGAAAGCCGTTCGCGGAGTCACCATTCAGCCTATTCAGGCGGCAGGCAGACTCGAAGGATATGACCCTATAGCAGATCGTCTGACGGTGAGTGAAGTGAGGCAGATGATTATTGACCAGTCGGAAGTATTTGAGGACGATGATATTTTACCGGTTCCATGTCACCCGGACTGCCTGGCAATGGGATATGCGCTGAAGCTTGGCGGACAAGTTATTCCGCTGACAGGAATGATCGATCCGGACATTTTACTCGAAGGGGACAGTAATACAATTATATATGAACAAGATCCGGTGATCAGAGATAAAATGTTTGAGCTGTTGTCGACCGGACACTCGCCGGAGTCTTCTGCTCTTTCGCTGAAAAGCTTACTCTGCTGCCTGCCGCTCGCAGCTGTTCCCGAAGAGATTACGTATGACAACGTGTTCCGGGTGATCATTATGCAGTTCCTCGATGCACACAATTTTGATGTGCGTTCTGTCAAAAAGTCCTGTGTTCACATTGTCCATCCTGATGGACGGATCATTCCTTTTGATACTTATAATTTGTTCTATCGGGACGATAAGGAAGAGCTGCTGAAAGAACGGAAAAATGAGATTGTAACCGCATGGGATCGAGATACCAAGGTCGTACCAGTGAGTGAGAATTAGATTTTAGGATAGAGAAGGGTCGGAGAGCAGAGATGCGATCCGGCTTTTATTTTTGTGTGAAGAATTTATCGGAATTATTTTATTGTAATGTCACATTTCGAAACTATGAATTGTTATATAGGCGTGGAAAGGAGGGAGAGGCACCTTTGAACTCTATACAGCGGAACAGTGCAGATGATCGTGAGCAATTACATTTAGATCATATGATCCAGAGGATACAGCAGGGAGAGACCGAGCCCTATAGAGTCATTGTCGAGAAGTATCAAAGGCAAATCTATGTATATTGTTATTACTTATTAAAGCAGACCGAAATGACACAGGATGCAGTCCAGGACATTTTTATTAAGGCGTATGAGAACATAGCAAGCTACACGAGACCCGGTTCTTTTTCAGCTTGGCTCTACAAAATTGCGTACAACCACTGTATGAATCTCAATAAAAAGAAATTTCGAGATGTAGAGCTGCTCCAATTCTTTAAGAATACTTACTCGACAGAAATGGCATACAAGAAGGATACCCAAAGCAGTGACAGATTAGAGATCCTAATGGATCATCTTTCTTTTGATGAAAAACATATTTTGCTGCTTCGCGCAGTGGAAGACTACTCCTATGATGAGATCGGACAAGTCATGAATATCAAGGCGGCTACGGCGAGGAAGAAATTTGAGCGTATACGTAAAAAACTGATCAAAAGAAATGGGGAAGGTGGGACG
Source organism: Paenibacillus sp. GYB006 (assembly GCF_036577645.1). Lineage (NCBI taxonomy): Bacteria > Bacillati > Bacillota > Bacilli > Caryophanales > Paenibacillaceae > Paenibacillus > Paenibacillus sp. GYB006. The sequence continues at coordinate 8,641 of NZ_JARBDA010000008.1, read as the reverse complement.
TATGAAGAATCATTTACATAAAAAAGAGGAACCCATGGATCAGGTCATCCGAATGATACGAGATAAAGAGGTTCCTATCGATCTTACGGATCAGGTGATGGTGGAGATTTATCAAAATAAAACGAAGTGTAGGGGGAGAAAGAAGATGTGGAAGAAAATGGTGGTTTCAACGGCTATAGCGGCATCAGCAGTCATGGTGATTGTAGGGAGTGGATTTGTGTCACCAACGATGGCCGATTCGTTGCAGCAAATTCCGGGGATGAAGAGTATCTTTGCATTTGTGGATGATCTTGGACTGAGGACAGCATCAGAAAAAAAATTAGCGGCTACCCCAAATGTTAGTGTGGTTCGAGGGGATACCACATTTACGGTCCCTGAAATCATCTATGACGGCACGAGGGTCTCACTGAGTTTAGAACGTACAACGCAAGGTAATTCGGATGAGTCAGGAGAGAAGCTGAACGAAGATCTAAGCGGCTATACGCTGCAGATCAACGGTAGAGATATACATGAGTTTGCACCTAAATATGGTGAGATACCTAGATTTTTTCATCCTGGCGCATCTGAGAATTCTGTGATTTTGGAATTTTCCGATTTACGAAATCAAGAAGGAACACCTTTTCCTGATTCGTTCATTCTTACATTAAACCTGGAAGTTAAACCATTTGAGGACCCTATCGTTATGCATATCCCCGTTGAGAAAACGAAACAGGATATCGTTGATATTTCTCCTAATGAGACCAAGACCCATGGAATCTATACAGTAACTTTAAAAAGAGTAGAACTAACACCGATAACGACGAATATCTCAACTCACTTCGTTCTGCCTGAAGGAATGAAATATGATCCGCTAACGACAGGTTTGGATTACGATGTGTATGATGATGAAGGTAATGAGCTGAGAATAGTTAGTGGAAATGGGAGAGGTCAGGCAAATAGCTCTGGAATGATTTCAGATCTTCGGCTAGAACCTTTTACTACGCTCCCGTCTAAGATCATCATCAAACCATATCAAAATATATATAGTGACACCGAAAAAGGGAAGGTTAAGTTTGACGAGGAAGGGAATGAGATGAAAACCTATTTTCCTGAACTAGAGTTTGAAGTGGATATTGAGAAATAGTTATTACGAAGATGGAAAATGTAAAATAGCAGTAAAAGAGCAATCTATAAAGATAGGTTGCTCTTTTACGTTGGTGTTTTCTTTTTTTATAAACAAGACGGTTTGGTTTTTAATTATGTGACGATCTTCTTAACCTTGTCTTTCTCTTCATCAAAAAGATAGTCCCACTTTTTCGATATAATCCATTCAAATAGTTCTTGAATGTGATTATATTTTTCTCTATATCGATTTAGAAATTCAAACGCAGGCACTAATTCATCGCTTTTTATTGATCGCATTCTTTTTAACATCGTTTTTACTCGTTGATAGACAGAGTCTATCGCAGTTTCATCTCCGTGATTCTGAATTGCTAACAAAGCAAAGGATTTAACAGCTGGAGAGCGATCTTTCAGTGCTTCAATAAAAACAGGCAGAAATGTGGAATCTCCCAGTTGATCTAGGGCACTAAGAGCAGAGCATCTCACTTCGCCTTTTGGATGTTTCAATAAAGGAAGAAGATAAGGGACCGAGCTGGTTGCCCTAAGATCACAGAGAGAACCGATTGCATAAAAAAGATCATATTCATCTTGTGATGTAGTAATAACTTGGATTAAAGCTTCTTCCGCGGCAGAACATTTACATTTACTTAAAGCTTGAAAGGCGGAATGACGCACTAACCAGCGAGGATCATCAATAAATTGAAGGATAGGCGTACAGTCAGGCACATCTTTTTGCTGAGCTATTTGAGAGAGAATGCACTCCAAAGTATATTTGCTTTTTTCTACTGCGAGCCGTTTTAAAAGAATGTCCACTACACGTGGATCGCTTGTATTTACTCCAAGGTGACCGAGCGCATAATAAATATCTTGTTTCTCGGATTCTTTTTTAGCTTTTAATAATAGGTTACTGAGAATAGGTATAAGCGCGATATTATCTAATTTCTCTGCTGCTCTAGTTGCATTCCAAGCAGGTGCACCTTCACTCGTGGAATATCCTTTCTCTTCTATATAAACGAGTCCATCTCCCGCCATATCGTTCAATAGGTTTAATAGTTGTTGTTCATTCATTGTTGAAACTCCTATATCTCATTTAAAAAGGATTGAATAAAAGTAATGGCAGCGCCATTAGAAACTCCATTTTCAGATGAACGGCTAATATAAATAAATGATTCATTGCTAGGAAAAGCGGTGCGCTCATAAACTTTCTCATGAAGAAGTTGAATATCATGTTCTGTTAAGTAAGGAGATATATGACCGCCCAGAATAAATTCTCTATTAATGACAAGATGAATATTGTTGATCGATAGTGCTAAATGATCTAAGAATACATTCCATCTTTCCATATAGGAAGGGATTCCAGAACGTAACTGTTGGAAGAAAAATTCTAACGATTCATCTTCTTTTAGCAGCGCACTAACAGAACATAGTGTTTCCATACATCCTGTTTTTCCGCAGTAGCAAAGAGAACCACGTGGATCGATTGTCATATGTTCTACCGTGCCGCTATGTCCTTCATTCCCCATATAGATTTGGCCATTGATAATGATGGCTCCCCCAAGATGCGTACCAATCGACAGATAGACAGCATCGTCAATATCTTTCCTGATCCACAGTTCCGTGGTTGCAGCACATTTGGCATCATGAAAAAAACGGCAAGGATAATCAAGGTGCTGTGAAAAAACAGAAATGTGGAGCCCCGTACAATTTAATATTTTTCCGTAGGTAATGTTTTGTCCATCCGCTGATGTTAATGCTTGTATTGCAAAACCAACACCCAAGACTTGTTCTTGTTCGATCATAAGAGAGGAGATGAAAACTTGTACAGCTTGACTTACTTGTTTGAAGTAACTCTCTTCATTTGCGTATGTAAGTGACAGGTTGGTTTTATGAAAAACAACACCAAGCAAATCTACTGCGGAAATACAAATTGTATTTCTTTGAATTTCAACCCCTATGCTGACACGAGCCTGCGGACATAATGCATATGCCGTTGCACGTCTTCCAACCGAGGATTCAAATTGCCCGCTCTTTTCAATCAGTTTTTCCTTTTCTAAGCGAACTAAATTTTGAGTTACCGTTGGCAGACTCAGATGAAGTTGATTTGCGATTTCTTGTTTTGAAAGCTTCTCATTTTGATAAATAAGATGATAAATCGATGAGTAATTACTTTTCTTTATATCCCTAAATGTAATGTTATGATCCATAACTAAACCCCATTATACAAACGACTTTTATAAAATTCCTTTAAATATAACATAGCTATCGAATAAATAACAATTGGAAGCAAATTGAAGTGACTAACGAATCATAAAATCCATGCAATGAGTGTGAAATAAGTCGCTGTTTTTTTATGGAAGGTTGACTTGTTTTATAAAGTGGGTATATTATGTAAATTGATTTTATTAATCTATTTAATAAAACGGTTTTACAAAATAGAAAGGGGAAATAGATTTATGGGAATTATTGAAAAAATGAGATTAGACGGAAAGAAGATCTTCGTTACAGGCGGTGCGAGAGGAATTGGTAAAAGTGTTGCAACCGCTTTCTGTGAGGCAGGGGCTGATGTGGCTATAGTGGATTTGGATCTTGAAGAAGCGCAGAAAACAGCTGCCGAACTCGAAAAAAACCATGGAATTCAAGCGATTGCTATTAAAGCGGACGTCACAAATCCAGAAGATGTGAATGCTATGATGGAAAAAGTGCTGGATGCCTTTGGACGGTTGGATGTTGCTTTCTGTAATGCAGGAATCTGCATGAATATACCTGCTGAGGAAATGACATATGAACAATGGAAAAAAGTAATTGATATTAATCTTACCGGGGTGTTTTTAACAGCTCAAGCAGCTGGAAAAGTGATGTTAAAGCAAGGCGGAGGTTCCATTATTAACACAGCTTCTATGTCAGCACATATCGTAAATGTCCCGCAGCCGCAGTGTTCTTATAATGCTTCTAAAGCAGGAGTCATCCAATTGACAAAATCTCTAGCGGTAGAGTGGGCGACTAGAAATGTGCGCGTGAATAGTATCAGTCCAGGCTACATAGGAACAGAACTTACGTTAAATTCCCCAAGCTTACAACCATTAATTGAACAATGGAATCAAATGGCTCCTCTTGGCAGAATGGGAAGACCGGAAGAACTACAATCCATTTGTGTTTACCTTGCAGGGGATACGAGCAGCTTTACTACGGGAGCAGACTTTGTAGTGGATGGCGCTTTTACTTGCATCTAATCTAATAGACTTAAATAAAGAAACAATTACATCAGGAGGCGACATCCTTGTTCTATTTACTCGGCACAGATATTGGAACATCCGGTACCAAAACCATTTTAATGGACACAGAAGGCAACTTAATTGCCCAAGATTTACAGGAATATGATGTGCTTACACCGAGACCTTTATGGGCTGAACAGTGGCCAGATGTATGGCTCGAAGCAGCGAAGGTTTCTATTAAAAACACAGTGAAGAAGGCAAATGTCCCAGCAGAAAAAATACGCGGAATCGCGATTAGCGGTCTGTATGGAGGTTCTGGAATTCCGTTAGATGAAAATATGGAGCCAGTTAGACCTTGTATGATCTGGATGGACCGCAGAGCGGAAGAAGAAACCCAATGGGTTCTAGACACGATTGGAGAAGAAAAACTATTAGGTATTACCCACAATGGAGCAGATCCTTATTATGGATTTACCAAAATACTATGGATGAAAAATAATGAACCCGAAAATTGGAAAAAAACGAAATTATTTTTGCCCCCAAATGATTACGTTATTTATAAATTGACCGGAAACATTGCGATTGATTATTCCTCAGCGGGGAATATTGGCGGTATTTTTGATATGAATAACAGAACATGGTCTAAAGAAATGATGGATGCCATGGGAATTCCTATGTCGATGATGCCGGAAAACATAGTAGAATCGACAGATATTATTGGAGGACTAACAAAGGAAGCTGCATCTGAATTAGGGCTCTCTGAAGGAATGCCCGTGATTGCAAGCGGTATTGACTGTGGTGCAGCGAATATTGGTCTTGGTGTATTTGAATCTGGTATTTACGCAGCCGCAATTGGAACTTCCATGTGCGCAGCGTTAATTTCGGACAAACCAATCAAGGGAAAGAATCTCATTGTCTGGCCCTATCTATATGATGCTCAAAGACTTTCTTATTATTTTGCCGGCGGTGCCACAGCAGGAGCAATTGTGAAATGGTTCCGTCAAACCATGTGCCAATTTGAAGTGGAAGCCGAGAAAAATGGCGGAGAAAATGCCTATGATGTATTGAATAAACAAGCAGCTACGATTCCAGTTGGCAGCGAGGGCCTTATTGTTCTTCCTTACTTCATGGGGGAAAGAAGCCCAATTTGGGACTCAGATGCAAAAGGAACGATGGTTGGACTTACGCTGGCACATACAAAGGCTCATATCTACCGTGCATTTCTGGAAGCGGTTGCGTTCTCATTACGTGATGCAATGGAAGCAACGGGGGAGAACTTAGGTGAATCTATTATAATCGCCGGCGGTGTAACGAAGTCAAAACTCTGGAGACAAATCTTTGCCGATGTGACGGGTTATTCCGTTGTCTGTCCGATTCATGATGTGGAAGCCAATATGGGGGATGTCATGCTTGCCGGAATTGGTACAGGACTTCTATCGTATGAAGACGTGAAAAAGTGGCAGGTACTGGATCAGAAGATTATGCCCGACCCGCAAAACCATGAAAAATATAATGAATATTACCGTGTATATAAATCGGTATATCAGAATTTAAAGCAAGACATGAAAACGTTATCAAGATTATCGAAAATATAGAGTAGTTCACATGGAACTTTTTTCATGAGATCAGGGAAAGCGACATCGATAGATTAGTAGGGACGGAGTGAAATTATGTCTAAGTGGAAAAAAAGGATTGGATACGGGATTGGCGATCTAGGATGTAATCTTGTGTTCAGCACAATGGGTTCGTATCTGCTCTTCTTTTATACTGACGTTTTTGGAATAACAGCAGCAGTTGCAGGTACGTTAATGTTATTAACGAAAATAATTGATGCTTTTGCTGATACCGGCATGGGCTTACTAGTAGACCGAACACATACCCGATGGGGTCAAGGAAGGCCTTATTTTATCATTGGTGCTATTCCTTTTGCTGTATTTACGATTATGACATTTATTGTGCCTGATTTCAGTATGACAGGAAAAATTATATGGGCCTATGTCACATATACCTTGCTGAACATTGCCTACTCGGTTGTTAATATACCATTAAATACAATCGTACCGAGATTAACTTCAGATAACCATGAACGTAACTGGTTAGTATCGACAAGAATGATCTGCGCATTACTTGGAACCGCTTTAGTCATGTCCATTACCATGCCAATGGTTGATTTCTTTGGACAAGGTGATGAACAAAGAGGTTACTTAATCACAATGAGCATCTATGGCATCATGGCGCTTATCATATTTGTGATTACTTTTATGAGTACCAAAGAGGTTGTTCCGCCAACCATCAATCCTGGAAAATCTTCCTTCAAAGAAGACTTTAAAGGATTAACCGGTCAAGCTGCCATATTTTTTATCGTGAATTTTCTCTACTTCGCTCTTTTTGTTATACGAAATACTACTGTAATTTATTATTTTACTTATAATTTGAATCGTCAAGATTGGCTTACTTTTGTTGGGCTATTCGGAATTTTATCGGGTCTGCCTATGCTCCTTATTTTACCTTGGCTTCAAAAGAAGATGTCAAAAAGAAATATACTGCTTTTAAGCACGATTATTTACATCGTAGGAGATTTGCTTATTTATTTCGGAAAATCCTCATCGTTTTTAGTCATAGCAGGGCTTGCGATAACAGGTCTTGGTATTTACGGGATTTTCGGAGTTACATTTGCTATCCAGCCCGATATTATTGATTATTCAGAGTATAAAAAGAATAAAAGTATATCTGGGATGATTGCTGCAATTCAAGGATTTTTTGTAAAAGTAAGTTTGGGGCTTGGGAGTTTCTTAATTGGGGTTGTTCTAAAAATGGGGGGCTATGTTCCCAACGCCACACAAAACACAACAGCACTCAGCTATATTGAAATCTGCTTTATTTGGGTGCCGCTAATCATTTGTCTGTTGATTGGAATTACAATGTGGTTCTATAAACTAGATGATCAGCGGGCAGCGATGGATGTAGAACTTGAAAGACGACGTGCACTTATTCAATAAAATGTTTATATAAAAAATATTACTAGCTTCCTTGAGTATAAATCAGGGAAGTTTTTTCCTTTTTATGAAGTACATAAGATAGAGATTGAATAGAAGTTAAAGGAATAATGGCCGATGTAATATTTTCCATTATTTGATAGAATCTATTCACCTTAACTAACAGTGAGAGTGAAATCCTTATGGTGAAAATAATGGTCTCACCTGATCAGCTGATGGAAGTTGTCAGACACTTCTTAAACCAGCGTCAGGAACTGGAACGGATGTGCAATCAATTAGACAAGCAAATTTACTTTATAAGTGAAGGCTGGTCAGGGGCGACAAAAGAAAGGTTTTTTCATGAGTATTTATCGGCCAGGCAATCCATGGGTGTGACGATGGAGAAAATTTCGTCGATTGCCCAGCAGCTGAACTTTATAGCCAGGAGTTTTGCTGAGGCGGATGGTGAAGGAGGATCGGCGATCGTTATGCCTAGCTTACCTCCAAAAGTGGAGGCAAAGCTAGAAAGTCGTGTTGATTATACTGCCTCTGCGCTTAAGGGAGTAGGAGCTACGATCGAAGGGCTCTTTGACGATGCGGTTGGTACAGTAAAGAGTTTTTGGGAGAGTCCCTTCGGAACAGTATATGATATAGGATATGCATTTACAGTTGGGAGAGCAGTCGATGCATTATTAGGTGCACGCTTTGCATGGGATTATGCATGGGGGACGGGGACTGCACGATCAGATGCTGAACAATTGTTAGAGCAAATAAAGCGAACAGAGGAAGAAGAGGGAAGAGGGTATTATACTGGCTATATAGTAAGTCAAGCAGCTTCTTATTTAACGCTAGGGAAGCTTCTGAAGAGTAAGAATAATGTTCAAGATGGTCCGGATGGGAAGGATAAGACTGAGGGGACGGGAATTGGTGATAAGGATAATTACTTCATAGGAACGTTAAAAGGAGAGAAGATTCATTTAAAAGGTGTAAAGGTAGAAGAAATTATTTACACTAAGAGACTTCCAGAAGAAACAGCTAAATTTAGAAAGGAATTTAATAGCTCTGTTAGGAAGAATTTTCTTAAGGAATTTGCTAACGATCCTGTAAGAGTTGAATATCTTAAAAAGGCCGGTTTAGGTGAAGATGATATTTCTAGAATGAAGGATGGACTTAACCCAAAAGGGTGGCAAGTACATCATAATTTACCTTTAGATGATGGTGGTACATGGATCGTCTACACTTAGTTGGACAGAAAAATTAAGGGCTAGTAGAATGAAGAGAATACGATTAGGAGCGGATCTACTATGCCAAAGCAAAGACGCACATTCACAGCAGATTTCAAAAGACAAATGG
>NZ_JARBDA010000007.1:0-207555 GCF_036577645.1 Paenibacillus sp. GYB006 | reverse complement strand
AAGTGAAAGTGACAAATAACACTGAGCCTGAACAGATTTATGGTCAGGCTAGCGTCTTTAGGCGCAGTTTGGCGACAAGGGGTTATACCCCAAGTACAAACCACCCGTTTTACGGGTGGTCCTGATTGTCCTATATCCTCCAGTTGCATTGTCGAATAAGTTTTTTTGCTGAAGGGGAATCTATAATCGCAACCAAAACTTATATGGAGGTGTATGACTGTTATGAAAAAACAAATGGCAACCATGCTCGCAGCAGCAAGTATCTCTATGGTTATTGCAGTCCCAGCTATGGCTGAAAGCAGTCACATGAAAAATTCGAATACGAATCAGGTTACTGAGACAAAAGGCCATTATGATTCGAAAAGCTATAACGATTCTCTAACTGGTGGATACTCCAACATGTCTCGTACCCGTGGCGTGAATGACAACATGTATAACACCAATAGTTACAATGGTTATGGCACGACGGGTACAGGAACATATGGTACAAACAATGTAAATGCGAATTCTACAAATGACGGTAGCGGAAACTGGGGATGGCTTGGTCTTCTCGGTTTGCTCGGTTTAGCTGGTATGCGCCGTGAGAAGCATGAAGGCAAACCACAACACGCGAAATAAAGAAGGATATGATCTGGAGAAAGTTTTAGAACCAAAATAGACTTCTGCCCTGCCACATTCCGGCTTTGATCATATATTATCTCATACCTTAGTGATGAGGAGGAGATAACAATGAGTGAAGTAACTGGATATGGTTATGGCTGTGGAGGAAGCTACGGTGGGTACGGCGGTGGATGGACATCAATTGGAGCAATTCTTGTTCTTTTCATCCTGTTGGTTATCATCTCTAAAACAATTCTTTACTAAGCAATAGAAAGAGAGCGCCGGCTAATAACTGGTGCTTTTCTTTTTTTGTGGAAACCGTGATTTGACGGTACGTTTTGGTTTATATATACATAGCAAGATGGATGAATGGAAGGGAAGGATGAATAATAGTGGAACAAGAAGATTTAGAGGTATGGGAAAGAGAAATCAGCAGCCGCGTTGAATATTTAGAACAAGAAGCCGAAAAACTGGAACAGCGAATTAAAAAAGCGGAATATAAGGACTACATTATGAGCAGTGCGATGAACAAATTTGCTGATGATGAAGCACAGGTCGATTTTATCAAACACAATTACCTGAATGAATCTAATGAAACCGTAAAATCGCTGAACGAAGAATATGAAGTAATCATTAAAGAGTTGAAATTTCAAAATGCGGTGCTCCAGCAAATTGAACGAGCGAATGCAGTATTGAAAGAGGATGAAGACTAAACTGTTCAGTGTTTTTAATACTCTTACCATAGATTGAAAATAGAAAAGACTGTAGACAAACTAGTCTAGGCTAGTTTGTCTACAGTTTGAATTAAGATCATTAAGTTAAGGCCTCTTATAAAGAATGCTATTCTACAACAGCATCATCGAGGACATATCATTTATTAAAAGTGGTGATCTCTAGTGGGCTCTCTAACCTTAAAAATAGTGAAATAGTTTAGTTTAACTGTGAATTTAAAAGAAATTGTTTTATATGTAACTTAAGATCAATTCGAATCATCTCTTTAGAAACCAAAATTTCATCAATAATGAGACTAAGCATTATCTTTTTCTTCTCCGGTGAAGCTTCTTCGAATACTTCATTCCATTGAGGGATATATTCTTTAAGTAAATTCATCTCATTTATTTCAATGCTTTTAGAGTTTATTAATGTTTCGATTTTGGAAGTTTGATCTTGCAATTCTGCGATGTTTTTTTCTTTCTGTTCAATTAATTGGCTAAGTAAATTCGGTTTGAAAGAACTTTTACCCATTATTGATTTTGGAACTTCAGCGTTTAGAACAGATAACTCTGAGTATTCATTTTCAATTTTATTTTGTAGAACTTTTAATATCTTTTCATCGGTGTTGGCACTTTTATTTTTTATCGCACTAATTTCCTTAGTAAAATTAATCATATTCAAATTCATGCTTTCTTAAAACAGATATAACTTCTACTTAAACGGGAAACTAAAAAATTAAATAGAGAGGTAATGACGACAGATTAAACTGTTGTCTTTTTATTTATCATATGATATATTCACATATATCGTAGGACGGTAGCTCAGAGGGAGAGCACTATCTTGACAGGGTAGGGGTCATGGGTTCGATCCCCATCCGTCCTATATGAGTAGTAAAAAAGCTTACTTTATCTATTTTTATAAATAGATGAAGTGAGCTTTTTTTGTATCCCTAAGTATATTATTAACAAATCAAAATTAGGAGAAATTATCAAGCTTGTAATCTACAATTAGAAGTTTATATGTTTAAAATCTACTCCATTGACACATCCTAAAAGGGAGAATGATCATCTGGAGGATCGCCATCCTATGAAAAAATTATGTGACACGTTCATGGCAAGCTGCATAATTGCAATCTTGCTGCTAAACCTATCAGGATGTACATTAGAGCCATCAGAAGAAACAATAATGCTGCAAGAGAGGCATGATCCTGAATCGGAGCTGCCGATCATTGATGATGTGTACTCTCCTTCGATAAGGGATGATGTTTATTCTTCTACCGATGAGGAAATACTAATACCTTAAATGAAGCTTGCCGTCGCCTAAAGATACAATAAGTCAGTCCGTTCCTTCGGGCTGGCTTATTTCTGCTGTATTGTTGTATAATAGCGTGAGTTTTACGAGTTTAGAGCATCGAAGAGCTAAAGCAGAGGGGGATATCAATGCCAGCTGAAATTATTAATGTAACAACGGAGGAACAGCTAGAACATGGGCTGCACATTCGTAAAGAGGTGTTTGTAAAGGAACAAAACGTTCCCTTAGAAGAAGAAATTGACCAATATGATGTCATTTCTCCCGATGCGCACCATATTCTTATTCAGGATGGTCAGCAGATGGTGGCGACAGGGCGTCTCATTTATTATAAGAAGGATACAGCAAAACTTCAGCGTGTAGCTGTTCTCAAAGACTACCGTGTTCACGGTTACGGCCGTGTATTAATTATGGCGCTAGAAGAGCGTGCAAGAGAGCTGGGTCTTGCGTACTCTATCCTTGATGCACAGTGCCAAGCGGAAGGGTTTTACGCTAAACTGGGTTATGAAGTGATATCGGATGAACCATTTTATGATGCTGGCATTTTACATGTACGGATGCAAAAAGCATTGTAACCTCAGCCTATTTACATAGAGCATTCTTTTTTGGGACACACTATATTTGCCGAGGCTCACAATACCTATTTTAATCGTACTCGGTATAGGTAATTACACCAAATGTAGTGCAAAAAGGAGTGTTGTTCTAATGGAAAATAACACGCGCGAGCACTTTGTCGCTGTTCAGAAAAATGGAGATGGCGATCTAACCGCATTTAAAACTTCCGCAGGTCGTGTTCTGGATTACAACCAGGCATTAAACGAGGTGGAGACTGGAATGATTGCGGGAGCCAACGTATTTAAGGCAAAAGGTGGATCACTCCGGATTCGCGGAGATGCAGACGGAGATCCGAGCAACAACCTAGATCAATTGCCGATATTTGAGTAACGTCTACAAGCATGAAACCGGAGAATAATCCGGTAATATATGAAAAGGGAGCCCTCGGAGGCTCCTTTTTTGCGTGTCATTTGGCATAGATTACAGGTGACTATAAAATTTGGATTCCCATGCACCTTCTTGCGCCGACTCCCATACAATACATTACCTAGGCGAGAGTTCGGGGGCAGACCGAGACCTCTCGCCTGACAAGGGAAGCGGGGAATTGGGCCATGACAAAAGGCAAAGGGAAAAAAGTGGTGGCAAAAAAGGAGAAAATTCGCGGGATGAGGGTGGTTACTTCCGAAGTCTGTGAGGTGTGTAAGACGCCATGCGACATAGGAATGGCCTATGCTGCACGTATGCGAGAGCCAGGCGCTGTAGGTAAAGGTGTACCTTGCATCTTAACGAAACCCAAAGGATAATAGGAAGAACCGCTTTTTTTCTCATGAGACCTGAGAGATAACGCGGTTCTTATTTATTTTAGAAAAAGAGAAAAAAACGACTTTTTTCCGCAACTTGTCTTGCTCGTTGAAGTATAAATAGATATAACTTTTTTGAAGGAGGTAATATAGACCGATGAAATGGAGAAGAACACTTGCCTTGGTACTTGTCTTTTCTCTTGCAGGCAGTGGATCTATGTTATTTGCAGATTCAATCACAGAAAAAATTCGTGTCGTAGTCAATGGCAATGATGTCAGTGGTGGCGGTTATTATATTAATGGGACAACCTATGCCCCTGTGCGTGAACTTAGTGGTCTTGCATCCTGGGATGCAACTAGCAAGAAGGTAACAGTTACGAAGCCTAATGTACATATAACACTGTTTAAGGGTGATACTGTTTTTGGGAATGTAAACGTAGGAAAACTGAAATTTCACGTACTTAGTCAAGTCGATAGTCTAGATGGGAACATTTCAGAAGTCAAAGTTGCTATCACGGATCCTTCCGGAAACACAAAAAATATTCAAACGGAAAAGATGGGAAGCGGTTCAAACGATAACTTTTGGTTCAAAACGAATGATTTCACTTATGATTTTAAGAAAAAAGGGAAGTATAAAGTAGGATTCTATATGAAACCTTCGGGAGGGAATTCATTCTTTCTCGTATCCGAAAAAGTAATTACAGCATTAGATTCATAAACGGGCTCAATTGATTTTATGCTCTAATAGTGTTACGATAATTCGGTATGATTACTTTTATGAGTGTGAATACAATACAAGTATAAATGAAATGAGGTATAGATGAATGAGCGATCATAACCATGTACATGATGAGAACTGCAACCACGACCACGACCACGAACCTCAGGTGCTTATCTTTGAAGATGAGAACGGTAAAGAGATTGAAATGATTCTGGTTCAAACTTTTGATGTAGACAATAAGGAATATGCGGTATTTGTTGAGCGCAACAATCCGGAAGAAGACGGCCTCATTCTTCGCTTTGAAGAAGAGGGCGATGAAGTGAGTCTTTATCAAATCGAAGATGAAGATGAGTGGAATCGTGTAGAAGCTGCATTTAACAAAATGGTTGAAGAGCAGCAATAAGAGCGAAATGAAGCAAGGGAAGTCTCTAGGTATCAGAGGCTTCTTTTTTTGTTGCTAATATATAGAGTGAACGCCTGAAAAGCTTGAAAAAAGGACCCGCGCAGCTTGTCAGCTGAGCAGGTCCTTGCTGTATAAATTGTGTATTCGTTCGTGTTAGAAAATCGGATCTGCTTCTACAATTACTTTTACATTCGTAATATAGCGGTCTTCAGGACCTTTTACCGGTAATCCAACCTCAACGTGTTCCGTAATATAATTAATGTTTTCCTGAGAAATAACCTCTCCCGGAAGCAGGATCGGAATACCAGGGGGATATACATAGATAAATTCAGCAATAATCCGACCAGCGGATTCTTTAAAAGGAATGATTTCTGTATCTCCGTAAAATGCCTCGCGCGGTGTAAGCATGAGCTGAGGAATTTCTGGGATTTTGACTATTAAATCGTTAGCTGTGTTGACATTATAATAAGTTTTGGACAATTCACGAAGTGCATCAAGCAGCGTATTTACTGTTTCATCATTGTCTCCTGGTGTAATGAGACAGAGGATGTTATACATATCGCTCATCTCGACTTCAATATTATAGTGTTCACGCAGCCAGTTCTCAGTATCGTATCCCGTTAAGCCAAGATGACGTACATGAACGGTCACTTTGGTCGGATCATAGCTATACGTTGCTTCTCCTCCAAGTATTTCCTCGCCAAAACAATACAATCCTTCGATATCGTTAATCGAACGTCTTGCATATTCTGCAAGATCAATTGCTTTTTGGGCCATGGAATGTCCATTCAGCGCAAGGTTGCGTCTAGATGTATCCAGTGATGAAAGCAATATATAAGAAGTTGAAGTGGTTGTCAGCATACTGATGATCGTTTGAACCCGCTTTGGATTTACAAATCCATTTTTGGTATTTAGGTTGAGTACTGAACTTTGTGTCATCGAACCGCCGAGCTTATGAACACTGGTTGCTGCCATATCGGCGCCTGCTTCCATAGCTGATATTGGAAGATCCTCATGAAAATGAATAAGGACTCCGTGCGCTTCATCAACAAGTACAGGTACTTGGTAACTATGCGCAAGATCCACGATTTCTTTCAGATTTGCACATACACCAAAGTACGTAGGGTTAATAACGAGCACGGCTTTGGCATCAGGATGACGTTCTAGGGCACGCCGCACCGAGCCGACGGTGATACCGTGATCAATACCTAAATTCTCATCACTCACGGGAGAGACAAACACAGGCTTAGCTCCCGAAAAAATGATGGCAGACATAACCGATTTGTGAACATTACGCGGTACGATGATCTTCTCACCAGGTCCGCATACAGACAGAATCATGGTCATAATGGCACTGCTTGTCCCTTGCACACTAAAGTACGTATAGTCCGCACCAAAAGCATCAGCTGCAAGCATTTGAGCTTCTTCAATAACACCCGTCGGTTGATGCAAATCATCAAGCGGCGCGATGTTAATCAAATCTATGGAAAGGGCATTATCCCCTATAAATTCGCGGAATTCAGAGTCTGTTCCAAGTCCTTTTTTGTGACCAGGGATGTGAAACTGTACCGGATTGTTAGCCGCGTGTGTTTTAAGTGCTGTAAAAAGCGGCGTACGACGGTGATCCATGGATTCTGTCACAACCTTTCTCTATTTGAAATAATAAACCTAAATGAGTATAGCAAAATGGATAAAGATTGTAACGATTTTTTTGTGATAAATCTCACTTCATTAAAAAGCCATTTTATAAAGCGGCGCAAGCTGGGTAAATACTTCTTGGGCCTTTTTACCAAAAGCTTCTCCGTCTAGAAGAAGCGGATCATCTTGTTCAATACGCAGTCCGCATAATATTTCTGATTTTTTCACGGTTTTTAATCGTTCGGCCATTTTCTTAAAATCTGCTTTCGAGATGTCTTTATGAAGGGTTCCTTCTGGATTCATATGATCTGTAGACCAGTAGAAGTGCCCTGGAATATGTTCCATAACATCATCAAGCTGTCTTTCTAATGCTTCAGCAAAGATTTCCTTATTATTACTTTCGTAAATAACGGCAAAAATAACAAATACATGAGTACCAAACATTCCTACTTGAAAATGAGGATATGCCTTGTAACCACGTTTGTTATTAGCGATTGCTACCCAAGTATCATGTGGCGGATTCACGGTACGTCTAGCATGCTTGGCCACATGAACAAACATTTCCTCTCCAACTAAATCAGTTAGAAACGGGGCAGTTGCTGCACCAATCTCGTTCAGTTTTGGACGAATTCTTTCAATTAATAATTCCATTCGGGGTTCGAGCCCAGGTACATCAAAGACATCAAAATCTTTGGATGTAAATGAAGGGTATTTTAGTGTAGTCATCGGGTTAACTTCCTCCTTATGTGTAAATGGACAAGTTTTATTTATATAAGCATGAACCTTATCACTTGCCAATATAATAGGATACAAAACAATATGGGACTCATTATAACACAGGTACCTCCATTCGCACTTCCTTAAAGCCTGTCCCTTATCTGTATTGTTAATGAAGATTTCGTGTCTTAAAAAAATGGACTTATAACTACGTACCCTTACCTTACGTGTCGTATAAAATAGGGTAAGCCGACTTATGGTGAAGCGTAGATCATAGGGGCCATGGCGGAAAGTCACATAATAAGACTCCGGATCAATCATCCGGCATGGAGGAGGAAGTGCCGTGAACAAGAGCTATGAAGTGGAATACTGCAATCTAGAGCTCCGGTTTAACCGTCGGCATATCCAACAGCTCATCAAAGACTTAATTCAGGAAGGATATTCGCTGTATTGGAGTGAAGATGAAAGCTTGTTCATTCTTTCCGTGAGAACGGGTCGTAAATTGGTTAAACTGAAATTTCAACTCATGCGTACGGGCGATTACAAGTTGATTGGTGATTATATTATTAAGGATGCGAAACTTGCCGAGTTCATAGAGAAACTCATTGGAGATACTCGAGGCCATGCGGTTGTCCGCAGGTTTAAAGATCACATCATCGTTATAGAGAATATATTGTTCGGCGAGGTTATACGTCTGGTGGAAGTATCGGGTTTTAAACAAAGGGTGATCTATCAGAAGGGGCCGACCCCTACGATGGAAGAGATGGAGGAAATGTTCTCATCGCAAGAAGGGGAAATGAGACTGCTCTTGTTAAAGATGGAAGTGGATGATGAACTCGAACGGCTTCATGCCGCCATCCATAATGGAGACGAGGCTAAGGCGGAGTCTTGCCGCAACTATTTAAAGCAAATGCAGAATCGAATGTTCATGCTTGAATGGTAAATAGCCGTATGAACCATACTATTATTTATATGAGTATTTGATGAACACCTCATGAAAAGAGGTGTTTTATCCTTGTTTACACTTTAGCGGGGGGTTCACTTCCTTTTGCAAAAGCGTTAGAATAGGATTATTGTTAGGGCGTCCTTCTTTTGCTTACATAATTTTTAAGGAATGATAACTGTCTGCTTATGGACAAGTTCCTTACCCGGACGGCTCTAGTAACATAAGATACATCAAAATAACGTGGCAAAGGATGGAGAATATATTGACTAAACAACAAATTGGCGTTATCGGTCTAGCCGTAATGGGCAAGAATTTAGCCCTGAATATTGAAAGCAAGGGGTTTACGGTGTCTGTATTTAACCGTTCTCCGGAAAAAACACAGGATCTTCTGAAAGAAGCAGAAGGTAAAAATTTGGAAGGCTTCTTCTCTATTGAAGAGTTTGTACAATCTCTTGAATCTCCGCGTAAGATTCTTATTATGGTACAAGCAGGACCAGCTACAGATGCAACGATTGGGCAGCTTATTCCTCATCTAGACAAAGGCGACATTATTATCGATGGTGGTAATGCTTACTTCCCTGATACGGTTCGCCGTAGCAAAGAACTGGAAGAGCAAGGTTTCCGCTTCATTGGTGCTGGTGTATCCGGTGGTGAAGAAGGCGCACTGAAAGGCCCGGCAATTATGCCTGGAGGTCAGGAAAGTGCTTATGAACTTGTAAAACCAATCTTAACTTCGATCGCGGCTCAAGTAGATGGAGAGCCTTGCACAACATATATCGGTCCTGATGGTGCTGGACATTATGTAAAAATGGTACACAACGGTATTGAATACGGTGATATGCAGCTGATCGGTGAAGCATATCATTTGATGAAAGATGTACTTGGTCTTACTGCAGAAGAATTCCACGAACTCTTCTCCGAATGGAACAAGGGCGAGCTTGACAGCTACCTGATCGAAATTACGGCTGATATCTTCTCTAAATATGATGAAGAAACAGGCAAACCAATGGTAGATGTGATCCTCGATGCTGCTGGACAAAAAGGTACAGGAAAATGGACAAGCCAAAGTGCGCTGGATCTCGGCGTTCCATTGTCTATGATTACTGAATCCGTATTCTCCCGTTTCTTATCTGCGATGAAAGAAGAGCGTGTTGCAGCTAGTAAAGTGCTCAGCGGTCCAAAAACAGAGCCATTCTCCGGTGATAAACAAGAATTCATCGAGAACGTTCGTAAAGCATTGTTCGCAAGTAAAATCGTATCTTATGCACAAGGTTTTGCTCAAATGCGCGCTGCTTCCGACGAATATGGCTGGAATTTGAAATATGGAAACATTGCAATGATCTTCCGCGGAGGATGTATCATTCGTTCCCAATTCTTGCAAAACATCAAAGAGGCTTATGATAAAGATGCAGAACTGAAAAACCTGCTCTTGGATCCATACTTCAAAAATGTTGTGGAATCTTACCAAGATGCATGGCGTAAAGTGATTTCTGTTGCTGTAGAAAAAGGAGTTCCGGTACCTGGATTCTCCAGTGCTCTTTCTTACTATGACAGCTATCGTACAGAACGTCTTCCAGCGAATCTGCTTCAAGCACAGCGCGACTACTTCGGTGCACATACGTTCAAACGTGTGGACAAAGAAGGAACATTCCACCACAACTGGATGGAAAAATAAGAACGGCTTTAAGATACACTATAATTCATGCTGCTTTGCTGCATTTCTCCGCGAAGACCATAAAGTGCCTCGTGCAAACAGGTCCTTAGTCTTTCTTGTGTTGAATAGGAAGAGGTATGCTCTCCCAACAGCAACATCGCAGCTTCACTAAAATATTGAAAATTAGTAATAAGACGTGGTTTTGGTAGATCCATGAGAAGTGGGTCTTCCAAAGCCACTTTTTGTTGTACATAATGCAGTACGAGCAGTACGTCATCTCTGCATATCACATAACCTGGTTCAAAGATACGTGTGATTCTGCTAGGAAGCACAGGTAGTTTCAGTACGGGCAGATAAGCTAAATCATCCATCATGTTCACACTCCTTACAGGTATCTATCCTTTTCTTCTCTATCATCCATACGTAAAAGGATGTCCTGATATGCTTCTTGGCGGATCTTTTTTTCTGTGTTATGTTTAGTAGAATAAAAAAAGATGGAACTAACTGGGTCTTATAATGAAGGGGTGGCAAGGCAGTGAGCAGCAAAGCGGATAATATCATTCTTATTGGAATGATGGGCACAGGCAAGACAACAGTATCCAGCATACTGGCACAAGAACTTGGATACACGCTCATAGATATTGATACGGATGTAGAAGCACAAGAAGGCTGTCCAATCCCCGTCTTATTTCAAGAAAAGGGAGAAAGTTATTTTCGCCAAGTAGAGAGTGATACCTTATGTAGAATTCTCAAAGGGACTTCTCAAGTCGTTTCTACGGGAGGCGGATCTGTACTTCGAGCGGAGAACCGGGAACTAATGAAGGAAGCAGGTTGGGTTATTGCATTGACAGCGAGTGCAGATTCCATTATTTCACGTGTGTCGTCTAATGATGATAGACCGCTGCTTGCAGGTAATATAGAGGAACGGGTAAAGAATATAATGGAAGAACGTAAAGATGCATATTCTTTTGCAGATGTTACCATTGATACTTCGGAGTTAAGCCCGGAAGAAGTTGTTCGTCATATTTTAACGCTTTACCGCGTCTAAGCTGTTGTGCTTTTCAGGTACATTGTAGTATGATCGTAAAAAGAAAAAGGGCAGGCGCTGCCTGCCCGTTCTGTCTACTCTTAATTAAGTCCAGGCAAGCATGCCGCCAACAAGGTTCACACAGCTCGGATATCCGAGCTCTGTTAGATATTCACAAGCTCTTTCACTGCGATAACCACTGCGGCAGATCAAAATTGTTTCCTGCGTTTTCTCGATCTCATCAAGACGATCAGGAATTTGTCCAAGTGGAATATGTTTTGCTCCTGGAATCATTCCAGCAGCAACTTCTTCATCTTCACGAACATCAATCATTTGAATAGCTTCTCCTGACTGTAGACGAGCCTTAAGTTCAGCAGGTGTAATCTCGAGTATTTGATTCATGAGTCATCCTCTTTTCTATGGTTACTATATATTGGTGTAATCCGAATGGACAAGTTCTTATGGATAACTATACCATGATACCGAAGGGAAGAGGAGACTGTCAATTTCATTACATTTCATTACGAAGGTTGATCCCGAGTATTAAGCCGCAGCTGATTATATATAAAAAAGGAGTTATAACTATGGACGTTATCGTAAACAACACCCCTTCCTTAACGGGAACGATTGACGCTTTATCTTCTAAAAACTACACAACGCGTTATTTGCTTGTTGCTGCATTAGCAGAAGGAACGAGTACAATCTATTATCCTGCCCACAGTGAGGACAGCGATGCGATGCGCCGCTGTATTCAGGATTTGGGTGCTGTTCTTGTAGAAGACGATGAGAAAATCACCATTACTGGGTTTGGCTCTACTCCTCGTCCCACAGGCGAACTGAATGTAGGGAATGCAGGAGCCGTTCTGCGTTTTCTGATGGGGATTGCCGCACTTGGTGAGGAGATTACATTCGTTAATACATACCCCGAATCTCTTGGTAAAAGACCTCATCAAGATTTAATTGATGCACTCGAGCAGCTGGGCGCCGAAGTAGATCATCAGGAGGGAAGACTGCCGATCACCATTCGTGGCGGTAAGCCGCAAGGCGGAGTTATTCGAGTATCGGGATCTGTAAGTTCTCAGTATCTGAGTGCGCTGCTCTTTCTGACACCGCTTCTTCCGCATGATAGTACGATTGAAGTTCTTCATGATCTGAAATCGAAAGTCGTGATCGGGCAAACACTCGAAGTGTTAGAACAAGCCGGTATCATTATTCATGCAAGTGATGACTATATGTCTTTTCAAGTTCCTGGTTCTCAAAAATATCAACCGGCGAATTATACAGTCCAAGGAGATTATCCTGGATCAGCAGCGATTTTAGCAGCGGCTGCGGTGACAAACTCAGATGTAAAGGTTACGCGGTTAATGGAGAAGAGTAAACAGGGTGAACGTGCTATTATCGATGTGCTGAAAATGATGAATGTTCCGCTCACACATGAAGATAATATCGTCCATGTTCAAGGAAATGGGAAACTTACGGCTGTCGAATTTGATGGAGATGCAGCTACGGATGCGGTACTTGCTATGGTTGCAGCAGCTGTTTTTGCGGAAGGTACTTCGCGCTTTTATAATGTGGAGAATTTAAGGTATAAAGAATGCGACCGAATCACCGATTATTTACATGAACTCAGTAAAGCTGGCGCAAAAGTCGAAGAAAGACAAGCGGAGATTATTGTCCACGGACGACCTGAAGGGGTAGAAGGCGGCGTTGAAATTAACGCTCATTATGATCATCGTGTCATTATGGCACTCACGGTGGTGGGTCTTCGTTCCAAAGAGCCGCTGCGTATTAAAGATGCTCATCACGTTGCAAAATCCTATCCTGGATATTTCGATCATTTACAGGCGCTTGGCGCCAACGTAGAATGGGTATAGTAATGTTAGAAAGGTGCTGATCATTATGGCATTTGAAAACCCATCACGGGATGAGATTAAAGAACTTCTTCGTTCTGCTGGAAATATTGCTGTTGTCGGTTTATCAGATAAACCGGACCGAACTTCTTACATGGTCTCAGAAGCTATGCAAAGCAGGGGATATCGCATTATTCCAGTTAACCCTAGAGCAGATGAAATTCTAGGGGAGAAATGTTATGCAAAACTTGCGGACATTCCTGAGCCTGTTGATATCGTAAATGTATTCCGCCGGAGTGAATACTGCGGTGAAGTGGCAAAAGAGGCAGCCGAGATCAAAGCTAAAGTACTATGGTTACAACTCGGTGTTGTCAGTGATGAAGCAGCTCAGATTGGTGAAGAACATGGCATGACGGTCATCATGGATCGATGCATTAAAGTGGAAGATTCCATTTTACTTGGCAAAGAGCAGAGGTAAATGATGAAAGAAAGGTCCCTTTATGAGGGGCCTTTTTACTTTTTAAAAAGAGGTACAGGATTCATTTTGACAAAAAGACATGGAACGCTTACCATCTAGATTAGAAAGGAGAGGGTGCCATGAATTGGCTCGGTTCCTTACAGCAGCTCGGCAGAGCTGTGATGCTCCCGACGATGGTCTTACCTGCAGCAGCCATATTGCTGAGTGTAGGCAGTTTGCCATGGGATTCTTGGGGATTTGAAAGTGTAAGCGGAATCGCTACAGTTGCAGGTCAAAGCCTGTTTTATTTTTTGCCGTATTTATTTGCGGTGGGTGTGGCGCTTGGTTTATCGAATCAGGCGGGTCAAGCCGGTCTTGCTGCCCTGTCGGGGATGATTATCTACGATCAGGTAGTAAGCCATTTTGGAGATGGAAGCGTTCAGCCTGCTTCACTCATCGGTATTATTCTTGGCGCCATCGCCGGAATTACACATAATCGATTTAAAAGTATACGACTTCCTGAGATTTTACAATTCTTCGGAGGATCTCGTTTTGTATTACTGATTGTAGGACTCATTGCAGCATTATTTTCCTGTGTGATGCTGGGTATTGCTCCTATCATCCAATCTTTGCTAGACCTGATTGCTTCCATGGAATATCAACTGGGAGGATTTGGACTCTTTTTATATGGAATTTTGTACCGGGTATTGGTCGCTTTCGGACTACATCATTTGCTGAATAATGTGTTCTGGTTTCAGCTTGGTTCCTATGAGACTGTAGGCGGTCAGGTAGTAACGGGAGACTTGCCTCGCTTTTTTGCAGGAGACCCAACCGCAGGATACTTCATGTCAGGTCTGTTTCCTATTATGATGTTCGCCATTCCAGCGATCGCCTTAGCGATTATCCAGGAAGCTAGAGAAGATTTGAAGCCGAAAGTCTACAAGACGTTCATTACGTCAGCTCTAGTATGCTTTTTGACAGGGGTCTCAGAACAGATTGAATTTGCCTTTTTGTTTGCAGCGCCTTACCTGTTTATCGTTCATGCGGTTATGTCAGGACTTGCTCTATGGATCAGCTACTTACTTGAAATACGCCATGGATTCTCTTATTCTGCGGGCGCGATTGATTACATACTGAATTTCCATTTGTCCGAGAACGGATTACTTCTTATTCCAATAGGGATTGTATACGGGCTCATCTATTATTACTTATTTCGATGGGCGATCCGTACGTTCCGTATTCCTACACCAGGGCGTGAAGAAGGATCAGTCCTCGAAGATTGGGTTGGCAGTATCCCATATCAAGCCCCGCTTATACTTGAGGCACTTGGGGGGAAACGTAATATCGTTCAAGTAGAAGCATGTATTACTAGGCTCAGAATTACCGTTCATAATGATCGTTTAATTGATGTGAGTGCGATGAAGGCACTTGGTTCTGCGGGTCTCATCAAGCTTGGAGGCGGAAATGTACAGGTTGTATTCGGTACCTATTCTGAGCTTATACGTGAAGAAATTGCCAAACTGCTTGAGCGTGATTTACCGCAAGTACTGTTCAGCGCGCCGGTTCAGGGAAAAATGTTGCCAATCGAGGATGTACCGGATAAAATATTTGCCGGTAAGCTTGTAGGTGACGGGGTCGCATTTGTACCGGAGAATGGAGAGCTTCTTTCACCCGTATACGGCACCATTATGCATCTGTATCCAACGATGCACGCCATTGGAATTCAAACACCGGAAGGACTAGAAGTATTGCTTCATATTGGGATTGACACATCTCAACTCAAAGGCTGTTTTGAAGCTGCAGTAAAAGAAGGAGATGTCGTGGAGGCCGGTCAACTATTGATCAAATTTGATCTGGATAGACTAAGGAAGGAAGCTCCTTCATTAGTTACACCAATGGTGATCACCAATCCCGACCGAGTGAAATCATGGAGCTATGCGCCATTTAAACATGTTAGAAAAGGCCAGGCACCGGTAATGTCTGTTGTACTACATGAAGATAGGAATGTTGGAGGGATAGAAGCATGATACAAGGCATCTCAGGAGCGGCAGGCGTCGCTATAGGCAAGGCATTTGTCCTTCCCAGCTGGGAATGGGATTTACCAGACCAAAAAATGGACGTCGTTGACCTGGCCAAAGAATTTGAGCGGCTGTATGAAGGCATAAGAACATCTCGTAATGAGATTGAGACAATAAAGCAAGAGTTTAATGAAGTGGTGGGTCCGGAGGAATCCAGTATATTCGATGCCCATTTGGCTATACTGGAAGACCCTGTATTTATGAGTGAAATCCAAGGGATTATTGAACGCCAGTATAAGGCGGCAGAAGTTGCGGTAAAAGAAGCAATTGATCATTTTGTAACGATGTTTGATTTACTTGATGATGAGTATATGAAAGAGCGTGCTTTAGATATAAAAGATGTAGGAAATCGGTTGTTAAAACATCTGCTGGGGGCCCCGGAAATTACGCTCCCTTCAGATACACAGCCTTATATCCTAGTTGCCAAAGAACTATCTCCTTCGCAGCTTGCCCATCTAAATCCTAACTATGTACTTGGGATCGTGACTCTAATCGGGGGCAAGACGTCTCATTCTGCCATTATGGCAAGAGCACTTGGCATCCCTATGGTATCAGGACTTGAGAATAGCGTGAACCTTCCTGTGCAAACGGGAGATACGCTCATCATCAATGGAGATGAAGGCACTGTCTATGTGAATCCGAGCGAGAAAATGATGGAGAAATACACACGTATTCGTAACCAGCAGCTTCGTAAAAAGGAACAACTCCAAGTGCTTGCTGAAGTTGACGCGGTTACGAAAGACGGTACTATTATGAATCTTGCTGCTAATATCAGTTCAACAAAAGAGTTGGAGATGGCTCTTCGCCACGGGGCAAAAGGAGTCGGACTATTCCGCACCGAGTTCCTCTACATGGATCGGCCAACTTTTCCTACCATTGAAGAACAATATGAAGTATATCGTCATGTTGTTGAGAGAGCAGGAGGTCAGTCGGTTGTCATTCGAACACTTGATATCGGTGGAGATAAACAGCTCGACTATTTTCCGCTGGCAGAGGAGGATAATCCTTTCCTTGGGTATCGCGCGATTCGGATTAGTTTAGATTTGAAAGATCTATTTAAAGCTCAGTTGACGGCCATTCTGAGAGCTAGTATCCATGGGAAAGTGAAAATTATGTATCCCATGATTTCTTCAATCGATGAAATTCGGGAAGCGAATCAGGTATTGCGTGAAGCAATGAGGGATCTTGATCAGCAAGGGATTGCTTATGATAAGGATGTTCAGATTGGTATTATGATTGAAGTGCCTGCTGCCGTTGTTATAGCGGATCTTCTAGCAGCGGAAGTGGACTTCTTTAGTATCGGTACGAACGATCTTGTACAATATGTACTTGCTGTTGACCGGATGAATGAACAGATCGCTCATCTCTATCATCCATTCCATCCATCGATCTTGCGCATGCTGAAGATGACCGCTGATGCTGCTCATACGGCAGGAATTGATATCAGCGTGTGCGGAGAACTGGCTGGAGACGAGAGAGCAGTACCGATCTGGATTGAGCTTGGAATTCATAATCTTAGTATGTCTCCGCAATCATTACTTCGAGTGAAGCATAGACTGCTGAATACGTGTGCTGAGGAAGCGAAGGCAGTGGCTAAATCTTGTATTTCGATGTCAAGAAGTCATGACATTGAAGCGAGGTTAGAAGAGTTTATTGAGGAAAATACAGAGAGATTAAACTGATCTTTATGTTTATATATAAAAAGGATGGATATCGTCGTAAGCAGATTACGGCGGGATCCGTCCTTTTTATTTTTTTAATGAAAAAAAGAAAGACGAAGCGAGTAGAAATCTACTCACTCGTCTTAGAAAATATCTTATGATCTTTCTGCCAGAAGATCACAGAAAGCTTTTCCGTAAGGGGGAAGATCGGGAGGACGGCGTGCAGATACGATATGTCCGTCGGTAACAACCGCTTCATCTTTCCAGATCGCACCCGCATTTTCCATGTCATCGCGAATACCTGGTGTCGAAGTAACAGTAACCCCTTGTAGAATTTTGGCGGATATGAGTACCCATCCTGCATGACATATTTGTCCGATTACTTTCTTTTCTGCATTCATCTCCTGAATCAGTGAGATCACTTTGGGATATCTGCGCAGCTTGTCCGGCGCCCAGCCTCCAGGAACGAGAATACCGTCATAATCTGCACTGTTTAGTTCCTCAAAGCTGTATTCCGCTGTAGCAGGAACCCCGTATTTACCTACGTACACCTTATCCTTTACTTCACCGGCAAGATGAACCTCAGCCCCTTCTTCACGTACACGGTGTACGGGATACCATAACTCCAAATCTTCAAATTCTTCATCTACGAGCGCAATTACTTTTTTTCCAGTCAATCTCATGACAATCATTCACTCCTTCTTTATTTCTTACTTCTAGTGTAACGGAGAGCAGCTCAGATACCAAATGTGCTAACTTTTGAACAGGATTATAACTCTATGGTGTCTTTCAGCATAGACATATGAGATGGAATTAGCAAATCGTTCTGGTGCCTGTAACAGCAGGATTTATGATAAAGAAGTCGAAGATTTATTGTAGAAGAAACACGAAACTTGCATGTAAACAATGTTACAGGCGGTGATCCTATGCCCAGATGGTGCGATTGCAATCAACCGATGAATCTTGAACTGCATACCGTAATTTTTGCTAAAAAGATAGAAGTGAAAAATGTGCCTATTTTTTCGTGTATGTCCTGTTCCACTTATGAAGTACTTAAACCCGTAAAAGCTCATTTAACCGAGTATCTTCAAACGATAGAGCTATCCTTACATGATCCGTATCAAGTTGTGATTTTTTCGGATATTGATGAAGTAGCTAGTTTGTTCTGTGACCTATACAAGAGGAATGTGGAGATGGACTTAGAAAAAATCGGAGATGTCGTTGAAGTTTACAAAGAGGAGCGTATTAATTTACTTCTTGATGTGTATCAGTGTGCCCTACAGATGAACGATGAAGGTTGGATGAGTGATACACAGCGGAGACTTGAGCAGCTGTCACAATTCCACTTGGAAGAACATCTTTCAGAAGCAGGATAAAAAAATACACCCTGAAACGAACTGAAAATTAGCATTTCTCGTTATTTTTTGTTACTATATTGTTAGTGTAAGATTTTCTGAAAAGTATGAAAACAAGACACGAAGCGATTTTTCATGTATTTGCATGGAATCCCTTACCATTCTCATATTCATCATTTTCTTTGTACGATCCACTCGCTGCTGAACTTATGAAAGGGGATGTATATGTTATGAAAACGTTGACAAGAATAAATACTATAGAGCAATTAAATGACGGTATCGCATTATCTTCGGAAGCACCGCTTCTGTTATTCAAACATAGCACCCGCTGTCCTATTAGCGCGCATGCGTATAAAGAAGTATCAGCATATTTGCAAGATAGTCCCGCAGATGAAGTAAACTATAGTATCATTTATGTCGTCGAAGATCGCAGTGTTTCACTAGAAGCTGCAGATCGTTTGGGTGTAAGGCATGAGTCTCCACAGGTTATCCTTGTGAAAAACGGCACACCCGTATGGCATACTTCCCATTCCCAAATCACATCAAGTGGCTTAAGTTCGGTTTTAAGCGAGTCTTAAAGCCCACATTGCATGATGCAATCTTATGTCGTATCATAATTGAATTGAAAATGAACTGAAAATTTATTGCAAATGGAGAGAAGGAATGTGACGGTAACGATCTATGACGTAGCGCGTGAAGCCGGTGTCTCAATGGCAACGGTTTCTCGAGTAGTCAACAACAATCCAAACGTTAAACCTCAGACACGAAAAAAGGTATATGAAGCAATTGAGCAACTAGGCTATCGCCCGAATGCAGTAGCAAGAGGACTTGCTAGTAAAAAAACAACGACAGTCGGAGTCGTAATTCCAGATATTTCGAACTCAATTTTTGCCGAGATTGCTCGGGGAATTGAAGATATCGCTAATATGTATCATTACAACATTATTTTGTGTAATGCCGACAAGAAGAAAGAAAAAGAAATTCGTGTTATTAACACACTGCTTGAAAAACAAGTAGACGGGCTTCTTTTCATGGGCGGAACGGTTACGGATGAACATATTCAGGCCTTCCAAACTTCTGCGGTCCCTATTGTCCTTTGTGCAACTAGTGACGAGAAAGGAACCTATCCTTCGGTCGATATTGACCATGAAACTGCAGCTTTTGATGCGGTAAGTACACTCGTTCGTCATGGGCATCGTGAGATTGCCATGATTAGTGGAACGCTTCAAGATCCTGCGAATGGTTATGCAAGATTCCAAGGGTACAAGCGTGCGCTGGAAACTGCGGGTATTGAATATCAAGAAGATTTAGTACGCATCGGGAACTATCGTTATGAATCTGGTGTCGAAGCTATGAAATATTTCTTAGGTCTTAAGAAAAAACCAACTGCTATTTTCTGTGCAACGGATGAAATGGCAATCGGTGCGATTCATAGTATTCAGGACGAAGGACTTAAAGTGCCGGATGATTTCTCTATTATTAGTGTAGATAACATTCGTATGGCATCTATGGTTCGTCCGCAGCTCACTACGGTAGCACAGCCAATGTACGATCTAGGTGCTGTAGCTATGCGACTGCTTACGAAACTGATGAAAAAAGAAAACGTAGAAAATCCACGTGTTATTTTGCCGCACGAAACGATCTTGCGTTTGTCTGTTAGTCACGTGTAAAATATGGAATAGGAAAAGCTCCGGTAATCGGGGCTTTTTTGCCGATTAATCAAGTAAAGGGGATCACATCGATGACAGCTACAATAGGGCTCATAGGAGCTATGAAAGAAGAGATAGAACTTCTTCTTACAGGCATGGAGAATGTAAAGCAGCATACCTATGCAGGTATTCATTATGCTGAAGGAGATATTTATGGACAACATGTTGTGGTTTGTAAGTCTGGAGTAGGCAAAGTAAATGCAGCAATCACTACACAAATGCTGATTGAGAAGTTTAACATCTCTAAAGTTATTTTTACTGGAGTGGCTGGGGCAGTTCACCCTGAACTTGAGATCGGTGATATTGTCGTATCTACGGCATGCATTCAGCATGATATGGATGTAACTCCTCTTGGATTTAAACGCGGGGAAATTCCTTATCAGGAAGTATCTGCGTTTCCGGCTGATTCTGAACTGATTCGTCTGGCAGAAAAAGCATGTGAACTGCTCTCCGTACCACTGCGTAAAGGAATTGTACTTTCTGGCGACCAGTTTATCGCTAGCAAAGAAACCGTAAGAGGACTCTATGAAGAATTCGACGGCGCTTGTGTGGAGATGGAAGGTGCAGCAGTGGCGCAAGTATGTTACATGAATGATGTACCTTTTGTTGTTCTGCGTGGTATGTCTGACAAAGCAGACGGGTCCGCACATGTCAATTTTGCTGAATTTACAGTGAAGGCCTCCCATAAGTCTCATAAAATTGTGGAATCGATGTTACTTGAGATCGGTTAAGCAGTAATCCTCTGTTCCTCTGTAATAATCAAAAGACAGGAACATCCCGGGTTAACTTCGGGGTTCCTGTCTTTTTCTTTAAACTAATACATATAACGATGTCTGAATCGCACTTTATCGAATTGCTCTTTTGAAGAGAGAGGCACATTTTTGCCGATCCGAACCATAAGACAGTTAGCAGGGTGTGCACAAATTTCAGGATCATCTGTCGCATACCATTCCATATCAACGGTCTTCATCAGTTTCTCCATCATTTTTCGGTAATCCCAAACCGAAAGTCCGCTTCCTTTAAGATCCCAATGCCAGTAATATTCTGTGGTGAATACAATGTAATTCTCCATCTGTTCATGCTCAAAAGCAGTACTAATTAACATTTTTCCAATACCGTAAGAACGAAATTCGTCTGCAACTTCAATGGCACCAAGTTCAATCAAATCTTTCATATTTCCTTCCGACCAGCGCTCCATTTCATCGGGATAATGAAAAGTTACATATCCAATGATCGTTTGGCCTTCACGGGCAAGAATAATTCTCCCTTCAGCCAGCGCTGAAATTTCAACCAGGGCTTCATGCTGTTCATTCGGTCTTCGAAAAGCGTCAAGATCCGGGTGCATATGATAACTCTGTAAAAGGGAAGAAGGGACTGGGCCTTCAACAACAATCTCCCTGCCGTTCCTTTGAAAGGAGTGGACATTGTGCTGTTTGATATGTTCCATCAGTTTTTCGTGCTCCTTTGACTTGTCATACCCTACTTATAGCAAATATATAAAAAAATGAAAAGAAATAGTGTCAAAAATGGAATTTATGCTATAATAATCCAGACATAATTTATTCACAATTGAGTAACTATTCCCGCGTTATAAAAGTAGATGGTAATGAATTTGATTTTTTGTAAGCGCTAACGAACTTGTACATTGTGAAGATGTAGCTTAGGGGAGGCCGAGTAGACAATGAGTCAAATACAGAATGAAGTCATCGCGACTGTCGCAGAACGAAGTAATCTCGGAGATTACGATCAGGCTTGCGCCCAGTTTAGTTGGGAAGAGGTAAAAAAGGATTTTACATGGAATGAGACAGGCAAGGTCAATATGGCCTATGAAGCAATTGATCGTCACGTCGAAGAAGGACGAGGTGCGAAAACCGCACTATTGTACAGTGATGCTCATCGAGATGAGAAGTATAGCTTTTTAGACTTAAGCGAAGGTTCGAATCGATTTGGGAATGTGCTGCGTAAATACGGCATCTCGAAAGGCGATCGTGTATTTATTTTTATGCCGAGAAGTCCAGAACTCTACCTTAGTCTACTCGGTATACTCAAGGTGGGAGGAATTGCAGGCCCGCTTTTTGAAGCATTTATGGAAACAGCGGTAAAAGACCGTTTGGAAGATAGCGGAGCTGTCGCATTAGTCACAACCCCAGAACTGCTGCCGCGAATTAAACGTGATGAATTGCCGCTTTTAAAACATATCTTTGTTGTAGGCGGAGGCACGCAGCAAGAAGAAGGGCTCGTTGACTATGATGCAGAGATGGCTGCAGCTTCAGATTCGCTTGAACCGGAATGGCTGACGCCAGAAGATGGAATGCTCATTCATTACACCTCTGGTTCTACGGGTAGACCTAAAGGGGTATATCATGTACACAACGCCATGCTTCAGCATTACTATACAGGTAAGGTAGTTCTTGATTTAAGAGAAGATGATGTTTATTGGTGTACAGCCGATCCAGGCTGGGTAACAGGAACGTCTTATGGGATTTTTGCTCCCTGGTTAAATGGAGTTACGAATGTGATTCGCGGGGGACGGTTTAGCCCACAGGACTGGTATCAAACGATTGTAAAGAATAAAGTAACCGTATGGTATAGTGCGCCTACTGCTTTCCGGATGCTCATGGGAGCAGGAGAGGATGTCATTGAACAGTATGACCTATCAACACTCCGCCATGTGTTATCGGTAGGAGAACCGCTTAATCCAGAAGTGGTCCGCTGGGGAACCAAAGCTTATAAGCAGCGGATTCATGATACATGGTGGATGACCGAAACAGGCGGACAGTTGATCTGCAATTATCCAGGAATGAACATCAAACCAGGTTCAATGGGTAAGCCCGTACCGGGAATCGAAGCTGCTATAGTTAATGACCAGGGCGAAGTACTGCCGCCATACTCGATGGGCAATCTAGCCATTAAAACACCTTGGCCATCCATGATGAGAAAGATTTGGAATAATGATGCCAAGTATGAGGAGTATTTCAGAATACCGGGCTGGTATATTTCAGGGGATTCTGCCTATATGGATGATGAAGGTTACTTCTGGTTCCAAGGACGAATAGATGATGTAATCAACTCTTCTGGTGAGCGTATCGGACCCTTTGAAGTAGAGAGCAAGCTGCTTGAGCATCATGCGGTCGCAGAAGCGGGTGTAATCGGTAAACCGGATCTGGTAAGAGGGGAAATCATTAAAGCGTTTGTAGCGCTGAGAGAAGGATATGAACCTTCCCAAGAGCTGAAAGATGACATCTACCGATTTGTAAAAGAGGGCTTATCTGCACATGCAGCACCTCGTGAGATTGAGTTTAAAGAAAAATTACCTAAGACAAGATCCGGTAAAATCATGCGCAGGGTACTGAAAGCATGGGAACTAGATTTGCCGACAGGTGATCTTTCAACGATAGAAGACTAAGCAATAGTCATTAATACGGACATAAGAGCCATCTGCCTTATCGCAGATGGCTCTTATGATTGCAGTATGTCTTTATTTATAGATCTATAACAAAAGCCGAGCGTACAGGGGAAATTCCCTCTATGCTCGGCTTTATGTTTTTTATCGATGAATCCTATGGGCTTACACTAACCGCAGCAGAAGGGGCTGATTCACCCGCTTCATTGACAGCCGTTACTCGAAAGGCTCCCGTAGCTTCAGCATTGTTATATTTAAAGGAAGTATAGCTTGCTGTACCTACTTCATTAAACGGTTCCTGACCCGTTTCACTGTAGTATACATGGAAGCTCGATACTCCTTCTTGTGGAGCCCAGGAAATCGTAATACCTTGATCTGTAGCTGCAGCAGTCACTCCGCTGGGAGCAGATGGAACTGCAGCAGAAGATGATGGATCTGTATTATTTTCTTCTGCAGAATTGTCACCTGGATCTACCACTTCACCAGGAACTTCAATTACGCCTTCATCTGGTGTTTCTTCTTGCGGTGGAGCAGGGGCCGTACTGCCGACTACAGCACTTGGTGCGGATTCTTTTCCTGCTACATCCACTGCTACGATGTAAAACTGAGCACCACCGCCTGCATAGGAAGTAAAGGTTGTTTGATTACCTGCAAGTACAACTTTACCTTGATTCTGGAATGGACCGCCGTTTGTGCTTCGGTACAGCCTGTAACCAACGACGTCACTTGCTGAACTTGGGTTAAAGGTGATTACCGCATTATCATTGCTTACGCTTATTCTGACGTTCCCTGGGGCGTCAGGAGCGCTGCCATCGTCCCGTCTAGGGTCGACTTCTGTAGGCATGTCATCATCCGCATCCGTAGGCAAATAATAGGAAAGCGGCTCATGTGAACTCATTTTCTTGAATGCAGCTTGCAAATCCTTAATGAGATCGGAAATTGCACGCTTTCTTTTCACCACGGTTTGTTCTTTAAGCATATCCGAAGGTGTTTCATCTCTTGGAATATAGTTTACCGCGTTATAAGTGATGTACTTCGCTTTGCCTACCGCATCATCATATTCGGTTGGTACATATTTGGTATTGAATAGATCGGTCACGAATTTATCTGTAGCCGAAGTAGGAAGTTTACCGCTATAAGCGGATACGGTCTTCGTTGTGATACCATCCGGCTTCGTAAACGATTTGGTTGTAAACAAATCAGGTTCCTGTTCGGAAACTTCGTTCATGATCTTAGCCCACAGCCTACGAGCACGTTCTTTCTGAGCTTTCGTCTCCAGCGTGTTCGCTTGTGTCTTGTAACCCACCCATACGCCGAGTGTAACATCAGGTGTGTATCCCTCGAACCATACGTCGCCGTAATTTTGCGTTGTTCCTGTTTTACCTGCGATAGCAATATCGCCATATTTATTAAAGTTATCTCTTACGACTTTTCCTGTTCCATCTGAGATGGCAGTACGGAGCATATCGGTCATAAGATAAGCCGTTTGTTCAGAGAAAACTTGCTTAGGCTCTGCTTTGTGGCTGTATACAATGTTACCTTTATAATCCACGATTTTTTCAATCATATAGGCATCATGGAATACACCATTGTTCGCAATCGCGCCATAAGCATTCGTTAACTCTTCTACGGTTACACCATGACTTAGACCTCCGAGCACACCTGTTGTTGCGTTCTTATAGTCATTTTCAGTAAGTGTAGTGATTCCGAGACTTTTGGCGAAATCCCAAGCTTTCTCCATTCCGACTTCTTCATTAAATAATTTCAGAGCAGGAACGTTGAGAGACTGATTTAGTGCATATCTTGCGGTAACAAGACCGCTGTATCTTCCGTTACTGTTCTTAGGAATGTGGAATCCTTTGCCGCCGTCTTTCAGAATGATCGGTGAGTCATCGATAATGGATGCCGGCTGAATCAGACCATCTTCTAAGGCAGGAAGATAAGCAGCAATCGGCTTCATTGCAGAACCGGGTTGTCTCACCATCTGAGTAGCATAGTTCATATTCTCTACGTTAAAATCACGGCCTTCAATCATACCGAGGATTTTCCCGGTTTTATGATCGATCATCATCGATGCCGTTTGTTCAAGACCTTTGTTTTCATCATAG
The DNA here is from genome assembly GCF_036577645.1 of Paenibacillus sp. GYB006. NCBI lineage: Bacteria > Bacillati > Bacillota > Bacilli > Caryophanales > Paenibacillaceae > Paenibacillus > Paenibacillus sp. GYB006. The sequence goes on along the minus strand of NZ_JARBDA010000007.1, from coordinate 181,851 downwards.
GCAGAGAAATTACTGTCATCTTCAGCGATCGAGCGCATCGTTTTGTATACCGTTTTGTTAATTGTCGTATACACCCGGTAACCGCCGGTACGCAGCTGAATCTGAGCCTCTTCCAATTGTTCAGCGGTTGTCTCGCCGTTTTCCGAAGCTTCTGGATAAAGTACTTCCATCAGAACCTTCGCAGCTTGACGTTCCGTTTCGAGCATCAGATAAGGATAGGTATTATACGCTTTGGCTACTTTTGGTGCAAGCGAAGACTTGATATCAAAAGCAATTGCCTCATCATATTCACTTTGCGTAATCTTACCAAGGGCAAGCATTCGTCCAAGAACACGTTCTTGACGCTCGAGCGCATTATTAAAGTTCTTCTCGTTAAAATCCCCTTTTCCGTTAAAAGCAGAATAAGAAGAGGGGAGTTGCGGAAGGCCTGCTAAATAGGCAGCTTGCGCAATGTTTAAATCATTGAGATCGTTAATATTAAAAATCCCCTTGGCAGCAGCTTTAATGCCATAGACATTATATCCGCTTGAGCCATTTCCGAAAGGAACCTTATTTAGATAGGCTGTTATAATTTCATCTTTCGTTAGAAATCTTTCCAATCGAAGGGACAATAAGATCTCTTTTACTTTTCGGTCCTCTGTTTTGTCCAGATTAAGGAATACTCTTCTAGCTAATTGCTGAGTGAGGGTACTGCCTCCCGTTTGTACGGGTTCGTTTAGTACCCGTTCCTTTACTGCACGAAGTGTTCCTGTTATGTCGACACCTTTATGCTCGTAGAATGAATCATCCTCAATCGATATCACTGCATCTATTACCTTTTGAGGAATGTCCTCAAATTCTACGATTCGCCGATCCTCCTCGGTCCGAAGCTGACCTATGGGAGACCCGTCAGCGAAATAAGCAAAGCCCGTCAGTGCATTTTCCCCTATCGCTTGCTCAATTTCAGCTCTTGATCGAACGGGTTCGTCTTTTACAATAGAAGCTATGTAGCCTGTTAGTGCACCACCTGCAAATAGAACACCCATGATGCCTAATATGAAAGCCCACTTCACAAAGCTACCCAGCCTGCGGAAAAAACGATTGCGGGAAGGCTTCTCTTCAGGTTTTTTATTCTGATCATCAACCATCAAATGCTTTCCTCCTTTTAACAGGCATTATTATAGCATAAATTAAGCCATTTGAATCCCCGCAAATGGTGGGAAGGAGCGGAAATTGACATCCTTGCTCGGAATATGTACTTGTAAGACCCTATTTGAGGGTAAATCTGTTGATTTATGGTATAGCATTAACATAAATGAGCGAGCCTAACACAGGAGAAATCTTGCTTAGCCGGGCCCTATACAAAAGTGCGATCTTTATAAAAATGAAAAAAAACACACGAACCATTCATACGGATTCGGGTGTTTTTTTGTTCTCATCTGTAGTTTTTTCTCATATAGTAAATCCCCTGGCATAAAGCGCAGGGGATTTAAAGCTTGACTCAGATCTTAACGGTTGTAGAACTCGACGATTTGTTTCTCGTCGATATCTTGAGAAAGCTCAGCGCGTTCTGGAAGACGGATAAATCTGCCTTCAAGAGCTGCTTCGTTGTACTCAATGTAAGCAGGAAGGTGTGAACGGTTTGCAATCGCTTCTTTTACAGAAGAAAGGTTGCGAGATTTTTCACGCAGACCAATTACATCACCAATGTTTACAGCGTAAGACGCGATATCTACTTTTTTACCGTTAACAGTAATGTGTCCGTGAGATACCAATTGACGTGCTCCTGCACGGGAGTTAGCAAATCCAAGACGGTAAACCAAGTTGTCAAGACGGCATTCTAGTAGGAACATGAAGTTCTCACCAGCGATACCTTGCATTTTTTGTGCTTTAGCGAACAAAGTACGGAACTGCTTTTCACCCAAACCGTACATGTGGCGCAATTTTTGCTTTTCTTGAAGTTGCATACCGTAGTTGCTGATTTTTCTCCGTTGGTTAGGACCATGTTGGCCAGGAGGGAAAGGGCGTTTTGCCAATTCTTTACCTGTACCGCTGAGAGAGATGCCGAGACGGCGACTTAATTTAAATTTAGGACCAGTGTAACGTGCCATGTTTAGAGTAACTCCTTTTATTATAAATTATCAGATGGGGCTCTATTTGCGCCGCTTTTTGTTTCGTATTACCTGTTATTTGAGGTATACAACCGATTGAAAAGTTCAGCCGCTGTTCAATCAGCAACAAAGAGCTGTGAGGGTGACACAACGTTACGCCCAAATTTAAGACCATAACAGTCTTGTTCAACAATATATATTATATTAAATTAGAGTACGAAGTCAAGAGAATGACAAAGTAGAATTTCGTCTTATTTTGTCGATAGGTAATTAGACCTAAAAAAGTAGTGCTGATTTCTTTAAAAAAGGTGCAAAGTGCCAGTAAAGAGAGTAATATAGATTGTATCTTAAATTTAAACCATCAAATACTTTAATATTAAAAAGTAAGAACATAAGAAGATCGTAGACACATCCATGTGATATGAATCGACCATGCCTTTTGGCCCTGATCCGTTACTTGCTGGGTCACCAAAGGTGCAAAGGAGCGCCTATATGACAGAACAATTACATAGCACTTTCTATAATGCACGTAATGTAAAGAACTCCGACCGGGGCATTCAGACTTTTCCGCCTCCTCTTTTGCATGAAGAACAAGGTTATTGGAATGAAAAAGATGAGTGGTTGTATCATCTTGATGTTAGCACTTTTGATTCTGCGTATAATGATCGTTTGCTCCGTGAGGCATTTAAGGAATGGAATCATCAGGTTCAGTGTATCCCTTCTCTAAAGCATTCGGTGTTTTCACTGTGGAACAGTAATAAATTATGTGTGGCTAAAAGCGGAGAACTCTTTTCTCCTATAAAAGAAGCTGTATTCCAAGCACTAGAGCAAGTAGATACAGATATCCGACTTTATCCACAGCAGTCCGTAATTTCAGAATATAAGCATTACCGGTTATACACAATACCACTCCAGACGCGGCTTGAAGGAAAACAGCTTGGTGTTCTGTGCGTCGCTGTACCAGAAGCAGAAGTAAGAGAGAGTATCCTCGAAGTGTTAGAAGCGGCAAAGCTTTTTTTTCAGTCTAGTTTTTATCGTCATTTTGAGCACCACTTTCTATCCGATTTGCTGCATATTCATAAAACAACAGAAAAAGAAAATAGACGGCGTTCCATTCTATTTCAAATTGTACAGCGGATGCACGATCGAATGGATGTTCAGACCGTTTTGGAAGAGGTGTTTGACAGCGTAGCTTTTCTGTTCCCGGCAGCTCGTCTTACACTGTACATGTCACAAGATGGAATTACAGAAGATCCGCGGATCAAACCGCTGTATTTACAAGGGCAATACAATCCGGTATGTGCTATGGCTTATACAGAAGAAAGAATGATTTCTCAGCCGCTTGGGCTGGAAAAATACGAATTTGGGATTCCTTTTAGAGGAAAACAGGGGACATACGGTGTTTTTCATATTGAAACTCCCAAAGAAGTAATAGAGGATGTAGATATCCAGCTAATCGTCATGATGGCGGATACGGCTGGAACAGCTTATGAGAATGCCAAGATGCATCAGCAATCGAATACACTCATTCAAGAACTTCGAATGATAGACGAGTTAACCAAAAAAATAAATCAGAGTTTGCAGCTGGCAGACATTTATGAATATGCTGTGCAGCAGCTAATGCGTATTTTTAAAGCAAAAGCCTGCTGTATCCTTAAGCTTGATCCGGAAGATCAGCAGTTCCGTGTTCTGAATTCAACGCTGCCTTCGTTAGGACAAGAGAAGTACTCGCTCTACGGGATCAGCGGAGAGGTATATCGTACAGGAGAACCTATTATCATTTTTGACTATGAGAAACATACCGGTCCAAGCTCTATTTTTATGGATATAACAAACTCTAAGTCTATGATGGCCGTACCTCTACGCATAAGCGGACAGGTTGAAGGCGCTATTTTAGTTACACATCAGAATAAACAGTTTTTCTCTTACGATAACTTTCGTTTCATGGATATGCTGGGTGTTCATATTGGACTTGCTGTTACGAATGCCACTCTTCATGCCGAAGTAAAGAGACTGGCAACAGTAGACGCGTTAACGGGTTTATACGTAAGGCATTATGTGGACCGAATGATAGAAGAAAGACAGAGCAGTGACTTTTGTGGTTCACTGATCGTTATTGACCTTGATGATTTCAAGCAAGTAAATGATTCTTATGGTCATCAGATCGGTGATCAAGTACTTACCCAGGTAAGTGACGTCATTCGCGAAAATGGAGGTCCAGATGACCTATGTGCAAGATGGGGCGGGGAAGAGATGGCCATTTATTTACCTCAGGTCAGTGCGCAGCAAGCGCTCTTTATTGCAGAGAACATCCGGGTACAAATCTCAAAGCGAACTTCTCCATCGATTACGGTATCCTGCGGAATTGGGGAATGGTGCTGGCTTGATGATCAAGTCAGTGTTGAATCGCTGTTCTACCGTGCAGATATGGCTTTATATGAAGCTAAAAACAGCGGTAGAAATCGGGTATGTATTGAGAATAAAAATAGGTACAGATAAGGAGCGCTTCCTTTAAAAAGGAGGACGCTCTTTTTTATGGATACAAGTAGTACACTGAGGCCAACCTAACAATAAATGAGGAAAGGTTGGGTTGATATGTGTAAATCATTATATCGTTTCTTGATGGCAATCCTATGCGCCGCTGTTCTGTCCTGGGGAACGGGTTGTGCTAACAGGTATCAGGAGGACCCGAAAGAAATCTTTCAACGTGCATTAACGGGGTTAGCTGGTAAAGAAGAGATGAAGTTTCGAGGAAAAGCGGCCATTCGAACGGATGATCATGGGTTATTTGATACGGAATATCAGTATTCAGGGACGCTCACAAACCATAATGAGATCGTTATTGAGGGTCAGTTATCTCCGAGCAGTACCGACACAAAAACAAGGTCACTTACTTTGAAAAGGGTGAATAAAGAGTGGAAAGCGGAGTCTTTAGATGGAACAAAACCACCGGTAGCGCGCTGGAATCCGTTAGCCCAATTAGAAGCTATTGAACAGACAAAAAACAAAACGTTTCGTACGGAGTATGGTGTCCCGAGAGGGAGACAAATGATTAGAATTGAACTTGAAGGTGAAGAAGCGGTAACGTATCTAAGTAATCAGCTTGAAGAGGAAATGCAGGAACTTCAGAGTGAACTTCCGGCTCTCACGAATTCGGTTCCTAATGATAAACGCAGTGAATGTTTGAAGGAACTGAATACCCTGTATGAACAGCAGAAAAGTCAGCTGGGTGATTATCTGACAAGGGCACAAGCTACACTCGTATATCATCTGCTTATTGATAAAAAGACGAATCTTCCCCTGAGATTGTCTTCTGAAAGTGAGATTCGTTATGAGAAAGCAGAAGGAGCCCCTAAAAAGGAACTTCTTGTGACGGATGTATATTTTGATCATTATAAGTAACTGAATTCTGACATGAAGTATTCCATCAGACAAACTGCATGATACAATGGAAATGTTAGACAACGATAGAAGCTTTACTACATGAAGGAGGCAACATATAACGATGAAAGATCCAAGAATTCAAAAACTTGCTCAAAATTTGGTTGGATATTCTGTAAATGTACAACCAGGAGAAAATGTTCTAGTGGAGATGATCGGCTCAGAACGCGACCTGCTGAATGCAATTATTGAAGAAATCGGTAAAGCCGGCGGTAATGCGTTTGTTCAGCTGACTGATAAAACAGTACTCCGTTCCATGTTGTTTAATGCAACAGAAGCACAGCTGAGAACATGGGCAGAGATTGACTTAAAGCGTATGGAACTTATGGATGGATATATCGGAATTCGCGCTGGAGAAAATGCGAATGACCTCTCTGATGTGCCTGAAGAAAAAATGAAAATGTACAATGCACTCTATTCTCACCCTGTACATAGCGAAGAACGTGTGAAGCGTACGAAGTGGGTAGTACTTCGTTATCCGAATGCAAGTATGGCGCAGCTTGCGAACACGAGTACAGAAGCATTTGAAGACTTTTATTTCAAGGTATGTAATTTGGATTATGCCAAAATGGACAAAGCACAAGATCCATTGGCTGAGCTGATGCGCAAAACTGATAAAGTCCGCATTGTCAGCCCCGGAACTGATCTTCATTTCTCCATTAAATCCATTGGAGCAGAAAAATGTGCGGGAGAGAAAAACATTCCGGATGGGGAAGTATATAGCGCGCCCGTTCGTGATTCTGTAAATGGGACAATCAGCTATAATACACCTACGTTATACAATGGGATTACATTTGAGAATATCAAATTCCGTTTTGAGAACGGTAAAATTGTAGAAGCTACAAGTAATGATACGAAACGACTCAATGAAATTTTGGACGCAGATGAGGGTGCACGTTACATCGGTGAATTTGCTATTGGATTTAATCCACATATTCTGCACCCGATGAAAGATATCCTGTTTGATGAAAAGATTGCAGGAAGTCTTCATTTTACGCCAGGGCAGGCATATGATGTAACAGATAACGGAAACACTTCATCCATTCACTGGGACCTGGTACTTATTCAGCGTCCGGAGTACGGCGGTGGAGAGATTTATTTTGATGATGTACTTATCCGTAAAGATGGAATTTTTGTCATCCCAGAACTGCAAGGACTGAATCCCGAAAACTTGGTTTAAAACAAACGAAGCTAACAAGTAAATGGAAAATGTAGTTGCTAAGAAAGCGGATTCAATGTATATTGTTAGTGGTTATAAAGAGTAGAATATTCTTACACTAGACGGAGGGATTCCTATGTCGAATAATAACGCGGCAGTGGTGGAGATTGCGCAAACGGCCAGCAAATTCGCTTCTTCCATCGTACTCCACTCTGACACAAAGTACATTGATGTGAAGAGCATTCTGGGACTATTTACCACACTTGTTGGCGGCAAAAACTATGAACTTCATGTTCATGGACCAGATGCAGATGAAGCGAAGAAAGAGTTATCTGAAGTATTCGAAAAACATGGACTTACTGTTTCGCTTGCAAAAGAATAACAGCAACACAGCAGTAAAAGCATCTTTGCCAAATTTGGCGAAGATGCTTTTTTTAGATGCTTCTTGTATTGAGAACGGTTTTCGTCTAATATTAAGATTAGATTGTTGTACAAGATTCTGGACGTAGGGGGGAAGAGTGCATGACTTCATCAGATCTGCAAGAACAACTTAATTCCAAAGCAATTCGTCTTCTTGAAGAAGATGCATATAAAATAGAAAAACTGATTCAAGTTCAGATGGAGAATCTGGCAACCCGTTATTGCCCTCTCTATGAGGAAGTACTGGATACGCAAGTGTTCGGATTTTCAAAAGAAGTCGATTTTGCAGTGCGTGCAGGTCTTCTTCCGGTCGATACAGGTAAACAGTTGGTAAACAACCTTGAACGTAATCTTGCTGTCCTGTACGAGGCACTTAATAATAAAGGAAACCAGGAGTAAGCTCCTGGCATCTTTTCATAGAAGCATGCAGATTGGAGATGCATGCTTTTTTTGTATATAAGCTTAAATCAAGAAGAACGATACACCAAGAATAGCATAGACAGCCATAAGAAGAAGCCCTTCGTACCAGTTGGTGGATCCATCTTGAATAATCGATTTGGAGATAAATACGGCAACGCCAATGGCTACGAGTTCAATCGTAGTAAATACGATGTCCATGGTGTTTCCAAAAAAGAAACTAGTGAAGACGAGTACGGGTGCAACAAACAACGCGATTTGCAAACTGCTGCCTACTGCAATCTCAACAGCTGCTCCGATTTTATTTTTCATAGCGAGCAGGACTGCTGCACTGTGTTCAGCTGCGTTTCCTACAATCGCTACCAGGAATGCACCGACAAAGACTTCACTAAGGCCAAATCGAACAGTCAGGGTTTCCAGCGTTCCAACAAGCCATTCACTGACAAAAGCAACCATTACGGTAGCGAATACAAGGTAAGCAATTGATTTTTTCTTAGACCAGGCAGGCTCCTCATGAGTTTCTCCTTCAGCAACGTTCTCTGCAAGGATGTCTTTATGTGTAATCATCGAGAAAATGATCCAAGCAATATAGGCAACAATAAGAATACCAGCTACAATGAGACTCAAGGTTTCGGTTTGTGGGACAGTAATCGTATGGGTATTAAAAAATACTGCCGGCACAAACAGGGCGATTACGGCAACAATCATGAGAGAACCGTTCATTCCCGCAAGGGATTGGTTAAAATTCTGAACCTTAAATTTGGTGCCTCCGAGAAAAATACTAAGACCAAGCACAAGCAGTAAATTACCGATAATGGAACCAGTCAAACTTGCTTTGACCATGTCATAAAGACCTTCTTTAACGAGAAAGATAGCAATAATAAGTTCGGCTGCATTCCCAAAAGTGGCATTGAGAAATCCGCCTAGTCGTTCCCCTGCATAGTGAGCTACATTCTCTGTGGCTTTTCCTAAAAATCCAGCTACAAAGACTACCGCGATGGCGGATAGGACAAACTGAATAAGCGGGTCAAAGTGAAGGTAATGGGAAACCGCACTTAGTAAAAAGGTGATGATCAATAACGAGGTTCTAACTTTACTCATATGTAGTCTCCTTTTTTCTAACGTTTCATTTGTAAGAACGAAGTTAGATCCGAATTCATAACTATATTCCCCCTTTCATATGTAATATGAAACATGTAATATGAAACATTTGATATATTGCTGAATTATGAAATTGTTTTCATTGCCTAAGCAGTCAGATGGCACTTTTATTTGCAATTTGGGGGGCAGAAGCATTAAAATATCTTATAAAGAAGCAAAGGAGGATATGGCATGTCAGAACAGCTAAAAATCGAAACAGGCGACATCCGGATATCCAATGATGTTGTAGCAAAAATTGCTGGCCTTGCAGCGTTAGAAACTCCGGGGATTGCAGCAATGTCTGGAGGTTTATCTGAAGGCTGGGCCAAACGCCTCAGCGGAAAAAATGTGCAAAAGGGTGTCACTGTAGAAGTAGGAACAACGGAAACAGCCATTGATCTCCGCATTATTGTTCTTTACGAGACACCTATTCACGAAGTATCCCGGATGCTTCAGCAGAATGTACGTGAGGCAGTAGAAAGTATGACAGGTCTTCGAGTTGTTGAAGTGAACGTGAAGGTAGAAGGTGTTTCCTTCCGAGGCGACGAGCAATAAGATGCAAATCTTATCTTACAATGTTTGATCTTACCTATCATAATGGATGGCATAAAAGCCGCATAAAGAAGGACAGTTTCGGTATTTACCGAAACTGTCCTTCTTTTATTACCTGGACCGTGTACTGCGTCGTTTTTGTGTATTCCGTGTGACAAGAGCAGGGGATGGTCGTTCTTCCGTTACCGTTCGAACGGATTTAACCGTCTCTTGCGATATTTCCAAATTGTTTTCCCGGGAAATACTAAGCATGATCCCGATACTTGTCATCGTTACAAGCAAAGAGGTTCCCCCAAAGCTGATAAAAGGAAGAGTTACCCCTGTAACAGGGATCGTTTGAGTAACTCCGCCGATATTAATGAAGGCCTGAATTGCAATAAGCCCCATAATCCCGACGCCAACCAGTGTCCCGAAGATGTCCTTGCAGCGAAGTGCAATCGTAAACCCTCGCCAGATAAAGTAAACATAAATAATGAGGAAAATAGTAGTGCCGATGAATCCGAGTTCTTCGCCGATGACAGCAAAGATAAAGTCATTAAATGCATTGGGTAGATAGTGAAGCTTAATTACCCCTTGGCCAATTCCTGTACCCGTAAAGCCGCCTGTTCCGATGGCGGTAAGTGAGTTCACCAGGTTGTAAGAATCTCCTGTCTTATCATGAAACGGATTGAGAAAAGATTGAAACCGTGCCAGCTTATAACTGTATGAACTTCCGGATACATTCCCGGACATTAAATCCACTAGATAACCAGCACCCATGACAATGGCCGCGCCTAGAATGAGCAGTCCGATGGAACCCATGATGTGCTTCATACTTGCCCCGCCTGCGTAAATAATGAGGCCGCAGGTTGCAACGAGGATAAAGGTAGTACCAAAGTCAGGTTGCAGCATGATGAGTCCTGCAACAAAGCCGACAATAATCATCACCGGGATATATCCGGTTTTGAGATCTCGGAAACGCTCGCCTTTTTTAGTAATAAGTGCAGCTAAATATAGAATGATCGATATTTTGGCAATCTCGGAAGGCTGTAAAGTTCCAAATCCAAGATTAAACCAACTTCTAGCGTTGTTGATTTCTACTCCGACGAATAGAACGGCAACGAGCATCAGAATGGTAATAAAAAATAAGGGTTTATATAATTGCTTGTATTTTGCAAAAGGAATATTCATAGCAACAAACATGCCTATAACGCCGAGTATGGCATATACCGCTTGTCTTTTCGTGTAGTGAAGTGCGTCATAGTTGAGTTTTTCAGACATGAGGGCAATGCTGGAACTCGAGCTGTAAACCATAACCAGTCCGAAACCGGTAAGCAGCAAGGTGAGGATCAGCAGCTGATAATCAGGTAAACCTTTTCTCTGAGGCCTAGCTGTATTTTTCTTCATAGAATTCATAGTGCCTAAGCTTCAAGCAGTTCCTTGAGTTCTTTTATTTTCTCATTAGCTACATTCAGAACAGGAGAAGGAATTTCACTCTCATACTCTAGTCCATGGGGGAATGTCGCTCTTCCGATATAAACAGCTTCTACCGAAAGAATGGTGTCTGGTTTCTCTAGTTTGCCCTCGATTGCCCGTGTATTAATACGTAAGAAATATTCGTTTTTTGTCTTGTTGTCCTCAATTTTGTAGTCGTATGTAGCGCGGTAATATTCCCACTGCCAACGAATAAATCCGACTTTCTCGGCACTTTCGTCCATGTACGCCAGATCACTTTTTAAACCGTCCAGGCCTGTGTTTTCAAATATCATTGACGACCATACCTCCTATATATAAAATCTCCCTTACATTTCTAGTTTCATATTAGTATGTTTCCTCAGCATGTGCAAGCTTTCCATAACCTTCCATTTCATATCGTTTACATATAAATTCTGCTACAATTAATTAAGAAATCATTTGAAGGGGTGGAGAGCGTGAGAATACAGCATACCTATGAAGAATGGATCGGCAAGATGATAGAGTGGAGACGTCATCTTCACCAGCACCCGGAACTTTCTTTTCAGGAATCCGAAACATCAAAGTTCATTGCTGAACATCTAGGTTCATTCGGCCTTGAAGTCATTACAAATGTAGGAGGACATGGTGTTATTGGAATACTGCGTTCAGGACAGCCTGGACCTGTAGTGATGCTTCGAGCAGATATAGATGCGCTCCCTATTCAAGATGAAAAGTCAGTTCCCTATAAATCACAAGTTGATGGTGTAATGCATGCCTGCGGTCATGATGGACATACATCAACGCTGCTGGCAACGGCCGGTTATATGAGTGAGCATATAGATGAGTTTATTGGAGAGATCAGGTTTTTGTTTCAACCCGCAGAAGAGCTTCTTCCGGGAGGTGCAGTGAAGATGATTGCTAGCGGAGCCTTGGAAGAGGTAGATGTGATTTATGGCATTCATTTATGGTCTCCGATGCCTGTCCGTACGTATGCCAGCACTTCTGGGGCCATGATGGCTGGCGCTGATGACTTCTATATCGAGCTGAAAGGTAAAGGAGGACATGGCGGCGTACCTCATGCGAGTATTGACAGTATTGTTGCTGGATCTGCCTTAGTGCTGCAGATGCAAAGTATAGTGAGTCGTTCGGTCGATCCGCTTAAGCCCGCTGTGCTGACCATTGGAACCATTCAGGCAGGGGCTGCTCAGAATGTGATTGCCGAAACCTATAAAATAAGTGGAACGGTCCGCACCTTTGATGAAGAAACGAGATATATCATAAAAGAACGTATACATACATTAACGAATCAGATCGCTGCCGCGTACGGTGCCGAGGCGGAGATCAAATACTTGATGGGTTATCCGCCCGTCATTAATGATGAGAAGGAAGCAGAACGATTTTTCAAGGTGGTTTCTGAAGAGTTCGGAGCAGAGCGGGCAAGCGTATCGCCGAAGATGATGCCTGCTGAAGATTTTGCGTATTATTTGAAAGAGAAACCAGGCTGTTTCATGTTTGTCGGTGCGGGGAATGAGCAATTAGATGCCGTATATCCGCATCATCATCCGAGATTTGATTTTGATGAAAGTGCAATGCTCGATGCCATGAAACTATTTATTCAGATAACGAAAGATTACCTAAAAGAATACGATAGGACATAAGATAGGGCATAATATGATCAGTTCATGAGAGAAAACGAATGTGACTTGTTTATTTGGGTACTCTAACAAAAGAGCACGAATCCAGGCGTTGTTAGAGATCTTATAGATGAGGAGTAGGCTTCTAATGAATAAAAATGTATCTGATGTGATGTCCACCAATGTTGTTCCGGTGTCACTGGACAAGCATGTATATGATGTTGCACTGAATATGAAAGAATATGATACGGGGTTTATTCCAATTGTAGAAACAGAAGATCATCGTAAGCTAGTAGGGGTTGTAACGGACCGTGATCTTGTTCTGCGCGGAATTGCCTCAAAAAATCCGGGTTCTACGAAAGTAAGTGAAGTTATGACTGCGGATGTGCATACCGTAAATTCTACAGCTTCTATTGATGAGGCAGCAAAAATGATGGCAGCGCATCAAGTTCGTAGACTGCCTGTCGTTGATAATGGAGAACTCGTGGGTATCTTATCCCTGGGCGATATCGCAACGGAGTCTTCGTCTCAGAATAATGCCGGCAGTGCTCTTACCGACATTTCTGAACCTTCTCATTAATATTTGGGAACGAGCCGAGAGTCCTGTATACTATGATAAACAAGAAAAAGTTCATTTTCGCCTGATGGGTGATAGATGAACTTTTTTCTTTGTATTTTAGGTTAGATGAGAGATCCATGATGGATATAAACGTCCGCTTGAAAGGAAATACTGGATATAAAGGAGGCAAACACCTATGAACTCACATCATGCATGTATTGTACAGCGTGACTTTACCATTTTGCTGGAGACAGCCCATCCTCAGTCCGAAAAAGCGAGAGAACTCATTCTTCCTTTTGCGGAGCTGACTAAGAGTCCTCCTGCTTTTCATACATACAAAATAACGCCGCTTACATTATGGAGCGCCGCTGCCTTAGGTTATTCTGCTGATGAGATCCTTAGCAGATTAGAGTCTGTGTCCCGCTGGAATGTACCTGCATCGCTTACTCAAGAGATCAGGCAGCTTATTGAAAAATACGGTAAGTTGACTCTGCAAGCAGACGCGCGGTCAGAAGATTTTCGGCTGGTTAGTGAAGATACGGACCTGCTCGGAGAAATTCTAGCACATCCATCACTAACTGCTTACGAGTTAAGCAGATTATCGGATACCGAACTGAAGGTGCTCGGCAAGTACCGAGGACTGTTGAAGCAAGATCTTACGAGGCTCGGTTACCCGGTAATGGACCTGGCAGGATATAAACACGGAAGCCCGCTTTCTTTTCAGTGGAGAAACACAGGCAGCTCGTTACATAACAAACCCTTTGAACTCCGAGATTACCAGAGAGAAGCAGCGACTGCCTTTGAAGGAAAAGATGGCTTTGGTGGAAGCGGGATCCTTGTTCTGCCTTGTGGAGCGGGAAAGACAATTATCGGCATGGCGGTTATGGAACGACTACAGACGGAAGTGCTCATTCTGACATCGAATACGACTTCGGTAAGGCAATGGATTCGTGAGATTGAGCAGAAGACAACGATTCCATCCGCATCGATTGGTGAATACTCTGGTCATAGTAAGGAAGTCAAGCCAGTGACGGTGGCAACCTATCAAATTATGACGCATCGCAAATCGAAGGAAAGCGAGTTTACGCATATGAAGTTGTTCGGAGAACGTAGCTGGGGACTGATTATTTATGATGAGGTTCATCTTTTACCTGCTCCGGTGTTCAGAGCTACCGCGGATATCCAAGCGACCAGAAGACTCGGGCTTACAGCGACGCTTGTTAGAGAAGACGGCCGGGAGGAGGATGTATTTTCACTCATTGGACCTAAACGTTATGAATTACCCTGGAAGGAGCTCGAACAGGAGGGCTGGATTGCGGAGGTGAATTGCAATGAAGTGCGTGTTCCCATGTCCGATGAACTTAAGGAAGCCTATATGTACGCGGAGAGCAGACAGAAGTTTCGATTAGCAGCAGAGAATCCAGCCAAGATTAATGTGGTAAAAAGGCTGCTTGCTCTACATCCGAATGTCCCTGCTCTCATTATCGGGCAATATGTTGGGCAATTGAAGGCAATGGCAAAAGAACTCGGTGTTCCGCTCATTACAGGAGCAACAAGTGAACAGGAGCGTTCGAGGCTGTATACTGCTTTTCGTGAAAAAGAAATCACGGTGTTAGTCGTTTCAAAAGTAGCCAATTTTGCCGTTGATCTGCCGGATGCTGCGCTAGCTATTGAGATTTCGGGCAGTTTCGGTTCACGTCAGGAAGAAGCTCAGCGGCTAGGACGCATCTTGCGGCCCAAAGAGGGAAATAACCGTGCTTATTTTTATACGCTGGTTTCGGAAAATACAAAAGAACAAGATTTTGCTCTAAAAAGACAACTCTTTCTAATAGAACAAGGATACGAATATCACGTAACAGACGAAAAGGAGGTTGCCTCCGGTTGAAGAATGAAGAAACGACAACATCATTAGAAAAAGTAGAGTGGTCTGCGAATGAAGCTCAATTTCTACAGGCCGCTTTTTTAGAGTTCGGCGGAAATCCATTTCAAATGGAGAAACTTAAAAGCTTATTTGCTGGGAAAATGAGCGGACTTGAGGTGGATATTGCGTTATTTGGTTTGCGTAGAAAGGGCTTTATCGATGCAGCCAAAAAAACATGGGGAGAACATATCTACTTTATCCCTTCCCGGCATCATTCCTTTTTGACAGAGAAGTATGTACTGCCCTTATTTGATGATGAAATTGGTGATATTTCACGCAGCTCAGCTGGAAACATACAAGTTGCTATGGAAGCAAGGCCAAACATTGCGGGGGAAATACTTCACCTGCTGTCTTACATTGCGATCCACGGTGTTCCGCTGACAGCAAAAGGGACGATACATAAAAAAACGATATCCAAAATTGAAAATGTAACGGTATTAAGAAGTACGGACTTTCAATTGTTGAAATTATCCTATGCCCATCCGGAGATTTATCCTGTACAGGTAGCCGTGCTTCTCGACTTAGTATTTACGCTCGGACTTGCCAAGAAATACGAGGCAGAAATCGGGCTGGATGAATCCTACGTTAGCCGCTGGGTGCAGTTAGATAGGTATCAGATGGAGAGAAATATCTATACCGCCATTATGGAGCGCTATAATGCAGGAGAAGCTGGATTGCAGCATTTTCGCTATCTGTTGACCCTATTTAGCCGGAAAGATGCTGGGTATTGGCTGAGCATAGATCTGATTTGTCAGCGATTTGTACAGGTCAGTATCATTAATGAACAAGATCTTGCTGAATTCCAAAGTTATGCAAAAGGATGGGTCACGCTGCTCGCTGCGTTCGGTTATGGAGATACCGGAATGTCTACGGCTTCGGACGAGGCTTTATACTTCCGGTGGACGAATCCTATCATTTATGACTTGGAAGATACAGAGCATTATACAGAGCCAGCTATCTATGTACAGCCCGATTTTGAAGTGATTGTTCCTCCTGATGCGCCTTATTCTATAAGGTGGCTATTAGAAGGCTGTGCTGATCTTGCGGTACGAGACCATATGACCATCTATAAACTGACGCGAGAGCGACTAAGTGAAGGTGCTGAAGTGGGGATTACTCCATCCTTGGTGCTTACATGGCTGACTCGGTATGCACAAGGATTGATTCCTGAGAATGTTCTCTTGGCACTGAAACAATGGGGAAGTGAACTTGGAAGAACTTCTTTTTCACAAGTCATGCTGCTAAGTGCAGAAAATAAGCAGGATGCAGATCAAATTGAGTCATATCCATCGTGGAATGAGTCTTTACAAAGAATTGGGCCGCTGCATTTCATACTGGAGCGAGACAAATTGATGGAAGTAAGAAAGCGACTCACGATGATGGGACTCACCCCAGCGAAGGCAGTTAAAGGAATCGATACAGAAGAACGGAAATATCCGGCTGTTTCGATAGAGGACGAGGTCACGCTGTCATCAGTAGAAGAGAATCCATTTATCCATTTTAATGAAGAAGGAAGGCAGGGATTTGTATACACAGGCCGAAACCTGCATTACTATGAAGGGGTACAGGAGGACCGTGATGAGGCCGCAATTATGCCAGACATAACAGAGGTACCGAAGATGTGGGTAAGTGAATGGAGAGAGTACCATCCATCTACAGCGAAACAGCTGGTACAGCAGGCCATCAACTGGCGTACCCGAATGGGAGTGGAGATGGAGGGACACAGGCAGGAGTTCATCCCTGAATCAATCGGCAAAGGCGAGCCATGGGCTGTAAATGGTTGGCTGCTCCCTGGACCAAAGAGAATAGTAGCTGAGCAGCGTACACTTGTACCTGCTGAATGGACAAAGCTTATCTTAATTTTACCAGATTAAGTAAAATCCTGAGAGGGTTTAGGAACAAAACTCTTCTTATGAACAATCGGGTATGTTATGATAGGTTATAGTCCGCTTTCATATTTTTTAAGGAAGTGGAACTTTATTATAGATCGGGATGAATTTCATGAGCGTATCTGAACTTAACACGGTCGATATGGCCCAAGTGTTGACTTACGCCTATGAACTGGGCGATATGATCAACGAATCCACGTTGGTTTCAGATTATTTATATTGGAAAGAGCGGGTTCAATCGAATCCAGAAATACAAGAGTGGGTACGTAAGCTCGAAGATAAGAAGGAACTGTTTGCAGAAACACAGCGTTTCGGCCATTTCCATCCTAACTTCCATAGTGCCAAAGATGAAGTGAAGGCAGTAGAAGACAAACTGGATACTTTCGAAGAAGTGATTCGTTTTAAAGAAGCGGAGCAACAGCTCGATAGCCTACTCCATCAAATGTCTGAAACAATTGCTTTCTCTGTATCAAGCACAATTAAAGTACCAAGTAATAACCCATCCCATAAAGGTGGATGCGGCGGCGGTGGAAGCTGCGGCTGCGGAGGTTAATATGTATAGAATCGCTTACCAGAATTGAATTCTGGTAAGAGGATTTTGCAATAGATAGAAAGAGATGCAAATCCTACAAAAGAGGTGAAATTCGCATGTTTGCGGAACGAACAGGATATATCATATGGGTAAGTGATGTAAAGGCTGCGCGCAATCTAGACAAGTATGGAACCGTACATTATATTTCTAAAAAAATGCATTATGTCGTAATGTATGTGAATGCGGAACGTGCGGAAGATACAATGAAGAACGTACGTAAACTCTCTTATGTACGCAAAATAGAACGATCTTATCGTAATGAAATTAAGACGGAGTATAGTAAAGATATTCCGGATAAGACCAGCTTTTATGGCGGTATCGGTTAACGGATACTAGGTAATGCTGACTTTTTGAATAGGTTATAGATTGGAGCGGCCCGCCTTTGGTCGCTCCTGTTATTTTATATGAGCATGAATAAATAGTGCTAGTGACTTAGCTCTGCGATTCGAAATTACAGGATTTAGGATTTATGAGATAGGATCTTAATTTTCAACTTGAGATTCCGGGACTTATGATGTAATATATTGGATAAATATGTAGATAGAAAGACCTATCTTGTGGAGAGTGATATCCCATGCGTGACAAGTTAATGCAGCGTTGGAGCACCTATGAACCTTTTTTTGTGGCTTTGGGTGATAAAAAAGTGGCTGACATTGTCATAACGAACCATGCTAAACTTCGATATGTTGACCGAGTCAGACAAGATAATAATGATTTTGAGAACATTGCAGCATGGTTGTGGGAATGCCTCAAACAGAACAGGATCTCACCTTACTATCGAAATGAACAAGATGTATATTTAATTGATGGCGATCTTGTCGTGGTTGCGGAATTTGCGGAGCTGCCTGGTGAATACGATATTACAGGTAATCCCCTTCATAAAATGATTATTGTAACGTTCCTCGGAAGAATGTCGGAGACGATGGAACTTCGAGATCTCAAAACTTATTATTCCTGGTTGCGTCATTCTAGGCGCATGACACTGGTCAAGAACAGCCGCAAACGTAGATAAGCAGGACTTTTTTGTAAATGTAGTGAAGATAAGGTGTGCAGAAGCTGCACACTTTTTTTTTGGTATAAATCGGTTACAATATGATGAAGGCCAGGGGGGATAGTTCGATGAATTTTCACCAATTACATATCTTTTATACGGTTGCGGAAAAAGGAAGTTTTTCGGCAGCAGCTCAAGCTCTACATATGACACAGCCTGCGGTTACCATGCAAATTCAATCACTTGAAGATTATTTTGGAACCAAATTAATTCATCGTTCCACTAAAAAAATAGAGCTTTCTGAAGCAGGTGAGGCCCTGCTTCCTTACGCACTGAGAAGTATGGAGTTATTTCGTGAAACGGATGAAGCGGTAGCCGCCTACACAGACAGGCTGCAGGGACGTCTATTAATTGGAGCGAGTCTGACCATCGGTGAGTATGTACTGCCAAGACTGCTCGGTCCTTTTGGCAAGAAGTATCCCGATATCTCGATCGTGATGAATGTAATGAATACCACGCAGATTGTTGAAGGAATTATGAAAAACCAGTTGAACTTTGGCATGATTGAGGCACCGCTGTCTCATCCAGATCTTATTGTAGAGCCAGGCATGCATGATGAATTGAAGCTGATTGTTCCTGCACAGCATCCACTCGTTCTTCTGCAAGAGGTCAAGCTTGAAGATATCCTGGAGTATCCATTTATCGTAAGAGAAAAAGGATCGGGGACGAGACAAGTGATGGAGGCTGCGATGAAAGATAAAGGGATTGAACCATCGAGTCTAAATACCGTCATGGAACTAGGCAGTACGGGGGCTATTAAATCTGCGGTGGAAGCGGGTGTTGGAATCACCATTATTTCACCCTATTCTGTGAAGCATGAAGTGGCGCTCGGCCTTGTAAAAGTGCTTGATTTAAAAGATATTACATTCTCACGGGAATTTTATGAGGTATATTCGAAGTCTTCCATGTTACCCATCTCAGCCGTTACTTTTTTAAATTATTTGAAAAAGTATGCTCAGGACTTAGACGTGATCGGCAGGATAGGACAAAGCACATCTTAGGATTGGTTTTCTAGAATCCGTGTATATTGTATAAAGCATGACAAAGGAATGGAAAGGAGGCATTCGTATGAATAGATCGGAAAAAGAAGCAGCTAATGTAAAACTTTTGAATGGAAAATGCGATCTTCATACGCATAGCCAGGCATCGGACGGAATGCAGCCGTCTTCCGAGAATGTTCGCATCGCGTATAACAAAGGTCTTGCTGCTGTGGCGATTACAGATCATGATACGGTTGCAGGAGTAGAAGAGGCACTTGCAGCGGGGGAAGAATACGGGATCATAGTCGTACCCGGTGTAGAGATCAGTACTAGACTTGAGGGTAAAGAAATTCATGTGCTGGGGTACTACGTGGATATAAAGAACCCTGAATTTCTCAACAGACTGGAGACCCTGCGCAGAACCCGTGAGGAACGGAACATACTTATTCTGGAGAAGTTAAATGAGCTTGGGCTCGTAATTTCTATGGAAGACGTAATTCGGGTTATGGGACGACCGCTGGAAAAGGATGAGACAGTTGGGCGTCCGCATATTGCGGATACGCTTGTAGCAAAAGGATATGTAAGTAACATGCGGGAAGCTTTCGATCTTTATTTAGCAGAAGGTAAACCGGGATTTGTCAGTGTTCCGCGGGTGACACCAGAAGATGCATTTGCCTGGATTAGAGCTGCAGGCGGAACGCCGGTGCTTGCCCATCCTGGGCTTTATGGCGATGATGAACTCGTTCGAAAAATAATAGAACATGGTCATCCGGCGGGGATTGAAGTTTACCATTCAGATCACGGCCCCGAAGAGGAAAAGCGATATCTTGCAATGGCTAAGCAGTACAACCTGATTGTAACAGGCGGTTCTGATTTTCATGGGGCGAGGCAAGGAGTTGTATTCCACGGGGATCTCGGCAGCGTGACCGTAGATGCTTCTGTTCTCAGTCAACTATACGAGGCTGGTTCGGGAAAATAAAAAACGGCAGAGACAAACTAGACTAGCTAATTTGTCTCTGCAGTCGTAAAAAGCAGCGTTCTCTATCGTATAGGGAACGCTGCTTTTTGATTTCCTCTTTTTTTAGAAAAGGAGAGTAAGATCAATTCTTAATGTGGCTAGGCAGCCTTTTAATTAGATCTTCGCTCGGTGTAACAAACAGCGTTTTTTGATTATCATAAATCACAAAACCGGGTTTTGCACCGCTAGGTTTTTTCACATGACGGATGGTCGTATAATCCACAGGTACACTGCTAGACTCTTTGGCCTGGCTGTAATAAGCCGCAATCATGGCTGCTTCTTCCAAGGTCTGCTCAGAGAAGGAGGTAGAGCGTATTACAACGTGTGAGCCCGGAATGTCTTTTGTATGAAGCCATGTGTCATTAGAACTTGCCAGACGATTCGTCAAGTATTCATTTTGCAGGTTGTTTTTGCCTACATAAATTTCGGTACCATCGGAAGACGTGAACACTTGCAGAGAAGGAAGTTGATTCTTCTTTTTCTTTTTCTTATTTCCTTTTTTATTACGGTCCCGAAGATACCCTTCAGAGACCAGTTCTTCCCGAATCTCTTCGACATCGTTTATCGATGCAGAAGCCAGCTGCTGTAATAAGTTGTCCATGTACATGATTTCTTCGCGTGTTTTGATCAGTTGTTCCTCAATGATCTGCAGGCTGTTTTTGTATTTATTGTATTTTTTAAAATAACGCTGAGCGTTATCGGATGGAGTCAAAAGCGGGTCAAGCGGGATGCGTACTTCAGCTTGGTTCTCATCATAGAAGTTCGTAAGAACTGCTTCTTTATCTCCTTTTTGAATGGCATGAAGAGAAGAGAACAGCAGTTCACCGTAAATTCGGTACTGATCCGCATCATCTGCTTCCGCAAGGTCCGCATTCAGATGATCTAGTTTCTTAATGTTTTTATTACGTTCATTTTGCAGGAACCGAAGGAGGTCACTGACTTTCTGTTTGACAACGTCCCGTTCCGCCTTTTCTCCATAGTAATCTTCCATACATGCACTAATCGAATCATACGTTTGATTCTCATTCAGATGAGTGAGAGGAATGGCGGAAAAAACCATTTTTTCTTTTGCATTCGTTGCAATGACGGGCGTGAACTTGTTGCCGGATACGAGATTCATCACTTCAGAGAAACCATTCCACAGTTGTTCTTTGTCCCGTACCGCATCTGCATCATTCTGCTTGCCGCGGAATGCAATCTCTTCCGCAATCAGCGGGCTGAGTCCGCTAAAAGTTTCCACCAGCCATTTCGATGCACTTCCTTCATAGCTCTCATATGATGCAAAGGAAGAAACATTTGCGGTGAGCGGATTTTCTTTATTCTGCTGCGGAGGTTCCATGTATGAGAACCCAGGCATAATGACACGGTAACTGCTGATCGCAGGCGTCACATGGTGGATTCCATCTAAAATATTGCCTGTGGAAGGGTCTACCAAAATCACATTGCTGTGTCTGCCCATCAGTTCAATAATAATTTTCTTCGTGGAAACATCTCCGATTTCGTCCCGCTGCCGAACATCAATATGAATAATTCTTTCCATGCCGACTTGGCTAATTTTCTCAATAATAGCCCCTTCGCAGTGTTTGCGAAGCAGCATACAGAACATAGGTGCTTCTGTTGGATTCACAAACGTTTGTTTTGTGAATTGAACACGCGGATAAGTAGGACTAGCTGAGATCAGCAATTTAGCGTTCTCACGCCCTGCTCGAAGACTAATCACAATATCGCGACTGTTAGGTTGATGTATTTTACTCATTCGTCCGCCAATGAGCACTTGAAGCTCATGCACGATAGAACGAACGACAATTCCGTCTAATGCCATAATCTATGTTCTCCCATCTTGTATCAGGTTGGTTTTTATATTCATGTTGCGCTTGTGTAAATATCTTCTCCATCTATCATGCCATAGTTTGAACAAAAACTTAAGAGCCCTCTTTGTGTGATATTTCCGCCCTTGTCCGAATACAGTAGTTTTAGAAGTTTGTCCGGCATTAGACAAATTGGTATTTTGACTGATGCAATGCACACAAGTGTGAGAAAAGCTGGACAGGCACAGAACTAAAGAGCGGGAGGGGAACCTTGGAATATGGAACAGAAGAAGTGGCATCAGATGGGTGCAGACGAACTGAAGTCAGAATTAGATGTGGAGCCGCAGCTAGGTCTAACCAAGGATGAGGCAGCAAACAGGCAGAAGAAGTCGGGACCAAATGAGCTGTCAGAAGGAAAAGGAATTTCTCCAATCACCCTTTTTCTAAATCAGTTTAAAGATTTTATGGTGCTTGTCTTGGTAGGGGCTACGCTGTTATCCGGATTGCTGGGTGAATACCTGGATGCGATCACGATCATTGCTATCATTTTATTAAATGGGATTCTTGGATTTGTTCAGGAATTCAAAGCAGAACGTTCACTAAGCGCACTGAAAAAATTATCAGCTCCTATGTCAAAAGTGCTGAGGGATGGAAAAGTAGAACAGATTCCGGCTAAAAACCTTGTACCTGGCGATATTATTCTTCTGGAAAGCGGAGATCGTGTACCTGCGGATATTCGGTTTATTATGACAAGTAACTGTGATGTGGAAGAATCCGCTTTGACCGGCGAGTCTGTGCCTGTGAATAAACACAGCAAAATCATTGAGCAGGATGATCTTCCGCTTGGAGACCTCAAGAATGTTGGCTTCATGGGAACCATGGTTACGAGAGGAACCGCAAAAGGGGTCGTCATTCGTACGGGAATGGATACCGAAATGGGGAAAATTGCAGACCTCATACAGAATACAGAAGCACAAGAAACGCCGCTTCAGCACCGTCTGGAACAACTCGGAAAGATTCTGATCATCGTATCCCTGGTGCTTACGGTACTCGTTGTCGTAGCTGGGATTTTACATGGACAGCCTGCCGTCGGTATGTTCCTTGCGGGTGTCAGTCTTGCGGTTGCCGCGATACCAGAAGGATTGCCTGCTATTGTTACCATCGCACTTGCGCTTGGTGTACAGCGGATGATCAAACGAAAAGCAATTGTTCGTAAGCTTCCCTCTGTAGAAACGCTTGGTTCGGCTTCTGTCATATGTTCAGACAAGACAGGAACCTTAACTCAGAACAAAATGACAGTAACGGATGTGTGGCAGGGCGGAAGGCAGCTCAAAGTAACAGGAGAGGGCTATAAACCGGTAGGTCATCTTACACTTCAAGATCATGTAATAGATCTGAAGAATGACCAATCCTTGCGCAGGCTCCTTCAAGTCAGCAGTTTATGCAACAACGCACTTATTGAAGAAGTTTCCGTTCAGGAAACGCGTAATAAAAAAAGCAATGAGGAAACAGAATGGATATTAAAAGGCGACCCTACAGAGGGTGCGCTGGTTACCTTGGCCTCTAAGCTTGGAATGTCGCCTCAAAGCTTATCTGGACTGTATGAACGAGTTGAGGAGTTTCCCTTTGATTCCGAACGCAAACTGATGTCCGTACTGATGAAACATCAGGGAGGCAGACTTATTTTTACAAAGGGTGCACCAGATGTGCTCATTAAGGAATGTGCCTATATTTTATGGGATGACAAAGTCATTCCATTTACCTCAGCGATCCGGCAGCAAGTAATTCAGGCGAATGAGCAAATGGCGAGTTCTGCACTTCGAGTACTAGGAATGGCTTATCGTGAAGTAAGGCCAGAAGAACAGGTAGCCGATGAGTGTAAGGCAGAAAGCCAGCTTGTATTTGTCGGACTTGCCGGCATGATCGATCCACCGCGTAAAGAAGCAAGAGATGCGATTGCGACTTGTAGAAGAGCCGGAATTAAGACGGTCATGATTACAGGTGATCACTCTCTTACCGCAGAAGCAATTGCGCATCAGCTCGGTATTCTGCCTCGCGGCGGAAAAGTGATGACAGGGCAGCAGTTGACTCAGTTCAGTGACGAAGACCTCGATAAAGAAGTGGATCAGATCTATGTGTATGCGAGAGTATCACCGGAACATAAGCTTCGGATTGTGAAGTCATTACAGCGAAAAGGGCATGTCGTCGCAATGACAGGTGATGGTGTGAATGATGCGCCGGCAATTAAGGCTGCAGATATTGGGATTGCGATGGGGATTACCGGAACGGATGTTACGAAGGAAGCTTCGGCACTCATTCTTAGTGATGATAACTTTTCTACGATTGTAGCAGCGATTGAAGAAGGGCGAAACATCTACGAAAATATCCGGAAGTTCATCCGTTATCTGCTCGCATCAAATGTAGGTGAAATCTTAACGATGTTTTTTGCGATGATGGCAGGTCTTCCGCTTCCGCTTCTTCCGATACAGATTCTTTGGGTGAACTTGGTTACCGATGGGCTCCCTGCCATGGCACTCGGTGTGGATCAGGCGGAGAAGGATTTGATGGAACATAAGCCGCGTTCGGCGAAAGAGAATATTTTTGCAAGGAGATTGGGCTGGAAAATTATCAGCCGCGGCGTGCTGATTGGATTATGCACACTTGCTGCATTCTGGATTACGCTTCGCATAGATCCGCATAATCCTGCTCATCTGGTGAAAGCACAGTCCGTAGCTTTTGCAACACTGGTTATGGCACAGCTCATTCATGTGTTTGACTGCCGAAGTTCAAGATCTATCTTTCACCGAAATCCGCTGCAGAACAAATACTTGGTGCTTGCCGTTATCTCCTCTGTAGTACTGCTATTAGGCGTCATGTATACACCTCAGCTCCAGCCGATTTTTAAGACTACGGCGCTTGATTTGAGAGAATGGGCACTTGTTATCGTAGCTGCAGGAATTCCAACGTTCTTGCTTGGTGCGGGAAGCGTATGGGGAGGCAGGAAAAATCAGCGCAGGCTGGCTACAAGCGGGTACACACCAAAAAGTACAAAATTTTCAGCATAAAATCAATACAATTCCTCCACTCCTTAAGATATGCTAACCTGAAAAGTCGCTCAATCACGTATTGATTACATGGTTGTAGGCGATGATTACATCGGGGCCATTACAAGCCAAAAGGAGTGGAGTTTTATTATGGAATTTACGAAAATGCACGGACTTGGCAACGATTTTATTGTGATCTATGGCGAGAAAGAGCTGCCTTCCGATGCCGCCGAACTAGCAATCAAATGGTGCAATCGTTTTTTTGGAATTGGTGCTGATGGGTTGGTATATATTTTACCTTCAGAGAAGGCTGATTTTCAGATGCGAATCATGAATTCAGACGGTACAGAAGCGGAACAATGCGGAAATGCGATCCGGTGTGTAGCCAAATATGTATATGACCATGGTCATATTGATCGTGAGCATATTACGATTCAGACGATTGGAGCCGGCGTACAACCTGTGAAGCTGACAGTGGAGGATGGGAAAGTAAGTAAAGTTCGGGTAGAT
The DNA here is from genome assembly GCF_036577645.1 of Paenibacillus sp. GYB006. Lineage (NCBI taxonomy): Bacteria > Bacillati > Bacillota > Bacilli > Caryophanales > Paenibacillaceae > Paenibacillus > Paenibacillus sp. GYB006. The sequence goes on along the minus strand of NZ_JARBDA010000007.1, from coordinate 156,192 downwards.
ATGGGTGCACCTGTACTGGATGGTCTCAAGATACCTACTACCATAGATGAAAGTCCTGTAGTGGATCAGCCGATTGAAGCAGGAGGGAGCGGTTTCCGTTTTACCGCCGTATCCATGGGTAATCCGCACTGTGTTATTTATGTAGAGGATGCAGTTCATTTTGATCTGGCCTCTTGGGGTCCGAAACTTGAAGCACATCCTTTCTTCCCCAAAAAAATAAATGTTGAATTTGCTACGGTAAAGGATAGAGAGCATATTGACATGAGAGTATGGGAACGCGGGGCGGGTCCTACACTGGCATGCGGAACAGGAGCTTGTGCAACGCTTGTGTCTTCTGTATTAAATGGGCTTACTGAAAGGTCGGCTTGGGTTCGTCTGAAAGGCGGGGATCTGTTCATTGAATGGAATGAAGAAGATAATCATGTTTATATGACAGGGCCAGCTGCATTCGTATTCACCGGAAAGATAATTGAAAAGGAATTTTGATAAAAAGAGGGAGCGTACTAGTTCCCTCTTTTTATGTTTTTATGTTACATTAGTGTGAAATATAGGAAATGTGGCGGGAGGAGAATGAGGGTGGATCTACGCGGGGTGTTGCAAAAGGAAATCCTGATTGGCGATGGGGCAATAGGTACTTATTTATATCAAAAGGGTTTTCCTGTCGGAATCTCCTATGAGGAACTGAATCTAGAATCACCTGATGTCATTCATGATGTACATATGCGGTATATCGATGCGGGTACACAACTGATTGAAACCAATACGTATTCGGCCAATTACGATAAACTTTCCAAATTCGGTCTGGAAGACAAAGTGGTGGACATTAACCGGGCGGGAGTTCGGATTGCCAAGGAAGCTTTAAATGGAAAAGGATATGTGGTTGGAGCTGCAGGTTCGATTAGAGCGGGTAAACGTTCTGATATTTCAAAAAGTAAACTTGGATATTATTTTGAGGAGCAAGTTACCGCGCTGATCGATGAGGGCGTTGATGGGATCATGCTCGAAACTTTTTATGATGTAGAAGAACTTTTGATCGCACTCCGGAGTATAAGAAAACAGTCTGAACTTCCTGTCATCTGCCAGTTTGCCATTGACGATATTGGAAGAACACTCGATGGCTATACCATGCCTCAAGCCTTCTCGATCTTACACGGAGAAGGAGCAGATGTGATTGGATTTAACTGCCGATCAGGTCCAAATGCCATCATGCGTGCCATGGAAACGGTATCTGATATCGGTATTCCTATGTCCGTATATCCTAACGCAGGGATTGCTGACTATATTGATGGTGAAGTTCGATTTGGTGCATCTGCTGAATATTTTGGACAGACAGCGGTTCGTTTTGCAGATCTGAACGCCCGTATTATTGGCGGTTGCTGCGGTACCACACCTGAGCACATTAAGGCAATAGCTGAAGCACTTGCAGCGTATAAGCCAGCTCTCCTTCCACCTCTCGATGAAGAGGCATTATTTACACGTGATGAAATTAGAAGTTCATTTGCATCCGCGGATCAATATGAAAAAACACGTACAGAACCTACCATCGTGGATCTGGTCAAAGAACGCCATACCGTTATTGTAGAACTGGACCCGCCTAGGGATCTAGATATTGAAAAGTTCCTGAAAGGTGCTAAATGTCTAAAAGCAGCAGGGGTTGATGCGCTGACACTGGCCGATAATTCACTAGCGGTTACCCGTATGAGTAATATGGCCCTAGGGTACCTCGTGAAGGAACAGACAGGGATGAGGCCTTTAATCCATATTGCCTGCAGAGATCGAAACTTAATTGGGACCCAGTCCCATCTGATGGGGTTTGATGCATTAGGCATTGATCACGTTCTTGCAGTAACCGGCGATCCGGCTAGGTTTGGTGATTTACCCGGGGCAAGCTCGGTATATGATATGACTTCTTTTGAAATTATTCGAATGATCAAACAGCTGAATGACGGGATTGCCTTTTCAGGTAAGCCGCTGAAACAAAAAGCTGATTTTGTAGTGGGTGCTGCTTTTAATCCAAATGTGAAATATTTAGAAAAGGCAGTTCAGCGTTTGGAGAAAAAAATAACGGCAGGTGCGGATTACATCATGACCCAGCCTGTGTACGATAAAGATTTGATTGTTGCGCTTAAGGAAGCGACCAAACATCTTGAAATTCCAATCTTCATTGGGATCATGCCGCTTGCGAGCGGCCGGAATGCCGAATATCTGCACAACGAGGTTCCAGGCATTCTGTTATCGGACGAGGTAAGAGAGCGGATGGCAGGGCTTGAAGGTGAAGAAGGCAGAGCGACGGGAACTGCAATTGCCAAGGAATTGATAGAAGTTGCTATGGAGCATTTCAATGGAATCTATATTATGACGCCGTTTATGTTCTATGGTATGAGCGAAGAGTTGACGAAGTTTGTATGGGAAAAGTCGAGTCACATCATGGAGAAAAAAGGATCACCAGCAATTATAAATTAAATTTATTATGAATTAATCAGAAAGGTGCCTTGCTGCGAAAATGATTTCAGCAGCAAAGGCACCCTTTTTTACTATGCCGGAATGAGTTTCATAACTGATTCGCCGGAAAGAATTTTCGCAGCATCTCGGGCAGAGGTTTACTTTTTCGACTAGATGGATCCATCGTTACGCAAGTAACAACCGCATCAGCACAGACAACATCTGTCTCGCTCATAATTATTTGTTTCAATACATAACTTGAATTCCCGGCTTTTTCTGGTTCTGTAATGACGGTGAGCCGTTCATTCTGAACACATTCTTTACGATAGTTAATATTAATGTTAACGGTAACCGTTTGGAATCCTTCTTGGAGCAGTTTGTTATAGGGGAGGTCTGCGGCTTCGTACCATTCTTCTCTTCCCCATTCGAGATACTCTAAATACTTTGCATTATTGACATGGCCATTCACATCGATTTCGGTTGGACGGACAATAAGTTGAAGTTCTGTTTTCATGAGATGGTCTCCTTATCCATGTTCAGCATCATTTTTATGAAAAAGTATTAATTTATTCTACTAGGAACCCCTTTTTTAGGCAATGATGGTAGGAATTAAACGGGGATAAAGCGTAATGTTCATACTTGTTTCAACCACTATAATCCGATACAATAGTGTAATGGATGTGATGCCGATGTCATTCAGCATGACCGGATACGGTCAATATTCGCTCAGCTATGGCGGCTATAATGTATTGTTTGAAATGAAGTCTGTGAACCACAGATATTGCGAAGTGGTATTCCGAATGCCACGAGAGTGGACACGCTACGAAGATGGACTTCGTAAAATCATACAGCGCGAGCTAAGGCGTGGACGGATTGACGTATTTATAACGAAGGAACTTTCAGTGGAGAGTCATCTGAACCCAGTCCTTAACGAACAGGTAGTAGCTTCTTACCTAGAAGCAGCCAAAGAACTCGAGCTTCGTTATGGAATGAGAGGGAATATGGAAGTATCAGATGTACTTTCGCTTCCTGGCGTGCTTCTGAAACCGGAAGAAGCGATTCTCCGAGTGGCAACAGAAGATGAAGCTTGGGACACTGCGCTGCAAGAGGGGATAACTCATGCCCTTGAGGAGCTGGTGGAAATGCGAGCTCGTGAAGGAAGTCACCTTGCGAAAGATATAGAGACCCGGATTTCAAGTTTAGGGGCCTGTCATGAAAAGATGGTTCAACTTGCACCTCAAGTAGTGATCGAATATCGAAATAAACTGAGGCAGCGATTGGCCGAAATTTCAGATGGATCTTTTGATGAACATAAATTTGGTATGGAGATTGCGATTTTTGCGGACCGATCCAACATAGATGAGGAACTGACTCGTCTCTCTAGTCATCTTACGCAGTGCAGGCAATTACTGACCAGTCCTGACCCTGTAGGTCGCAAACTTGATTTCTTGATTCAGGAAATGAATCGTGAAGTAAACACCATCGGTACGAAAGCTCATCACTTGACCTTGGTTAATCTCGTGATGGACATGAAGGCCGAGCTTGAGAAAATTAGGGAACAGGCTGCAAATCTAGAGTAGTCTAGAATAAAGGTAAGCTTGCTGCCAAATAACAACAATGCTTTGCGAGAAGGATTAAAAGTTATAGGGGGACGAACCTGAATATGGCGATTAAACTCATTAACATAGGATTTGGTAATATCGTTTCAGCGAATCGTATCATATCTATTGTTAGCCCTGAATCAGCGCCTATCAAAAGAATTATCCAGGAAGCACGAGATCGTCATATGCTCATTGATGCTACATATGGACGCAGAACACGTGCTGTAATTATTACTGACAGTGATCATGTGATCTTGTCCGCAGTGCAGCCGGAGACGGTTGCCCATCGTCTATCTTCTAAAGACGATGACAACGACGAATAAAATGGAGTGTAATATGTCTAAGGGATTACTTATTGTATTATCTGGCCCATCGGGTGTAGGAAAAGGAACCGTGTGTACTGCTTTGCGTAAACGAGTTCCTAATTTGACGTACTCCGTGTCGGCAACGACACGTCAGCCAAGACTTGGCGAAGAAAACGGAGTGAACTATTTTTTCAAAAGCCGTGAACAATTTCTTGATATGATTGAAAAAGATGAACTACTAGAACATGCGGAATATGTGGGTAATTACTATGGTACACCGCGTGATTTTGTAGAACAGACGCTTGAATCAGGCAAAGATATTATTCTGGAGATTGAGGTGCAAGGAGCACTTAAAGTAAAAGAAAAATTCCCAGAAGGAATTTTCGTGTTTTTACTGCCTCCTTCGCTCGATGAACTAAAAGACCGTATCCAAGGCCGCGGTACGGAGAACCAAGCAACGATTGATCACCGGATGACCGTTGCTGCTGAAGAGATCAGTCTTTTAGAAAAATATGATTATGCTGTAGTAAATGATGAAATTGATTTGGCGTGCAAGCGAATAGAATCGATCATCATCGCCGAACATTGTAAAGTAGCGAAAAAATAGAATCGAATGAGGTGTTCGTATTGTTATATCCATCTATTGATGAAATGATGAACAAAGTCGACAGTAAGTATTCTCTTGTAGTTGCTGCATCCAGACGTGCTAGACAGCTTCGTGAAGGCGAAAAGTCCGAACTTAGAAATCCTAAATCTCATAAACAAGTGGGCGTTGCTCTTGAAGAGATTTATGACGACATCATCAAAGTAGAGCCAGGTACTGACGAAAAAGAAGAAAATGAAGCATAATTCTATTCATCTTTCTTTACTGAACTACTAATATAGGTAACACCCTGATAAAAGTGACAACCGGAAGGTTGTTATTTTTTTCTTTCTACTTCTTTTTTTGCTCTGTTAACGAAAGATACAAGCGTAGTTATTGCCATAATCTATGATAAGAACAGGGGGAGCGCATATGTTGAAAGGTAAAAAAATCGTGCTCGGAGTAACAGGAGGCATTGCAGCATATAAAGCAGCAGCACTGACAAGCAAGCTCGTGCAAAAAGGGGCAGAGGTACATGTGATCATGACCGAATCTGCTAAGAAGTTCATCACAGAGCTTACCCTGCAATCACTGTCGCGAAATCCGGTTTATACCGATACATTTGATGAACGAGATGCTTCGGTTGTCTCTCATATCAATTTAGCAGATACAGCTGATCTTGTACTTGTTGCACCGGCTACAGCGAATACCATTGCTAAAATGGCACATGGCCTTGCCGATGATATGCTGACCACAACACTCCTTGCAACGACAGCTCCTGTTATTATCGCTCCTGCTATGAATGTTCATATGTATGAACATCCTGCAGTTGTTGCGAATATGAATACCCTTCATTCCAGAGGGGTTCATTTTATCGAACCTGGTGTAGGTCAGCTTGCCTGTGGCTATGTAGGAAAAGGCAGGCTCGAAGAACCGGAAACCATCGTAGCTGCGTTAGAAACATTCTTTGAACGTCATTCTCAAAAAGGATGTTTGGCAGGAAAAAAAGTCGTTGTTACTGCAGGTGGGACCATTGAGCGAATTGACCCTGTTAGATATATAACGAATGATTCTTCTGGGAAAATGGGAGTGGCCTTTGCGGCCGCTGCGAAAGACATGGGGGCGGAGGTTACCCTTGTTGCCGCCAATATGCAAGTTCCCTATCCGGCAGATGTCAACGTAGTGAAAGTGCAGTCTGCTCAGGAGATGTATGAGGCGGTCCATAAACTTTGGCCAAAGACGGATATTATGGTTAAAGCTGCGGCCGTGGCAGATTATAGACCTGCGGAAGCTGCGAAACAAAAAATCAAGAAAAAAGACGATACATTCACGCTGTCTCTCGTCAAAACCATCGATATTTTAGAATCACTTGGTAAAGAAAAAACACATCAATACCTAATTGGATTTGCAGCGGAAACAAATGATGTTGAATTCCATGCAAAAGGAAAATTAGAACGAAAAAATGCGGATCTTATTGTTGCTAATGATGTAACGAAACCGGGAGCAGGATTTGGAACAGATACCAATGCGGTTGAAATCTATGACAAACATGGTTTAGTTAAAGAATTAGCCGTAATATCAAAAGACGAAGTGGCAAGACAAGTATTTCAAATTGCAATTGCGCAAATGGAGGGGAGGGAGTAAACCCTTGAAGATCGCGAAAGTAATCGTGGATGTACCAGCCAAGGATACTGACCGCGAATTCGATTATCTAATTCCGGAATCCCTCTTAGGCTGGGTTGAAGTAGGAAGCAGGGTGGGAGTCCCTTTTGGCCATCGAACAGTTCAAGGGTTTGTAATCTCGATTGCGGATCATACAAACACAACTTTCAAGTTAAAGCCAATTGGAGAATTACTTGATCTTGTACCTCCGCTTTCACCAGATCTCATTGAACTCGCAGGATGGATGAGCAAGCGATATGCTTCCAATCGGATTCTTACGCTGCAGGCCATGATTCCGACGGCTCTCAAAGGAAAGGCCAAGCGTTATATCTCTGTCAACAGTGAGGCACAGGAACAATCCGCCGCAGATCCTACTAAAGATAAGGATTCATCTGTACCTAGGCTTACAGACAAGACGGACAGCGTATTATTTGATCTGCCCGAAGATAATGAAGCATTCAGAGTGAAAAATGAAATTATACGATATGTTCGAAGTAAGGAACAAGTCACATTAGATCATTTAGGTAAACGTTACCCTGAAGACGCTGACCTTATTAAGGAACTGCTTCTTACGGGTGTGCTTCAAGAGAACCAGTCGATTAAGGATAAGCTGCAGAAAAAAACGTTGCGATCTATTGACCTTGCGGTCCCATTAGAGGAAGCAGAAGCTGCTCTTGCCGATTTTCCGGCTAAGGGAAAGAGGCAAAAAGAAGTGCTTTCTTATTTGGTGGAGATGAGCTCCTTTCTGCCCATGGCATTAAAAGAAGTGCTCTCTGGCTTACAGGTCTCTGCGGGTACGGTGAAGGGTCTAGAGGATAAGGGGCTTGTTGTACTTGAAGATGTCGAAGTGTTTCGTGATCCTTATAAGGGCCGTCACTTCACACCTACCCAGCCGCTGCCTCTAACTTTGGAACAGCAGGCTGTATATCAGAAGATTGTGGAGAAATTGGACGAGCGCAAACAAGGTGTATTCCTTTTGCATGGAGTAACCGGAAGCGGAAAAACAGAAGTGTATTTACAGACAATACAGCGGGCGATAGAGCAAGATCGCCAGGCGATCGTCCTCGTCCCCGAAATATCACTCACCCCTCAGATGGTAGAGCGATTTAAGGGGCGTTTTGGTGATCAAGTCGCTGTTATGCACAGCAGACTCTCTGGCGGGGAAAGATACGATGAATGGCGTAAAATTCGTGAAGGCAAGGCAAAAGTAGCCGTTGGGGCTCGCTCCGCCGTATTTGCCCCTTTTGAACACCTTGGTCTCATTATCATTGATGAAGAGCACGAGACTTCTTATAAACAAGAAGAAACGCCGAAGTATCACGCAAGAGATGTAGCTGTAGAACGTGCTCGTCAGCATGGAGCTGTCGTTATTCTTGGCTCAGCAACTCCTTCAATGGAAAGTTATTATGCTGCAAAATCCCAAAGCAATGATGAATTTGCTCCTGTTCTGCTCGAGATGCCTACGCGTGCTCTGGGTAATGAACTGCCTGTTGTTCACATTGTAGATATGCGAGAAGAACTCAAAGATGGCAACCGTTCCATGTTCAGCCGGGCTCTACATAAAGGGATTGCGGAGCGGATTGAAAAGGGCGAACAGACGGTATTGCTACTAAATCGAAGAGGTTATTCTACCTTTGTGATGTGCCGAAGCTGCGGTTATGTGGCAACCTGCCCTGAATGTGATATTTCGTTAACTTATCATCAGCGGTCAAATAATATGCGGTGTCACTACTGCGGATATGCAGAAGTTGTACCAGAGGTTTGTCCCGACTGTGGAAGTGAACATATCCGTTACTTTGGAACCGGTACGCAGCGGGTAGAAGAAGAACTGGCGAAGTTGTTCCCTGGCGTTCGAGTGATCCGTATGGATGTAGATACAACAACAGAAAAAGGATCACACGAAAAACTGCTGAAAGCTTTTCGGGAGAAAAAAGCCGATATTTTGCTTGGAACGCAGATGGTAGCAAAAGGGCTTGATTTTCCAGATGTCACTCTCGTCGGTGTAATTACGGCTGATTCGGCGCTGAATTTACCTGATTTTCGTGCTGCGGAAAAAACATTCCAATTGCTGACACAAGTCGCAGGCCGAGCAGGCAGACATCAACTGCCTGGGGAAGTATTTGTTCAGTCCTACACGCCAGAACATTATTCTATCATTCATGCAAGCAAGCATGATTTCAACCATTTTATTAGGGAAGAATTAAAGCATCGCAAGATTCTGCAGTATCCTCCTTATTGCCGTTTGATCCTCGTCACATTCTCACATGAACAGCTTCCGCTGCTTGTGCGAGCTGCCGAGAACTACACGAGGATGCTCAAGGAGCAGGCACAGAAACGAGGAATGCTGGGAAGTCTAGATAAATTTAGTGCTAACGCTTTGGATGTACTTGGACCGGTAGCCTCTCCGATGGCGAGACTGAAAAATAGATACAGATTTCAATGTATGGTAAAATGGCGTGGTGATATCGATGCTACCCGGCTTGTTCAGGACATCGCTCGTCAAATGGAACAAGATTTTCAAGGGAAAGATTTACTGATTAGTATAGATGTTGATCCGCAAATGCTGATGTAAGCCAAGCGGTTTGATCATAGAATAAAACATAACTTATAAGCGTATAGGATGGTGTCCATAAAGATGTCAATTCGATTAATTGTAAAAGAACCTGATGATGTATTGCGTAAAGTTGCGAAAGAAGTTACCAAAATCACGCCAAACGTTCAAAAACTGCTGGATGATATGGCCGATACAATGTATGACGCTGAAGGGGTAGGTCTTGCTGCTCCGCAAGTAGGAATTTTGAAACGTCTCATCGTTATTGATACAGGAGATGATCACGGTCTGATCAAAATGATTAATCCGGAGATCGTATCCAAGGAAGGCGAGCAATTTGGTCCCGAAGGTTGTCTGAGTATTCCTGGTTATAACGGAGATGTACGCCGTGCAGAGACGGTAACGGTAAAAGGACTGGATCGTGAAGGTAAAGAAATTACGATTACAGGAAGCGGTCTTCTTGCACGTGCTTTCCAGCATGAAATCGATCATTTAAACGGAGTTCTGTTCACAGATCTTGCTGAAAAAATATATGAAATCGGAGCAGATTTGCCGAATCGCAGTAACAGGGGGTAAGGATATGAATATTGTTTTTATGGGGACACCTGATTTCGCCGTACCTGCACTTGAAAAATTGCTGGCGGAAGGGTATTCCGTAAAACTCGTAGTAACACAGCCAGATAAACCGCAAGGTCGCAAAAAAATATTAACCCCAACTCCTGTAAAAGAGGCTGCGCTGAAACATGGGATTCCTGTGTTTCAGCCTCGCCGTCTTCGTGATGAAGAATCGGTGGCAGAACTTGCAAAGTGGGAGCCGGATCTGATTGTGACGGCTGCTTTCGGTCAGATTTTGCCTAAAGCTGTTCTGGACATGCCGAAGTACAGATGTGTTAATATACATGGTTCTCTGTTGCCGAAATATCGCGGCGGAGCTCCAATTCAGCGTTCGATTATTAACGGGGAAAAGGTTACAGGAGTTACGCTGATGTATATGGCGGAAGGTCTCGACACGGGGGATATGATCTCCAAAGTGGAAGTTCCGATTACGGACGAAGATACGTCAGGTACGATGTTCGCCAAGCTGAGTGAAGCGGGATCTGACTTGCTGATTCGTGAAATGCCTAACCTGATCAGCGGTAAAGTGACGGCTATACCGCAAAATGATGAGGAAGCAACTTACGCGAAGAACTTGACAAGAGAAGATGAGAAGATCGATTGGGCGCGTTCTGCAAGGGAGATTTACGACCAAATTCGTGGTCTTGTTCCTTATTCAGGGGCTTTCACCCTGTGGGACGAGCAGGTATTTAAAGTATGGTCAGCGGTAAATCCTTTGGCATTGCCGGATGAGTATAAAAATGCATCCAGCGGACAAAACAAAGCCGAAGCGGGAACGGTACTTTCCTTATCTAAACTTGGTATTGAAGTGAAGACTTCAGATGGCTCGTTATGGCTTCGTGAAGTACAGCCTGCGGGTAAAAAAGTGATGCAAGCTTCTGATTTCGCTCGCGGCGGATCTCTCAAAGCAGGGACGGTGTTGAAGTGAAGTCATCTGAGCAGCATAAGGCTATTAAGAAACAGTCGGCTCCTTCTGCACCTAAGAAACGGAATATAACTAGTCGTGAAGCAGCGATGAACATTTTGACTGCAGTGGAAGAAGAGGGAGCGTACAGTAATCTGCTCTTGAATCAGGTGTTAAAAGGCGCAAATCTAAGTCCTGCTGATGCAGGTCTTGCTACTGAACTTGTATACGGAACGATAGCTCGGCGTAACACATTGGACTATTTCCTGGAGTCCTATGTTGCGAAAGGTTTAAAAAAACTAACCCCTTGGGTTCGAAATTTGCTCCGTCTTAGTCTGTATCAAATTCTATACCTTGACCGGATTCCTGATCATGCAGCAGTCAGTGAAGCAGTAAACATTGCGAAACGCAAAGGTCATCAAGGCATTTCAGGTATGGTGAACGGGGTGCTGCGTAACATGCTTCGGAATCTTGATCAGTTAAAAGTTCCAGAAGATTTACCAGCAGTTAAACGTATTGCCCTTACGCACTCTCACCCGGAATGGTTGGTGAAAAGATGGGTCGCCCAGTACGGAGAGCATACAGCCGAAGCAATGTGCCGTGCCAATAATGAAGCGCCGCCAGTCAGTGTTCGTGTCAATACGACCATGATTTCCCGCGACAAATTAATGCAGGAGATGGAAGAAGCGGGTCATATCGTAGTGCCGTCCTTGATCAGCAAAGACGGGATTATTGTATCCAGCGGCGGGAACATGGCACTTACCTCTTGGTATAAAGATGGTATGTTGTCTGTACAGGACGAAAGTTCAATGCTTGTTGCCGAGGCAGTAGAACCGAAGCCGGGAATGACCGTGCTGGATTGCTGTGCTGCACCGGGAGGAAAAACGTCTCATATAGGTGAGAAGATGCAGGACCAGGGTTCTATTATTGCGAACGACATTCATCCTCATAAGGTCAAATTAATTCAGGACCAAGCAGATCGGCTTGGCCTTAGTAGTATTGAAACGGTTTGTCACGATGCTTTGGATCTGGATACGTATTATCCTGAGGCTTCGTTTGATCGGATTTTGCTTGATGCTCCGTGTTCAGGGTTCGGGGTCATTCGGCGCAAACCGGATCTTCGCTGGGCGAAATCGCCGGAGGATGTGGAAGCAATTAGCAGTTTGCAGAGTGAACTTCTCAGCCGGGCGTCCAAGCTTCTTAAGCCAGGTGGTATATTAGTCTACAGCACTTGTACTACAGAGCCTAAAGAAAATGACCAGGTTGTCCGTGAATTTCTAGCTTCACACCCTGATTATGCAGCCGTTCCTCCTGCGGAGAGCATGAATGAAGAGGTTAAATCCTGTGTTACCGAAGAGGGATATGGAATTCAGATTCTTCCTCAGAAGTTTAACAGTGATGGTTTTTATATTGCCAGATTGAAACGTCTTGGATAGCTTGTGTAGAAAAAAGGATGTTGTATCCTTATCGGATGTCTGCTAAGCTTTATAAGATTTTAATACGTAGATCAATGATTGCCGCTGTAAACCGTAAGGTTTAGGCGGCTTCTTGTTGCTTTTAAGAAGCTTGGTACACGGCAAATCATATTCATGTATGACAGGCTGTAACATCAGCTTTCATGGATGAATGCGGGATTATATGTTAAAATGGGTAGAATGATAAGATGACGATGTTTTGCTTTACGATACTTTATTTAAGAAGAAAGAACAGGTGTTGAAAATAATGACGAAGCCTTTTATATATGATTACACGCTCGAAGAGCTAGAAGCGTGGGCTAAAGAGAATGGTGAACCTAAATTTCGTGCTGCACAAATATACGATTGGATCTATGTTAAACGTGTAAATGACTTCTCTGAGATGACGAATCTCTCAAAAGCACTGCGTGAGAAACTTAATGATCAGTTCCAGTTTGTTACGCTGCGTGAAATTACTAAATTTGAGTCTAAAGATGGAACCGTTAAGTTCCTATTCGGACTGCATGATGATCACGCAATTGAAACAGTAATCATGAAACATAATTATGGAAATAGTGTTTGTGTAACAACGCAGGTAGGCTGCCGTGTAGGTTGTACTTTCTGTGCATCCACACTCGGGGGACTAAAACGTAACCTTACAGCTGGTGAAATTATTGCTCAGGTTGTCCGTTCTCAGCAAATTTTGGATGAGCGCGGCGAACGTGTAAGCAGCATCGTTATTATGGGTACAGGAGAACCATTTGAGAACTATGACGAGACGATGAAATTCCTTAGAACGATGATTCATGAAAAAGGACTTAATATCGGACAGCGCCATATTACCGTCTCTACAAGCGGTATCGTTCCTAATATTTATCAATTCGCGGATGAAGACACGCAGATTAATCTCGCCATTTCCATTCATGCGCCAAATGATAAATTACGCTCCAAGCTCATGCCGGTTAACCGCCGTTTTCCTTTTGATGATGTGATGGAATCCTTGCGTTATTATCAGGCAAAAACAGGACGAAGAATTACTTTTGAATACGCACTAATCGGCGGAGTTAATGATCAGCCTGAACATGCTGAGGAACTCGCAAGCGTAATTAAAGACATGATATGTCACGTGAATCTGATTCCAGTTAACCATGTGCCGGAGCGGAAATATGTAAGAACCGCACGTAAAGACATATTCCAGTTCCAAAGAATTCTTGCCGAGCAAGGCATTAATGTAACCATTCGTAGAGAGCAAGGACACGATATAGCGGCAGCGTGCGGACAGCTGCGCGCCAAGCACATGGAAGCATGAGGTGAGTGATGAAGGTGATGAATACAGTACATGTCAGCCACGTAGGGCGGGTTCGTTCCGTGAATGAAGATTCAGCCTGGGTCCGCCAATTAGATCAAGGTTATATTCTTGGTATTGTAGCGGACGGCATGGGAGGTCATCTGGCCGGGGATACAGCGAGTCGTCTCGCTGTAGAAACCGTCTCACAGGACCTGTCCGGGCTTGAGACTGAACTGCCTTTATCGACACTGTCAGCTGCGCTAAGCGATGCAATTCTGCATGCGAATGAGGTAATTTTTCGTCAGGCTGCAGAAAATGAAAAGTTTCATAATATGGGAACCACTGTTGTTGCTGTTCTGATGAGCGATTCGGCAGGAGTTATAGGCCATATTGGAGACAGCAGAGCTTATCTTATATCAGATCGTAAAGTAGTACAGCTCACGGAGGACCATACTCTTGTAAATGAGCTGTTTAAAAACGGTCAGATCAGTGAAGAAGAAGTTCAAGTTCATCCACTTAAAAATGTCGTCACGAGAGCACTTGGTACAGATAAGGAAGTAGATGTAGATCTCTATTCCGTCCAAATGGAACCAGGAGATGTACTAATGCTTTGCAGTGATGGCTTAAGTAATATGGTCAGCAGTGAACAGATCCTTACGATTGTCGGACAAGCAGATCTTCTGCTGGCTGAACGGGCGGAAAGACTGCTTCAGCTGGCACTACTTGCTGGCGGGGATGATAATATAACGGTTGCCCTTTTTGAAATGCCCCTAGCGGTAGCTAGCGGCAAGGAACAGGGGGGTAACATATGATCGGACATCAGCTTGGCGGTCGTTATGAAGTAATAGAACGCATTGGCGGGGGCGGCATGGCCTTGGTTTATAAGGCTCAAGATATCTTGCTGAACCGTAATGTCGCAATCAAAGTTCTTCGCCAACAGTTTGTACATGATGAAGAATTTATTAGACGTTTTCGTAGAGAAGCTCAATCGGCTGCTTCTTTATCCCATCCGAATGTAGTCAGTATTTATGATGTGGGTCAAGAAGACGAAATCCATTACATTGTAATGGAATATATTGAAGGACAGAACTTAAACGAGATTATTAAAGAACGTGCGCCGCTGCAGGTAGAGGAAGCGGTAAGAATCGCTTGCCAGATTGCGGATGCACTGGATCATGCACATCATAACCAGATTATTCATCGCGATATTAAGCCGCATAATATTTTGATTGGCAGAAACGGCCGGGTAAAAGTGACAGACTTTGGAATCGCTCGGGCTGTAACGTCTACGACAATAACGCAAACCGGTTCGGTCGTTGGTTCGGTGCATTATTTCTCACCTGAACATGCTAAAGGGGTAGTGACTGGTGAGAAATCCGATCTATACTCTCTTGGTATTGTTTTATACCAAATGCTCACAGGACAGCTTCCTTTCTTAGGGGAAAGTCCTATCAGCGTTGCCCTTAAACATCTTCAAGAAGATTTTGAGGAACCGAGACTTCTGAATCCGCTGATTCCGCAAAGTGTTGAAAATATTATTCTCAAATCGATGCGTAAAGATCCAAATGAACGATATCAATCAGCCCTTGAGATGCAGACAGATCTTGAGACTTGTTTGTTTCCTGATCGGCTTCAGGAACCGAAGATGATGTTTGATGATGAGTTTGATATCGATCAAACGCGAGTCATTCCTGCTATCAAACCAGAACAGTATACTGCTGTTAACACAGATACATCTGGGATGGATCCGGAACCTGCAGATCATAGTGCTAAGCCAAATAAGAAATCTAAGAAACGGGCAACTTTTTGGGTAACATTAACTCTCGTTGTCCTTATTGCCCTTGCTGGAGTCGTCTTTTATGTAGAGAAGGTGCTTGTTGTTCCTGACGTACCTGTTCCGAGTGTCATTTCTTTAGACGAAGATGCGGCGAGAAAGCTTCTTACGGAAAGTGGACTCGAAGTCGATGAAGTAATTGCAGAATACAAAGAGGGAGTCGATCCTGGAATTGTATTTGAACAGAGTAAACCAGAAGGCAGTCTCGTTAAAAAAGGTTCCTTAATTGACCTGACCGTTGGTGCTGAAAAACCCCAGGAACAAATGGTGGATGTAACGGGAGAAAATTACGAAGATGCTGTGCAAAAGTTGCTGGCTCTTAATATAAAAAATGATAATCAGATCAAAAAAGAAGAAAGTTTCAGTGATGAGGTTGTAGGGACGGTCATTAGTCAGTCGATTGCGCCAGGGGCCGAATTTGATCCAGATACAGCTGAGATTGTTCTTACCGTCAGTAAAGGCCCAGAACTCATATTAATGCCTGATCTGATTAATAAGTCGCGTTCTGAAGCAGTTAAACTGATTGAAGATAACAACTTAAAACTTGCTGAAATCAAGGAAGAGTCCAGTTTTCAAGTAGAAAAAGGAAAAGTTACACAGCAGTGGCCTGTAGACGCGGGATCCTCCATTGCACCAGGTACAGAGATTACAATCTATGTAAGTACCGGGTATTCGCCGGAAACAATTGAATATACGTTCGCATTCCTTATTGCACCTAGTGAGGAAGGGAAGAACAGTAAAGTTCGAGTCGTGTATACAGATGCTCGAGGGGAAAATCAAGAGTGGGGTACCAAAACGATTAATAAAGCACAGACCTTCTCCGTTCCGCTCGTGCTTGCACCTAATCGTGATGGTTTTGTAACGGTTCATCGGGATGGAGAGCTTGTGGATACCTACAAGGTGGGATACTTTGATGCTAAGAACGGCAATGTAGAAATTCCTGAGATCAAATCGAATTCTGTGCCGGAAGAAGGCGGAGGAGGAGATGAAGGACCGGGTGCCCCTGCAGTAGATCCAGAAAAAGATACCACGGCTAATAATGGTAATGAAAACAAGAACAATAGTGAGAAGAATGACAATAAGGGTAATAATGGAGAGAACGGTAACGATAAGAACGATGATCAAGGTAACGGTCAGGGAGATGAAGATCCATCCGATGATGAGGATGGCGATGAGTGATAGATGAAATATGAGTATACACTCTTCATTTCAGGCGCCGAATAGGCGCCTGTTCTTATATTCCGTAGCAATATGAAATGTATAAAGGACGGTGGATTCATGCTCGATGGAGTTATTATTAAAGCATTAAGCGGATATTATTATGTTAAGCCACTTGGAGAGGATGGAGCTCCGATCGATTCGGAATCCTCCGTTCAATGCCGGGGGCGAGGGG
The DNA here is from genome assembly GCF_036577645.1 of Paenibacillus sp. GYB006. NCBI lineage: Bacteria > Bacillati > Bacillota > Bacilli > Caryophanales > Paenibacillaceae > Paenibacillus > Paenibacillus sp. GYB006. Next base: position 139,560 of record NZ_JARBDA010000007.1, on the reverse strand, counting down.
TCTTCAAAAATAGAGGTATCTCCCCACTGGTAGGAGACCGAGTGAAGTACGTTCTTACTGAAAATGGAGAAGGAACCGTTACTGAAGTTTTACCCAGAAAGACAGAATTGATCCGGCCGCCAATGGCAAATGCACGTCTTGCCGTATTAGTATTTTCATTAAAAGAACCAGAAATGAATGTTCAGCTGCTTGATAAATTTTTGGTACACATTGAGCAGGCGGGTCTTACTGCTATCATATGTCTGACCAAGAGTGACTTGGTGGATGAAAAAAGCGAACAAAAATACAAAGAAATTATTGAACTCTATAAGAAAATCGGCTACGAGGTCATTCGTACAAGTTCTAAGGAAGGACTTGGTTTTAACGAACTGAAGGAACATCTTGCGGGTGAAATCAGTGTTTTTTCAGGACAATCGGGTGTAGGGAAATCATCGCTGTTAAATGCAATGATGCCAGGACTTACTCTTGAAACAAACGAAATCAGCATGAAACTTGGCCGGGGGAAACATACCACACGTCATGTGGAGCTGATCCCACTCGATAACGGTGGTTTTGTTGCTGATACCCCAGGCTTTAGTCAGCTGGATTTCCTTGAGATCGGTGTAGAAGAGCTCGGAGAGTGTTTCCGTGAGTTCCGTGAATACTCAGGCGGATGTAAATTCCGAGGGTGTACACATACGCATGAGCCCGGCTGTGAAGTGATTCGTGCCAAAGCAGATGGCATGATTGCAGAAAGCAGATATCATCATTACGTTCAATTTTTAGAAGAAATGAAGGACAAAAAGCGGAGGTACTAACTATGACAATTAAAATCGCACCATCTATCCTATCCTCAGATTTTGCACGCCTCGGCGCTGAAGTAGCAGAAGCAGAAGCTTCTGGTGCGGACTGGATCCACGTTGATGTTATGGACGGACATTTTGTTCCTAATATTACGCTGGGACCGCCGATTGTAAAAGCAGTTAAACCACACACAAGTCTCCTGCTGGATGTACATTTAATGATTGAAAATCCAGAGCTTTATATTGCTGATTTTGTAAAAGCAGGAGCAGGTATGATTACGGTGCATGCGGAGGCCTGTGTTCATCTGCACCGGGTAATTCATATGATTAAGGAACATGGCATCATGGCAGGCGTAGCGCTCAATCCTGGCACTCCTGCAGCTCATGTACAAGAAGTTCTGGATGACGTAGATATGGTGCTGGTTATGACTGTGAATCCTGGTTTTGGAGGACAAGCATTTATTCCAGGCACATTACGTAAAATCCGCGAAATCCGCAGTTCGTTGCGAGAAAGAGGACGTGCGGACGTTCATATTGAAGTAGATGGAGGAATTACGAAGGAGACAGCTCCGCTTGTAGTGGAGGCAGGAGCCGACGTACTCGTTGCTGGCAGTGCTGTATTTGGAAGAGAAGATCGTGCAGAAGCAATTACTGAGATACGTCAAAGCCTCGGAGGATAAAAATGACCTTTAAAGAAGCAATGTGGACTTCGCTTATTAGTCTTGTTACGGGAACCTTATTAGGTTCCTTTGCATTACTCCCTTCTCCTATTAATGCAGTCGTATCGCTTCTTGGTGTTATTCTTGTGATTTGGTTTTTCCGTAAGTTTGAGCGAAAAGGGATTCGCATTACTTTTGTTATTTTTACCGCCGTATATTACTTGTTATTTATCTTATTATGGTCGGCATATACCTTTATAAAAATGAATCCGCCGCAGGTTTAAGCAAAGCTAGTGGCATAGCAAGACAGTGTCCTGCATAAATATGGTTACATGAGCGCGATTCTCATGTAGCCTTTTTTCGTATAATCCTGGTTTTGATTCTAAAGCGAATAGGAAGGCTTCTTGCACGATAAAAGGTGGAGCACATGAGGATGATGGGGAGGGTTAAGTATGAAATTCTACACGTTTAAGCTTCCAAAATTTTTAGGAGGTTTTGTGAAAGCGATCCTTAACACGTTCCAGAAATAAAATCGGCTTGAGGTGTGTTCATTTTACGCTGAGAAGAGCTGGCATAGGAAGGGTCGCCGAAATCCAGACATGAAAAAAGCACCTAGTCAGAAGGCGAGGTGCTTTTTGTCTTTGTATTCTATAGACGTTGCTAAGATTATACGCGAGTTACTTTACCGGCTTTCAGAGCACGGGTGCTAACATAAACGCGTTTTGGCTTACCGTCCACCAGAATGCGAACTTTTTGAACGTTTACGCCCCAGGAACGGCGGTTACGGTTGTTAGCGTGAGAAACATGGTTACCGCTACCCGGTTTTTTACCTGTCACATAACATTTGCGAGACATAGATTACACCTCCTATTCTGAAAGTAACCGTTATCCGCAAGGTCAATGGTTGTACTTCAGACCAAATTTGGCCATACTTAATCCAATACACCTGCATAAAACAATACTTAAATATAATATCATATAAGAAAAAGCTTAGTCAACATAAACAAAAACTTTATTTATTTCTCCTCATGATTATAGTACAATGAGGTATAGTCCATAATACTGCGGAAAGACCGCTGTCGCTTGAGTCACTACTCAGCGGAACAACGGATGTTAGAGCTTTTCTCGAAGGCAACTGCCTTTTTTTGAACAAGCTCCCGCATCAAGCTAGGAAGGGGAATTCTCACTTGAGTAAACGTTCTTTAAATGGAACAGATTTCTACGCGATGGTTTTAGCCGGAGCGGATCAATTGCATAAGCATGCTGAACATGTCAATTCCCTCAATGTATTTCCTGTTCCAGATGGAGATACGGGTACAAATATGAATTTGACAATGAGTGCCGGTGTGGCCGAACTTAAAAGAAACAGCTCTAGTTCCATTGGAAGCTGTGCAGGGATTTTATCGAAAGGCCTGCTAATGGGCGCGCGGGGGAACTCGGGTGTGATTTTGTCGCAGTTGTTCCGAGGCTTCAGTCGTTACGCTGCCCCATATGAGGAGCTGAATACAGTTCAATTTGCTGCTGCCCTCCAGAACGGTGTGGATACCGCATATAAGGCTGTAGTAAAACCAGTAGAAGGTACAATCCTCACGGTTGCCAAGGAAGCGGCAAAGCATGCGACTTATTATGCTCGTCGAACCACTGACATTACTGAACTTATGAGTGAAGTATTAAAAAAAGCAAATGAAACTCTTGCCTTAACACCGGAAATGCTTCCTGTACTTAAACAGGTAGGCGTTGTTGATTCCGGCGGAAAAGGACTTGTATATATTTATGAAGGATTTATGGAGTACTTACTTGGCGGAACTGCCCAAACAGATTCTAAAGTTCAACCTGCTAAGGAAATGACTCCGCCGGCTCCTGTTGCAAAAACGATGCCAACTGCACCACCCACTCATCGTGAACTTCCTGACACAGCGCAAGCTAGACTGGAAACTGAGGATATTGAGTTCCTTTACGATATGGAATTTTTCATTAACCGTCAGTTAGGTGATGCACAGGGAACGCCATTCGATGAGGAATATTTTAGGAAAGCGTTGTCAGTAAATGGAGATTCCATCATTATTATCTCAGATGATGAAGTCATTAAAGTACATGTTCACTCCAAAACACCAGGTGATGTACTTAACTTAGCGCTTCAATACGGAGAAATAACACAAATTCATATCCTGAACATGCGAGAACAGCATCGTGATTTGCTGACAGCGGGTATGGATGCTGCTGCAGAGCCAGGGCTCTTTGCGGATATTCCGACGGAACAAGAGCTTACTCCAGAACTGTCAATACCGCCGGCAGATGAACTTGCACCATTTGGCTTTATTGCTGTTTCTTCTGGTCAAGGGATCGAAGAGGTATTCAAAAGTCTTGGAGTAGATATTGTTCTATCCGGTGGACAAACCATGAATCCGAGTACAGAAGATTTTGTGAAAGCCATTCATTCCATCGACGCAGAACATGTATTTATTCTGCCGAACAACTCTAACATTGTTCTTGCTGCTAAACAGGCAAGAGATTTGTTAGAAGGAGAGCGTCTTGTTACCGTCATTCCAAGTAAGACGATTCCGCAAGGGATTTCCGCTGCTTTTGCTTTCCAGGAAGATGAAAGTGCAGAGTCCAATGAAGAGAATATGCTAGAAGCCATAGCTCATGTTCGTTCTGGTCAAGTTACCTATGCGGTAAGAGACACGGTATTCGATGATCTTGAGATTAAAGCAGGACACTTTATTGGTATTCATGATTCCAAAATTGTGGCTACGGAGGAAGGTCTCGTTCCTACTTGTGAGCAGCTGCTGAGCAAGATGATTGAGAGCGGTGATGAAGTAATTACAATACTGTCAGGTGAAGAAGCCGATGAGGCAGATACAGAGCGTCTAGCATCATGGCTTGCTGCTGAATATCCAAATGCAGAGATTGAAGTACACGAAGGCGGTCAGCCAATCTATGCTTATCTCTTCTCGGTTGAAGCTTGATCATAAATAAGGGGGTCCTTTTTCATGAGCCAAGTTTTCATTGTTACGGATAGTACTGCGGATATTCCTGATGAACTTGTTGCGAAGTATCAGATTCATGTGGTTCCGCTTCGAGTCGTATTTGATCAGGAAACATATCTCGATGGGATTGAACTCAGTCCTGCTACGTTTTATGAGAAACTTGGGAATGCTAAGGTACTGCCTTCCACTTCCCAGCCTTCGCCAGTCGAGTTTATGAATGTGTACAGCCAAATTCTGAATGATCATCCAGGCAGTCAGATTGTTTCGATCCACTTATCATCAGGTATGAGCGGAACATATCAATCTGCACTGCTTGGTAAATCGATGCTTGAAGATGAGCAGACGGCAGAGATTACGGTTATTGATTCTAAATCTGCCAGCTATGGGTATGGACTGCTCGTTGTACATGCTGCACAGCTGGCACAGGCGGGAAAGAATGCACAAGAGATTGAAGCCGCTGTACTTAGGCTTCATCAGCAGCGTAAGCTGTATTTCTTAGTGGATACCTTAGAATATTTGCAAAAAGGCGGACGAATCGGTAAAGCTTCTGCTGTATTGGGTACCTTGCTTAATATTAAGCCTGTTCTATCGATAGACGATGAGGGAATTATCTACGCTGTCGAGAAGATTAGAGGCCAGAAAAAAGCTATGGAACGCATCATTCAGATGTTTGAACAAGACTTTGCGGGAAAACGAATTAATATTGCTGTCGGTCATACAGCCAATCCTGCCTCGGCTGAAACTTTTATCTCACTGATCCAAACCCGGTTTGAACTCGGTGAAGTGGTTTATCCGAACATTGGTGCTGTTATTGGCAGCCACGTAGGTTTTGGAACGATTGCTATTTTTGTATGGCCGGCATAAAATGAGGGATGCTTTATGTTGTTAGAAGAAACATCGGTGAAGCAAGTTAGCGGCGTGAGTGCTCTTAAAGAAGAAGAGCTTCACGCCTTTGGCATTTATACCGTGAAAGATTTGCTTGAGTATTATCCTTTCCGTTATGAGGACTACCGTCTGCGTTCTTTAACAGAGGTGAAAGATGGGGATCGAGTGACGGTTCAGGCCAAAATCATGGGTGTACCTGTGCTGCAGCGATATGGTCGCAAGTCGAGACTCACTTGCCGGATGATGACAGAAGATTTTATGTTCTCAGCGACATGGTTTAATCGTCATTTTCTGAAAGATCAGCTAACGCCGAATCGGGAAATCACGCTGACGGGAAAATGGGATCAGAAACGAATGCAGCTTACTGTCTCGGAGTCTGAATTTCCAGACAAAGGAGCAGTACGTACCGGGTCTGTTCAGCCTGTCTATTCTATAGGCGGGAAGATGACACAAAATTGGCTGCGGAAAACCATTAACCAAGCACTTCAGCAATATGGCGACCTTGTACCTGAATTGCTTCCTGCTGAACTGCTTAGTAAATATAACCTCATGCCTCGTAAACGGGCTATCGCGCTGATTCATCAGCCTGGTGATCCAGAGGCTGGTCAAGAAGCACGTAGACGTATGGTATACGAAGAACTTTTTTTATTTCAACTGAAAATGCAGGCATTTCGTGCTATAAATCGAGGGAAAAGCGATGGAGTCGTACATACCGTTTCCAATAGCACCGTTCGAGAGTTTGTTCGCAGTTTACCTTTTGAGCTTACGGATGCTCAGAAACGAGTAGAACTGGAAATATTGCATGATATGCGCTCTCCGCACTGCATGAACAGGCTGCTTCAAGGAGATGTTGGTTCAGGTAAAACGGTCATTGCTGCCATCGCTTTGTTCGCTGCGGTACGTTCTGGTTTTCAGGGGGCGTTAATGGTGCCGACTGAAATATTGGCAGAACAGCATATGCGCTCGCTTGAAAAGCTGTTTACTCCTTTTGATATCCAAGTGGCTCTGCTCACAGGAAGCACACCAGGCCGTAAACGAAAAGAGATTTTAGCGGGACTGCAAATGGGTCTTATCGACGTGGTCGTAGGTACGCATGCTCTTATACAGGATGATGTATTTTTCCGAGATATTGGCCTTGTTGTTACGGATGAACAGCATAGGTTTGGGGTCAATCAGCGCAGTGTACTGCGCCGTAAAGGATATAACCCAGACGTTCTCACGATGACAGCTACACCAATTCCAAGAACACTTGCCATCACGGCCTTTGGTGATATTGATGTATCCACTATCTCTGAACGTCCTAAAGGGAGAATCCCAATCTCTACTTACTGGGTGAAGCACGATATGATGGATCGGGTCATTGGTTTTATTACTCGAGAACTGAGTCAAGGTCGTCAAGCGTACCTGATCTGCCCTCTCATTGAGGAATCGGAGAAGCTCGACGTTCAGAATGCGATTGATCTGCATGTAGCGATGCAGCAAGCTCTCCCTCAGTATCAGGTAGGTCTTCTGCACGGGCGCATGACGCCGTCAGAGAAAGAAGAGTCGATGCGGCTTTTCTATGAGAACAAGACCCAGATGCTTGTATCCACTACCGTAGTTGAGGTGGGAGTCGATGTACCGAATGCGACGCTGATGATTATTATGGATGCAGAGCGATTCGGACTCTCCCAGCTTCATCAGCTACGCGGGCGTGTAGGAAGGGGCTCCCATGCATCGTATTGCATACTTATTGCAGATCCGAAGTCAGAGATAGGCCAAGAGCGAATGAAGGTTATGACAGAAACGGAAGATGGATTCGAGGTTTCACGGCGGGATCTGGATTTGCGGGGACCCGGAGATTTCTTTGGAACGAAGCAAAGCGGTATGCCTGACTTTAAAATTGCGGATATGGTCAGCGACTTTGAAGTGCTTGAGGTAGCCCGTGATGATGCTGCTTCACTCGTATCTAGTGAGTCATTCTGGACTTCTCCTGGATATGAGGCGTTACGAGGTTTCTTGCAGAAGGAACAAATTTTCCAAGGCGATATCATGGATTAAATCATGTTTTATAAAATAGAGGTCAAGTGGACGGGCACCTCTCGCATATAGTAATGAGGGACTACAATATGCGGGAGGTGTAACGTTCTTTGAGCTATCAAAAATATGGCATTAGTCCGCAGCTGGTGGAGCGAATCAAGACAAAAATGAAAAATCCGGCAGCGAAGGAACGAGTCAAATTGCTGGTTGATGGAGTTACAAAATCAGATCTTCAGAATAGTGCCAAAGTAAGACGACTGGTAAAATCGTCTGCTGCTATATTGAATGAGAAATTTACGCCGGCGGATGAGGAACGTTTTGTCAAATTTGTGGTTGACCAAAAGATAGATCCGAACAATACTTTGCATCTCATTAAACTATGGGGAATGTTTCGCTGAATAGGTGGGTGCAGGTTGATCTTTGTTTAGGTTACTGCTGATCTGAAATGATGTCTTGCGTGTTGTGCGAAAAAAAACTGCAAAAAAGAGGGGGACTGAATTTATATTCAGCCCCCTCTTTTTTGATTATGGCTTGAAGTTAATCTAGGATACTTCCATTATACCTGTGTTAATCTAGGATACTTCCGTTATACCGGCGAGATCAGCTCGATACTGTCATTCGCTACCTTGCCCACGGCAGCAGATACCGGATAAGCCTGCATCTGATTTGCAGGATAGGGGCTAAGAAGCGAGGATATCTCCTCTGGGCGCTGAACCGATCGATTCAGCCACCGATCTTCCTGTCCCGAAGGGATGACAACAGGCATACGATCATGAATGGGAGACATAAGAGAATTGGGCCTTGTGGTAATGATGGTACAGCTGCTTACTTTTTGCCCTTCTGGGCTTATCCATATGTCGTATAATCCTGCGAAACTAAAAATACCTTTGTCTTCCATGGTGATTCGAAAGGGTACCTTTTTTCCATTCTCCTGCTTTTGCCATTCATAGAATCCATCGGCTGGTATAAGGCAGCGTTTACGAAGAAAGGACTCACGGAAGGCAGGTTTCTCGAGCAGGGTCTCGCTGCGAGCATTGATTAATTTACTGCCGATGCTGATATCTTTTGCCCAGTGGGGGATCAGTCCCCAGCGGAGTGTACCCGCTCTTCGTCTTGTACCATCATGAATAATGGCAACAACCTGCTGGGTTGGCGCAATATTATAACGAGGGCGGTAATCCATATATTCTGGAATATCATCAAGCATATAACGAAGCATCAATTCTTCCATCGTGACACCAAGGGTGAATCTTCCGCACAAAGTTAGCACACCTTCCGTTTTTGTATCATTATAACGTATGACTCCTTAGAAAACCTGTCTTGAAGACGTAGCAGGTTAATTAGCATGAACATCAATAATATGTCTCATTCGAACATCATGGAGTCCGGCCAGGTCCTGTATACGAATCGATCTTCCTGCCTGATCAAACTTGACAACGGTTCCGGTAAGATGGATATCTTCCCACTCATCGAACAAGACAATCGTCACAGGCTCTTGTAACATCAGTGACTCGGCAAGTAGACGTGACATTTCTTCGAACGCTTGAGGATCAAGGATCGGCCGGGACCTTGGAGCTAATTTTTGCTGATGTTGTACATAAGCTTCGCGATGTTCGGGAAGCATCATTCGTGAGGATTCAAATAATCCGTTTTGTTGTAATTTTTTACTCATCGATAGTGACCTCCAATTTTGCGGGAACGATCATGTATCTGACCTGCATGCTCAAGAGAGGAAGCACGAATAATAGCAGTGTCTCCAAACTTACGTTTGATCGCATCTGTTACTTTATCAAGTTCCCGTTGTTGCTCCCGGTTATCAAACCAGGTTAATTGATATTCCGTATCAGGGATCAGTTCTGTTAGAGATACACCCACTCTTCTTACAGGCTGACCATCCCAGTAGCGCTGGAATAACTCACTGGCTGCTTTATAAACTTCTGTGGTAATTTGCGTAGGTTCCTTGATCTTCATTTGTCTGGAAAAACCGGTGGGTTTGTCAAAGTTGGTTCCCCGGCAGCCGACAGATACAACATGGCCCATAAGTCCTTTCTCCCTGGCCCTTCTTGCAACAAGTTCAGCCAGTTCCAACAGGACAACACGAATCTCTGACCATGTAGTGTAGTCTCTCGGAAGGGTCATTTGATGACCGATTCCTTTTTGTTGCTGTATAAAAGTGCTGGGTCTTACAGGCGAATCATCTATTCCGTTCGCAATACGCCATAAGACTTCCCCATTGACACCCCAGCGGTCACGCAGACGTGGGAGAGGAGTGCGGGCTAAATCCCCAATCGTATGAATACCCATCTTATAAAAATGATGAGCCATTCTCGAGCCGACCATAAACATGTCTCGAATGGGCATAGACCAGAGTTTCTCAGCTATATCTTCCTTCGGAAGAATATAGATCCCTGTCTTATTTTTCTTAGCAAACAAATCACAGGCCATCTTGCTCACGACCTTGGTATCGCTGATTCCGATCCGTACCCGTACTCCGGTTTCAAGCCAAACTTGCTGCTGGATCTGGCGAGCGATTTCTTCCGGTGAACCGAATAACCTTAGACTGCCTGTTACATCAAGAAATTGTTCATCAATGCTGTAGGGCTCCACAAGATCCGTATAGGATTGAAAAATACTTGTAATATGGAGAGAAACCCGGATATATTCTGCCATTCGAGGTTTGACTACAACGACATCTGGGCATTTGGCAATTGCATCGGACAGGCGCTCGGCTGTTGTAATTCCGTAGGTCTTGGCCAGTGGACAGGCGGCAAGAATGATTCCGGACCTGCGAGCCGGATCGCCTGCAACGACAAGGGGGCGACTCATATACTCCGGATGGGCTGACTTCTCCACACTGGCATAAAAAGACTGACAATCAGCCAGCATAATCACACGTTTTTTCCGCTCCATAAGACCATACTCCTCTTCATTCGTTCCATAATAGAACACATGTTCTTATTTTATAAGAATAACGGAGAAATATACATACAGCAACCGGAATTTTTTTGAAAAGAGATGAGATTTTCTGAAATGCTCAGAAAGTATTAGAAATTAGGAAAAAGGACTCGGTTTTTAACATAAAGAGCGAGTGATTTGAGACCAGGGAGTCAGAAATCAGGGGATTATAAGCAGAATATAAAGGAAAATTAAATAAATTTGTCCTGGATACAGGACCATCCGATTTTTTTGTAAAGTTTGATATTTTAAGAATGCTGGTATATCAAGGCTTTTCACGTTTTTGATATCGGACTATAGTATCAATTTTGTAATAACTATGGTTAAAATTGTAAACAAATAGCAACTTTAGGTGATTACATGCGTTACATTATATAGGCAGAGGGGAAGGAAAACAGAGCTGTAACTACTGATGAGTAAGGATTTTTCTTGATTATTGAAGAGAAGTTCAGGTGTTGCTTTGGTGTAGACAGAGCAGTAAAAAGAAAGTTGGATTTTTAGGATGATCGGACCCTAAACCCAGGATCATGATTTGAAACTGGGCAATATTATCCAATCTATCTTTCCTTCCATTTGCCTAGTTACAAAAGGGAAAGCTTGGCGATATAGTTAATAGAGAAGTTACAGACATTCGCCAAACGACAGAATCCGATTCTGCATTGCAGGCAATCTGTAAATTAAAGGGAGGCATTGCAAAACTCGTTTTTGCCTTACGATGACTAAGAATGATTTTAGAAGTGGAGCGAACCAGGAAACCATGAGCAGACGACAGAGAAAACGATTTGCTGTAGGCATCTTAATTGGCATTCTTATTTTTGGCGGTGGAGGATGGGCAGCATACTCATACTTGAAGCCAGCACAAAATACTTTTACAGCAGAAGACGGAACGAAACTGAAATTCAAAACAGAAGGCAATCAGTTCTTACAATACAGCCAGGAAGGAAAGTGGCAAGAACTGTTTGTGAAGGGGGTTAACCTGGGTTCAACGAAACCAGGTCATTACCCAGGTGAATTTCCGTTAGTAAAAGAAGATTATCTTAGATGGTTTCAACAGATTGAAGATCTGGGCGCAAATGTAATCCGCATCTATACGGTTCATCAGCCCGTGTTTTATTCAGCGCTCGCAGAGTATAACAAAGGCAAGGAACACCCGCTGTACTTCATGCAAGGGATCTGGTCACCAGAAGAACAACTGATTGAGCAAAGGGACGCTTTTGCCGAAGGAATTGAAGAAAAATTTAAAGCAGAAATAAAAAAAGCAGTATCGGCAGTGTATGGAGATGCGGATATCCCGCATGTGAATGGAGAATCGAGTGGTAAGTACAGAGCGAATGTAGGCCAGTATCTGCTAGCATGGCATCTGGGTACCGAGTGGGACCCCGAGATGGTAAAGGAAACAAATAACAAGTATTCGGATCATCCTCGCTATGCCGGTGAACACTTTTCAGGTACCGAAGAGGCGAGCCCCTTCGAGAACTGGCTTGCTGAGCTGCTGGATGAAGTAGCAAAGGAAGAACAGAAATACGGATGGGAACACCCCTTAACTTTTACCAACTGGGTTACAACCGATGTGCTTGAACATCCAGGCGAGCCGCTGTTTGAAGAAGATTTGGTAAGCGTAGATGCGAGACATATTGAACCTGTGAATTGGCAAGGCGGTTATTTTGCAGCCTATCACGTCTATCCTTATTATCCAGACTTCTTCCGTACAGACAAAACGCTGCAGACGATAAAAGATGAACAAGGGGAATACAACACGTACAAAGCGTACTTACGTAAGCTTAAATCCGAGTTTCCCGATCTACCTATAATGATTACAGAATACGGAGTTCCGTCTTCTCTCGGAATATCTCATTATGGTCCCGGAGGGAAAGATCAAGGGGGACATAATGAGCAGGAACAGGGTGAGATTAACCAGTCGCTAACCAAGGATATCTTTGATGAAGGATATGCCGGAGCTGTTCTTTTCATGTGGCAGGATGAGTGGTTTAAGAAGACGTGGAATACGATGCCATTCGAAATTCCTGCAGATCGTAAAGCTTACTGGCTGAACGTACTCACGAATGAGAAGATGTTCGGTATTCTCGCCATGGAAGCAGGCAAACAAAACCAGTTGTTTATCGATGGGAAACTGGATGAGTGGTCCACGCTTCCGGCTGAACAAATTAAGCTTTGGCAAGGGGAAACAGAAGGCATCGAGAGTATTCAATTAACTCATGATGAAGCTTATCTATATATGGGGATTACGCTCGATGAACCATTTGATCCATCTAAGACGAAGTTGAATATCGGTACAGATACGCTTCCTGGCGGCAATCAGCCGCTTGAATCTCTTCCAGATAAAACACTAAAAGGCGGAGATCTGGAAACGCTGATTACAATAGGCAAGGATAAGGAATCGGAAGTAGCTATCGCGAAAAGCTATGACTTTAACCAGCGATTATATGGACCGGAAGGCTATTGGATGCTGGAGGAACAGACAAAGGATACACCGTCATTTGTTCCTTGGAAGCTGGCCATCAGTCTGTTGATGAATCCGCCTGATACCAAATATGCCCACCCTTATATGGATGAAGTTGTAGGCCTGTTAAACCGGGGCACGACAAATCCCGATGCTGCTGATTACGATTCACTAACCCTTTGGCAGTACGAAGGGAAAGAAATAGAGGTCCGCATTCCGTGGATGCTGCTTGGTTTTGGAGATCCGAGTTCACTACAGGTCATTGATTACAGCCCGTTAACAGAAAATAAGGAATTTCAGACGGTAACAACGGAAGGAATTCGGCTGATCCCTTGGTTGACTGATCTTAGCAGCGGTAACGTATCTTGGCCTGGCGGCAAAGAGGATACATTTGATATACAAGACATTCAGGCTTATTCATGGGACCCATGGGAAACTGTGAATTATAGTGAACGTTTTAAAAAGAGCTATGATCTCATGAAAGAAACATACTCAGAATTACAAACGCAGCAAAAATAAAGGAGGATACTTATCCATGTTTTCTAATTTGGCCCTGGCGTACATTTTCCTTTATTCGTGCGCAGGACTCATTGTCGTGGGGATCGGTTTGCTCATAACGATGAAAACGACCCACAATTCAAAAGAACGCAAAAAAGAAGAGTATACAAGTAAACACAAGGATTACTTCGTTTATGTTCAGGCAAACCTGACGGGGAATGAGAAAATTGAGCTTCCCCCAGGAAAACTGACAAAAATGGAAGAGGAAGTAATTATGGATCGATTAATCGCCATCCATGATCAGATTAAAGGAGAGCATGCTGCAAAACTACGCGACATAGCTAGGGAAACGGGTTATATTGCGAAGCAAATGAAACAGCTTGACAGCATCTCGACCAGCAGAACAATAGAAGCTGCTTACAGGCTCGGCGGAATACGAGCTGCCGAAGCGACGACAGCTTTGCTGCAAGTGCTAAAAGAAGAAAAAAAGGTAGCCCATGCTGTCATATACGCCAGAGCGGTAGCGAAGTGCGCAGAACGGCCTGCTGAGCTGAAAGAGATGCTCAGATATCTCCTTGATAAAGGAAAACCAGTTTATGAACTCGCTGCTGATATTCTGATGGAAACGAGTCTTACACCGAGTAATCTGCTGCAAGAACTGCTTGAATCAGATCACTATAATGATGTAAAAGTGGGACTCGTTGCTTCCTATGCTTATACATCTCCAGAAGTGATGCCGGCTGTTATCCGGTTGTTCCGTTCGAAGGATGAAACGATACGTACAGATGCGATTAAACTTTATCTAAGCAGAGGTCCTGTACTCAAGGATCAAACGATGAAAGAATTAATGCGAGATTCAAATCCTGAGGTTAGAACGGCAATGGCAAACGCTCTTGGTTCCATCCACACGGAAGACAGTATCCAGCTGTTACAAAAAGGACTGAGCGATGCAGATGTGCTTGTGCGTAATCAAAGTGCAGAAAGTCTTGCGGGACTTGGTGTGCGCGGTTTTGAAGTGCTTTGCGAAACAGCGGCTACGGCAAGCGGTACGGCTAGGGAAGCAGCTCTTGCCTATACAGAGCGTGCGATGGCTACGGCTGACGGCCAAGAAGAAGTTGAAAAAATGATGTCACTGAACAAGAAAAGACTAATCTATCAACATTATTTCGGAACTTCACCGAAAGAAAAACAAACTCGCCGTATGTCAGAGGTTATTGGAGGGGATTTCACTGCTTAAAGATATATTGCTTGGCTATGGAATGGTTATCATTTATTACGTTATTTTTGTTACTGTCTTATATTTCGGAATTTTATGTTTTTCTTACAAAGATATCTTTACAGTTCGCCGCCGAGCAGAGTATTCCAGCTTTAAAAGCTTAGCGGGATCGGATGTCGTTCCTCCTATCTCGCTTTTGGTACCTGCGTTTAACGAAGAATTGACGATTATAGAAAATGTAAAATGTCTGATGACACTCAACTATCCGACATACGAGGTCATTGTCGTCAATGATGGTTCTACAGACAAGACGATACCTGTACTCATCAAAGAATTCGGACTTAAACCCGTTCAAAATCCGACTTTCCGTGGAACGATCAGATGTGAGCAGATTCGCGGTGTATATCATAACCCGGATTATCCTTTTCTCTATCTCATTGATAAGAATAATGGCGGTAAAGCGGATTCACTGAATGCTGGAATTAATTTCTCACATTATCCTCTGATCTCATCGATTGATGCAGATTCTTTACTTGAGAAGGATGCGCTTATTCGCATGGCTCGTATGTATCTGGAGAACCCAGAAGAAACCGTTGCGATCGGCGGAGATGTTCGTATTGCAAATGGATGCAAGATTGAAAATGGTGCTGTAAAAGATGTGTCACTTCCGCGTAAAATGTGGCCGATGTTTCAATCTATTGAGTATTTAAAAGCGTTCCTTGGCGGACGAATTGGCTGGAGTTCAATAAATGGGCTGATTATCGTTTCAGGTGCTTTTGGAGTATTTAAGAAAGAGGCTGTTATTGCAGTAGGTGGATATCGTGATGGATATCCCGGAGAAGACATGAACATCATTATCAAGCTTCATCGCTATATGCTGGAAAACAAGAAAAAGTATCGTATTGCATTCTGTCCAGAGGCAGTCTGCTGGACTCAAGCTCCAGATACGTACCAGATTATTTCGAATCAACGTAAACGCTGGGGTCGGGGAAACCTGAAAAATATGCTGGAGAACGGAAATATGATGTTCAGACCCAAGTATAAAACAATGGGAATGCTTACGATGCCGTATAACATCTTTTTCGAGGCATTGAATCCTTATTTCCGGATTACTGGACTTCTAGCTTTAGTAGGTTACGTTATGCTGGATATGACGGCATGGCCTGTTCTATTGATTTTTGGTCTCCTTAATTTCTTAAGCGGCTATCTGCTGAGTGTAGGAGCCCTGATTCTCGAAGAGATTGCTTTCCGCCGTTATCCAAAACCGTCTGATCTTGTGAAAATGTTAGCTTTTTCTGCTCTTAAGTTTGTAGGGTATCATCAGCTTGGCGTCCTCTGGAGAGTACAAGGACATATCCAGTTTATGAGAAAGAATAACTCCTGGGGAACGATGACAAGACAGAGCTGGGAAGAACCAAAAGCCGAAGAGGCTGCTTAAGTAAGGTAAAAGTGAATGTTGAAAGGTGGAGATGAGTCTTATGGCAAATACAGTAACTCTTGAGCGCCAGATGAAGGACAGTGTATATGACATTCTGGATGAGCAGTTAAAAGGAATGGCTAACGAAAACAGCGGCGTTGTGTTTGTCCACTGCATGGATAGGGACCAGCAGCCGGATGCGGAGCTGCAGGATATTCTCGCAAGGATCTGCGAAACGGAATATCAGGTCTGGAAAGATACGCAGACAAATACGATTGCGGTCTTCCTTCCTTTTATGTCACTTAATCGTACACACTATCAGGCACTGTTAATCAAACAGAGCCTGATGCAAGTGTTACCCGGTGTAGATCCGCGTCTGACAATTGCAAGTTTCCCTGAAATGGGGAAAGCAAGCAAGCACATGCTGAAAAGTATGGCTGAATCCGCAAGACTCAGTACGGATGCAGATATCAAATTATATACACCAAATGAAACAGCGGTACGGCCAGGGAAGATTCTTATTGTAGATCAAGAACAATCAACAAGAGAATTTCTTCAAATCCGCCTTGCTTTGCAAGGATATGACATTTATGAAGCAGTGGATGGACTTAGTGCCCTCGATATGGCTGTAAAAGTGGAACCGGATCTTATTCTGACCGAACTTAATTTGTACGGAATGAGTGGAGTTCCTTTTATCCATCAGATTCAAAACCTGGATCTAAAACAGCAGCCAAAAGTAATTGTTTTGACAGACCAGCGAGTAGAGCAGACCATCACCCAGTGTTTTGAAAAAGGTGTAGAAGATTATGTAACCAAACCTTTTTCACCTGTGGAACTCGATGCCCGTATTCGTCGCTGTTTTCAATAGAAATCATAGCACTTACAGTAATCGTAGCTTGTAAAATAGTAGATTTCAAACTGATAAGGTAGTCCTGATTTAACACATAAAAAGTCAGTGAGCTGTGTATCATCGCAATCAAATGATGCAACCTGCTTACCTAAAATTCCATTTGGAGGGTGAAGTACTGTGAAAGAGCAATTCCATACTTTAATGAACGCAATTGAAAGCAAGAAAGCCGTGTTGGGTGTAGTAGGGCTAGGATATGTTGGCCTGCCGCTCGCAGTAGAAATGGTGAAGCAAGGATTTACGGTAATCGGTATTGATTTAGACCCATCCAAAGTGGAGAGTATTTATCAAGGCGAGTCCTATATTCATGATATTTCTTCGGAAGACCTGAAAACGGTAATGCAAAGCGGTCGCTTTCAGCCAACAACAGATTACAGCATGTTGCGTGTGATCGATGCACTAAGTATCTGTGTGCCAACACCGCTCAGTGAAAACCAGGATCCGGATACATCATACATTGAAACCGTGGTAGACCAAATCAAATTGCATATGAAGGAAGGTATGCTCATCACGCTTGAGAGCACAACTTATCCTGGTACAACGGAAGAATTGATTGAGCATAAACTTGAAGCGATTGGTAAAAAAGTAGGAGAAGATTATTTCCTCTGCTTCTCACCAGAACGTGTGGATCCGTCAAACGGCAGATTTACTACTTTTAATACACCAAAAGTAATTGGCGGTACTACAGAAGAGTGCTTAAAACTCGGAGCAGCACTGTACAGCCAGTATGTAGAAACGGTAGTTCCTGTATCCAATCCAAAAATTGCAGAGATGTCCAAGCTGCTTGAAAATACATTCCGCAGTGTAAATATTGCGTTTGTGAATGAAATGGCGATGATGTGTGACCGCATGGGAATTGATATTTGGGAAGTAATTGACGCAGCTGCTACAAAACCATTTGGCTTTATGCCATTCTATCCGGGCCCAGGTATCGGTGGACACTGCATTCCGCTTGATCCAATGTACTTATCCTGGAAAGCGAAAGGTTTTAGATTCTACAGCCAATTTATTGAACTTGCTCAATCCACTAATGAGAATATGCCGTATTACGTAATGAACAAAACAGCAACCATTCTGAATGAATATGCGAAATCCATTCGTAAATCAAACATTTTGCTGCTCGGTATGGCATACAAACCAAACATTGCGGACCTTCGTGAATCTCCTGCTCTTGAAGTTTACGAGCTCTTTAAAGAAGCAGGTGCGAATGTAGAGTACTTTGATCCGTATGCAGATACTTTCCGCGATAAACATGGAGAAACGGTTCATAGCGTGGAGTATAACCCAGCTAACTTCAAAGGATATGACTGCATCGTTCTAATTACGAACCATAAAAATCTAGAGTATGATGAAATCGCATCGCTGGGCGTACCTGTACTTGACACTCGTAATGCATTCAAAGAATACCCATTACCGCACATCTATAAAATAGGCCACTCTGTACAGCATCCCGTGACGTCGCAGGAAGAAGCGGTATTTGCTTAAAAAAGATACGGTGAACGCTGCGAAGAAGCCACCGAGTAAAGGAGGGTATGCATGGAATACATGGCCGGCATGGGTAAAAGGAAGCAGCTTATTAATCATCTTTGTCCTTTTACTTATCCTGTATTTCATGCTGAAATCACCTGAGGTGAATGAAAATAAAGCGACATGGCTATGGGATGCTTCGATTATTGAAGAGCGTACAGATGAAATTGTGATGTTCTTAGCAGAACAAAAGGTGAATACTGTTTTTCTGCAAACGAAGGAAAGCGTGTCTGATGAAGCATACAGGCATTTTAATGCGGAAGCACAAGCTCACGACATTTCAGTCCATGCACTCAATGGTCATGCAGACTGGGCTTATACAGAAAAACGAGAAGAAGGCACCGTATGGGTGGAATGGGTAAAGAAATTTAACCAGGAAGCAGCACCAGAGGAGCAGTTTGCAGGTGTGCAGTTCGATGTCGAGCCGTATCAATTGCGGCGCTGGGAACAAGAGGAGCAAGCAGTCATTGCAGAATGGAGCGCAAATATAGAAGAGTGGATTCAGGCAGGGTCTGAAGGAAGCCTCTATATGAGCGCAGCGGTTCCTTTTTGGCTTGATAAGCGAGAAAGTCCAGATGGTAAGAGTACACTTAGCCGGTGGATGATTGATCAGTTTGATGCAATTGCCATCATGGCTTATCGAGACAGCGGTCAGCAGATGTACGATCTCTCCAAGGAAGAACTTGCTGAAGCAGATGAGCTGGACAAGAAGGTATGGATCGGTGCCGAGCTTGGTCATACCGAGGAAGGCGAACATCTAACCTTTTACCGGAAAGCAGTTACGAATATGGAATCAGAGATGGAAACAGCGGCTGAACTTGGCACAAAACATCATTCCTTTGCAGGACTTGCGGTACATCATTATGAAGTGTGGTATGAGAAAATGAAGGATGATGTATCTCTTGTTCGTAAAGAAAATAAATAGGAAAACCTAAATCTTGTTGCGGAAATAAGAGTTAGTAGAAAAAAGAGAAGAGTATGCTTACTTCATAAGCAGACTGTTCTCTTTTTTTGTTGACAGGCTGTCTTAAATCATTATAAATAAGATGATGGGTTCCACTTCAAATACATTACATAAGGGAGCAAAAGTATTACGATGAGTAAACTCGAAGTCTTACAGAATCCGAAACAACGTAAGCTGCTCTTTAGCGCCGGGCTGAGCTGGATGTTTGATGCCATGGAAGTAGGTATGATGTCCTTTATCGTAGCTGCTTTGGCGAAGGAATGGCTCCTCAGTCCAGGCGAAGTAGGGCTGATCACAAGTTCCACTTCTATTGGTATGGTCGTTGGAGCTGCCCTCGCAGGGACGCTGGCTGATAAGTATGGAAGAAAAGCCGTTTTAATGTGGACGCTGCTTATTTTCTCGGTAGCAAGTGGATTTTCTGCTTTAGCTACAGGGTATGTGTTCCTTTGCCTCATTCGCTTTGTTGCAGGGGTTGGTCTTGGAGGAGAACTGCCAGTCGCATCAACGCTGGTATCAGAATCGGTATCTGCTAAGGAAAGAGGACGAGCCGTTGTTCTGCTTGAAAGTTTTTGGGCTGCAGGCTGGATTATTTCGGCTCTCATTTCTTTTTTCATCATCCCCGAGTATGGATGGCGTGTAGCTTTTCTAATCGGTGCACTACCGGCATTTTATGCGCTGTACTTACGCAAAGCCATTCAGGATCCACCTGAATTCAAGAAGAAAAAGGAACTGAAAAAAGTTACCTTTGGAGAGAAATTCAAATCAGTTTGGTCCGTAGAACATCGGAAGACCACACTGATGTTATGGATCTTATGGTTTACGGTTGTATTTTCTTACTATGGCATGTTTTTATGGTTGCCAAGTGTCATGACATCAAAAGGATATGAACTCGTCAAAAGTTTTCAGTATGTACTTATTATGACACTCGCACAGTTGCCTGGTTATTTTACTGCGGCTTACTTTATTGAGAAATTCGGGAGAAAATTTGTGCTTGTCGTATATTTAGTGATGACAGGATTCAGTGCGCTTTGGTTTGGAAATGCCAGCTCCGAATTATCCTTAATTATTGCAGGAATGTCACTTTCTTTCTTTAATCTGGGAGCTTGGGGAGGCATGTATGCATACACACCGGAACTATATCCGCTGAGAACACGTTCTACTGGAGTGGGGTTATCTGCGTCTGTTGGCCGAATAGGAGGCGTTATTGCACCGCTTCTTGTAGGTCTTTTGGTCCAAAAAGGGGTTTCTTTTAGTACAATATTCACTTTGTTCTTTGTTACGGTATTAGTTGGTGCAGCAGCGGTACTCGTGCTAGGTAAGGAAACAAAAGGCACCGAACTTGTAGATTAGGTCCATCGACAGATGTAACAAAATTGTAACTTATGTTATAGTACACATTAGGTGTTACTTTTAGCGCCGCCAAATTCAGTGATGAGATTTTTTTATGCAAGGCATCTGATCACGAATGAAACGGAGGATATGTAAGACTAATGAAAAAAATACCCACACTTATCTTAACATGTGCCTGTGCTCTTTCCATACTAGGTGCATCATCAACAGCTAGTGCTGCGACACTACAGAAGGGTAGTAGAAGTTCCGAAGTAGTTGAGGTCCAAGAAAGACTGAATAAAATAAAATATTTCTGGGCTGGCATCAGCGGTTACTATGGTGACAAAACGGTTGCGGCTGTGAAGAAATTCCAAAGGGTGAACAACTTAGCTGTCGATGGAAAGGTTGGTCCCAAGACAGAAGCCAAACTGAAAGCCAAAGCGCCGATTAATAACAAAGTGTTAAAACATCTGGCAGGTATTATTCAAGATGAAGCTGGCGGAGAATCATTTACTGGACAAGTTGCAGTAGGTGCTGTCATTCTAAATCGGGTTCAGAATTCGGCGTTTCCGAACGCCATTACGAACGTGATTTTTCAAAAAGGACAATTCACACCTGCAGCGGATGGCAAACTAAGTGTGCCAACGGCGGGTGCTTATGAGGCAGCACGCAGAGCTTTGACAGGATATGACCCTTCCAAAGGTGCTCTATACTTCTATAATCCGAAGTATGCTTCATCTTCTTGGATGAGTTCTAGGCCAGTTACACAAAGACTTGGTAATCATGTTTTCACAAAATAAATCTTTTACAAAATAAATATTGAATTTGTAAGAATGAGTGCACTTGAAAAACACGTCGCCGGGAGAAAGCAGGAACAATTCCCTTTCTCCCGGCTTTTTTTTTCAGGATCGGCAAAGCCAGATCCCACTATTACACTTACATCACGAATCTGGAGGTTGTCATAGGATATATGAACAAATTAAATAACAACAAAAAATGGAAAAAAATCACAGCAGGTTTGCTTTTAAGCGGATCGATAGCAATAGGTACAGTAGGAGCGGCTTCCCCGGCCAGTGCAATGCTTCTTCAAAAAGGAACTCAGCACTCTGAAGTTGTAGAGCTGCAAGAGAGACTCCGAACGCTAGGCTACTTGTCTGCTGGCGTAACCGGATACTATGGATCGCAAACAGAGAAAGCCGTTCAAACCTTCCAGAAGCGGAGTGGTCTTGCTGTAGACGGAAAGGCAGGCAAACGAACGATATCCGCTTTGAAGGCTAAGGTGCCTGCCGCAGGAACTACACTGAATGCTTTGGCTAAAGCCGTAAATGGTGAAGCGAGGGGCGAATCATTAAAAGGACAGGTGGCGGTAGCTGCTGTCATCCTTAACCGGGTCCAGTCTAATCAGTTCCCAAGTTCTATAAAAGATGTTATCCTTCATCCTAGACAGTTTACTGCGGTGGATGACGGCCAGTATAACCTCACTCCTAATTCATCTGCTTATGTAGCAGCGAAGCGTGCGCTGAATGGCGAAGATCCAACAGGGGGAGCGCTCTATTATTATAATCCTAAGATTGCTACATCGGCTTGGAGTAAAGCGCGTCCTATTATAAAAACAATAGGGAATCATGTATTCACAAAATAGGAATTTATAATATTGAAGTCAAAAAAAGATGTTCTTAAAGGAGACTGCTTAAAAGTCTTCTTATAAAGAAAAGGTACGGCTCCTCAAAACAGTTGAGGAGCCGTACCTTTTTTGACTATAGTTAGTGCCTCGAGAAGAGTAGAGGAACGCGAATGGTTAGACAACAACAAACCTTGGTTCTGTGTCCTTGTGCGGCCTGTGGTACATTCATGTACCCGATGGACAATATACTCCATCAAAACAATATACTCGTGAACCACACTGACGTAGACATTGGTGAACATTCTACGTATGGCCTGACGTTCATTTTTCTCGGCTCTGATCCTGCTCACGCTATAACTCAAAGTCACCATAAGAAATCTTACAAGACAAAAAGAAGACATTCATCTCCAACACGCGGAGTGAATGTCTTCTTATCATTCTAATCTATGATATTAGAGTACACTTTTTGCTCCTACATATTTAGGACCCCAGTAAGTGTTACTCAAGCTGTCGATTTTAATACCACTGGAAGTAGTGGCAGAAATGAAACTATTGTTTCCAACGTAAATGCCAACATGAGAGACAGAACCTGTTGTATTAAAGAAAACAAGATCGCCTTGCTTCAGATTACTCTTTGATACAGAAGTTCCTGTCTTATACATGGAAGCTGCTGTACGCGGAAGGGATACATTGTGTTTCTCAAAAACATATTTCACGAAACCAGAGCAGTCAAATCCGCTTGGAGTAGAGCCTCCATATACATAAGGTGTACCTATATATTTTGTAGCTTCTTGAACAATACTCGTTCCTTTTACATGATCATTCCCTACAAGAATCGGGCTATATGTTTTACCTGTAGTACTTACCATAACAAGAGAGTAGCTCTTTTTCCAAACAACTTCACTTCCCATGGCTTCGGATACAAAACGAAGTGGAACGTATGTACGGCTATCGCGAATAAATACTTGAGTATCAAGACTTACACTTTTTCCATTGACTGTTGCTGTTGTAGAACCTGTTTTAATTTTAATCGTGGTTCCATTCTTTTTAATAGTAACCGTTGTAGTTGAACCTGATTTAGAAGAACTTACGGTATAATTCATTTCTTCTGCAAGTTTACGTAATGGAACTTGCGTTCTATCGTTATTATCTAGAAAAGGAGAAGCATCTTCAAAATTAACAAGACTATCATTAAGTTGTACATTTACACTATTTGAACTTGAAGAAGATGCATCCACTTGCGAATTTCCGAGTACTAAGCCTGCTCCAAGCAGAGTAGTTAACAACATACATTTACCAAATTTCATCATTATTATTTATTCCTCCATTAGCCTCCGAGGTTAGTTGACGGGTTTGAGTAGAAGGTACTCTAGGATCTTCATCATCCATTCACCCCAAGTATGTAAATCGTCCCCCGTACTAAGTAGTAGATTCGGCTTTATTAATATTAATCAACTGTAACTAATATATAATAAAAAAAGCGTTGAATGTTACAATTTTGTAACCAGCGATTCACCTTTTGCACACTAAAACTTGGCAGAATTTTTAGTTATATACTTATGTAGAGAGGTTAAGTTCCTTTAAAAGGGGTATTTTATCACTAATCTAAAGAACTGAAACACCTTTTTTGGTTACAATATTGTAACCAAAATTATTAATTTTCTTATTTTTATTACAAAATATTTATCTATTATTTCATATAATATCCTTTATTTTCTAGTTAGTTGGTAAGAATATACCAAAAAAACAACCCGTATTTTTAGAATTAACGGGTTGTTGGGCTGATCATTACAAAGATGTTATCATTTTATGTCGTTTTATTACGGCCTGTTATTAGTAAAAGGAGGAAAGAAATAACAATAATAGAGACGGTCCACACCCAAGCCATGGTTGTATTACCGCTGTCTACAGCAATATATATAGCAGTGGGTACAGTCTGCGTTTTTCCTGGGATATTGCCTGCAATCATGAGTGTAGCCCCAAATTCCCCAAGTGAACGGGCGAATCCAAGTATATAGGCGGTCATAAGAGAAGGCCATACAAGAGGAAGTGTAATATAACGAAAGACTTGCCATTCATTTGCACCGATGGAACGTCCAGCTGCTTCAAGCTCCCTATCAACGGACGAAAATCCAACTTTCATCGTCTGATAGACAAGAGGAAAAGAAACAACAATCGAAGCAATAACGGCTGCCCACCATGTAAATAGAAGTGGAGCATTAAATATACGCTCAATTACTGAACCGACGAAGCTGTTTCTGCCAAAAAGAACAAGTAACAAAAATCCAACAACGGTAGGGGGCAGTACAATGGGCAGCATGAATGCAGTCTCGAGAAAAAGCTTACCGCGGAATGTTTTCCTGGACATCCATTTTGCGAGTAAGCTTCCTACAATGATCGTTACCATGCTTGAGAGCAATGCGATAATCAGTGACAATCGTACGGGTGCCCAAAATAAATTCCAGTCAATCATAGGCACCGCAAACTAAAGGCCTTTAAACCCGTACTTCTGAAATATGGTCTTGGCCTCATCAGATTTGAGGAATTCATAGAATACTTTGGCCTCCTCTTTATGTTTACTTGCCCCAGTAATGCCGACTGGATAATGGATAGGTGTGTAAAGCTCTGGATCAACCGTATGTACAATGTTGACTTTAGAAAGAATGGCATCCGTTTTATATACGAAACCTGCGTCAGCATTACCAGTTTCAACGTACTGTAATACTTGAC
This sequence comes from Paenibacillus sp. GYB006, assembly GCF_036577645.1. NCBI lineage: Bacteria > Bacillati > Bacillota > Bacilli > Caryophanales > Paenibacillaceae > Paenibacillus > Paenibacillus sp. GYB006. The sequence goes on along the minus strand of NZ_JARBDA010000007.1, from coordinate 114,597 downwards.
GGACATCCTTGGCCTGTATAACCTTTGGAAGCAGTTTATCATATAGCCCAAGTCCTTCGAGTGCTTCTTTGGCATAACTGCCCGCAGGAACGCTTTCCGGAATACCGATGGCTACAATCTTTACTTCCGGTTTCGTTAGATCAACCTCAGATGTTATATCGATCTCACTGTCATTTGCGGATACAAGCACAAGTTCGTTTGTCAGCAAAGTTTCAGAGTATCCTTCCATGATCTGATTGTTGTCAATCAGTGCTTGCATATTCTTCTCCGCAGCTGACAGAAAGAGATCAACGGGAGCACCTTGTTCAATTTGCTGCTGCAGCGCGCCGGAACTACCAAAATTAAAAGTAAGCTGGATTTCCGGATGATTTGCCTCAAAGATCGGCTGTATTTCTTCGAGCGCATCCGTTAAGCTCGCTGCAGCTGAAATGGTAAGCTCAGTGACCTCAGCCTGTGTAGAGGATGATTCTGGAGTAGATTGCTGTGATTCTTGCTCTGTAGGCGTAAAAGTAGAGCCCGGTGTACTGCTTGTACTACCGCATGCTGCTAGAAACATCATGAAGAGAAAACTAAAACAAACATAACTAACCTTATTCAATTTGAACATAACAACCACCTTTTCGTTATAATTGATTATATATAGATATAATTAATATATTATATTGATGATAGATAGGATGGCAATGCTAAATTGTGAATAGATTATGATACAATGACGGGTATAGATTTGTATGGGGGTATTGCAGGTGAATGATAATGTATCTTATACAACAGAGGAAATAGCGAAGCTTTTAAAAATATCCAAACTGACCGTGTATGATTTAATAAAAAAAGGAAAGTTACCCGCTTATAAAGTCGGCAAACAAATGCGAATAGACCATGCCGATCTGGAGGCTTACAAACAGGCTTCCAAAGATTTTGTTGCGAAGCCAGCTCATGATATGGGGAAACGGGAACTCTATGTAGCCTCCGAGAATAGCGGAGTAAGACAAGTGGTTATTACGGGCCAAGACTTGAGTCTGGATATTCTGTCGAGCTATCTGGAGAAACATTCACCCTTTTTAAGACCACTGCGTTCCTATGTGGGAAGTCTGGACAGTCTTATCTCTATGTATCAAGGGAAGTCGGATATCGTCAGCACTCATTTACTTGATGGAGATACAGGAGAATACAATATTCCCTATATTCGTAAGCTCTTAGTTGGGTCTTCCTATCTTGTTGTTAATCTGATGAGCCGGTGGGCTGGATTATATGTAGCACCAGGCAATCCGCATCAGTTACAGGGATGGACTGATCTTACTAAACCGGGGCTTCGATTCGTAAACCGCGAGAAAGGGGCAGGGGCTAGAGTTCTTGTAGATGAACAACTTCGTATCCATGGTTTGGATAGAGGGACGATTCAAGGATATGAGAATGAAGAAACCAGTCATTTCGCTGTAGCAGCAAAAGTTGCCTCTGGTGAAGCAGATGTTGGGGTAGGATCTATGAAAGCAGCATCTGTTGTAGCGGGAGTTGAATTTATTCCGCTTATTAAAGAACGTTATGATCTTGTCTTATTGGATCAACCGGAGAATACGGTACTCATCCAAACCGTGCTTGATATCCTTCGTTCGGATGCATTTCGTCATGAGCTTAGTATGATTTCTGGATATGATCTTTCGGAGACAGGGAAGATTATGCTGAGAATGTAAATGTGCTATATATAGAAGCTTTTAAAAAGCCTGGCTTTAATAACCGGGTTTTTTCGTCTGCCAAAAAGACCCGCCTTTCACATACACGGCGTTTTAACAAAGCTCAAATTCAGTTGGCCAGATCAGAGATCCTCTAGTTTTAATCCCTTTATGAATGTCTTTAAAGTAGGAAAGTAAACTAGAACGTGACGGTCCATTCAGTACGAAGACCATATATTCGGCATATGTTTTCTGTGTAATATCATAAACCCAATCCAGCTGCCTAAGAAGCGAAGATAAAGAAGAAACAGGAAGAAGCAGGTGGGTGTTCTGAAGCGGGTTTAGCTTCCCTTTTAAATAGCATGTTATATAGACAAAAGCTTCTCTGTCACGCGCAAGTAACATAATAATAGAATTAGGGTCTCTCTCGCTATAGCGTATATAACCTGCTAGTTCTTCACCGATCAGAATGGAGGATGCGCGTATTGTGTTAGACGGGCTAATCCAATCGAGCAGTGAATGTCCCGGAAGGATTGAAAAAGAAGAATGGCCATAAGTGGTTTCCCACATGTCATATAGTTTAGGAAGATCACTAGACTCTACACGCCGCTCCCGAAGGAAGGGTTCTGTTTCGGTTACAAAGATCGTTTCCAGCGGGATTTTTACTTTTTCGTCCATCCATGCGTTGCTTCTAAAGCCAAATCGGCTATAGAAATGCGGGTGGCCCAGTACAATGGATAATTCATATCCCTTCTGCTGAGCACGATGTAATCCTTCTGTAATTAAAGCTGAACCAATACCAAGTTTTTGATAATCAGGATGAACGGATAAAGGAGCCAGGATTAGATTTTTTACCTTGTTTCCTTCTATTTGTACTTCTTGCGGGGTAAACAGAATATGACCGATGACTTGATCGTTCTTTATGCAGACTAGGGAGAGTTCGGAATCGAAAGTTTTCCGTGTACGAAGGGCACTGACAAGAGCGGCTTCTCCCATCCCAAAGTTATAGGCAAAAGCTAGGGCATGCAGTTCCGCAATCGCATGGAAATCTGAAGGGAGTTCGGAACGAATGATCCAGGAAGTCATGATGTACACCTCATTTCTTTTAATAAAAAGGTGGAATCTGATAATTCTCATAAATGTAGAATGGCGTTACCATGGTTTTTTTATGCATGAGAAAGGACTGAAATAAGATAGACTTGGTAAGAAAGGAGAGGTTGCTAAAACTTTTTATTCGTGAGATAATTGGAGTTTGCCTAATAAGAATTTGATAGTGTTGGAGGCGTAACCATGGAGCGATATCCTTTCTCCTATGATCCGTCAGAACCATTCGTCAAGCAGGTCGGCGACTGGGTAGCGGACGTTTTTTATGATGTATTACCTGAACATGGATTTGATATCCGTGATGAACAAATATTTATGGCTTACCAACTGGAAAGAGCCTATGCCAATAAGAAAACCATTTTTGCTGAAGCAGGAGTAGGTACGGGGAAAACACTCGTGTATCTGCTGTATGCAGTAAACTATGCAAGGTATACACGCAAACCGGCAGTCATTGCCTGTGCAGATGAGTCGCTCATTGAGCAGCTTGTTAAGCAAGAAGGGGATATTGCTAAGCTTGCCCGTTATTTGGATCTACAGATTGATGCGCGGCTTGGAAAATCTCCGGACCAATACCTCTGTCTCAAAAAAATAGACAGTGTCCGTCTTCAGGATGAAGATGCAGCTGTCATTGAAGACGTATATGAAACACTTCCTGATTTTGTCCATTCACCGGGCACCATGCAATCTTTTTACCCCTATGGAGATCGTAAGGAATACCCGAATCTAAATGATGAACAGTGGAATAAGATCAACTGGGATACTTTTCAGGACTGTTTTGTATGTGATAAAAGACATCGCTGCGGCATGACACTATCTCGTGATTATTACCGCAAGGCGACAGACATTATTATCTGTTCCCACGATTATTACATGGAGCATGTATGGACCTATGAAGGAAGAAAAAGAGAGGGTCAGCTTCCGCTGCTTCCTGAACATAGTTCGGTTGTATTCGACGAAGGACATCTACTTGAATCTGCTGCACAGCATGCTCTTAGTTATAAGCTGAAACATAGTGCTTATGAAGAGATTGTTACTCGGCTGTTGGATGGAGAGATTCGGGAGACACTCGCACTGCGGATTGAAGATTCTATTGACCAGAGTCAGCTTGTCTTTGAACTGGTTGCAGAGCAAAGTACAGCCATACCTGGTTCCGACCGAAAACGCGTCCGCATCGATGATAAACTGCTTAGTGAACTGAATCGCTGGAAGAGTACGATTGAAGCGATTGATGAAGAGCTTGTATTTGAAAGTGGACTTCATACACTAGATGAATATAAATTGCGTATTGTCGAAGAACATTTGGAAATGATTCAAACGGCACTCCATCTGTTCCGCGATCCAGCTCATTATATTTGCTGGGCAGAAGAAAATGAGGACGGGGCAGCGACACTTGCCATTATGCCGCAAACGGTCAAAGAAGTATTAGAGGAACGGGTATTTGGACTACAAATGCCGATCGTATTTTCTTCCGCAACCCTTTCGGTCGATGGGTCGTTTGATTATGTAGCAAGCAGCCTTGGTATCAGTGATTATTTATCTTTCTCTGTAAATTCTCCATACGATTACGAGAAGCAGATGAAACTGATCGCCCCAAGTGAACTCCTTGGAGAAGAAGATATGCGAATGGAAGTTGCTGCAGCGAAGAAACTGGCGATGGCTGCCAAGCTGATCAAGCGTACCGATGGACGAGCTTTATTGTTGTTTAAAACCATGAATGAACTTCGTGAGTTTAAAAAAGCAGCTTCCCATCATCCTTACTTTGCATCCTATAAGATGCTTTATGAAGGCGACCGGGAGATCAGCAGCTTGATTGCGGAATTCCAGAATACCGAGGAAAGCGTGCTTTGTGCGGCTAGTCTATGGGAAGGACTGGATGTGCCAGGACCTTCGCTCTCTAATGTTATGATTTGGTCACTTCCTTACCCGCCGGAGGATCCTGTATTTATGGCTAAACGGGAAGCTGCTGATTCAGCATATGAAGAAGTAGACCTGCCGTACATGCTGCTTCGTCTGCGTCAAGGACTCGGAAGACTCATTCGTTCTTCAACAGATGAAGGGATTGCTGCTATACTAGATGCGGAAATTCTGTCTAATTCCAATGTGAGAGAGCGAGTGGAAGCCGTCTTGCCACCTGGAGCTAAACTCTCAGTAGAATCACTGTAGTTCGAGATCTTATTCTAAAGAAAATAGAAATAACCTAAAAAAGACCTGTTTTGTACCCAGTTCAAGTCATAACGTAGACTTGAACCGGATCATAACAGGTCTTTTATTATCCTTATTCTTGTGATGAATAGGAAGAGATACAGACGAAACGTTAGAACATGCCCATACTTAAATATCTTTCGCCTGTATCTGGAGCGATACAAAGCACTTTATGCCCAGGTCCTAGACGTTTTGCAATTTGCAAAGCGGCCCACGCGGATGCTCCTGAAGATGGTCCCAATAGCAACCCTTCCTGCGAGGCCAGTTGCCGCATCGTGTGGAGAGCCTCCTCATCCTTCACCTGGATGATTTCATTCCAAACGTCTGTATTCACGATCGGAGGAATAAAGCCTGGACTTGTGCCAACTAGCTGATGGGGACCTGGTTTACCGCCGGATAGAACGGGAGAACCTGCGGGTTCTACCGCATAGATTTTTATACTCGGAAGATGTTCACGCAGAACCTCACCTGTCCCTGTAATCGTTCCTCCTGTGCCAGAAGTGGCAACAAAGGCATCGAGTCTTCCTTCCATTTGGGTAAGGATTTCAAGTGCAGTCGTAGTCCGGTGTGCATCAGGGTTTGCACTGTTCTCAAATTGCTGCGGGATAAAGCTGTGAGGAATGCTTTTTTTTAGCTCATGTGCTTTACGAATTGCGCCAGGCATCCGTTCTGAAGCCGGAGTGAGCACCACATCTGCGCCATATGCTTTCAGTATTTGAATGCGTTCCTTGCTCATATTATCGGGCATGACAAGGATGGCTTTGTATCCTTTGGCTGCCGCATTCATCGCTAGGCCAATCCCCGTATTTCCACTCGTCGGTTCAATAATGGTTGAGCCAGGCAGAAGTAGTCCGTCAAGCTCTGCTTGTCTGATCAGATTGAAGGCAGCACGGTCTTTCACACTTCCACTGGGGTTAAAATACTCGAGCTTTACATAAACTTCAGCATGTTCGGAACTTGGAATACGCTGTAACTTTACAGCCGGCGTATCTCCGATGAGATCTGTAACATGCTGAGCAACTAACCGATTCATATGTTTCGAGGGTGTTGTCTGTCTAGAATTCATGCCTATCATCCCCTTTACTATCATGTTCCTATTATTATGACATGAAATTCTATAAAGTGTAATGATATGTAATAAAGTGAGTTCTTTGTGAAGGACATAAAAAAGGCGGAATGAACTCTCTCTTTAACTTTCTGAACATGTAGACAGATCTATACCAAGATACGCACTCATTTCTTTTTTTACCTCTGTTTTAGCAAAGGTCCATAGAAGAAACAGGCGCCGCCGATATCCTCTGCATAAATAAAGTGCTTCCATGCCTTCCTTTTGTTTCGACTCTTCATATACCCGGATCCCGCGGGTGCGCATGTCTGAACGAAGGTTCGTCAGGGACACGGTAACCTCGGATTGAAGCTTGGAGAGACGCATTATGTATACCTCAGGCATGTACAGAGAAACCTGCCTTATCGAATCAATATCTTGTTCGAGAACGTCTAGCATTAATGTGTAGATGAGATACTTTTTAATTAGCAAATGATCCGCTTCAGATGGAGCGGGAGGGGTGGATGGCACCGTCATCCTTTTCACTTCCTAGCTATGGATAGAATAATTGGTTATTAGCAATTAACAGAACATACGTTCTTATTCTATACTATCCAATATAAGATTTCATTATGCTTTTTGGCAAGTGGATATTCTAGGAGTGAGCTGGGGCTCATGGCACTGGTGGAATAAACAAGTGTAGATCGATATATAGAAAAAGGACGAGCATCACCTATTAGAAGAGTGAGCCGTCCTAACCTAGTTTAGATGTGATACGCAGATGGTTCCTACTTAAGCCATATATTGCGGTTTGTCATAGAGAGCTTCTTTTTCCAAAATGACCTTGTACGGACGCTCTTTGCCCTTTAGTGACGGACCTAACGTAGTAATAGGCTGTTCTGGTTTTTTGAAAAGGTCGCCGCTGTCACTTTCGGGTGCAGGTCCAGTGGAATCCGGGGCAGCGCTCAGACGCACCTTGGGGGCTCCTCTTTTCTTTGTGAGCCTTTGTCTGATCGGTTTCATCCCATTTCTCCTCCTAACAGGTCATGAATTGCACTAAATAATTGGCGATTATCATGGTCAATCTGCTGAAATAATTCGTCACCCGCCTCGAGATGTCCCACAAGATGCACGGTGAATACATAATTACTTGCTACAGGATAGCACAGCATATACTCTTTCTCAAGATAATCGTCATATAGGTTGACCTTGATTTTATTCTCCTTAAAAGCATCTACGGTAAGGATGCGGCTTGGATCATCTGGGGATTTCCCATCGTTCACATCCAGTGAATATTTCCGTCCAATCTCTCCCACATTTCCTGCCACTTGCTGAAGATATCCGGATTCTGTTGTCCGATGAACGGTAGTTCCTCGGACAAGAAAATGAGGGCGGGAAACAAATGTGGTTCTCAGCGTATCACTCATTCGGTGAAGCATCTGGTCATCTGCCTTACGGGAACGCAGCAGTTCGCGAAAGAAACGAAGCAGCTTGAGAAGTTGAATTCGTTTACTGTCTTCTTCTTGGCGGACCTTGTTTATTTCCTTTTGAACCGAAAGGTCCGTCCATGGGCCTAGCATTTCCATAACTTCTGTAATTTTATTACAGGCTACTGCCACGGCGGGAGCCCATTTGCCATCTGAGCGGATTTCATAATGTAATGACCCGAGCCCAAGCAGATCGGATGGCATTCGCATGCCTTCCACTTGTGCTGTATCTTCGAGTTCTTTTACATGCTCTGGTAATATAAAGAATATGCGTTTTCTACCCAACTTGCTCATAAAAAGACCCATCTCGAATAGTGTGTTATCCCGTACCGTTGCTACCACTTTGCCACGAATTTTCGCGACGTCATCTGGATGAAAAATAAAAATGGCGAAGTCATTATTTTGTACTTCTTTTTCAAGATCCTCAATCGTATAATTCCCCGGATTAAATACACCGGTATACCAAGGAGTCACTTCAGCCGCATATCTAAGGTTTTCATGCACCGCTGCGGCTATAGGCTTCGCTTCAAGAGAACATCCAATGAACGCTCTAGGCTTTTTAGTCATCATAGTCCGCTCCGCCTCGCTTAACGGGATTCAGTTTTTATTTAGATCTTTTTCTATATTATACCATTTACCCTTTTTTGACGAACCCAAAAACATCACATGGCAAAGAACGAGTCATTAGTACTAGTTCCCTATGTCTGAAGCAACATGAAGATAAAGAGAATATGCTACAAATTTCATAGATCAATATATGAAGGAAACCTTGTATCTTATGAAAGAGAAATTTGGCATCTTTTTAACAAAAATAAAAATCATTACAATTTGCCGTTCCTAAACGCAGGATGCACCACATAAATTATAAGGGACAGGTGTTTTTCACTTTTTCTCTATGTTTAAAGCATGTTATAATAAGGGTAATCATATGTATAAGAACTGCTCGTGCGAGCAAAATATATGGTTAAACAAGAAAGGATCTGGATACCATGAGTCCCCGAAGGACAGAGCCCCAAAGGACGATTTGGAAACGCAACGATTCCTCCTATACTTAGCTTCCCTTACGTAAAGTAGAACAAGTCACCCATGAATGATGACGGTACTTATGCGTAAGGAGAGGTTATAAATGAAAATTCGAAGGATGAATTCCTCAATAGAGCTCCTCCCGCATAGGTACGGTCTATCGACCATACTACTAATAATGCGAGGGAATCTGTATGAGGACAATAGAACAACAAGTAAAGAAAGAAACTGAGAGGTATGGTAATAAAGTTCCTGCACTGCCTGCTTTTTTGAAAAGCACAGGTATGATGATGTTAGGAACAATGCTGATGGCATTTGCGTTTTATCATATTAACTATGTCAATCATTTATCAGAAGGTGGATTTGTAGGGCTTGCCCTGCTTGGAAGTTATATAGCTGGATGGCCGGCTGCGCTCACTTCTTTACTGCTTGATCTGCCAATTATTCTGATTGCTTGGTATTTGATGGGACGTAAATATATGTACAAAGCATTATTAGGAGCCATATCATTCTCCTTGTTTTATGAATGGTGCGAGAGATATTCTCCGCTTGTCATTGATTTGCACGGAAGCTTGCTTGCTGCAGCCATTTTCTCTGGTATTTTAACGGGGATCGGTGCAGGACTCGTCATTCGAAGCGGCAGTGCGACCGGTGGAGACGATATTCTAGCGGTACTCATAAGTCAGCGGAGCCGGTTTAAGATAGGTACTGTATTCTTTATGATGGATGCAGTGGTTTTGGTAGTATCTCTTGCTTTTATGCCGCTGAAAGAGACCCTATATACCATACTTGCTGTTTGGATATCAGGGAAATTGATTACTTTGGTTACACAAGTGTCTAATCAGTCTCATCCTAAAACAGAAACAGTGCCAAGTGTACCATACAAACAAGTAATACAAGATAAAGTGAAAATTTCATCCGCCGTACAGGTTGTACAGCCTGCCTCTAAACCTTCAAAGGTGATTCTTACGAATAGCCAGCGGAGCTTAGCGGGAGTAAAAGTGCATCCATCAAGTACAGGAGGTTCCTAGTTAAAGGGCTACAAGTAAATAGAAATGAAGACTAGCGTCTGGAGAAATCCAGGCGTTTTTTCGTTGCGAAAGCATGTTAAGATAGTGTAACTTCAATAACAGGAAAATATTAGGGGATAAGAGGGGTGTGGGGGAATGTGAGCACTATGCTATCTAACAAGAGAACGTTCGGCGGAGTAGTATTAATGTTGCTTGGAATTCTTATTTTATTATCTAAAATGATACAAATTACAGGGGCTGATCACGTGAATGATAAGTTGCTCCTCATAAGTGGATTCGGAGAATCTATTCCTGATCAACCTCAGCGCGAAGTGACCTTGTCTTATTCAGGGACAGTAGAGAATCATGCCAATCAGTCTCTAACCATTCATTCCATAGAACCGATTCTATCAGTTGATGCATCTAACCTGTTAATTCACCCAGAGAAACAAATTCTTATATATGATCGGGTTCTAAAGAAAAAAGAGAGTCTTCATGTAAATGGAGAATTTCTACTTGATACGAGTCAGCTGACGGAAGAAGAAATGAGCAAATTACTGCCTGGTGTTATTGCCTATAAAATTACATATAACCAAGATCACGAAATTGTGCTAAACACGGTGCCTTGAGTCAATATAGGATCAGTCAGGTAAAGATTAATTATAACTTTTCTTTCACTGCCTCTTGTCTGCAGAAGGGAGTTATAATGTGGTTGTCGGGCCGACGAAATTCTTTCTGAAAGGAGATGATCCATTTGATCAAAAACCGTGAGGTGACTTTCGCTTAGGCGAAAGAAGCATTGATAAGAGGGGAGGACATATGTCTCTCCTCTCTTTATAACCATCTGATTTGAAAAATAAGGGAATTATAAAATATAATGGTTGTATATCTAAACTTCCAAAATTATAATAAATGTAGATTGAATCCATTTCATAATATCTTTCGTTGCTTTTAATCAGGATGATCTAGATGGAAATGGTTCAATTAATTCGATTACATATCTAAAAACAAAGAGAGGGGGAAGCGACATGTTGACATATCAGTACGTTCAAACACCACAATTTCATACGAAAAAACCAAGGTGTCATAGATGAATGATCATCTGTAATGCAGCTGAGTTACTCGGATTTGAACAGTTTATTTTAACTTCTGAGTCAAGTCAAAGCAGCACTACACATATGTTTATACGGAATGAACTACCTTTGGAGCAAAACAGACCCAAGGTTTTTTTTGTTTTACGCGGCATAGTTCGCAGTGGATTCTAAAACCAACTAATCGAAAGGAGGCGTAAACATGCAAAATTTATATGGCGCATGGAAACAAAGTTTGAGATCAACAATATCCGTATTCGAGGAGGACCTTTATCGTGAGGTACAAAAATGGAAGAGAAGCGCTTCCCCCTAGCCTGTTAAAAGAGATTCAAAAATATATTCAGGGTGATCTGATCTATATACCTAAAGCTACCGAAGAACGAGCAAGATGGGGTGAGAAAAGCGGAGCCCGCAAAGAGCTGGCTCAGCGTAACGCAGAAATCACCCTTCATTATACCAAGGGATGGACCGTACCTGAACTTGTTCAGAAATATCATCTTTCAAGCGAAAGCATTCGTAAAATTGTTGTGAAAACATGGTAGTGACATACTATTTACCGGTATGAAGGTTCCTTACCTTTGTGCCGGTTTTTTTATTATGTTCATACACAATAAAAGGAAGTTTGCTTTTACATGATTTACTGGATGAGTACACATACTTGGTATGAATAGGATGCCTAAGTTCATAATTTGCTTGATAATCAAAACATTGTGAGGAGAAGTAAAATGTTGAAAACAAAAATCATATGTACAATGGGACCCGCTTGCGATTCCATCGACTTACTGAAACAGATGATACAGTCAGGAATGACCGTAGCTCGGATAAATATGGCTCATGGAGAGCTGGAAGAGCATGTGAATCGTATGGAACGCGTTAGAACAGCAGCGAAAGATCTCGGAACTTTTATACCCATTATGCTGGATATTAAAGGACCGGAAATACGGATTGGTAAACTCAAAGAGGCTTCCGTCACTTTGGAAACAGGGAAAGAGCTGATCTTGACGACTGAAGAGATTTTAGGAGAAGTTCACCGGATCGGCGTCAATTACGCGGAAATGAATGAGGTTGTAAATCCGGGAGATACCATTCTTATTGATGATGGACTCGTTGCTTTAAACGTAAAGAAGGTAGAGGGTACGGAAATTTATTGCCAAATCTTAAACGGAGGCGTTCTTAAGCCAAGAAAAGGGGTGAATCTGCCAGGTATCAAAACGACGCTTCCGGGTGTAACCGAGCGTGATAAAAAACATATCGCTTTTGGTCTTGAAAATAACATTGAGATGATTGCAGCATCGTTTGTACGTAAAGCAGCAGATGTGGAAGAGATCCGAGCCATATTGAAAAAAAACCAGGCAGAACATGTTCAGATCTATTCCAAGATTGAAAACCAAGAAGGCGTTGACAATATTAAAGAAATCATTGAAGCCTCTGATGGAGTGATGATTGCCCGCGGCGATCTTGGTGTGGAAGTTCCGATTGAAGATGTCCCGATGATGCAGATTGATATTATCAAGCAATGTAATCTGGCAGGTAAACCGGTGATTGTAGCTACTCATATGCTGGATTCAATGCAGGTCAATCCACGTCCAACCCGCGCAGAAGTAAGTGATGTATCGAACGCGGTACTTCAGGGTGCAGACGTTGTCATGTTATCCGGTGAATCGGCAGCCGGTAAATATCCGCTCGAATCAGTGAAGACCATGGCAGCTGTTGCCCAAAAAGCAGAGTCTTTAATTGATTACCGCGATAACTTCTTCAAAAAGCGGGAACAACATGCAACCAATATTACAGAAGTGATTAGTCAAAGTGCCGTAAGTGCTTCTCTTGAATTGAATGCCAAAGTGATCATCGCTTCCACCGGAAGTGGATTTACGGCAAAAATCATTTCCAAATATCGTCCGAAAGCTCCAATCTTGGCGATCACTTCTAATGAGAAGGTGCTGTCTCAAATATGCCTCTTCTCTGGAGTTTTCCCGTACCTTGGGGAAAAAGTAAACTCGACAGATGAGATGTTTGAATCGATTACCCGGAATGCGGCTACTAAAGGATTTATCTCATCTGGAGATACCGTAGTTCTCTCTGCAGGTGTACCGATCGGGATTTCAGGCACAACGAATCTAATTAAAATTGTACAAGTGTAAGATTTAAAGCAAATAAATAGGACTCAGTAACGAAAGGTTTAGAGGCTGTGCAGCTTATAGCTCTACCTTTCGTTACTTTCTTATTTTTACTGAACAATAAATGTAAGGTGAGAATATTTTATCTGCCTTAGGGGATTTTAAATCAAGATGGGTAAGAGAATGAAATCAGCTGGAGGTATAGTTACATGCCCGATTGGATTGAAGTTGCGCTAAGGACGCTTTCAGCCGTTACCGTACTTTTTATTATCACTAAAATATTGGGTAAGCGACAAATATCCCAACTGTCTCTTTTTGAGTACATTACAGGGATTACACTCGGTAACTTGGTTGGATATATCTCACTTGACTTGGACAGCACCTGGTACTTGGGATTTGTAGCTTTGGCAGTATGGATTGTAGTGTCTGTCGGAGCTGAGTATTTCACTATGAAAAGCAAAAAATTCCGAGATATAGTTGATGGAAAGTCAACGATCCTCGTAGAAAATGGTGCACTAATTGCTGATAATTTACGCAAAGAAAAACTAACGGTTGATGAATTTTTAGAACAGCTGCGTAAGAAGGATGTTTTCCGAGTAGCGGATGTAGAGTTTGCTATTATGGAGCAAAGCGGTGAAATTAATGTGATGCTCAAAAAAGAATTTCAACCACTCACCGCAGATGCACTTGGTTATCGACTAATGAAAGAACAAGAGCCTAAAACCATTATTATTGATGGACGTATTCTGCCTGATTCTCTGAAGGAAACAGGATTTAGCGAAAGCTGGGTTCACAAGCAGCTCAGAGATTTACATCTTCCTCTCAAACATGTTTTTATAGGACAAGTGGACAGTAAAGGCGAATTGACGGTCCAAACCGGGAGCAGGGCGTTACCTAATTCAGCTCAACCTCAGCCCAGTGCTCAAATATCTGATCTTATAGCACAGTTTCAAGATGAATTAAAGATGCGCAAGAAGCTGGCGCAGAATGATAAGGATCAATTACAGTATCAAGAAGCACTGGATACATTGAATCATGCAATGAGCTCTTATCAGAGTACAAAAAGGCCGTAACATAGCGATATGTGACGGCTTTTTCCTTTTGTTGTATACACACTGGATGATTATTTGGTTCTATGGATAGCAAGGGGGATTTGTGCGATGTTTGTTCGTTATGGAACGAATCATCAAAGCATTTCCTACATGTCAAAAAACTTGGCTGTTCTTGAGCGCTATCATACTATTCTTACCTAATGAAGGAAAAGTAAAATATACTCTTACCAACCATAAAAAGGTATACTGTAATGCAAAAGATCTTTCTACATTTGGAGGAGGGTTTCTGGAATGCAGCAGGCAGTCATCGGTATAGACATCGGAGGAACGAACATAAAGGCGGGGGTAGTCACTCTTAAGGGTGAATTGATTGTTGACCGTACCCTTCCTACATACTCGGAAAATGGCAAGGAAGCCTTACTAAACAAAATAGAAGAGATAGCTACAAGTTGTTTGGAAGAGGCGTTATATAGTAATTTGGATATCCTTGCTCTTGGAATAGGAACCGCAGGGTTTATAAACCTGGAGGGAGAGATTGGAAGCGCTACAGCCAATTTACCCGATTGGAAAGGAACTCCGCTGCGAGCAGAATTAGAAAAAAGAATCGGGATCTCCGTTTATGTGGATAACGATGTCAACATGCTTGCGTTAGGGGAACTGTGGCAAGGTGCAGGAAAAGATCTGGATCACTTCCTATGCGTAAGTCTTGGGACAGGTATTGGGGGATGTTTGATCTTGAACGGACTTCCTTACCGAGGAAGAAGCGGCTTTGCAGGAGCCTATGGACACCAAGTGATTCAAATGAAAGGTGTATCCTGTACATGCGGATCAGCAGGATGCTGGGAACAATATGCATCAGTCACTGCACTGAAAAGGCAAGCAGCAGAAGCAGGGGAAACAGCCTGGGCTGAACATCCCAGACTGATATTTGATGAAGTGAGAACAGGTAATAAAAAAGCACAAGACCTCATACTGCAATATACGGAATATATTGCAGTCGGCCTTTCCAATCTGATCCATCATTTTAATCCGCCTGCTGTTATCATTGGCGGTGCTGTAACAGAACAGGGGGATATTTTATTCAAACCGATTCGAACCTTTGTTCAAAAGTTTACAATGGACGGTTTTGCAAATCGTCCGGATGTGCCTATCCTTCCTGCTAGGCTTGGGAATAGAGCAGGAATCATGGGTGCAGCAAAGCTTGCGATTGCAAGAAGCGAAGCTTAATTGTAAATTTTTGATGTTTGGATCTTACCCTGCTTATCATGGATGATGAGACGAATGTTTTTGGATGAAACGATTTCTTTCGCCGCTTTTACAGCTTCATCTTTCACATCATAGATCTGTTCGGGTTTCTCTTTTCCTTCTTTTTTCACAGCCCATCCGTCTTCGCGAGGTACTACATGGATATTTCGGTGATCACTAGCGTGACCTGACGAGTCTGCTTTTTTTGAAGAAGAATGATCGGATTTACCGCTTTTGGTTTGAGTTTTCGTTTCTCCTTCAGGATGATTCTCATTCCATTCTTCTGCTTGTGCGGTAGCAATAGCTATCGAACGACCTTCTTCATAACCTTCTCCGAGCAGGGCATTAGCAATTTCAATCGCTTTATTGCGTACACGGGGCTCTAGGTTTTTCATGGATGGGGGATAATCTGTTTTATTCCAAGGCATATAGGTTCCTCCTGTAATCGGAATTTAGTTAGAAGTTAGATCTTAATATTACGTTATAATGAATTACCCTTTTCGCAGGTAACAAAAACAGAAGAGAAATGAACTGGACTTCTGAACTACTTGGATAAGACAAAGGAGTAACCATAGATGATCTATCAACTGGCATTGCCTTTTTTATTTACGATGATTATTCATGCAGCAGACAGTATGTCTTATGCACTGCGGCTCGGTGGAATGAGGACACGAAGAATAACAATAGCCATCTCATTGTCCGGCATGCTCTTATTATTATCCCGCACGTCTAATATGGCACAAGGTCCGTTGCTCGGTTCTATGATTGATTCCGCTAGAGTAAGCGGTGGAGGTTCCATTCAGATGGGACTACATATCATTATTCTGGCTGCTGCCGTGGGCACGATGATCGCTATCTTTTTCTTTCCGACAACGGTACGCTGGTCAGCCAGGATGGTGGTCCATTTAGAGAAGGCGGGCTCAATCCCGGCAATGATGAAGTCATTATTTCATCTTTCAAAATTGAAAAATGCGTGGTTTTATGTGTGCCTGCCTCGGTTATCCATGTTTAAACAGCTGATGATAGGGAGAGTCCCCCGCAGACTCATGTTGCTTAATATGATCGTAACTGCGATCTATACTTGCGGTGTACTTGCTACTCTATATGCTGCTTATATGAATCCTGAACAAGCGGTAACTGCTTCACAATCAACAGGACTTATCAATGGGATCGCGACTATTCTTCTCGCCATGTTGATAGATCCCAAATTAGCTCTGTTAAGCGACCGTACGTTACGTGGAGAGATTACTGTCGCCCATATGAATAAAATTTATGGTTATATGCTGGTATCCCGGCTGGCTGGAACGATGGTAGCCCAATTTCTTTTGATTCCTTTTGCTTTATGGATCAGCTGGATTGTCGGTTTTCTATAAATCAAAAAGCGCACACTCCATAATCAAGGAGTGTGCGCTTTTATTAGATTTAAATATTACTTTTCGAAGAGAGAAAGATATTCCCCATACCCTTCTTTTTCCATATCCTCTTTCGGTACAAAACGAAGTGCGGCAGAGTTAATGCAGTACCGTAATCCATTCTCACCAGGGCCATCATCGAATACATGACCAAGATGGGAGTCTGATTCCCGGCTTCTTACCTCTGTACGAATCATAAAGTGGCTGAGATCCGTTTTTTCTTTGATGCTGTAGCTGCGTAAGGGACGAGTAAAGCTTGGCCAGCCGCAGCCTGCATCATATTTATCTTGTGAGCTGAAGAGCGGCTCACCCGACACGATATCAACGTATATGCCTTCACCCTCGTGATCCCAATACTCGTTTTGGAAAGGAGGTTCTGTTGCACTGTTTTGTGTTACTTCGTACTGTATAGGAGTCAGGCGTTCTCTTAGATTATCTTGTTTCTTGTTCGAAGACCAGTATTGCTCTATGAAGTCTTCACGTCCTGAACCTTTGCGATATCGTTTGTAATGAGCAGGATTCTTTTTATGATAATCTTGATGATGTTCTTCAGCTTCATAGAATGTAGATGCCGGAAGAATGGGAGTGAAGATTGGTTTATCAAAACGTCCGCTTGCCTCAAGAGCTTGCTTCGAAGCTTCAGCTTTTACTTTCTGCTCTTCTGTATGATAGAAGATAGCAGTTTGGTAAGAAGTACCGCGGTCATGGAATTGACCCCCTGCATCCGTAGGATCGATTTGTTGCCAGAACAGGGTTAGTAACTTCTCATAAGGAAATACTTTTGGATCAAAAGTGATTTGTACAGCTTCTACGTGACCCGTTGTATCCGAACATACTTCCTCGTAGGTTGGGTTTTCCGTGTGACCGCCTGTGTAACCTGATTTTACTTGAAGGATGCCTGGAAGTTCTTCAAAAGGTGACACCATGCACCAAAAACATCCTCCGGCGAATGTTGCTTTTTCTGTATATAATGGTTCCATAATATAATTCACTCCAATCTTGATGAGATAATCGAACTTAAGGTTTTGCGTAGATGTATTATATCCCAAACTTGGCCGGTAAACCAATCTTTGGTTACGACCCGTCCTCTTGTATTTGCTTTAACCTTATTCGATACGATACAAACGCAAGGATCAGGAGCAGGAGATAAATGATAAAAATCGTAAGCGTGGCAAGCGGATGTTCTGCAGCATTTTTACCTGCATACGCATATAGGGCGATACTCGGCAATCTTCCAAGTCCTGAAGCAATCATATAACTCCAGAAAGGGAGAGCAGCCGTACCCGCATAAACATTCACTGCCATTTGAGGAATAATCGGAATCATTCTTGCTAGAAGCACAGCGCTGAATGTTTGCTGCTGCATCATGATCGTCAGGTTTTTCACTCCAGGAATCTGTTTTAAATAACTGTCGCCCGTATCTCTGAGCAGCCAGCGAAATACGCCGTACGTAATGAGGGACGAAATCATGGTACCCAGCCAGCTTACAATGCCTCCCATAATAGGACCGAATGCATACCCTAGTAAAGCGATGATGAGCTTAAACGGCAGGACGGGGAATAGGGCAAAAACGGTGGTAAGGATTGTGAGATTTGTATATGATGCATTAGTTTGTGACCAATCCATAATCTCATTACGATAAATAAACAATACCCCGAGTAAAGGAATATACAATAAACAAAAAAGAAGCCATTTTTTCAAACCAAATCATTCCTTACAGGTAGTATGATCTCCATTATAGTCTAACGAAGGGTGAATGGATAATCTGATTTGATATTAGATGCGTTTTGATTGTTTTTTGCTTGCTTGATACACTTAGTTGCAGAATAAAGATGAAGTGAGGGATACGGGATGAGTGCTTCGAAACGAATCAAGGTTGCCATCATCGGACTAGGTGATATTGCAAGGAAAGTATATTTGCCTATATTATCAGTACATCGGGGTGTTGAAATTGTAGGTGTGATGAATCGATCCTTTACCAAAGTCGAAGAAGTAATGCATCTGTACCGGATTCCGAAAGGGACATCTTCAATGAAGGAACTGCTTAGCTGGGAACTGGATGCTGTGTTTATACATAGTTCTACTGAATCGCATTTTGAGATCGTTATGGCTTGTATTGAACAAGGGATTGCTATTTACGTAGACAAGCCTTTATCCTATCATCTGAAAGAATCGATAGAAATGGTTGCTTTTGCAGAATCCATGAATGTACTCTTAGCTGTTGGCTTTAACCGTAGATTTGCGCCCCTTTATAGAGACGCAAGGGATTGGATTGCTGAAAAGGGAAGCATAGAAAATATGTCTCTAAGCAAACACCGTAGTAAACTAAGTACCGATTCAGCTCGGATAACCGTATATGATGATTTTATTCATATGATCGATACTTTATTGTGGCTTAGTGGTGAAGATGTTGAATGGATATCGCACGGGCTGCATATGAATTCAAGCGGAAGTCTGCTGCAAGGTTATGGTCATATCCGTTATGGTAAGAACAAAGAAAATTTCGGAATGATATCTACTCATCGCTTGGCAGGGACTGATCTTGAGAGAGTGGAGCTGCACGGGCATCATCGTTCAATCGTGGTCGAACAGATGGAAACTGCGAGAAGATGGGAACCAAATTCCGGTGAAAGCATTCGGACGTTTGGAAGTTGGGATTCCATTCTTGATCGAAGAGGATTCACTTTTGCAGTGCAGCATTTTTTGGATCATATAGGTAAAGAGCCAGAACAGTGCGAACTGCATGCTGCACATGTACTGGCAAGTCATGAACTGGCAGAGCAAATACTAAGTAAAACGTAACTTCATTAAAAGGAAATACAGGAGGAAATTGTTATGGATTATAAAACAAGAGAAGAACAAATCATTGAAAGCTACAGACAGGATGAAGATATGATGATTCTGGTGTTTGCACAGTGGTGTGTAAACCATGGACTAAACCCCGAGGAGTTATATCAACAAGCGTATCCTGATCAAAAACATAACGAGAGACTCCAGCATGTGCTGAGTCTTGTTGTTCCTAAGGAAGAAGCAGGAGAGATTCCTAATGATACACTCTTCGGAGTCTTATCTTTATATGGTAATGAAGATCTTGCGATGGTAGTATCTGAGGTTATTGCAAACCAGTTGAACAAACAGAAAAATTAAAGCAGTTGTTCTCGGTGAATGGTGCGGAACTCTCTAGGTGCCATGCCATATTTTGAGCGAAATACTCGGTGGAAATAAGTATAGCTGTTGAATCCGCAGGAATCAGCAATATGTTCAAGCGGCATAGGACTAAATATAATGCGTTCCCGGGCCATATTCAGCCGAACATCCATCGTGTACTGCATAATGCTGGTATCAAAAGCTTCTTTAAATAAGTGAACGGCTCTAGACACACTAATCCCTACACTGGATGCTACATCTTCTAGTTTGAAGAGAGTAGAGGCGTTTTCCACAATATAATTTTTGATCTGAAAGGCAAGATATCCGTTTTGTGTGGATGTAGGCTGCTCTGAGAGAAGTCGATCGATTTCAAGACATAAGATACGCATATAGTAACTTGGGATTTCCGGGTAAGGATTGGCGATCCGCCGCTGTTCAAGTACGATTTGTCGGAATAAAGTTAGTAAGTTTTCCGTTAAATCAACCTTGATCAGCGTCGGACGCTTTTTTTTATTCCACCATTCATCAACCCACTGCCCGCTAAAAAAAATATGATAATCCCCACTTTCTACAAGGACCTCTCCTAATTTATTCTCTTCATTGTCGATTTTTAATTCATATGGCTCGGTAGGATGATATAAAAGAAGATCCCCTGATTCGATATACGTTAGTTTCCCATTTACTTTGGCACGGCAGCGACCATCCGTTTGGAGTCGTAATAAGTAATTCTTAACTCCGTCTGACTGTGAAAAATAGTAAGGTTTACGGTGAAATGAGAAACCTGCTGTAAGAACTTGGCAGATTTGATCAGCTGTCATATGAGAGATCTCCTTGAATTAAAATTATGACCAGATTGTTCATGTTTTTATCATATACTTCATTTTAATTTAAAACCAAATCGAATACTATAGAACCAGGATTTAATGAGTTATATTTTTCCAAAGGCTACTTACGTCAGAGGAGTGACACAACTCGTGGAAGTGAAAAAAATGAAAACAGGCATCATCGGTTGTGGCAATATCAGCAGTATCTACCTTACCAACCTGAAGAATAGCCCTGTAATTGAAGTCGTGGCGTTAGCGGATCTGATCATGGAACGCGCCGAGGCGCGGGCAGCTGAATTCAGTGTGGAAAACGTTTACACAGTAGATGAAATGCTAAATAATAACGAAATTGAACTGATTTTAAATTTGACGGTACCCGGCAGTCATGCCTTAACCAATATTGCGGCTCTGCAAGCAGGAAAGCATGTTTATGGCGAGAAGCCTTTTGCGATTTCTCTTGAAGATGGTCGTAAGGTAATAGAACTTGCGGAAGAAAAGGGGCTCTATGTTGGATGTGCTCCGGATACGTTTATGGGTTCTGGTATTCAGACTTCGATTCAAGCTATTCAAAATGGTCTGATCGGCACCCCGGTATCCGCTACTGCATTTTTTATGGGAGGCGGACCTGAATCCTGGCATCCGGATCCAGAATTTTTCTACGCTTACGGCGGTGGACCGATGCTTGATATGGGACCGTATTATTTAACGGCACTCGTCAAATTGCTTGGCCCGATTAGAAGAGTCAGCGCGTCAACAGGAATTCAGATCCCAGATCGTGTTGTCGGTTCCGGGCCAAAACAAGGACAGAAGCTGCAGGTACAGACTCCAACACATTTAGCAGGAACCATTGATTTCATGAATGGAGTCATTGGAACTATGATTGCGAGCTTTGATATTCCCGCAGGGTCCAGTTTGCCGTTGATTGAAATTCATGGTACGAAAGGTACACTGCAAGTTCCAGACCCAAACTTTTTTAATGGAGAAGTCAAACTAAGAAAATATGGGTCAGCCGTATGGGAGACGCTCGAGCCTGTGTTTGTGAGTGAGCAGAATGAACGCGGAGCAGGACTGAATCAAATGGCAGAGGCTATTCAAAGTCAGACACCTGCCGAAGCAAGCGGACAGCTTGGTTATCATATTCTTGAAGCAATGCATGCTTTTGAGCGCTCTTCCCTGGAAGGAAGACATGTTCTTCTAGAAAGTACTTTGCCAGAATCTACAGTAGATCAGCAAGTAATGAAGCTAAACTTTGTAAATGAGATCGTTTCATAGCCTATGTAATAACTAATCCAATCAGCAGAGGTGGCTCCCCATGTTAAAACTCGGTCTTCAATTGTACACACTACGTGATTTATTGGAACAAGATTTTAAAGGAACTCTAGCTAAAGTCGCAGAACTCGGATATCAAGGAGTGGAGTTCCATCACTTTTATGGATACTCAGCGGAAGAAGTTAAGTCATTGCTTGATGAGCTTGGTCTCGAAATGGTAGGTACGCATGTACAGTATGATAGTTTGGTAAACGACTTTGATCAAGTGGTTTCTTATCACAAAGCGATCGGGAATCGCAACATTATCGTACCTCATTTATCTGAAGAACAGCGCAGCGACTGGAGCTCAATCTTTGCGAATCTCAAGGAGATTAGTAATAAATTGAAACAACACGATATGGTGCTTTTATATCATAATCATGATTTTGAACTGACAGAGAAAATTAATGAAAAAACAGCGCTGGATACATTATTCTCTACACTCCCTGAAGAGGTGTTAGCTGAGCTTGATACTTGTTGGATACACTATGCTGGTTACGATCCAGTCGAATATATCGCAGCTTACGAAGGACGTCTCCCGATTGTTCACTGGAAAGATCTAAAACGTAATCCAGATGGAAGTCCGCTGACTGTCGAGCTTGGTCAAGGTGAAGTAGATGTAGCAGCAGTAGGTGATGCAGCGGATAAAGCAGGGGTAGAGTGGATTGTTGTCGAGCAGGACCTTTGTACGAATCCCCCATTACAAAGCATTGAAACCAGCCTAAATTGGATCAAACAATATGTGAATAACGGAGGAAAAGTAAATGTCTAAAACAGTAAAAGTAGCTATTATCGGTTGCGGAGGTATTGCAAACGGTAAACACATGCCAGCTCTATCCAAACAGAAAAATGTAGAAATGATTGCATTCTGTGACATTGAAAAATCTCGTGCAGAGGAAGCAGCTGAAAAGTTTGGTGTAGAAGGTGCAAAAGTATATACAGATTATAATGAGCTATTAAAAGATCAATCTATTGATATTGTTCATGTTTGTACACCTAACGATTCTCACTCGGTTATTACCGTAGCAGCGCTTGAAGCAGATAAACACGTCATGTGTGAAAAGCCAATGGCGAAAACGACAGAACAAGCACAAGAAATGATCGATGCCGCAAAACGTACGGGCAAAAAGCTGTCGATCGCCTATCAAAACCGTTTCCGTAATGATAGCTTGTATTTGAAACAACTCATAGAAGAAGGAGATTTAGGGGATATTTACTATGGTAAAGCGATCGCTCTTCGCCGCCGCGGCGTTCCTACTTGGGGAGTATTCCTGGATGAAGAGAAACAAGGCGGCGGGCCGCTGATTGATATTGGTACACATGCACTCGACTTAACCTTATGGCTCATGGATAACTATAAGCCGAAGAGTGTGATGGGATCTGTGTTCCATAAACTAAGTAACCGTGAAAATGCGGCAAATGACTTTGGTCCTTGGGATCCAGAAGAATTTAAAGTAGAAGATTCTGCTTTTGGTTTTGTAACGATGGAGAACGGAGCAACAATTCAAGTGGAAGCAAGCTGGGCACTAAATATCGTAGAACAAGGCGAAGCTCAAACCCTTCTCGCGGGTACAGAAGGCGGAGCGGACATGAAAAATGGTCTTCGTTTGAATGGAGAGAAACGAAGCAGATTATATGATCAAAATATTAACCTTAACGCAGGTGGCGTTGCTTTCTTCGAAGGTTCAAGTGAAACAGAGTCGGATCGTGAAGCAAGAATGTGGATCGAAGCGGTTACTGAGGACAAAGAACCGCTGGTAAAACCAGAGCAGGCACTGGTTGTTACTCAAATACTGGAAGCCATTTACGAATCTGCACGTACAGGTAAAGCAGTGTATTTCGACTAATACAAACTAACATAGATGCAATCAATTATTGGGTAATAGAAAGTAGATCCCGAAGTAAGCAGGTAAGAATCTAGTTGTAAGCTCGCTTCGGGTTTTTCAATACCCGGCTTAAAACCTACTTATTATAGAACTAGGAGGGAATTTATTATGAAATTAGGCGTATTCGCTGTACTATTTGGTGACAGAAGTTTGGAAGAAGCGCTCGACTATATCGCTTCTCAGGGACTCGGTGCAATTGAAATCGGCACAGGCGGAAACCCAGGGGATGCACATTGTAAACCAGCAGAACTTCTAGAGAACGAGACGAAATTAAAAGAATTTAAAAAGGCCGTTGAATCTCGTGGTTTAACCATCAGTGCACTAAGCTGTCATGGAAATCCGCTTCATCCTCAAAAAGATATCGCTAAGAAATTTCATGATGATTTTGTGAATTCAGTAAAACTTGCTGAAAAACTCGAAGTACCCGTCGTCAACACCTTCTCTGGATTACCGGGTGATCATGAAGATGCTAAATATCCGAACTGGCCTGTAGCTCCTTGGCCAAATGATTTCCAAGAAGTATTGAAATGGCAGTGGGAGAACAAACTGATACCTTACTGGACGGAATGGGGAAAATTCGCAACTGATCATGATGTTAAAGTTGGTTTAGAACTGCATGGCGGATTTTCAGTACACACACCAGCCACTTTGCTGCGTTTGCGTGAAGCAGCTGGAGAAGCGATCGGAGCAAACCTTGATCCGTCTCACATGTGGTGGCAAGGAATTGATCCTGTAGAGGCGATCAAGATTCTTGGACGCGAGGGCGCCATTCACCATTTCCATGCGAAGGATACAACAATAGATCCAGTAAACGTAAATATGTATGGTCTGACTGATATGCAGTCTTATACGAATATGCAGACTCGTGCTTGGCAGTTCCGTACGGTTGGATACGGTCATGATATAAAAACGTGGGCAGATATCATAAGCGCCCTTAGACTTGTAGGTTACGATTATGTTGTCAGCATTGAGCATGAAGATGGCTTAATGTCTATTGAAGAAGGTTTTTCAAAAGCCGTCCACAATCTCAAACAGGTTCTAATTGAAGAGCCTATTGGCGATATGTGGTGGGTGTAAATATTTTAGGGGGCAATAAACATGGTTAACGTCACGATTTGGAATGAATTTGTCCATGAGAAAATTCATGATGAGGCTAAAGAAGTTTATCCGGAAGGAATTCATAAAGTGCTTGCTGATGGTCTAGAGGGTGAGGGATACGCCATTCGCACGGCTACGCTCGATCAACCTGATCATGGATTATCCGATGATGTCCTAAATACGACAGATGTACTGATCTGGTGGGGACACATGGCACATGATCGAGTAAATGATCAGGTTGTAAGTAAGGTAGTGAAACGGGTATTAGACGGCATGGGATTTATCGTACTTCATTCTGGTCATTTCTCTAAGCCTTTTAAAGCCTTGATGGGTACTTCTTGCGATCTCAAGTGGCGGGAAGCAAAAGAACAAGAAATTATTTGGTGTGTGAATCCGAATCACCCGATTGCAGAAGGAATTGAAAGTCACATCCTACTGGAACATGAAGAAATGTATGGTGAATTTTTTGATATTCCTACGCCAGATGAACTTATTTTCCTGAGTAACTTTGCAGGTGGCGAAGTATTTAGAAGTGGATGTACTTTTAAGCGGGGCGAAGGGAAAATCTTTTACTTCCGTCCGGGTCATGAGACATATCCAACCTATTACAATCCGCAAGTGATGAAGGTCATCAGCAATTCCATCAGATGGGCTTATCCTACTCCGCACACCAAACCGGTGTATGGTTATAGCGAACCAGTGAGACCGTTAGGAGATATTCTTGTTTAATGTTTAACTAAGTAATATAGACACTAATGGAGGCGCGGGATACGATCATAAGTTTTGTAGCGCCACGGGTGGAGGGCCGTCTTAGGACGGTCCTTTTTATTGATTACTTAGAAAAGAGTCATAGCGTCCCATAATGGGTAATAATTGTAATAAATTATTTTCTGCCTATTTTTAATATTTCGTTTTCTTTCGGGTTAAAATATGTTAATATGAAATATACTAACTTATAGTAAGTTGTTTTTCATGGAATTACTAAAGAGGTGAAAATAATGGAAAATCCACATCTTAAGATGTGTCCAAGGTTCGAAACTGCTTTTTCTTTTTTAGGTAAAAGGTGGAACGGACTAATTATTAAAACATTGTTAGACGGGCCTAAACGGTTTAAAGATATTTCCAATCTAATTCCACAGATGAGTGACAAAATGCTTTCTGAGCGAATGAAAGATTTAGAAGCAGAAGGTATACTAACACGTCATGTTTATCCCGAGACTCCAGTTCGTATTGAATATGAACTTACAGAGAAGGGAAAGGCGTTAAATCCAGTCATGTCCCAGATTCAAAACTGGGCTGAAGAATGGATTGACTAGCACAAAGAATTGCAGTAAAAACAAAGCACAATAGGGTAAGTTTTTGCTCCTAAGACTCTTTATTTTCCTAAACCGAAAATAAGGAGTTTTTCTTCAAATAGAAGTAGTCCATGCACCTCTAGGCGGATTTTCGAGTATAATTTCGAAGAAATGAATTTGGCGTAGGGAGGCTGATCACATGAATAAAAATATCGTGTCCCGAAAAGTGGGTTACCCAAAACACGAAGTTGACGTGCTCGAACGTGCATCCTTACAAGTTCAGTCGATCTATGACAGAGCAGCCACGATGGCTAAACAGTATTATCTCTCTATAGACCTCAGTTATCCCACCGCTTTCCAACAGGTTCCACGTACTTATTTTCAAAAATGGATATATACAATAAAAGGATGGAAGTTTCTTGGAAGTGAGTATACGCCAGAAAGTACAGAGAATCCCACGACAATTACAGATATGAAAACAAGTCTTAATCTCTTGGAGTTTCACCCTTCCAGCGATCTATCTTCTAGCACAAGTGAAAATACCATTACTTCGTTAATTAGTCTATGTTTACAAGCACTGATCTGGTCACAATATGAAGAAATAAGGCTGTTGCATCCTTTTCTCGGGGAAGATAGCTTTTATTCAGAGGAAGAACTTGATATTATAGCAGCCTATTTTGTGCCTACTTATTTTTCAGAGAGACCGTTACGTACATGTGGTAAAGCGTATCGCAAACGAAATCTGTCTATTCCCATCTATCAGGAGAATTTACGCACTTCTTCGGTTGTTTATTCCGCTGAATCTGAAATGGTAGAGGAGCACTTAACGACGGGAGTATATATATCGGATCGGCAGTTTAAAGGGCTTGGACCTTACATAAAGAACAGGTCTGGAACGCGGATCTTTATGCAAGCTGCAGTAGAATAATCTCATTAATAATATGAAGCCCTTCCTAGGGCTTTTTTTGTCATTAGTTGCTCTCAAGGTATAGATAATAGTATGCTAGAGTTATGTGATTGACGGATATTGTCTAATTTTAGCAATCATTAAATGAACCACACAATTGCTCATAGACTGAGGCCAAAAAAAGTAAGGTGGTGATAGCATGAAAGTGCGAAATCCAATTACAATCCCATCTATCATTCTGGTCGTGCTCGTTATGTTGGTTTCGGGTTGCAGTGCATGGAATGAAGACGTAGGTGGAGCCGAGGAAGGAACACCAGGTGAGGTGAACATGATTGTGGAAGGTGGATTTTTTATACCGT
The DNA here is from genome assembly GCF_036577645.1 of Paenibacillus sp. GYB006. Taxonomy (NCBI): domain Bacteria; kingdom Bacillati; phylum Bacillota; class Bacilli; order Caryophanales; family Paenibacillaceae; genus Paenibacillus; species Paenibacillus sp. GYB006. Next base: position 87,315 of record NZ_JARBDA010000007.1, on the reverse strand, counting down.
CTATGAATCAATCCTTGCATTTACGTTATGATGAAGGTATGACGGTTTATGAAGCGCTGGACCGTGTAGCGAATCTATCGAAGGAGTCAAATCAGATTATTTCGGTCGGATCTACTGTACTTGATGATACGTTACAGTGGAAGGTGGAGAAAAACAATAAAGAAATCAGTGCTGATATGTGGGGACAATCCATAAAAGACAAAGATTCACTCAAACTGTCCGTAGTACCTGCGACACCTATAGATATGAGCCAAACGGGTGGATCAGGGGTTACTCTGGAGTTAAGTGGCGGATCAAATAATCCGGAATTACGATTTACAATAGCAAGGCTGTATGATCCCACGCTCACGGTTAGAGATCTACTAATGAGTACAGATTCTGTGCAGTTGTCCGATAATAAGAAGCATCTTCAATCTATAAGTGGTTATACCCCTCGAATATCGGAGAAGTGGATGATGAAGGTGAATAACAAGGAACTTGCTGAACATGGACTTGATATGGTTTTAGATCCAGGTGATGAAGTGCGGATTGAAATCGTAGAGAAAATCTAGTAAAACACAGAATCGCGTAAAGAATGTGTGAAGAATGAAAGAAGCCGATTCCTCTGGGAGGAACCGGCTTCTTTCTATTCTAAATACGGCAAATTTCGATGGGGCATTGTTCACATCTGCAAATTTCACGAAGAGAATTTAGTTCTTTAATGATAATGTAGCCACCTTCATAAGCAAGAGAACCTTTTTTTCGAAGCTCCCCGAGCATTCGGTTTACGCTTTCTCTTGTAGCTCCAATCATGTTAGAGAGGTCAGTGTGCGTCAATTTCTTATTAATGCGAATACTTCCATCGGCTTGTTGCTCACCGTAAGTATTGCCGAGGCGAATCAGTGTAGAACATAGAGCTCCTTGCTTACCATACATCATAAGATCACGGAATTTAGTCTGTGTAATACGGTGGTAAATTCCCATCCATTTCATAAAGTCAATTGCGAAGTCACCGTATAACCCAATTAACAATTCAAGATCAGCGGTTTCAATAATGCCAACTTCACTTTCCTCAAGCGCTTCTGCAGAGAAACTGTGTCGACTTGAGAAGAAGGGATCTGCATGACCTGTCATATCTCCATCTTGATGGATGTACATGATGAGTTCTTTACCTTCATCTGTTGATTTAGTGACTTTAATCCGACCCTTCTTTATATAGAAGAGTTTATCTGCAGTGTCTCCTTCCCAGAAAAGATGAGATCCTTGGGGGAAAGTTCGTTCCTTCATGGAGTCAAAAAGGCGGTTCAAATTTTCCTTGGAAAAACAACTGGTATTTCCTTCGGTCTTTTCTAATACATTTGTATAAGTCATCATGATTTCCCCCTAGCTTTTATCGTAAATAAGTTCCTTAACATGAGAACAGTCATTTGTTAATGTGATTTAAGTCTTTGAATACCTCAAGTATATACTTATGAATATGATTTTTGGGCCTTGAAGAGAGGGAAACTGTGACGAAATTCTAAACTTTGTGATTCATTTCACTACTGAAAGGCGTACCCGTAAACTTTGTGAAGACATTCACAAAATATGTGAAAATAATCACAAACTTTATATTTTTATTATGATACTATGATCTCGTAGAAAGAGAGAAACAAAATATATAGACATTTTGGTAGGAGGATGAATCACATGGCTGTTAATAAAGAAGAAGTAACAAAGGGAGTAACTGCCAAGGATTACATTAATGAAATCGTACTAAAAGGAAAGAAAGCTCTCGAATCATTTATGGAACTAGATCAAGCTGCAATCGACCGCATTGTTCAGGCAATGGCACTTGCAGGTTTAGACAAACACATGCACCTGGCTAAACTCGCTGTAGAAGAAACAGGACGCGGTGTTTATGAAGACAAAATTATTAAAAATATTTTCGCTACAGAATATATCTATAACGGAATTAAATACGATAAAACAGTCGGTGTCATTGAAGACAACGAATTTGAAAACTGCCAAAAGATTGCTGAACCTGTCGGCGTAATTATGGGGATTACACCTGTAACAAATCCGACTTCCACTACGATGTTTAAAGCACTTATTGCTATCAAAACACGTAATCCGATTATTTTTGGTTTCCATCCATCTGCACAAAATTGCAGCCGTGAAGCAGCACGCATCTTAAGAGACGCAGCGATCAAAGAAGGAGCACCAGCAGATTGTATCCAGTGGATTGAAGCACCTTCTATGGAAAAAACAAACGAACTGATGAATCACCCAGATATTGCGCTCATTCTTGCTACAGGCGGCGGTGCTATGGTAAAAGCAGCATATAGCTGTGGTAAACCAGCACTTGGTGTAGGACCTGGTAACGTTCCTTGCTTCATTGAAAAAACAGCTGACCTGAAACAAGCGGTGAATGATCTGATCTTGTCTAAATCTTTTGATAACGGAATGATCTGTGCATCTGAACAAGCTGTCATCATTGAAGAGCCGGTATATAATGAAGTGAAAAAATTGTTAATCGACAATGGATGTTATTTTGTATCTAAAGAAGAAACAGCGAAACTTACAGCAGGAGCTATTATGGCTGACAAATGCGCTGTCAATCCAAAAATTGTAGGACAGTCTGCTGTGAAGATTGCTCAAATGTGTGGAATCCATGTACCAGAAGGAACAAAAATCCTGATTGCAGAAATTGACGGTGTAGGTCCGAAATTCCCGCTTTCCGCAGAAAAACTTAGCCCGGTACTTGCTTGCTACAAAGTAAAAACAGCAGAACAAGGGATTGAACGTGCAGCTGAAATCGTTGCTTTTGGCGGAATGGGTCACTCTTCGGTTATTCATTCCAATAATGATGATGTGATTAATCGTTTTGCAGATCGTCTGCCAACATGCCGTATTCTGGTAAATTCGCCTTCGACGCATGGGGCCATTGGTGATATTTACAATTCTAATATTCCTTCCCTTACCCTCGGCTGCGGATCGTATGGTCGTAACTCGACCTCTTCTAATGTGACAGCAGTCAATCTAATTAACGTAAAAAGGGTGGCGCGGAGAACTGTGAATATGCAATGGTTTAAAGTTCCAAACAAAGTGTACTTTGAAAAAGGTGCTACTCAATATCTTGCCAAAATGCCGGACATTTCCCGTATTCTCATCGTTACTGACCCAATGATGGTAAAACTCGGTTATGTGGAAAAAGTAGAACATTACCTTCGTCAGCGCCGTGTGCCTGTTGCCATTGAAGTATTCTCTGATGTAGAGCCAGATCCATCGACAACAACAGTAGAACGCGGTACGGAGCTAATGAATCAATTCCAACCTGACTGTATTATTGCTCTTGGCGGAGGTTCGCCAATGGATGCTGCTAAAGCAATGTGGCTGTTCTACGAGTACCCAGATACAAGTTTCCACAACTTAAAACAAAAATTCATGGATATTCGTAAACGGATTTACAAATATCCGCGTCTGGGACAAAAAGCACAATTTGTTGCAATCCCAACCACTTCGGGTACGGGTTCTGAAGTTACTTCGTTTGCGGTTATTACCGACAAGAACAATGGCAACACGAAATATCCGCTGGCTGATTATGAGCTTACGCCTGATGTAGCAATTGTAGATCCTGAGTTCGTTTATAGTTTGCCTAAAACAGCAGTTGCTGATACAGGAATGGATGTACTTACCCATGCAATTGAAGCATATGTATCAGTAATGGCGAATGACTATACAGACGGACTTGCAATTAAAGCCATCCAGCTTGTATTTGAATATCTCGAAGCATCTGCACTTACCGGGGATAAACTGGCTAGAGAAAAAATGCATAATGCGTCGACCATTGCAGGTATGGCGTTTGCAAATGCATTCCTTGGAATTAACCATTCCCTTGCCCATAAATGGGGAGGACAGTACCATACTGCTCATGGACGTACGAATGCAATCTTGATGCCGCATGTTATTCGTTATAACGCGAAAAAACCAACAAAATTTGCATCTTTCCCTAAATATGCACACTTTGTAGCTGATCAACGTTATGCTGAAATTGCAAGAATTCTGGGACTCCCTGCAAGCACAACAGAAGAAGGGGTAAACAGCTTAATTCAAGCTATTCGTGATCTGAACAGAAAACTTGGCATCCCAGAATCGTTCCAAGCACTAGGTTTTGATGCTAAAGATTTCGAATCCCGTGTAGATTATTTGGCAGACCGCGCATTCGAAGATCAATGTACAACAGCTAATCCGAAGTTACCTCTGGTAACAGAACTCGCTGATGTGTACCGTAATGCTTTCTATGGTAATTTTGATAAATAAGTAATGATAAAAATAGCCGAGCTGAGAGGGAATAATCCTGGTTAGCTCGGTTTTTTTTATAAAAGGGAGGAAGGGGATGAATTCATGTTGCTTACCGATCTGCCGACCGACTATAACAGAGAAATAAAAATAGAATAACAGTTTAAACCATGTGATTTATATCACAGAGTAGGTGTGAGATATGTTCTATAATTCAAGGTGTAAAGCAGTTCCATGAAACAGTCGCTTCCCTTGAAAAGTGAAGAGAAGGGGTTATAACTAGCAAGGAAGTGAAAATAGTCACATAGTGTGACAGCTGTAGTAACAGTTTTACAGTTAGTAGGAGTACAGTTTTCATGGATTTTGTTCGGACCAGGCCCTTCCTTCACGCCTTGTCCTCTCAATCAGTCCAGATTAAACCAAAAGTTATTGGAGGGATTACCATGGCGGTAACCGAAAAAGATGTGCAAAGTGTACAGTCCGGTTGGAGAAACTTTCAAAAAGGCAAATGGACAAAAGAAGTAAATGTAAATGACTTTCTACAAAAAAACTTGAAACCTTATGAAGGAAATGAAAGTTTCCTGGCAGGGGCAACTGAAAATACAAAAGCACTTTGGGAGATCGTAATGGATCTTACCAAAAAAGAAAGAGAAAATGGTGGAGTTCTCGATGTAGATGTAAATACACCTTCTACTATCGTTTCTCACAAACCAGGTTATCTTGATAAAGAGAAAGAACAAATTGTAGGGGTTCAAACGGATGCTCCGTTCAAACGTTCTATCCAACCTTTCGGCGGTATTCGCATGATGGTAGACGCTTGTAAAGCATATGGTTTCGAACTTCCACAAGAAATTATTGATATGTTTACGACCATCCGTAAAACGCATAACCAAGGGGTATTTGACGCTTATACCCAAGAGATGAGAAATGCTCGTAAAGCAGGGATTATCACAGGTTTGCCAGATGCTTATGGCCGCGGTCGTATCATTGGTGACTACCGCAGAGCAGCACTTTACGGTGTGGATTTCCTGATTAAAGATAAAAAGAGAGAATTAAATGAACTTGAAGTTGATGTGATTGATGAAGATATCATCCGTCTTCGTGAAGAACTTTCAGAACAAATTCGTGCACTGCAAGAACTGAAACAACTGGGTGAAATGCACGGTTTTGATATCTCTGGCCCAGCACGTAATGCGAAAGAAGCTTTCCAATGGGTATACTTCGCTTACCTTGCAGCAATTAAAGAACAAAATGGTGCGGCAATGTCTCTTGGTCGTGTATCTTCCTTCCTTGATATCTACATTGAACGTGACCTGGAAGAAGGAACACTTACTGAGCAAGAAGCTCAAGAGCTTGTAGACCATTTTGTAATGAAACTCAGAATTGTTAAATTCCTTCGCACACCAGATTACAACGAACTGTTCAGTGGAGACCCAACATGGGTTACTGAATCCATCGGTGGTATGGGTATGGACGGAAGAACTCGTGTAACGAAAAACAGCTTCCGCTTCCTTCATACTTTGTATAACCTTGGTGCAGCTCCAGAGCCAAACTTAACTGTACTTTGGTCTGAACAACTGCCAGAAGGATTCAAAAAGTATTGTGCGAAAGTTTCGATTGAAACAAGTTCCATTCAATATGAAAATGATGATCTGATGCGTCCAATCTACGGTGACGATTATGGTATCGCATGCTGCGTATCCGCAATGCGTATTGGTAAACAAATGCAGTTCTTCGGCGCACGTGCAAACTTAGCAAAAGCACTTCTGTATGCAATCAACGGTGGTGTGGATGAAAAACTGGGTATGCAAGTTGGCCCTGAGTATCCTGCAATTACATCTGAAGTATTGAACTATGACGAAGTCATGAAACGCTTCAAACCAATGATGGAATGGCTGGCTAAACTTTACATGAACACACTGAATGTGATTCACTATATGCATGATAAATACAGCTACGAGCGTATTGAAATGGCGCTGCATGATCGCGACATTCTGCGTACAATGGCTTGCGGTATCGCTGGTCTGTCTGTAGCAGCTGACTCCTTGAGTGCAATTAAATACGCAAAAGTACGTCCAATCCGTGACGAGCGCGGTATTGCAGTTGATTTTGAAATCGAAGGCGACTTCCCTTGCTACGGTAACAACGATGATCGTGTAGACCAAATCGCTGTTGAACTGGTTGAATCGTTCATGACGATGATTCGTAAGCACAAAGCTTATCGTAATGCGATGCCTACGCAATCCATTCTTACGATTACTTCTAACGTTGTATATGGTAAGAAAACAGGAACTACACCAGATGGACGTAAAGCAGGCGAACCATTTGCACCAGGTGCGAACCCAATGCATGGACGCGATAAAAAAGGTGCACTCGCAAGTCTTAGCTCGGTAGCGAAACTGCCATATGAGCACAGCTTAGATGGAATCTCTAACACGTTCTCCATTGTTCCAAAAGCGCTGGGTAAAGAAGAAGAAATCCAAAAAACAAACCTGACTTCCATGATGGACGGTTATTTTGGAAGTGGCGCGCATCACTTGAACGTTAACGTATTTAACCGCGAACAATTGATTGACGCAATGGAACACCCAGAAGATTATCCGCAGCTTACAGTTCGTGTATCCGGTTATGCGGTTAACTTCATCAAACTGACGAAAGAGCAGCAACTTGATGTTATCAACCGTACGTTCCACGGCAGCATGTAAGTAAAAATAAGTACGCACAAGCGGGTGCGTGGAAGGATGATGAAATGATGATAAAAGGACATATTCATTCATTGGAAACTTTCGGCACTGTCGATGGGCCAGGCATCCGCTTTGTGCTCTTTATGCAAGGCTGTCATCTCAAATGCCAGTATTGTCATAACCCAGATACCTGGGCACTTGACGGCGGGAAGACAATGACACTGGAAGAAGTTCTAAGTGAAATTGAGCCTTACTTGAATTACTATAAAAGTTCTGGTGGTGGTCTGACGGTCTCTGGTGGAGAACCGACACTTCAAGCAGGGTTTGTAGCAAGCCTTTTTCAAGAAGTGAAAAAACGTTGGAACCTTCATACCACACTGGATAGCAATGGATTCAATGATATGAACCGTATAGAAGAATTAATTAATGCAACGGATTTGGTTCTTCTTGATTTAAAGCATTTCAATGATGAAAAGCATAAAGTGCTGACTGGAAAATCCAATGAACGGATGCTGGAGACAGCACGCTGGTTATCAGATCATGGTAAGAAAATGTGGATTAGACATGTATATGTACCTGGTATTCATGATGATGAAGAAGATTTGCGTAACTTGGGACGATTTATCGGGACACTGAAAGGCGTCGAAAAGTTCGAGATTCTGCCTTATCACCAAATGGGTATTTATAAATGGGAACTTCTAGGCAAAGAGTACCCGCTAGAAGGAGTACCATCTCCAACACAGGAAGAAGTGGATCGTGCATACCGCATTATTGAAGAAGGACGTACGGAATCACAGAATCTTCATTTTTCTTACTAAAAAACTTAAGATATTTAAAAGATCTCCTTACTTTAACTCGTAGGGAGATCTTTTTTTGTTATTCGAAGATTTTATCCCTCCATTACTAAAATGTCGTCCTTACGTTCGAAATAAAAAGTTTTATAATGAAAATTGTAAAGCGGATGTAAATTTCATCCAGGACAGAGGGACTTAGGGGGAGGGTCACAAAATGTTGAAGAAAAAATTTGGTTCGATGATGTCTATTATGCTTGCTGCATCACTAACTCTGGCAGCGTGTAGTAGTGGTAAAGAAACACCACCAGCTGCCGACCCAGGTACTTCGGGGGAAACACCGCCGGCTGCTTCTACGGAACCTTTTGAAATGACACTGCGTCATACGCAAGTTGGGGCTGACAAGCAAAGACGTCTCGCCATTCTGCAAGATGTGATTAAAAAGGTAGAAGAAGAAGTTGAGGGGGCATCCTTTACACTCGATGGAGTTGACTCTGATGTAAACCGTAAAGAGAAGCTTCGCGGCGAAATGGCTGCAGGAAACCCGCCAGATATTTTCGACCTTTTTGGAAGCCCGGATGCGAAAGTATACGCTAAAGAAGGAATGCTGCTTAACCTGACACCAATTTTAGATGAGCTAGGCATCTCAGATAAGTTTTCATCGCTAGAACCGTTTATATATGAAGGAAACGTATACGGACTTCCTATCGGGGGTTCCGGTGAAGGATTCTTCTATAACAAAGAGTACTATGAATCAAAAGGTTGGAAAGCGCCTTCAACGTTCGCTGAGTTGGAACAACAGCTTGCAGATATCAAAGCAGACGGAAAAGTACCTCTTGCTGGTGCATCCAAAGCAGGATGGGTCCCGCTTATGCTGACTAACCATCTCTGGTCCCGTTATGCGGGTTCTGATGTGACAAACAAGTTCGCAACAGGAGAAGCAAAATGGACAGATCCGGCGGTTGTCGAAGCATTTGGAAAGTATCAGGAATGGGTTAACAACGGATATTTCAAAAAAGGTGAGCTTGGATTTGAATATGCTGAATACACGACTCAGTTCACTAGCGGTGAAGCGATTCTAATGTACGACGGTACTTGGAAATCCTCCGTATTTAAAGAAGGTCAATCCGGTGAAGGACTGATCGGAAAAGTAGGGTTCTTTAACTTACCTGCTGTTGATGGTGGAGCAGGGGACCAAACATCATTAATGCGTGATGTGAACAACGGATATGGTTTTGCCGCTTCTGTAGCAGAAGATCCGCAAAAACTCGCAGCCGTAAAATCCTTTATCAAAAATCTTTACAATGAAGAGATGCAAATCAGAGGTCTGGTAGAGGATGGCGTACTGCCTGCTATGAAGTTTGATGAAGAGGTATTAACGAAAAACATTACGGATGATCTGATGAAAGAAATCGTAGCCGTACTCAATGCATCGGAAACCTCTTTCCCGGCATTTGATTCTCTTGTTCAGGCTGATGTGACGACGGAGATCAGTAATATTCAAATTCAAAAACTGATTGGTGGTCAAACGACTCCTGAAAAAATGGCAGAGGATCTGCAAAAAGTTCAGGAAGAAGCAAACTCAGCAGTTGAATAAAGGATAAAACAAAGGGCTACGTACCCCGGACGGCGTCCGGGGTATTTTTTTATTTAGTATGTAGAATGTAGTGACATAAAGGTCATCAAGTAGAATCTGAATAAAGGCTCTATTTATTGGAGGTCCAGCATGAACAAATCACTTCGTAATCCGCTAGTATATATCTTATTTATTTTTCCGGCGCTACTCTTATTTTTCATGTTTTTCATATATCCCATTTTTAGCTCCATTTATTACAGCTTCACAAGCTGGAACGGGGTTTCCGCAAATCCGAAGTTTATCGGTTTTTCTAATTATCTGAAAGCCCTCGGTGATGAACGGTTCTGGGAGTCAGCGAAGAATAATGGGTGGTTTATCGTATTCTCCTGCTTTATCCAAGTACCGCTAATTATTTTTTTCTCCCTGTTAATTGCAAACGTCAAGAAACTAAAAGGTTTGTATAAAACAGCCGTTTTTCTGCCTTCCATTATGTCTACTGCCGTCATTGGAATCCTGTGGGGATTTATATACGAACCGAATATTGGCCTCTTAAACAAGCTGCTTGGCCTTTTTGGGATCGAACCTTTGTACTGGCTATCTGATGAAAAGTACGCCATGTTCTCTATTCTGTTAACGAATGCTTGGCAGTGGACGGGTTTTTATATCATTATGGTACTCGCGGCCATTTTGTCGATACCGCGTGATTTGGATGAAGCTGCAGAAATTGATGGTGCAACGCGGCTGCAACGTGCGCTCTCTATAACTCTTCCCTTAATTAAACCTATTATATCAGTGGTGATTATGTTATCTATTGCAGGGGCAATGAAAGCTGCGGATATCGTTATCGTTATGACCAAAGGCGGCCCGGCAGGCTCCACCGATGTCCTGGCAACTTATATGATCAAGTATGCAATCACAAACTTTAAATACGGTTATGGTAACACGATTGCAGTGCTCATCTTTATCTTTACATTGATTCTGACGGCACTTTATCAGTTGCTCATCGCTCGCCGTAGTGAAAGGATTGAATACTAAGATGACCCAACTAAAAAAATCAATCCCTCATCTCTTTTTATTAAGTTATTTACTAGTTATTCTATTTCCATTTTTGTTCGTTATTTTCTCTTCTGTTAAGAAAGATAATAATGAGATTGCACTGAATCCGTTTGGAATTCCAAAAGAATTCGTATTTACCAACTATGTAGAAACTTGGGTGAATGCCAAGATTGGAACGTATTTTTTCAATAGTATGTATATCTCCATCTTAGCTTCGGTTATATCCATTCTGCTTGGTGCTATGTTTGCTTTCGCAGTAACACGGATGAAACATGGCAAATGGAATGTTGCCCTTTTCAGTCTTATTCTCGTAGGCATGCTGATTCCGAACAACTCACTTATGCTGCCTATCTATTTACTTGTACGAAAAATGAACATTCTGGATACGCACTTAGCGCTCATCATTCCTTACATCGCAAATGCTCTGCCTTTTACAATTATTATCCTAGCGGCATTCATGCGATCACTTCCGAGTGAAATTGAAGAAGCAGCGGTTATGGATGGGTTGAGAGCGCCTGGTATTTTTGCTAGGATAGTGTTACCTCTTACTATTCCTGCCATTGTTACCGTTTTTATTGTTAACTTTCTTGGTAATTGGAATGAGTTTTTGCTGGCTAACTATTTCTTATCTACAGACACGCTCCGCACGCTTCCAGTAGGTATGGTTCAGTTCCGAGATCAGTATCAGATGAACTATGCTCAAATGTCTGCAGGTATTGTGTACAGTGTAGTGCCTGTCATTATTATTTATGCTATCTTACAAGAACAAATTATTGAGGGCGTAACAGCAGGCAGCGTAAAAGGCTGAAGGGTAACATTCGCAAAGATGATATAGGGAGAAATGCCGAATGAATCTAAGGATGAAACTATATATGGCGTTTCTTTCTCTCATTGTCATTCCCATGTGTGCGATGGGGATCGGAACTTTTCTCGTTACATCTCATACCATTGAGAAAAAGTATAGCGAGCAGGCCGAGTATTCCCTTAAATCCATCAGCTACAGTATAGAAAATGTGTTTCGCGAGATGAATAATGTAACGGATAGTGGAGTTGCATCCTCCGTCTTTCATATGGCTCTTATCGCAGATAATCCAGTGAATCTTGGAGAAGGAGATCAATTATCTCTGAATGCAAGTCAGCGGAACTTCCGCAGTCTTCTATATAATTACCCGGCAATCAGCTATGCATTCCTATATAACCTTCAACCAGCGCCTAGTAACCGGATTGTATCTATTTTTACTAAAGAAAATTTTAATGCCTTACCCTTTGACAAGTTTAAAAGGCATTCCTTATACAATGAAGTGATGGAGTTGAACGGAGTTCCCCGGTGGATTGCACCATTTGAATACCCGGAGTTTACAGGAAGCGAACCTGTATTTACACAGATCAGATTAATAAAGGAACTGAGCTTTTTTCAAAACATCGGTATTCTTGTTGTGCAAATTAAGAACTGGGAGATCGATCGTATTTTTCGAAATCTCAGTATAAGCGGTGCGCAAGATACGCATTTCATGATGGTAAATGAGGATGGACTCATTGTCTATGATCCTTCGAGTACCTACCAAGGGCAGTATATGTCAGAACTGGTGGAACAAGAAAAGCCTTTTTCGAAAGGGTATGAAAGTTTAAAAGTAGGATTTAATGGCAGGGAGAGTATCGTTTCGTCCTATCAGATGAAGGATTCTCCTTGGCATTTAATATCGGTTACTTCGTGGAAGTCTTTATCACAGGAAACGACGGTACTGGCGAAGTGGTATGTCATTATTATCATGGCTTGTCTGCTCGCAGCCCTCATGTTCAATATTCTGTTTATGAACCGAATTACAGGTACGATTGCTGTACTTGTTCGGTTTATGCGCAGAGTGGAACGAGGTGATTTTAGCGCTAGAGTGGAAGGTAAAGGTTATGATGAGATGCAGCTGTTAGCTCAGGGATTTAATGATCTGATGGATAAAATAAGCAGTTTATTCTCCAGGGTGAAGGCTGAACAAATGCAAAAAACAAGTGCAGAGCTAAGGGTTCTTCAAGCACAGATTAAGCCGCATTTTCTATTTAATACACTCGAATCGATTAATGGTCTTGCCCTTCGAGGAGAAGGCCGTAAAGTGAGTGAGATGGTAACGAGACTCGGCAGCATTTTGCGGATTAGTATTCAGGATAAAGAAGAAATAACGATTCAAGAAGAAGTTAAACATCTGAAAAGCTATCTTGAAATTCAGAAGTACCGTTTTCCAGATCTTTTTGAATATGAAATGGATATTCCCTCTGGGCTCGAATCTTTTCCAATGCTCAAGCTTACCCTCCAGCCATTAGTGGAAAATAGCATTCAGCACGGATTTGAAGGAATTGATTACAAAGGTAAGATTAAAGTTAGTGCATGGGAAGATATGGGGAAAGTGATCCTACAAGTAGAGGATAATGGACTCGGCATGGATAATGAAGTTCTCAGCAGGTTTGAATATATGTTAAAAGAATCTTCCAACTGGCCTGATCATAAAGCGATTTTAAAAAGTCCGGTTATGTCCGAAAGACGTGGTCTTGGGGTAAGAAGTGTAGCAGATCGAATTCGAATTCAATATGGGGATCACTATGGGATTTTTATCTGCTCTTCAAAAGGTCATGGAACGGTGATCCGGTGCATACTGCCTAAAAACGATTGGGGGGATCGGCCTTGAATCTGAAGGTGCTGCTTGTAGATGACGAACAACCGATTCTGGATAACCTGACTGAATTTATTTCCTGGGAAACAATAGGAATTGAAGTTGCTGGAACTGCACGAACAGGCCGTGAAGCGCTTGAGCAGATTGCTGAATTTGACCCTGATTTAATTTTATGCGATATTCGTATGCCGATCATGGATGGTCTTTCTTTTATTAAGCAGTATCGTGAACGGGATGGAAAAGCTGAAATTTTGCTGCTTACCGGGTATCAGGAATTTGAATATGCAAGGTTTGCCCTTCAGCAGGGAGTGAGAGAGTACATATGCAAGCCTATCGATTATATAGAGCTGGAACAGACAATCAGCCAGTTAGCTGATTATATTATGAAGAAAAGGAGGAAGGAAAAGGAAGGAAGTTTACAGCAAGAACAAATGAGTAACTGGATTCGGAGAAGATGGTTGCTGGAATTACTTCTTGGCGAGTCAAAAAGTTCATATCCTCTTGTTCCTCAGTCTGAAGTACATGAAGAGAAGAATCGGTATACCCTCATCCTTCTGGATGCTCAGGATTATTTTCGCAGAGCAATGTTTTGGAGCGACCAGGAGCGTAAGACCTGGCATGAAGAGGTGCGAGAAGCTTTAGAAAGGAAACTGGAGAAGCTTGTCCCCCCTGGCATTGTCATTCAAACAAGAGAAGGCGAATGGTGCATTGTTATTGAGCAAAGCTCTGTTTTTAATAGATCAGGTCTCAATCAAGAGGGACTGAGTGAATTAAAACAAACTTTCGAAGAAGTAGCAGGGATGTCCGTACGTTTATACTCCGAGGGAGAAGAGGTTGTCTTCTCATTGCTAGCCGAGCAGTACCGAAAAGCGCAACAGGCGGTGATACACATGGAACATTCGGAGCTCCTTACGATGCGTAAGGATTTATTAGATGAAGAGAATGATTGGATGTCCCGTGCTTGGTCAGATCGACTCACTTTAGGAATAAGGCATCAGAACAAGGACGAGATTTCGAATATTTTACATCAGTTATATAATAAAATCTGTCTTCAACCCGAAGAGATACCAGGCAAGGCAGTGAAATATTTTCACTATGTGGTTGTTCATATGCTGCGTGAAATGCATGAAATGCGTATATTAAAGCCAGAGGATGAAGAGAAGTTCTGGAATGTGATGCTTCAACCTCTAACACTCAGAGAATTATATGAACTCGCCCTTACGTTGACAGAAAGATGTGGTGAAGAGCAGCCCAAAAAGTCAGCAGGTTTACTGGTAGCTTCTGCTAAAGATTATATTGCCTCGCGCCTTGATCAGGATTTGGGCATAGAAGAAATGGCAGATCAATTGAATATTAGCCCCAGCTATTTTTGTCAGTTGTTCAAAAGCCATTTTGGAGTGACATTTGTTGAATATATTACAAAAGAAAGAATGGAATCAGCCCAAAAACTGCTTGCCAGAACAGATCGCAGTATCGCATCGATTGGCGCTTCGGTTGGATACCGAGAAAGACGCTATTTCTCCAAGGTATTCCACAAATATTATGGGATGAAACCATCAGAGTATCGTGAGATGGCAGCTTCGAATCCACCGGTCACTGCTGATCGTAATAATCAATAATTTAAAAAAACGTATAAACAGCATTTCTTTGATGCCGGTTAACTGTCAAAGGATGCTGTTTTTTGTTGTTTCTCGTAAAGTAGAGAGCAACTTTTCAGGACTAGGTGCGTCTAATACAATGACATGATAAGGAATTTATACAAAATAGATACAGAGGGAGTCGGAGAATGAAATTCAAGAAATTAACGCTGCTCACCATATTAGCTCTATTTTCACAAGTGGTACCAGCATACACGGCAAGCGCAGAAATGGCCATGAATGAACCCGTTTCAAATACGATTGTTCAGGAAAAATCACAGCTTGAAGAAACAGCTAACGAAGAAGTGAAAGTGGAAGGAAAAACGGATGTATCTGGTGTAACAGAACAAGAAGAAGACACCATCAGTGGAACGAAAGAGGCCACTACAGAAGAAGCTACTGTGATCACAGGAGGAACGGTTACGGGTACTGTAGAAGATGTTACATCTAATCCAGAGGATCATAAGACTCCTGTTCAAACAGAAGAAAATCCAGTGGTTCCCGAAGCTCCAGTGGTTCCAGAAGTTCCCGAAGTTCCAGAGGTACAGCCGCTAAGCAGCAGCAGTCAGTTGATCCTCTATTATAATAGTAAAAAAATGGTGCAAGACGGTGTAACTTATTATGCGCCGCAGCCGATGCAAGTGAAAAGCGGTGTATCTTATGTACCGATTCGCGCTTTGGTTGACCGGGTCGGGTACCGGGTTTCATATAACAACACCACAAAAGAAACGAGTATCATTCAAGGGAATAATGAACTGAAGTTCAAAACGAACAGCAATAAATACAAGGTCAACGGAGTTTCAAAAACAATGAAAGGAACCTCCTATCAGACTCAAAATACTTTTATGGTGCCTCTAACAGCGATCACTGGAGCACTTGGGATCAAGTATAGTTTAGTGAATAAAAGCATCGTTATGAATTTATCTACAAAACCAATTGCTAGCTTCAGCATATCACCTTCTGAAGTGTATGCAGGACAAGCTGTTACATACAAGGCAGAAGGGGTTTCTCCAAAAGGTCTTTCCATCATAAATGAACGTTGGGAAGGAAAAAAAGACGTATTTGATGCTCCAGGGAGATATACGATCAAATACTATGTACAAGACTCTAGTGGTTCTTGGAGTGACCCTTATTCACTCACGGTCAATGTCCTGCGTCCTAATCAGCCGCCGGCAGCTTTGTTTGTAACGGATAAAGAAGAATATAAAATGGGCGAACTCATTACGTACACAGATCAAAGTTCAGATGATGAAGCCATTGTGAAAACAGAATGGAATAATAATGCACTTGCCTTTTTTACGCCAGGTCCAAAAACAATCAGCCTGACAGTGAAGGATAATAAAGGATTAACAAATACCTACCAAAAAACGATTATCATTACGAATGAAACGCTCTATTCGTTAACCGAGTTTAATCAGCTATTTACGCCCATCGGAGAAAAGTTCTCCTTTGACGGATCGGCCGTGCCCACGTGGGCAAAAGTGAATTATACGTATACGGATTATCCGAGTACGTTACTTCGCAGTAACAGCCCGGAAACGGTGTATAAGGAAGGTATCGTATACAAAGATACAGCAGTAGGCAACACTCGTTTCTTAATTCACCATAAGAATAATACGGGAAAAAGAGTGAAAATGTACGTTGTAGCGACAAACAAGAATTCTGCAACAGCGATCCTGCGTACAGAGAATCTAGGATTTGCTGGACCAAGCACAATCGCACAAGCAGCTGGAAAAAAAGCGGTTGAGCGTTACTTTACCACGATTCAGGATGATTCAAAACGTACAACGACTACATTGAAACCAGGGGAAAGCAAGCTAATCTTGACGGATATGAGCAAAACAAGCATGAAGCAGCAGGAGATCGTTTCTTTACTATCCGATGTGTATAGTGATTATCCGATTGAGTATAACGTTGTTATTATTGACGAAAATTTAAATCCGCTGAAGGTACTTTATCGACTTCCTATTCTGGATCGGGATGGAGTGCATAATCGGGGCACCTATCCAAATGCAACCCGGGAGATTACTTACAGTGACCGACTTGGAGAAAAGCCAGAACGACTCGTGATAGGGGATAATAAGGATGACCCGAATGTAACGGGAATGGACCCGATGGTCGGCGTGGAAGCTTCTAACTCTGGTAACTTTGGGGTGCTTTATAAAATAACGCTGGAGCGCGTTGCACCTAATACTTTGATTTCCTTTAATCCAAGAGGAGGTACGTATACGGGTTACGCCATGGTAAATGGAGAGATAACTCCTCTTTATACAGATGGCGCGGTTAGAGCTCCTAATGAACAGGCCGTATTATATCGTACGGGAGAATATGAACGTAAAGTAGAAATTTTACTCACAGCAGCACCGGCAAGCAGCCTTCCCGTTAACCTGCTGATTGCACCTTTACCAAGTAAGAATTAAGGATTAACACAATAGTAGGATGGAAAAGGACTCTTTAAGTCATAAAGAGTTCTTTTTTTCTGCAGAGATAAAAGGTCGTTCTATGTTCGTTGACGTGGTACACCATTTCAGGCATTATAGATATATAGACAGATTTGGTATGACGGGAGGGTAAAAGTCATGCTGTCAACGAATCAGATTATTGAAGCCATGTCTAGCCAAGGACTTCGTATTACGGATCAACGAAAGACGCTCGCTAGACTTTTTGCTGAAACAGAAGGTTATTTGTCACCAAAGGATGTATACGAATATATGGGCCGGACATACAGCGGGCTCAGTTTTGATACGGTTTATCGAAATCTCAGGGTCATGCAGGAACTAGGTGTACTTGAACAAGTCATCTTTGAGGATGGAGTGAAATTCAAGGCTTCTTGCAGCTCGGGACATCACCATCACCATCTGATCTGCCTTCAGTGTCAAAAGACGCTTCCTATTGAGTTTTGTCCAATGCAGCTTACGGATACACCAGATCAATTTCAAGTGGTGGAGCATAAGTTTGAAATCTTTGGTTATTGTAAAGACTGTCAAGTATCTGGCAAAGTGTCGCCTAAGACAGATCAGAATCAAGCTTCTTCAAAGGGTCAGTAAAGATGAAGGTTACTCGTACGATTGCAAAAGCACCTGTTACATTTTATCGGAAATTTATATCGCCACTGAAACCTCCGAGTTGTCGGTTTTATCCGACTTGTTCGGCTTATGCACTAGAAGCGATCGAAGTTCATGGTGCGGTAAAAGGTTCATTGCTCTCTGCTAAACGGATTATGAAATGTCATCCCTTTCATCCAGGAGGCGTGGATTTGGTTCCACCCAAAAAAGGAAGTTAGAATTCTTCCACATCATAGGCTTATAGGCATGTGATAACCTTGACATGGATTGCGTTCGTTTAGTATTATTTTGATAAATTCATATGTTTCTTATGAAGGGATAAGTACAGTTAACATCTGCAGTACAGAGAGCCGGGGAAGCTGCAAACCGGTCTGTAGATCACTGGAAAATGGTCCTGGAGGAACCACTTTCGAGCCGTCTTCTATATACAAAGGAAGAGGTAAGGGAGTGGCGTGTTCCAGCGTTAATGGGTCCGGTTGATGACACAACATAACCGGTTGAGCCTGTGATCCGTGAGGATCCAGGGAATTTGGGTGGTACCACGTGAGAATAACAGACTCTCGTCCCATAGGGGATGAGGGTCTTTTTGTATTGTCTTCTGGTATTTTTTGCAGAATGACAGGGCACCAATTATTTTACAGGAGGTATTATAATGACGGAGAAAAAAACATTTTACATCACAACACCAATCTACTACCCAAGTGACAAACTGCATATTGGGCATGCGTACACAACGGTAGCAGGAGATGCGATTTCAAGGTACAAAAGATTAAGAGGTTACGATGTTCGTTATTTAACAGGTACGGATGAACACGGACAGAAAATCGAACAAAAAGCGCAAGCAGCGGGTAAAACGCCGATTGAATTTGTAGACGAAATTGTTGCAGGTATCCAGGATCTATGGAAGAAACTCGATATTTCTAACGATGACTTTATCCGTACAAGTGAAAAAAGACATACAAAGGTTGTTCAAGATATATTTGAACGTTTAGTAGCGCAAGGTGATATTTATAAAGGGGAATATGAAGGATGGTACAGTATTCCTGATGAAACGTACTACACAGAAACCCAGCTTGTGGATACAGTCAAAGATGACCAAGGTAATATCATTGGAGGAAAAAGCCCAGATAGCGGACATCCTGTAGAACTTGTAAAAGAAGAATGTTATTTCTTCAAAATGAGCAAATATGCAGATCGTCTTTTAGCTTTCTACGAACAAAATCCAGAATTTATTCAGCCGAAGTCTCGTAAAAATGAGATGATAAACAACTTTATCAAACCAGGACTTGAAGATTTGGCTGTCTCTCGTACAAGTTACGATTGGGGAGTAAAAGTGAAAAGCGATCCGAAACACGTAATTTATGTGTGGATTGATGCGCTGCTTAACTATATTACAGCACTCGGATATGGTACCGATGATACATCACTATATGATAAATTCTGGCCGGCTGATGTTCATCTCATGAGTAAAGAGATTGTACGTTTCCATACGATTTATTGGCCGATTATGCTGATGGCTCTGGATCTTCCACTGCCGAAGAAAGTATTTGCACATGGCTGGCTGCTTATGAAAGACGGTAAAATGTCCAAATCCAAAGGGAACGTAGTAGATCCCGTTACTTTGATTGATCGTTATGGTCTGGATTCCTTGCGTTACTATCTGCTTCGCGAAGTTCCATTTGGTTCAGATGGTACCTTCACTCCTGAAAGTTTTGTAGAACGTGTGAATTCCGATTTGGCGAACGATCTAGGTAACCTATTGAATCGAACGGTAGCCATGGTTCATAAATATTTTGATGGAAAAACGCCGGCATACCGCTCAGGAGTGACGCCATTTGATGCAACATTGGAAGAATTGGCACTTACGACGGTACAAAAAGTAGAAGAAGCGATGGAGAATTTAGAATTCTCTATAGCACTTACTTCTATTGGACAATTTATTAGCCGTTGCAATAAATATATTGATGAGACTCAGCCTTGGGTTCTGGCGAAAGATGAAGCGAAAAGAGAGGAACTGGCTTCCGTTATGGCTCACCTTGTGGAATCCCTTCGTGTAGCGTCCATTTTACTTCAGCCGTTCTTAACGCAAGCACCGCGTAAAATTTGGGAACAGCTCAATATTGAAGAGGGCGAACTGACTGCTTGGGACAGCACAAAACAAGCAGGGCTTATCCCGGAAGGCAATGAGCTTCGTAAAGGAGAGCCGATCTTCCCTAGACTGGATGTAGAGCAGGAAGTAGCGTATATCGCGAATGCGATGACAGGTGGATCCAAACCAGAAGCTGCGAAAGAAACCGAAGCCAAAGAAGTCCCTGCTCCTGAAGGCTTACCTGAGATCGGAATTGAAGATTTTGCTAAAGTGGAACTTCGCGTGGCACAGGTAATTGCTTGCGAGCCGGTGAAAAAAGCGGATAAACTGCTGAAACTGCAGCTTGATCTTGGTTACGAACAGCGCCAGGTTGTATCTGGTATTGCTAAATTCTATACTCCTGAGGAAATGGTCGGCCGTAAAGTAATCTGTGTAACGAACCTAAAACCAGTGAAACTTCGGGGTGAATTATCCCAAGGGATGATTTTGGCTGCGTCTCATGGGGATCAGCTGACCCTTGCTACCGTTCCAGAAAATATGCCGAACGGGGCTATTGTGAAGTAAGCTTTTTATACAGACTTATATAATAAATGAAAAAGAGCATACTCGTAGGATGAAGGGCTTATGTCATTTCAGAATACGATATGCGGAAGAGGCGTCCTTTCGGGGGCGCTTTTTTCCATTTGAAAAAGTATTGACAACCAATAGGCGGATACCTATACTACTATTTAGTAGTAATCGTTACGATTACGATTAAAGACAGGATAAAACAATGTAAATATGGAGTGGATGAAATGAAAAACAGGCTTACGAATTCAGCAAAAAGGTCACGTTTTTTTATGACGGTTACCTTATGCAGTATCATGATGTTGATTGTATCCGCATGCGGAAGCAATTCGGGTAGTTCTTCTCAAGGGAAAATTTCGGAGGACCATTTTAATGTAGTGACTAGTTTTTATCCGATTTATGAGTTTACGAAGGCGATTGGCGGAGATGATGTTAATGTGATTAATCTGCTGCCAACGGGTGTTGAACCGCATGACTGGACACCACGAAGTCAAGATATTGTGAATACATCCAAAGCTGGTTTGTTCTTATATAATGGTGCAGGGCTTGAAGCATGGGTTCCAAATTTTCTGAAAGCTCTAGATAAAGACTCCGATGTGAAAGCTGTGGAAGTAAGTGCAGGTATTAATCTGATTGATTCGGAAGAGGAAGACCATACACATGAAGGTGAAGCGCATGATGATCATGCACATGATCACGAAGACGATGGGCATAATCATGGTTCTATTGATCCTCATACATGGGTAAGTCCAAAGTCAGCGCTTGTTATGGCAGAGAACATTAAGAACAGTCTTGTCGAAGCCGACCCAGAACATAAGGCAGGTTACGAAGAGAGATATAGTGAACTTAAACAACAACTAGAAGATCTGGATGCGAAGTTTTCAGAACAACTTTCTAACGTATCTCAAAAAGAAATTGTTGTTTCTCATCAGGCATTTGGATATTTAGCACGTGACTATGGACTCACACAACATTCAATTATGGGACTTTCCCCTGATGCAGAACCAACAGGACAAGATATTGTGAAACTTGCTAAGCTGGTGAAAGAAGAAGGAATCCGCTATATTTTCTTTGAAGAGTTGGTCTCTGATAAATTGGCAAAAACTCTTGCATCTGAGGCAGGCGTAGAAACGATGGTTCTTAACCCGGTAGAAGGGCTTACCGAAGAACAATTGCAGAATGGAGATAACTATTTCACGCTGATGGAGAAAAATTTGCAAAATCTCGTAACAGCTTTACAATAGAATGTGATCATACTTGATAACTTTATCAAGGTTAGCTTAAGAAGAAGGAAGGAAGACCATGCAAAAAGCTACTAATTTATGTCATGATCCGGTTCTTGAAATAAAGAATCTCTGTTTTTCATACGGTGAGCAGCAGGTCATCGAAAATCTGAACCTTACGGTGAAGGAAAGAGATTTTGTTGGCGTTATTGGATCAAACGGAGCGGGAAAAACGACGCTCATGCGCATGCTGGTCGGATTGTTACCTCCAGGCGATGGCGAGATTCGTTTATTCGGTCAACCCATCGCTAAATTTAAGGACTGGGAACGGATCGGATATGTACCGCAGAAGAACGCTTTTAATCCGCTCTTTCCAGCAACCGTTCGGGAAGTTGTGCTTTCCGGGCTTTATAATAACAAACATATTTTCCGTAAAATGACGAAAAAGCATAAGCAGCAATGTGATGATGCTCTCGAAGTGATGCGGATCCAGGATTTGGCGGATAAAAGAATAGGACAGCTATCCGGAGGTCAGCAGCAGCGTGCATTTTTGGCCCGGGCGCTGATCAATCACCCTGACCTGCTGATTTTAGATGAACCTACGGTAGGAATTGATGCTGAGACACAGGCAAGTTTCTTTGAACTGATTACTCACATGCATAAACATCATCATATGACATTCCTGATGGTATCGCATGATATTGAGATGATCAAAGGATATCTTGGAAACGAACCTCAGCAGGTGAACGGTAAAATTAATTTCTATGTTCGTCATTCCCATGATCTGGAGAACTGTGTTCAGACAGATTTGCAACATTCGGTGTTATAGGGGTCAAAGGAGTCGTGAAGATTGGAAATTTTAACGAGTGATTTTTTTCAGCGGGCATTAGTCGGGGGGATTCTTATCGGAGTCACCGCACCGCTGATTGGTTTGTTCTTAGTACTGCGTAGACTCTCCATGATTGGGGATACATTGTCTCACGTTACGATCGCAGGTGTGGCTTTTGGTTTCCTGATCGGGGTGTATCCGATTGCGGCAGGGCTTGTCTTTGCTGTAATTGCATCGTTTGGAATTGAGAAATTGCGAAAAGCTTATAAAAGTTATGCGGAATTATCCATTGCGATTATAATGTCAGGCGGGGTAGCACTGGCTTCCTTGTTTTTCACATTAGGCAGGGGTTATAACGCGGATGTGATGAGTTACTTATTCGGCAGCATTTACACACTTGATCGTACGGATCTTATGGTTGTGGGTGTTGTTACTGCGATAGTCATCTTGGTGGTTGCTTTATTTCACAAGGAATTCTTTTTGCTCAGTTTTGAAGAGGATGCAGCAGCCGTTACCGGCCTTCCTGTGAAAATTCTAAATATGCTGCTTACCATTATGACGGCTCTGGTTATCAGTACCGCCATTAAAATTGTTGGGGCGCTGCTCGTATCTGCTTTATTAACGATTCCGGTAGCGATTAGTTTACTCCTAGCAAAAAGCTTTCGGGCATCCATTATTTTATCTGTTATCATCTCGGAGATTGCTGTAATAGCAGGGCTTGTGATCGCAGGGATATGGAATCTGGCACCAGGAGCAACCATTGTATTATTGCTGATTGGATTGCTTATTGTCATTATGCTTGGGAAAAAAGGGGTTCGGGCTTAAGACTTACCTGTTCGAATCCCTAACTCATGAGGAGGCGTTCCTTCAATGCCTGATGTAAACGTATGGCTTGCTTTTGGGGCAGGTATTGCTTCGTTTCTGTCCCCTTGCAGCTTGCCGCTGTATCCTTCGTATTTGTCATACATAACCGGTTTGTCTGTACAGCAGCTGAAGAATGAGCAAAATAAGAGAGAAATACGTTTACGAACCTTAAGTCACACGCTTGCTTTTATCCTTGGTTTTTCCGTTGTGTTCTATACTTTGGGGTTTGGAGCAGGAGTGTTTGGAGAGTTTTTTCATGAGTATAAAGATTTGATTCGAATGTTATCGGCTGTACTCATCATCGTCATGGGACTGATGTTAATTGGGCTTTTTCAGCCTCAGTTTCTGATGAAGGAACGTAAGATGGAGATGAAGTGGAAACCGGCGGGATATCTCGGATCTTTTATTTTTGGTATTGGGTTCTCTGCCGGATGGTCTCCTTGCATCGGACCTATACTCACCGCAATTATCGCTATGGCAGCAACGGAGCCAGGCGCCTGGATTGGTCTCATTACAGGTTACACGGCAGGATTTGCAGTCCCATTTTTCGTGCTTGCTTTCTTTGTAGGTACAACAAGATGGATTACGAAATACTCTGGGATTTTAATGAAAGTCGGAGGCAGTATCATGATCTTGATGGGAATTTTACTCTTTACTGATCGAATGACCCAGATTACGATTTGGCTGCAGCGAATTACTCCCGATTGGATGATCATTTAGAATTGAATTCGTTTAAATTTAGAGAGGTGCTTCCCTATAGCTGTCAGCTTTGACGGAGTATAGGAAAGCACCTTTTTATTATATATAAGTGAAAAGTACTTACGTGAAATACTCAATTTTTGATTCAGGGAAATATTCAAAAATTCGTTCCGTAATAAATTCGCGTAAGGCTTGTTGTTGGTTTTTTGGATACACATATTTATATTGCCCATATTTGCCCCATTTGGTCTCTCGTTTAGCAATATCCATCTCCAGCTTAGATTTTGGATAACGTTGTTCAATTAGATTTTTAGCTGTCTTTGTGAAACGATGCTGGATCATTTCAAAAGTTAAATCTTTGGTAGCATCTTTAGGCAGGGTGTTCGCTAATCGTTTTAAAAGATCGCCGTATCCTTCTTCCCATCCCTCATGCCATATAATAGGAGCGATAATAAACCCTAATGGATATCCCGCATGAGCAATTTTTCCGGCTGCTTCAATTCTCTCCTCAAAACGAGAGGTAGCAGGTTCAAAATTTTTAATGACATAATCTGCATTAACGCTAAATCGAATGCGAGTATTTCCACCATGCTTCAAGGAAAGCAGAGGTTCTACATGGTGGTATTTGGTTACAAATCGTAATCTGCCGAACTCTTCGTCAGCCATAAAGGTAATCAGGTCAGCTAGGTTCCCTGTAATATGCTCTAGACCTACCGGATCTGAAGTACAGGCAGCTTCAAACCGAGTAATCTCGGGTTTACGTTCTTCAATATAGTCTTTTGCTGCTAGAAGAATATCATCCGTATTCACATATACGCGAACATAGGGTTTTGCCCCGAGTGTTGTTTGTAAGTAACAATAATGACAATGGCCCATACAGCCAGTAGAGATGGGGATTGCATATTCAGCTGATGGCTTGGATTGATCAAACTTTAAGGTTCTGCGAATTCCGACTACGAGTGTTCGCTTGGCGATCCGATACTTCTCCAAGTCCGTTTCTCCAGGCAAATTCGTAATTCGGTTATGGGAAGTCGTCATATGATATTCGATGTTTTTTTCTTTTACCCATTCCAGAATGCGCTGTCCTTTTGGATAGTCGAGGGAACTTGGTTCAAAATAAACAAGATCAGGGACAAAAGCTTTAGTGGGCCTAACTTTGCGTTCAGGTCTTTCTAAGACTTGAGTCGGCATGAAAAAGCTCCTCTCACATTGTAATTCACTATGTATTTTGCCTTGATAACTGTATTCTTAAGCATGGAAACATTACGTATTAAACGGGATGCTATGCCCTTCAGGACTTGCAAATCCTATTGAATAACATGTATCATAACAAGAGCAAACTTACTCGGCCGCAAGGACGCTAGTTCATTAATGAAATGAGGTTAGGCACATGCCAACGCCCAGTATGGAAGATTATTTGGAGCGAATTTATAAGTTAATCGATGAAAAAGGGTATGCGCGTGTATCCGATATTGCGGAAGGACTCGAAGTACATCCATCCTCAGTAACGAAAATGATACAGAAGCTGGATAAAGACGAGTATTTAATCTATGAGAAGTATCGAGGCCTTATCCTTACTCCAAAAGGTAAAAAAATCGGAAAAAGACTGATGGATCGCCATGAGCTGCTTGAAGAGTTTTTGACCATTATCGGGGTACAGGACGAGAATATATACAGAGACGTGGAAGGGATTGAGCATCACCTTAGTTGGGATTCCATAACTTGTATTGAGACTCTCGTGGAGTACTTCCGCCGTGATGATGCAAGGCTGCAGGATCTTCGAAACGTCCATAAGGAACTAACAAACGAATCTTAAAGAAAAAACACCATTCTAGTTTCATAGGATGGTGTTTTTACATTCAGTCGCAACTTTCAGCATATAAAAACGTCTATAACTATAACAAATGGGTTATTTTTCTAAATTTATATGCTTGGAGGACAACGTTTTATGAGGAAAGTTAAAGAGTGCCTTGCTTTGTTACTGGTTGTATTACTTGTACTGCAAGGAGCCCCGAATATATCGGCGGCAAGTTCGAGTGAAATTACGATTTATTTGGATGGAAGTCAGCTCATGACCGATGTAGCACCGTATTTGAAACCGAAAGATAATGTAACGATGGTTCCGCTGCGAGTAATCAGTGAGGGAATCGGCGCTGCAACTAAATGGAATCAGGCTACAAAAACGGTAAACATTCAAGGGCTATATACTTCTATTTCCTTGACGAATGGGAAGACAACCGGGATTGTTGACGGGAAGTCCGTAAATTTAACAACATCAGTAGAAATTATTAAGGGACGAGTTATGGTTCCTCTACGGTTTGTAAGTGAGCATCTAGGCTTACAGGTGACCTGGAATCAATCAGCTAAAACGATTAAACTGACCACAACCAATTTATGGCCTGCGGACCCTGAGATTCCAAGTGTGCCAGGTGAACCAAGTTCGGAAATAAGAGGGGCCTGGATATCTACGATTAATGGAGATTGGCCTAAATCAGGCTCTACTAAAAATATCGCAAAACAAGAGCAAGATTTTATCAAAGAGTTAGATTCTCTTCAGTCTATGGGGATTAACAGCGTATATGTTCAGCTTCGCGGAGCTTCCGATGCTATATATCCATCGACTCTGGTTCCATGGAATAAAGTACTGACCGGGACACAAGGGCTGGATCCAGGATATGATCCCGTTGCGTTCATGGTTGAGGAAGTACATAAACGGGGAATGGAATTCCATGCTTGGTTTAATCCTTTTCGTGCAAATACCACAACGAATACAAGTGCGCTGGCAGCAAACCATGTCATAAAACAGCATCCGGAATGGATCGTAACCGCTAAAAACCAAATGTATATTAACCCAGGTATCCCGGAGGCAAGACAGCATATTGTTGATGCAATTATGGAAGTGGTAAATAACTACGACATTGATGGTGTTCATCTTGATGATTATTTCTATCCATCAAACACGACGTTTAATGACAATGCTGCTTATAAGCAATATAACGCAGGAAAAATCAGTAATATTGGTGACTGGAGAAGAGATAACATTAATCTTTTTGTTCAGAGTTTGGGACAAAGTATTAAACAGTCTAAGCCGTCAGTAGAGTATGGTATCAGTCCTTTTGGTGTATGGAGAAACATAGCGAAAGATCCGACAGGGTCTAACACGAAAGCAAGTGCCGCGTATGACGATATGTATGCTGATGTTAGAACATGGATAAAAGAAGGCTGGATCGATTATGTGGCTCCACAGATCTATTGGAGTATGTCGTATACCGCTGCAAGATATGATGTGCTGGTAGACTGGTGGGCTAACGAAGTAAAAGGAACAGACGTAGATCTTATTATCGGTCATGCTCCATATAAGCTCGGAACAGCAGAAGTTGGCTGGCAGACATCACAAGAGATCATCAATCAACTTAAATATAATGAGCAGTATGAGGATATCACAGGATCTATATTTTTCAGCAGTCAGTATCTCACCAAAAATCCGCTTGGATTAATTCAATCATTAACCTCATACTATACCAAATAGCAAATTGAAACGGATCAGACTTTACTCCTGAGAATTACAATTAAAAAGGATACAAAAGAACCCCGCAGAACTTAAGTCTGCGGGGTTCTTTTGTGATCTTTAATGATATTTAGGAAGATCGGGATCATCTTTATCTCTTTTATTTCCTTCGATTACGTGGAAAGGATAATCTTTTCTTTTTTTGGTTGTTGTTGACTTTGCTCCATTTTTGGATTGGCCAAGCTTTGCCATGGTTGCCGCTGACGGTTTGACTTTCGGATGTTTCTTCCTGCTGTTAGCATAACCAGCCGGTGGCTTCAGATAAAACCACAACATCAAACCGACTAGAATGATAGGAAATATGAGTTGATTCCAAGCGCCGCTCGCTGCAAATACAATGAACTGAAAAATGGCTAAGGCCATGACTGAAAAGAAAATAACACCGTGTTTCAACATCTTCCACCCTCATCCTTTCACAGGATCCAGATTTCCGCTTGCATAAGATACGTTTACAGTAGCATTCTCAAGTTCTGCATCAAGTTCACGCATCCGATTGAAGGAGGCAATAGACACTTCCACCTGATCATCTGTTGGTTCTTTTGTAGTTAACAGCTGAAGCCATAGACCAGGGTATCCCAGATAACGGAGGACAGGAATATCACGAACTGCATTCGTAAACTTCAGAACTTCGAAAGACAGCCCTAGCACGACTGGTAAGAGAATCAAACGCTGACCTACACGTTCCCACACATTATCATATGGGAAAGGGATGGAGAATAAAGAATAGACCAGTACCCCAACAATAACACTCAGAACAAGAAAACTACTGCCGCAGCGATAGTGAAGACGACTGAACTTCTGTACATTGGCAGGCGTAAGCTCTACCCCTGCTTCATAAGCACTGATTACTTTATGCTCTGCTCCATGATATTGGAACAGTCTCTTAATCGTCGGTGTAAGCGATATGACATACAAGTATAAAAATACTAGCAATATTTTAATAATACCTTCAATAAAGGTGTGACTAAATTTACTCAACCCCGTGTTACCAAATAGAAAATCTTCAATAAATACAGGCACAGCGGTGAGAACGACCTTGCCAAATACAAAAGACAGTACACCGACAGCCGCTACTCCAATGACCATGGACAGGCTCCAACCGGTATTTTCGTTATCTTTCTGTTCTTGTCGTTCTTCTTCTGTTAACTCGTCATCTGCGTAAGCATCAGCAGAAAAGTTAAGATGTTTGGTTCCTTTGGCACTCGAGTCAATTAGACTAACAATCCCGCGTAAAAAAGGGATTTTTCTTAGTTTTTTAACCCAGGATTTATCTTGTTTCGGGACTTCTAAAAAAGCAATTTCCTGGTTTTTTCGTCTTACTGCTGTAACATTTACATGCTTCCCGCCAAACATTACGCCTTCTATGACTGCTTGGCCGCCGTAAGCTACTGGTTTTGATTCTTGAGGCAAAAGTTTCACCTTCCTATTCTCTTCATTACCTCTATTGTATCTTTTTTAGCCAGCAATTTCTAGTTTTGAGTAACGATTTGGAATTTGCACATACTACATGCTATAGGATGAATTTACATGACGATATTATTAATAAGGAGACGATCTTAGGGTGAACCATCAGCAGAAAAGAACAAAACGAACCAATCCGCTGCTTTTCGGTTTGGAAATTGGATTTTTTGCCGGATTATTTTGGGGAGGAATTCAGTGGGTTTTTTATATTTTTCATTTTACGGTGATTCCAACCGGATTTATAGCAGAACCTTTTTTCAAACACTCTTTTATTTATTCACTACCGGGACAATGGCTGGGATGGGTGTTTTTTATCGGATTTTCGATCCTTGCCACCTTATTGTACATCCTCATTTTGCGTAAACTTAGGGGACCACTTCCTGGATTACTATACGGTATCGTATGGTGGTTTCTTATTTTCATCTGGCCGGGTCCAAACCTCGGTATGGTAAAGCCAATTACAGAAGTGACCTGGGACACGATTTACGCAGAATTCTGTTTGTTTTTATTGTGGGGATTATTTATCGGTTATTCTATAGCCGTCGAGTATACCAACGAAAGGAAACGGGAGCCAGAAATGGCATAAGGCTGCAATCAAAAAAACTTCTCAATCCCTTGCTCATTGTGTTAAAATAGCAAATGGTTATCGGCAGGGAAGGTAGTACACAAGGATAAAGCTTTATTTCGGTTTGTGAGCTACACGTACTGCCGACTTTCATGAACGTACTATCGTTTTTTACGCACGTTAGTGTTGGCACCAGAAACCAGTCAATTTGCTGGATTCAGTCTACAGCTTTACATCTGATCTTCAGGCCATGATATAACGATCTGGAGATTCATAGAGAGAGATAAGGAACTGGCTTGAAGGCGAAGAAAGAAGGTATAATCATGGAGAACAACCGCGTGATGAAACTACGTAAGGCTATGAAAGAACAGGGACTTGAAGCCATTTTGGTGACGAGCCCGATTAACAGACGGTATATTACCGGCTTCACTGGTTCAGCAGGTTATGTACTCGTAACGCTCCAAAAAGCGTATTTGCTTACTGATTTCCGTTATATGACACAGGCTCCGCAGCAAGCAAAAGCATTTACTGTTCTTGAACACGCTGCGAAACCGATGGAAACAGTAAAGGAATTACTGATTGAAGAAGGAATTCAGTCTCTGGGATTTGAGAAGGATTTGATCACGTTCGCAACGTATGAGGCGTACACAGATCAACTGAAACCAGTGAAACTGGTTCCGGTGAGCGGACTTGTTGAAAAACTTCGGTTATATAAAGATGAGAACGAGATTGCGATCATGCAGCGTGCTGCAGATTTGGCAGATGCTGCTTTTGCTCATATCCTGACAGTCGTAAAACCTGGTATGACAGAACGCGAAGCAGACCTTGAACTTGAATTCTTTATGCGCAAGCATGGCGCAACATCTTCTTCCTTTGATACGATTGTAGCTTCTGGGATCCGTTCAGCCATGCCCCACGGCGTTGCCAGCAATAAGGTAATTGAGAAAGGCGACTTTATTACTTTTGATTTTGGTGCACTATTAGATGGGTATTGTTCAGATCTGACCCGAACCATTGCAGTCGGTACACCGGCAGCCAAATTGCTTGAGATTTACGATATTGTGCTGGAAGCTCAATTACATACTTTGGAGCATATCAAACCGGGTATGACAGGTCGGGAAGCAGATGCGCTAGCACGAGACATAATTACGAAATATGGATATGGCGACTACTTCGGACACAGTACAGGGCATGGCCTTGGGATGGAAGTTCATGAGTCCCCTCGTTTATCCAAACATAGTGATGATATTCTCGAACCAGGAATGGTTGTTACCGTTGAGCCAGGGATTTATCTTGCTGACATCGGAGGCGTTCGGATTGAAGATGATGTCGTACTGACTGAATCTGGAATCTCGATTTTAACGCACTCTAAGAAAGAATTAATAACATTGTAATTATAATTAGGAGGGGTTTTTTAGTGATCTCAGTTAACGATTTTAAAACAGGTTTGACCGTTGAGGTTGACGGTGATATTTTTACAGTTCTTGATTTCCAACACGTTAAGCCAGGTAAAGGAGCGGCATTTGTTCGTTCTAAACTTAAAAACCTTCGTAATGGTAACACAGTAGAAAAAACATTCCGCGCTGGTGAAACCATCGGCCGTGCACAAATTGACAACCGTGGTGTTTCTTATTTGTATGCAAGTGGAGATGAGCATACGTTCATGGATAACGAAACTTACGATCAGTTCACACTTACTAGTGATCAACTGGAATGGGAACTGAACTTCCTTAAAGAAAACATGAATGTAAACATCATCAGCTACAAAGGTGAAATTCTTGGAATTAACTTGCCGAACTCTGTAGAACTCAAAGTTATTGAGACAGAGCCAGGTATCAAAGGTAACACGGCAACAGGTGCTACTAAAAATGCAAAAGTAGAAACAGGTCTGAATGTTCAAGTACCTTTGTTTATTAATGAAGGCGATGTTCTGATCATTGATACTCGCGAAGGTAAATACAGCTCTCGCGCATAATAAGATAACGTTCTATCTACGAGAGATACGCTCTTTTACAAAGTCCTCTGCTAATCAGCAGGGGACTTTGTTGTATTTTGAGGAGAAAAGAGGAGGTTATAAAGACTTCTTCAATGATTTACAGTAAAAAAGGGTTACCAGTTTCCAAATTTCGTATTATACTGTTTAAAAGTAAGGTAAGCGTAATCCAGCTTATCGCCTATATAATGATGTTTTATACTTGTAAGGGTAGGGAGTGAGATTGGTTTGTCTTTGTTTGTAATGAAATTCGGAGGAAGTTCCGTAGGTGATACGGAACGAATGCAGCGAGTAGCAAGACGCGTAGCCCAGAAACAAGATGAAGGACATCAATGTGTCGTTGTCGTCTCCGCTATGGGGGATACAACAGACGAACTCATTGACCAGGCAAAAATATTAAATGATAAGCTTCCTGCACGGGAAATGGATATGCTGCTCACAACGGGGGAGCAAATTTCAATTGCTTTACTATCAATGGCCATCCAAAGCTTAGGACGTGAGACCGTCTCCTATACAGGATGGCAAGCCGGATTCCGGACTGAACCGGTTCATGGAAAAGCACGAATAACGGATATACAGCCAGAACGAGTACTACGATCCTTGAAAGAAGGCAAGATTGTCATCGTTGCCGGATTCCAAGGTATATCCGAAGAAGGAGAAATTACGACACTCGGACGCGGTGGATCGGATACGACAGCAGTTGCACTTGCAGCTGCGATCAAAGCCGACGCTTGCGAAATATATACAGATGTTGACGGGGTTTATTCTACTGACCCGCGAATCGTC
This sequence comes from Paenibacillus sp. GYB006, assembly GCF_036577645.1. Lineage (NCBI taxonomy): Bacteria > Bacillati > Bacillota > Bacilli > Caryophanales > Paenibacillaceae > Paenibacillus > Paenibacillus sp. GYB006. Next base: position 54,942 of record NZ_JARBDA010000007.1, on the reverse strand, counting down.
AAGGTTGCTCGAAAATTGAGTGAAATCTCGTATGATGAGATGCTGGAGCTTGCTCACTTGGGTACAGCTGTATTGCACCCGCGTGCAGTTGAATATGCGAAACATTCGAAAGTACCTTTAGTGGTTCGATCCAGCTTTACTTATAATGAAGGAACGGTAGTGAAGGAGGAAGCAGCATTGGAACAAGGCGTAGTGGTAAGCGGTATTGCCTACGATAAAAATGTAGCGCGTATCAGTATTTTGGGAGTTGAAGATATTCCAGGCGTGCTTGCAGGTATGTTTGGCGCGTTAGCAAAAGAACAAATTGATGTTGATATTATCGTACAAAGCGGTATTAGTGATGGCAAAGCTGACTTCTCCTTTACTGTTACTCTAGATGATCGAGAGCGTGCTATTGATGTGATTCAAGGAATGGAAAGCATTCTACCATTTCGTGAAATTACATCAGAGGATGGGCTTGTGAAAATATCAATTGTTGGGGCAGGTATGGTCAGCCATCCAGGGGTTGCTGCTCAAATGTTTGAAGTCATTTCAAGCCAAGGTGTCAATATCAAAATGGTAAGTACATCTGAGATTAAAGTTTCCTGTGTAGTGGAAGGTACAAAACTGAATGAAGTAATCCGTGCACTGCATACAGCTTATAACCTCGATGCAGAAGTTCAAGCTTTTGTAGGCGGACCACAAGATCGAAGATAATGATGGTAGTACAGCGCAAAAAGAGACTTACACGATGAATAACGTGTAAGTCTCTTTTTTATTCTTTTTTCTCTTTTGGCTTCCAAGGGACTAAAAGGTGGTCTTCCATAACAGGAACAAGTGTAAAAGCATTCTCCGTTAAACAATAATCCACATCTTTTTCATGTCCGTGCTTGGTTAATCTCTTCGCCTCACTGCTCTCTTTCAGCTTATTTCGAAGGTCTGCCTCGCAGCCAAGATAGGCATGATGGACAACCAACCCTAGATCATTAAGACGTACGGGCTGCACTGCTGCTTGTTTTATATAATTAATGAGCATTCCAGCGCAAAGTGAATCCTCCATAGTTAACCTGTCCTGTTGACCCGCACATAGAATAGCGATATCCAGATCAACCTCTGTTAGCACTTCTGCACAAGCTTTTGCGTTCAAAAAGGCTGCTGTGAATATATAGGAAGCTTTCCCTGCTTTAATTAAAGCTCTAGTACCGCTGGTGGTGGTCATAATTCCTTTTTTTCCTTCTACTAATTCTTTTGTATATTCCAAAGGTGAGTTCCCCGCATCAAATCCAGCTATTTTTTTACAGAATCGTTCACCGCCTAGAAACATACCCTCAAGTCCAAGTTGTTTGGCTTGTGGTACCGTTTCTACGGGCGTAATGCAGATTGCTCCTTGTGCTAGTGCAGTAACAATGGTACTCGTTGTTCGAAATACATCGATAACCACTGCGCTGCGGTGAATCACATCTTCTGTGCGTATTTCACTGGCACTGGCAACAACATCGATACGCATAGGTGTACCTCCCTAACTTGTTTTTGCACTGTTTCTCTACATCATCCAGCCTATCTATTCTTACTATATGCAGCAGGAGAAGGGCAGGTGCCTACCTCTTTTTTTCTGTGGATATAAATAGACTAGTTTTGGCATATGTTCTAAGACAACTTGCTTCAGGGAGGAACGCTACATTGGATAAATATGTATTGTCGATGGCTATTTTACGTATCTTTTCAGGATCAGCTGAATTGATTGCCGCCTTGCTTATGCTGAGATTTAATCAGGTAGAGAAAGCTCTTGCTGTGAATTCCGCCCTTGCTTTTGTTGGTCCGATGATCCTTATTCTAACGACAACCATTGGACTAGTAGGGATGGCAGACAAGCTTTCATTTGGTAAATTGGCGTGGGTATTTATGGGAGTTACTTGTCTCTTAATTGGTATTTTAAAAAAATGATAGATTCCCGTCATAAAAAACGTGTACAGGCATAAATATGGGGTATGACCAACAAAAACGGGCCCCCGGAAAGGGCCTTGGAAAAAGCCCTGATCATCTAGGGAATGGGGGTGCCGGATCATGAAATGGCTTGAGTTGTTTCCTGAGTCGCTAAAAATACTGCTGATGCATCTTCCTAGACCACTTCTAGAATCATTAGAGGAAGTTCGAATTCGTGAGGGAAGGCCTCTCGAAATTAACACAAATGGGGAGCATTATTTTGTAACCCGGCTTTCTAAGCCCTCAAAATTACAGTCAGAAGCATATTGTCCATCTAGGGAGGATACTCACCGATTTCTAGAAGTCATCAGTAATCATTCGCTGTACACCATGGAAGAAGAACTTCGCAAAGGTTTCATTACGATTCCAGGCGGGCACCGAATTGGACTGGCTGGAAGAACGGTACTTAAAAACGGGAAAGTAGAACATTTAAGAGATATCAGTGGATTTAATGTTCGGATAGCCAAGGAGATTAACGGTGCAGCGGATCAGATTATTCCACATCTTGTAGACTACCGAACTTCCCGAATTAAACATACGCTCATCGTTTCTTCTCCGCAGCAAGGGAAAACGACACTGCTTCGAGATATAGCCAGACAAATCAGTCATGGAAGCGAGAAAAGAAGGAGTTATAAAGTGAGTATTGTGGACGAGCGTTCCGAAATTGCCGGTAGTTATAAAGGCGTTCCTACCTTCGATGTTGGACCAAGAACAGACGTGATGGATGCTTGTCCGAAAGCTGAAGGGATGATGATGCTGCTGAGGTCCATGTCACCCGAAGTACTGATTGTAGATGAGATCGGCAGGGAAGAAGATGCAGAAGCAATAAAAGAGGCACTGAATGCCGGTATTTCCGTCATTGCGAGCGCACATGCAAGAGACATGGCTGACCTGAGCAAACGCCCATTCATTAAGGATCTAATTCAGGAAGAATTGTTTCAGCTGTACGTTATGATTGATCGCTTCGGTAAAAAAGTGACGTACAAACTGGCAGATAGTAAAAACAGAACCTTACAGCAGCAAGGCATTACGAACGCAGGTGGTGCTCATGCTTAAACTGATAGGTGCTCTGATGATCCTGCTTTCAGGAACTTTTCTAGGCATGTATCAAGCCAATCTTTTTGCTTCCAGACCCAAGCAGATTAGAGAGCTTGTTCTTATCTTCCAGCGTCTGCTGACGGAAATTAATTATAGTTATAGTCCGCTTGCCGATGCGCTTCAAAAGATAGGATTGCAAGCGAGTAAACCACTTGGACGTCTTTTCATAGCGGCTGCAGAGCATATGAACTCTCCTAAAGGGCATTCGGCAAACGAAAGCTTTCACTATGCGATAGACAAATACTGGAGCCAGACGGCTATGAAACAACCAGAGAAAGACGTGATACTTCAGCTGAGTTTAAGTCTCGGGACAAGCGACAGAGAGGAACAAAACAAACACATTACGCTTGCCATCCAGCAATTAAATCATGAAGAAATCACGGCTCGGGAGGATCAACTGAAATATGAAAAGATGAGCCGCAGTCTTGGTCTACTGGTCGGGGCGCTGATCGTCATTCTGATCTTATAGTGAGGTGCCAGAGTAAATGAATTTAGAAGTGAATGCGATTTTTCAAATCGCAGGTATCGGCATTATCATCGCCATGATTCATACGGTACTAAAGCAAATGGGAAAAGAAGATATGGCGCACTGGGTAACGTTAATTGGCTTTGTGGTGGTCTTATTCATGGTGATACGAATGCTCGACAATTTACTCCAGGAGATTAAATCTATTTTCCTTTTTCATTAAATAGAGCCTTATCTAAACAGGTGATTAGAAATGGAAATCATTCAAATCGTAGGACTTGGACTCATAGCGACCATCCTGATTCTTATAGTCAAAGAACAAAAGCCGCTGTTTGCGTTTCTGATTGCAACAACAGCAGGGATCCTAATCTTTATGTTTGTTATCGGCAAAATTGGTGCTGTGCTCCAGGTACTCGAGAGGATGGCCCAATCCTCCGGAATGGATGAGATCCATCTAAAAACAATACTGAAAATCATCGGTATTGCCTACATCGCAGAGTTTGGCGCACAAATTGTACGGGATGCGGGACAAGAAAGCATTGCATCCAAAATTGAACTTGCCGGCAAAGTGCTGATTCTGGTACTGGCTGTACCCATTATCAGTATTATTATCGAAACAGTGATGAAGCTGCTGCCGGTATAAAGAGGTGGAGGAAGTAAGATGTGATGAAAAATTCCAGTGGATCCCGCAATCAGATCGTGATTGTCACACTGATGTTGTGTTTTTTCTTTGCACTTGCAAACCAGGTTTTTGCGGACTCCCCTGTAACCGACTGGGCAAATAAGCAAGTTGAACAACTTCCGACAGAGCAGGTGGAAAGGTATTGGCAGTCCCTCATCGATGAATACGGAGGATTTTTCCCTGAAGGCAAGCTGCCCTCATTTATGGACATGCTGATGCCCGGCGGCGAAGCATTGAGCATCAAAAGCATGTTTGGAGCCATAGGCCAGTATTTGTTACATGAAGTTCTCTTCAATGCAAAACTGCTTGTTACGATCATTATGCTTAACATCTTAAGTATGATTTTAGAGACACTTCAAACGGCCTTCGAGAAAAGTACGATCAGTAAAGTGGCTTACGCCATTTGTTATATGGTGATTATCGTCATTTCGATTAACAGCTTCAGTGTCGCCATTGGTTATGCCGAAGAAGCGATCGATCGGATGATTAATTTTATGCTCGCTATGATTCCTCTGCTGTTTGCCTTACTTGCATCTATGGGGAACATCGTAACGGTCAGTGTTACACATCCACTTATCGTATTCATGATTCACACGATCGGCGTACTGATCTATAAGATCGTATTTCCGCTCTTGTTTTTCTCAGCTGTTCTGCATTTAGTCAGTTCTTTAACGGACAAGTACAAGCTGACACAGCTTGCGAACCTGCTTAGACTCATTGGAATTGGAGTACTGGGAGTCGTTCTAACGATTTTTCTAGGCGTTATCTCTGTTCAAGGGGCGACAAGTTCGGTTACGGATGGAGTTACGATTCGGGCAGCAAAGTATGTATCAGGCAATTTTGTTCCCGTCGTCGGCAAAGTTCTCGCAGATGCAACCGATACCGTGATAACAGCATCCCTGCTAGTTAAAAATTCGATTGGACTTGCGGGAGTCATTATTATTTTATTCTTATGTGCATTCCCAGCTCTAAAGATTCTGACTCTCGCTTTTATATATAATCTCGCCGCAGCTTTAATGCAGCCCCTCGGTGATACACCAATTGTGGGATGTCTGCAGGCAATTGGCAAGAGTTTAATTTATGTCTTCGCTGCGCTCGCAGCGGTCAGCCTTATGTTCTTTCTTGCGATAACGATCATGCTGACAGCTGGGAATATGACAGTAATGTTGAGGTGATCAAAATGAGGAAAATGACGAATCACAGGTACCCTTCGGTCAGAGGTCCTAATAAGAAGAGGATGTAAAAACGTACAGCACGGAGGTGGATGCAGTGGAATGGCTGAGCGGATGGTTGCGAGAACTAATACTAGTCGTTTTACTGGCTACCTTTGTGGATATGCTGCTTCCGAATCGCTCCATGGAGCGGTATGTCAAGCTTGTACTGAGTTTACTTATTCTGCTGACATTAATCACCCCCTTAATCAATCTGCTAAGCAGTGAACCCGATGCAAGACTTAAAGAAGCGCTTAGGGACTGGACTAAAGACGGGGCACAGATACAGGCGATGACGCTGGACGACATCCTGGACGAAGGGGAAAAGCTTCACAAGCAACAAGATCTAAAAGCAAAAGAATGGGCGGCTAAAGAAGTAGCGGATCAAATCAAAGAGCAGATCGAAAGAGAAACGGAGCTTCCGGTTGAATCGGTCAGCGTTATCCTTGGAACCGAGAGAAAGACGGAGAAGAGTGCGGAGCTAACCTCAATTACCCGTGTGAAAGTCACGATGGGACAAAGTAATGAAGATAGACAGATAACGAGGAGTCCCGAAAACGGACCAATAGAAATTACTCCTGTGGATCAGAATCCCATTTCAGTCCGAATATCTGATCTTGCGAAAGAAGAGAATGCACCTGAAGAGAGGCCATATGATTCAGGAGAGGAAGCCGTCTCTGTTATGACAGGAACAGAAGCAGATCAGATCACGTCTTTGATTGAAGGACAGTGGAAGGTCGATGCCAAACATATTGTTATTTTGAAACCTGAAAGAAGCAGGGAACTGTAAACTACTTAAACCGAAAGGAGCAGCTGAAATGGGGAAACTGAGAAACAGTTTGAATAAATGGATAGGATCTTCTGAAGAAGGATCAACGAAACGAACGCAAACCTTTCGGTGGTTAATTATTGTCGGCTTGATTGGTGTGGCTATTATCATCATTAGTTCTTTCATTAATGTGAAAGAGATCGATACAGAAAACGTGGGGAGAGAGCCGCCGCTGGACAATAGTGTACAATCTGCTTTTGGTGCTACGGAAGGTGAGATGACTCCTTTTGATACCACCGAGCATGCATTTGAATCCAAAATCAAAGGGATACTCGAACAAATTGTAGGCGTTGGAACAGTGGATGTCATGGTTACCATTGATTCTACAGAGGAGATTGTGGTTGAGAGAAACCGGCAGGATACACAGCAAAATACGGAGGAAACAGACGCTAATGGTGGGAAGCGCAGTATAACTCAGTACACAAGAGATGGGGAAATTGTAACCTATGATATTTCAGGAGACCAATCACCCATCATTACCAAGAAGATCAAACCTCAAATCCGCGGAGTACTCGTCGTTGCAAAAGGGGCAGAGAATAAAATTGTTAAAGATCTCATTACAGAAGCTGTCGAAAAAGGTTTAAACGTTGAATCCTATCGAATATCGGTTGTTCCAAGGAAACAAGAGTAGATGCATTCCTCACCTGTAGGTGGGAGATTTAATAAACTTAAATCATTTTGGGAGGAATAAAACAATGACTAACAAAAGACAAACGATATGGCTCGTATCGATGCTGAGTCTAATGGTCGTACTTTCTGCTTACTATCTGTTCACAGAAGATACGGGGACATCTAGCCAGGTAGCAGAAACACAACAAATCAAAGGCACGCCTAGTGATGCACAGGAAGCTTCCGCAACGAATCCGCTGGATGGACTTGTTATGAACGAAGTCGTTACCGAAGGTCTGGTAACAGGCGAACAAACAGATGAGACGGGTGCTCCCGTTGCACCTGAGGCAGTAGTAGAAGAAGAAGTATCCTCAGAAAAAACGGATGGGGCAAAAACAGATGAAGAAGTACTCAAAGAAATGGAAGCTCAAAATACGTCCGCTTCTGCAGCTAATATATTTGAAAACTACCAATGGGAGCGTACCGCTGAGAATTCCAGAATAGAAAGTGAACTGCTTGCAGCAGCAGGCGATAACAGTAAAACACCAGAAGAGAATGCAAAAGCTGTAGAGCAATTGCGTATACTAGAAGAGAAAAACTCGAAAATTACCGGGATTGAAGAGCAGCTTTCTCAGCAATACGCAAATGCGATTGTAGAAGAGGATAATGACCAATATAAAGTGGTTGTGATCAGCGAAAAACTGGAAGCGAAAGATGCGGTTACAATCGTCGATATGGTCATTAATGAGCTTGATGTAACACAAGATAAAGTTCGAGTACAGTACGTAAAAGAATAAACAGCGTACTCACTTTTAGGGAAGAGCCCCGGGACAACATTTCCGGGCTCTTTCCATTTTTAATGATTGTGATATAATACATAACGTTATCACTGTCCGAGTGAAGATGGCAGTATGCCGAAGGAGTGAACTATAATTAATGTTTAAATTAAATGAAATTAAAGAATTAATAAAGCTGATTGATGAAACTTCTGTTCAAGAGGTTGAGATTGAAAACGAAGGTTCCAAACTGACAATACGCAAGCCAGGTCCGACTGAATATGTACAAGCACCAGTAAACGTAAGCACATATCCGCCTGTAACTCAGATGATGCAGCCTAGTTTTGCAGCACCTGCAAGTAACACGCCTGGAAATCAAGCAGCGCCTGTTCAGGAACTATCTGAGAAGACGGAATCCAATTTACATAAGATTGTTTCGCCTATGGTGGGTACATTCTATTCCTCACCGTCGCCAGAAGCAGCAGCCTTTGTAAGTCCAGGCAGCAAAGTGACGGAGAAAACAACCGTATGTATTGTAGAAGCAATGAAACTCATGAACGAGATTGAAGCAGACGTTAAAGGCGAGATCGTTGAGATCCTCGTACAAAATGGTCAACTCGTTGAATACGGTCAACCTTTGTTCTTGGTTAAATCGGAGTAATCTCCTATTGGTGAACCACTCTGTAGTACGGTTTCATTAGAGTAAAGCTCCAAAGGAGGATATATAAATGAATTTTCAAAAAATATTGATTGCTAACCGTGGCGAGATTGCCGTTCGGATTATTCGTGCCTGCAAAGAACTAGGCATCTCAACGGTAGCTGTCTATTCAGAGGCAGACCGAGATGCGCTGCATGTACGTCTTGCAGATGAAGCATACTGCATCGGACCTGTTCTTTCAAAAGAGAGTTATCTTAATATTACAAATATAATGAGTGTTGCAACTCTTACAGAATGTGATGCCATTCACCCCGGCTATGGTTTTTTAGCTGAGAATGCTGATTTTGCAGAAATCTGTGAGTCTTGCAATATTTCCTTTATCGGCCCATCAGCAGAAGCTATTACCAAAATGGGAGACAAAGCGGTTGCAAAACAAACGATGAGAGATGCAGGTGTGCCTGTTATTCCTGGCTCCGATGGACTGGTTGAAGATTTAGATGAGGCAGTTATGATTGCTCGTGATATCGGCTATCCTATTATTATTAAAGCCACTGCAGGCGGCGGAGGAAAAGGAATTCGCATCGCAGAGGATGAAGAATCTCTGATCAAACAAATTACAGCGGCCCAGCAGGAAGCACAAAAAGCTTTCGGGAATGCTGGCGTTTATCTCGAAAAATTCTTAACAGGTATGAAACACGTAGAAATTCAGATCATTGCCGACAAGCATGGTAATGCGGTTCACTTAGGAGAAAGAGACTGCTCCATTCAGCGCAGAAGACAAAAGCTGATTGAAGAAGCTCCATGTCCGATCCTAAGCGAAGAAACGCGGAAAAGTATGGGGGATGCTGCAGTACGTGCTGCACTGGCTGTAAACTATGCTGGAGCGGGGACTCTTGAATTCTTGCTAAGCCCTAACGGGGATTTTTACTTCATGGAAATGAATACCCGTATCCAGGTAGAACATCCTGTTACAGAAATGGTTACCGGCGTGGATCTCATCAAAGAAATGATTTCTGTAATTGAAGGGAATCCGTTGTCCTTTACCCAGGAAGAAATTACGATTAACGGCTGGTCCATCGAATGCCGAATTAATGCAGAAGACCCTAGCCGTAATTTTATGCCTGCTCCAGGCAAAATCAATTTCTATCTGCCTCCTGGAGGCCCGGGAGTAAGGGTAGACAGCGCTGCTTACCAAGGTTATAACATTCCGCCATATTATGACTCTATGATTGCGAAACTAATTGTATGGGCTCCTACACGGGATGAGGCGGTTAGCAAAATGAAACGTGCGCTTTCTGAGTTTGCGGTAGAAGGTATTCCTACTACGATCCCATTCCATATGAGATTGCTTGAGCATCCGGTGTTTGGCAAAGGCGATTTTGATATTAAATTTTTGGAAGAAAACGAAGTTTAATTGTCATAATAAGCTTGTTTGTCATAATGTCCAGCGAATGCTATAGTATGAATAATAAGTACGCGTGTCTTCTTGTGGACGTAAGGAAACTTAAACTTTGAGAGGTGTGTTGATATCATGAGCACATTGCCGACGGAATTTGAAAGAACTGAGATTGGTGAAATACAGATTGCACCAGAAGTGATTGAAGTCATCGCGGGTCTTGCAACCGTTGAAGTCAGCGGTGTAGCAGGAATGAGCGGTGGATTCGCTGGCGGCTTTGCTGAACTGCTTGGTCGTAAAAATTTGTCCAAGGGTGTAAAAGTCGAGGTTGGTCAACGCGAGGCTGCTGTTGACGTTTCTGTTATCATCGAATATGGAAATCGTATTCCTGATGTCGCTTCTTCCATTCAACAAAATGTGAAACGCTCCATTGAGAACATGACAGGCTTAACTGTTGTGGAAGTCAATGTGCAGGTACATGATGTTCAGTTCAAAACGGCTGAAGTTGTGAATGACCCGGCTGAGCTGACTCCACAGCGTGTGAAATAAAATAGTTGACCTAAACCCCCGGTGATCGCACCAGGGGTTTAGTCCTTCCTTTTTGATTGGATGTAAAGCTTTTTTTTATTTGTTGATTGAGGAGGTTATACTGTTCGTGGCTAAAATACTGGACAGGCTTTTGCTGTTTATCTACAGTTTAAGTGTTGGCATTATATCTGTACTGATAATCCTCCTTTTAAGCGGTCTTACTCCTGATCTTGTTCAGAGTCAGTATAATGAAATGACAACAATTATTGTTATTTCCTTTGCCGCTGTTCTGTTCTTACTTAGTATGCGGTTCTTCTATATTTCTGTTCGCAGAGACCAAGGTTCGCTGCCCTCTGTTGATCAGCGGACGGAGTATGGTGATGTCCAGATTTCGATGGAAACGATTGAAAATCTGTGTCTGAAGGCCTCATCTAAATTCCGAAGTGTTCGTGATGTAAAGTCTCGTATCCATGTTACGGAAGCGGGCCTTGAGATTACAATTCGTGCGATCGTTGACGGAGAAAGTTCGATCCCTCAGCTGACAACAGAATTACAAAAAGCAATTCATGACTATGTACAAGAAATTACAGGAATTCCGGTATCTCATGTATCGGTATATATTGCTAATCTTGTTCAATCACCGAACTATAAGAGCCGAGTAGAATAGAGGTGACTCACGGATGCCGTGGAAAGAAATCTGGGAGAGTCATAGAGGTCGGATTATTGGAATTGCCGGAGGGTTATTTTTCGGTATTGTTTATTTGATGTTTGGATTTTGGGATATGTTGTTCTTTGCACTCGTGGTGTTTATCGGATATACGCTTGGCAGAAGAAGGGATGAGAAATTACCCCTTGTTCTTCCTTGGAGGAACTGGATGGGTTATCTATCTGAACGCTGGCGTCCATTCAAATAAGACCTGTGATATGCTATTTTTGCCAAAAAGAGCTGCAGTTTCTTCATGTCCATTTTTGGGAAAAGATTAGCATAACGCAGGTTTTTTTGTGTGAAGAATAAGGATAATAGGTTATGTATATGAGAAAGAAGCAGGAGGCAGGAAATGAAAAGACGTTTGGCGAGGGAATTTGTAGTACAAAGTTTGTATTCAATGGAAATGAACGCTGTGGAGGCTGAACAAGCCGTAAATATGCTGTTTAAGGAAGCAGCGGAAGAGAATGAAGGGGAAGTTGAAGTTAAGAGTGAAGATGCAATGCGTGCATACGTACTTGAGCATGTTCGCGGGGTATGGGAAACTAAAGATGCACTCGACAAACTTCTTGTCGATTATCTGAAAGGCTGGCAAGTGAGCCGTTTATCCAGAGTCGATCGTCAAATTTTGAGATTGGCAGCTTATGAGATGTTGTATCGTGAAGATGTACCAGCAAAAGTATCCGTTAACGAGGCGATTGAGTTGTCCAAACATTTTGGTACAATTGAATCCGGTAAATTCGTTAATGGTGTACTTGGAAAAATGATTCAGGATATTGATACTTTGAAATCAAACCTCTAGTCAAATCAAGGGAGAGAAGAGACATGACGGCAACGATTATTAGCGGAAAACAAGTATCTGAAGAAATTCGTAAAGGAATAACAGAGGAAGTGGCACAGCTAAAAGAACAAGGTATTGTTCCAGGGCTTGCTGTAGTTCTTGTTGGAGAAGACCCAGCTTCACAAGTTTATGTACGCAATAAGGAAAAAGCGTGTCATGATCTTGGTTTCTATTCTGAAGTACACCGCCTTTCTGCAGATACGTCTGAAGAAGAGCTTCTTGCACTAGTTGATCGATTGAACCGTCAGATGAGTATTAATGGAATTTTGGTGCAATTGCCTCTACCAGGGCATATTGACGAGAAAAAAGTGATAAATGCAATTTCGGTGGATAAAGATGTAGATGGATTCCATCCTGTAAATGTTGGTAATTTGGTGATTGGAGACGACAGTTTGCTTCCTTGTACACCGGCAGGAGTTATTGAACTGATCAAGCGTACGGGGCTCGAAATTAGCGGGAAACATGCAGTTGTTATTGGTCGCAGTAACATAGTAGGTAAACCCGTATCTCTGCTTCTACAACGCGAAAATGCGACAGTGACCATGTGTCATTCACGGACAGCAAATATGCAGGAAATTGCTAAGCAAGCAGATATCCTAGTTGTGGCAATTGGCCGTGCTAACTTCATTGACGCAAGTTATATTAAAGAAGGCGCGGTTGTCATCGACGTAGGCATGAATCGTCTAGAAACCGGTAAACTTGCAGGCGATGTTGATTTTGAAAGTGCAAAAGAAGTATCGGGTGCAATTACTCCTGTTCCTGGCGGAGTGGGACCGATGACAATTACGATGCTCATGCAAAATACGCTGCTTTCCGCAAAACGTGCTCATGGTCTGAATTAAAAAGGGGTGTTCTGATGGCAGAACAGCGGATTTACTCTATAAAAGATATCAATCGTTATATTCGGATGAAGATGGATTCAGATAACCTGTTGTCGAGTGTATGGATTCGCGGGGAAATATCGAATTTTACGCATCATTCGAGCGGTCATATGTACTTTACCCTGAAAGATGAAGGAAGCCGAATTAAGTCGATTATGTTTGCAACACATAATCGGCGTCTTCCCTTCATTCCGAAGGAAGGAGCGAGAGTAATCGCTCAAGGAAATATCACCGTATTTGAACGAGATGGACAATATCAATTTTATGCAACTCAAATGCAGCCTGACGGGATCGGCAGTCTGTATTTGGCTTATGAACAATTAAAAAAGAAATTAGAACAGGAAGGTCTGTTTGCTGCGCAGCGCAAACGTCCTTTGCCACGATATCCAAAAACGATAGGCGTAATCACCTCACCGACTGGTGCAGCAGTGAGAGATATTATTACCACCATCACTCGCCGCTATCCACTTGCTGAGGTTATTTTATATCCTGTGGTTGTACAAGGGAAGACTGCTGCGCCATCGATCGTTAGAGCGCTTCGAGCGGTGAATCAAATGGCAGAAGCGGATGTGGTTATTGTGGGCCGCGGAGGCGGATCTTTAGAGGAACTGTGGGCATTTAATGAGGAGATCGTCGCAAGAGCGATTACAGAGTCTGAAATTCCGGTCATCTCAGCAGTAGGTCATGAAACCGATTTTACAATTGCTGATTTTGCAGCAGATGTTCGTGCAGCTACCCCAACAGCGGCGGCAGAACTTGCCGTTCCGCACCAGATGGACCTTAAGGACCAAGTTGACGTTATGAAGCGCAGACTGAAGCAAAGTTTGATGATGAGAGCAAAACATGGAAGAGAACGTCTAAATCAGTTATCCCGTTCATCCGTGCTCGTGAACCCAAGCCGTTCTCTGATTCAGCACACAGAGCGATTAGATCAGCTGACCATGAGACTTTCGCGATCTACAGATTCTAAGCTGCGCTTTGCACGTGAAAAACAAGAACGGATGAAGATCTCTTTGTCCAGATTTAATCCATCAGACCAAGTTGCCGCAGCTCAGAAGCAGGTTGTACAAAACCGGAGACAGCTCGAAGCTGCAATGCGAATTCAAATAAAAGAAACACGTCAGAAGCTAGGATCAAGTCTTAGGCATCTGGACGCGTTAAGTCCTTTGAAGGTAATGTCGAGAGGCTATAGCCTTGTCTATAATGAAGACGAAAAACAGCTTGTGAAATCCACCAATGATGTATTACCAGGTGATGTAATTAAGATCAAGCTGAGTGATGGCGGACTCTCCTGTGAAGTGCGGGAAATAAAGGAGGATGATAAGGATGACAAATGAAGCGGAACTCAGTTTTGAAGCAGCGATGGCTGAACTTGAAGTAGTGGTTAACCAGCTCGAACGAGGGGATGTTCCTTTGGAACAAGCGATCGAGCTGTTCCAACGTGGGATGAAATTGTCTCAGCTCTGTAACCATAAGCTTGAGCAAGTAGAACGCAAAATTGAGATTATAGTAGAAGAAGATGGGGCTTACCGTAAACAAGCATTTGGCGGCATGGAAGAAGAGGGCGGTGTCTCTCTGTGACGAGACCTTCCTTAGAGCTCTATATTCAGAACATCGCTGACATACTCATGAATGAACTTGAACATGTTATACCGGCGGATTGGGATGTACCGACACATTTAAAAGAATCAATGATGTACTCGCTCATGGCGGGAGGAAAAAGACTACGCCCTGTCCTCGTGCTTGCAGCTACAGAAGCCTTTGGAGTAGATCGCAAAGCGGCATTACCGGTAGCGGCTGCCGTAGAAATGGTGCATACCTATTCACTTATCCATGATGATCTTCCGGCTATGGATAATGATGATTATCGCAGAGGGAGACTCACGAATCATAAAGTGTACGGAGAAGCTATGGCTATTCTCGCGGGAGATGCGCTGTTAACGCATGCTTTTTACAGTATTATTCAGTCGGGTAGAAAGTATGGCATCCCTGCGGATCGTTTGCTTGATATCGTTGAAGATCTATCTGAGTATGCGGGTGCACGCGGAATGGTCGGCGGTCAAGTTGCAGATATGGAAGGTGAGCAAGGAATGACCTCTATGTCTCAACTAGAATATATCCATCTTCACAAAACAGGGGATTTAATGATTTTTTCGCTTGTAGCGGGAGGTCGCATCGCGGGAGCAAACGAAGAACAACTTCAAGCTTTACGTATTTTTGGACGAGATTTGGGTCTCGCTTTTCAGATACAGGACGATATTCTTGATTTGATCGGTGATGAACAGAAACTTGGAAAGAAAACACAGAGTGATGTTGCTCAGCAGAAGGTAACTTATCCATACTTTATCGGGATGGAAGAATCCGCAGCTGAAGTGAAACGCCTCACACAGTCGGCTAAGGATGCGCTTATCCAAGGGGGAATTCCTGACCCAGCACGTCTATTTGAAATAGCAGATTATCTCATGAAACGTGATCATTAATCTGAAAAACCACCCTAAAATCATGATCGGAAAATGACGAAATTTATGATTTAGGTTGTGATGTGATATAATGGGGACTATGTTTGGAGATACTTATCAAAAATTTATGAAGGAAAGCGGGGATTTCACGTGCTGCTTCCACAAATTAAGGAACCTAACGATCTGAAATCATTGTCTGTGGATGAACTAGTCTCTCTATCTGAAGAAATACGTCAATTTCTCATTGAGAAGCTATCGTACACAGGGGGGCATCTGGCGCCGAATTTGGGAGTGGTAGAGCTCACGGTTGCCCTGCATTACTGCTATAACAGTCCAAAAGATAAAATGATATATGATGTTGGTCATCAATCTTATGTTCATAAGGTACTTACAGGCCGTATGGATCGTTTTGATACGCTTCGCAAATATAAGGGAATGTCCGGATTTGTGAAACGAAACGAAAGTGAGCATGACGTCTGGGAAGCCGGTCACAGCAGTACTTCACTGTCAGCTGCCATGGGGATGGCATATGCCAGAGATTTAAAAGGCGAAGACAATAAGGTTATTGCAATTATTGGTGACGGGGCACTAACAGGCGGTATGGCTTTTGAAGCGCTGAATCACATCGGTCATGAACAGAAGAAAATGATGGTTATTTTAAACGATAATGAAATGTCTATCGCACCTAATGTCGGGGCTATGCATAATTATTTGAGTAAAATTCGCTCGGATCGCCATTATTTGAAAGCTAAAGATGAAGTTGAGTATCTTTTAAATAAAATTCCTGCCATCGGCGGCAGATTAGCTAAATCCGCTGGATGGCTCAAAGACAGTTTTAAATATATGATGGTACCAGGTGTTCTCTTTGAAGAGCTTGGTTTTACTTATCTTGGACCTGTGGATGGACATGATTTGCCGAAACTTATTGAAACATTCAAACAAGCAGATAATGTGAATGGTCCGGTTCTTGTTCATGCAGTAACCACCAAAGGTAAAGGTTATAAACCTGCAGAAGCCGATTCTGTTAAATGGCACGGTATTTCCCCATATAAGATTGAATCAGGGCAAGTTCTGAAATCAGTGGGAAATCCGATGTATACTGATATTTTTGGTCAAACTTTAATTGAACTTGCAAAACAGGATGATCGAATTGTTGCTGTCACTCCTGCCATGCCGGGCGGTTCAGGTCTCATTCCATTTAGTAAAGAGTTCCCTGACCGGATGGTCGATGTAGGAATTGCAGAACAACATGCGGCAACCATGTGTGCATCGCTTGCGATGGAAGGTCTGAAACCTGTATTTGCTGTTTATTCAACCTTCATGCAAAGAGCATATGATCAAATCGTACATGATATCTGCCGGCATAATGCCAATGTCATGTTTGCTATTGACCGTGCCGGTTTTGTAGGTCCAGATGGGGAGACACACCAAGGTGTCTATGATGTGGCGTTCATGCGTCATATACCGAATATTGTAATCATGATGCCTAAGGATGAGAATGAGCTTAGACATATGATGAAGACGGCACTCGAATATAATGATGGACCGATTGCTTACCGTTATCCTAGGCTTAATGTTGTCGGTGTTCCGATGGATCAGGAACTGAAGACGATTCCAATTGGTTCGTGGGAGACAGTAAGACAAGGTGAGAAATATAGCATTATTTCCGCTGGTCCTATGATTCAAGTGGCGGAAGAAGCTGCGGAAATGCTGAAACGCGATGGCATGCAGGTAAGTGTAATTAATGCCCGATTCTTCAAACCGCTGGATCATGAACTCTTAATGGAGCTTGCTCAGAATGATACGAAGATGATTGTGCTTGAAGAAGCTTGTGAAGCAGGCAGTCTCGGAAGCAGCATACTTGAATTTTTCTCTGAAAAAGGGATGTATGAAGCGAAAGTTCACCTTATGGGAATTCCAGATTTGTTTGTTGAACACGGCAGTGTGAAGGAACAACGGGAAGAGGTCGGTCTTACGGCAGAATCCGTGTGTGAGGAAATGCGCAAACTGAAGTTACAATATGCTTATGATCTTCCAAAAACAAGTCTGCCTTCCTGAGCCCATCAATTAAATATTTTGGAACAGGAGAAACTCATGTCAGTCCCTAAAGAACGAATTGATATATTATTGGTAGAACAAGGTTTTTATGCAAGCCGTGAAAAAGCAAAAGCCGCTATTATGGCGGGGCTTGTTCTGGCTGATGAAGAGCGGATCGAGAAACCAGGAATGAAAGTTCCCAGGGAGTCCGTTATAAAGGTAAAAGGTGCAGTGCATCCTTATGTGGGTCGCGGAGGTTTGAAGCTGGAAAAAGCAATCAAACACTTCCATCTGAACATGGAAGGAAGAACGATGCTCGATATTGGTTCGTCCACTGGCGGATTCACCGATTGTGCATTGCAGCATGGCGCTGCTCATGTATATGCAATTGATGTAGGTTATAATCAGCTGGATTGGTCATTACGTAATGATCCGCGCGTAACGGTCATGGAAAGGACCAATTTCAGATATGTAACTCCTGAAGATCTTACAGGACCGGTACCTGATGTGGCGAGTATTGATGTATCTTTTATTTCCTTAAAAATCATTCTTCCTCCGCTGCTGAACCTGCTTAAACAACCAGCAGATATTGCTGCACTGATCAAGCCTCAGTTTGAGGCTGGCCGTGAGAAGGTTCCTAAAACAGGTGTTGTACGAGAGCCTAAAGTGCATGCAGAAGTGCTGCATTCCATTATCGCCTATGGGAAGGAACTCGGCCTTGAACTCCAGGATCTCACCTTCTCTCCAATTACAGGAGGCGAAGGGAATATTGAGTTTCTTGCACACTGGAGATTAAATCCTCCTGAGATGAGGACAGAATCATCCATGGATACAGATGCTTTGATACAGTCTATTGTGAAACAAGCATCGAATACATTTACCTGAAACTCATCTTCGGATGAGTTTCTTTTACTGAAAAGGGATACTAACCGACTGCCCATTACAGGAAATTGAACATAAGTTCACGAATATTTTCTGTAGAGGTGGTTGCATGGAAGGTCAATATGACAAAGTGGTTATCGCTTTTTTTGGTTTAATCGTGTTGATCTGGATATTATATGGTGTACGTAAATGGCTTCAAGACCCTGCGCCTGAACATATGCCTGAACTTATGTTAAACGAAGAAATTCAGGAACATCCGGCTCTTTACATTTTAGAGAGAGAAGGATATGAAGTTATTGGGGGGAAATTAAAGGTTCCGCTTTCTTTTCAGGTCAATCAAAATACGCTCTACAGCAGATTATTTATTGATTATGTAGCCGAGAAGGAAGACGAGATTTATATTGTTAAAACATCCCGAAGCCGCATGCCGGTAGAATGGACGGGATCAGGAATTAGAGATCGATTGCTTCTGTATCTTTTGCTCTATCCGACATGCGATGGTCTACTTTATGTGGATACAGAAGAGGAAACAATCAAGCGCATATCCTTACTGGATGAAGATGATTATTTGTATGATCCAGGGGATGAGTAAACAGGAATAATAATGAGCACGACAATTGGAGGCATGTATGAAAGGGCAACGACATATTAAAATTCGTGAAATTATCAGTCAAAATGATATTGAAACACAGGATGAACTGGTGGAAGCACTGCGTAAGTCTGGGTATCAGGTAACGCAAGCTACCGTCTCAAGAGATATTAAAGAACTTCTTCTTATTAAAGTGCCTACAGAAGATGGCAGGTATAAATACTCTTTACCGACCGATCAAAGATATAATCCGGGACAAAAATTAAAACGTGCTTTAGTCGATAACTTTCTTAGTATCGATCACACTACGAATCTTGTGGTTATGAAGTTCCTTCCCGGTACAGCAAATTCCGTAGCAGCGCTCCTTGATAACATTGAATGGCCGGAAATTATGGGAACCATCAGCGGAGATGATACCATTCTTGTAATTTGCCGAACGGAAGAAAACAGTAAGTCATTCATTAATCAAATCATGGGATATATTTCGTAAAATATAATAAAAAATCGAGCGAACATACGTTTCTTTTTCGAAGAAAATAGTGTAAAGTATAAACGAAGATGAAAAAAGCAAACGGACGTTCCCTGTGCTTTTTTTTGGGGAATGTAATTACACGTAATTAACGTGATCATCGGAGGTGCAATGCTGTGCTTTCTACACTATCTATTCGAAATTTAGCAGTTGTTGAAGCTGTGGATGTTCATTTCCATGCGGGATTTCATGTACTTACCGGGGAAACGGGCGCAGGTAAATCGATTATTATAGATGCACTTGGTCTTATCGCGGGAGGCAGAGGATCAGCTGATCTCATACGATATGGCTGTGATAAAGCGGAGATGGAAGCTATGTTTGAACTTCCTAGCTCTCATCCCGTATGGCAGACATTATCAGGGCTCGGTATTCAGGCGAAACCAGACGAACATTTGATTATACGCCGTGAACTCATTTCAACAGGGAAAAGTGTATCTCGAATTAATGGACAACTAGTTAACTTGACCATGTTACGTGAGGTTGGAGAACAGCTCATTAATATCCATGGACAACATGAACACCAAAGTTTATTGCGGGCAGAGAAGCACTTGGGTCTGCTCGATACATATGGAGAAAGTATCATTGGTCCGATAAAGCTGAAATATACAGAGCAATATAAAGCATTCGTGAAAGTAGAAAAAGAAGTTCGTCAGCTTCAGGAATCAAGTCAAAAAGCATATCAATTACTTGATATGTATCGGTTTCAGTTAGAAGAGATCTCAGCCGCTAAACTCGTACCGGGCGAAGATGAATTACTGCATGAAGAAAAGGTCAAACTATCCCATAGCGAAAAAATGATGGATTCTGTTGCAGGAGCTTATGATATTCTTCAAGGCTCTCAGGGGCTCGAGGCGGTTAGTTACGCAATCTCAAAGCTTGAAGATATCAGTGGATATGATCAAAAAGGGATTAAGCCTATATTAGACCAGCTTCAGTCCGCTTTTTATCAATTGGAAGATGCTGCGTTTCAGCTTCGCGGATATCGTGATGATATTGAATTTAACCCGGCGAGACTGGGTGAAGTGGAAGAACGACTGAATATGATTACCGGTCTAAAGCGTAAATATGGGGACAATGTGGAATCCATTCTCCAATATTATGCCCAAATCGAACGGGAAACAGATCAGCTTGAGAATAAAGATGAGCGCATGGAAAAATTACTCGCCGAACGTGATCGTTACTTGGCGGAATTACTCATTACAGCAGAGAAAATGAGCATGGCTCGTAAGAAATGTGCAGAAGAATTATCAGAAAAAGTGGAACGAGAACTAAAGGATTTACAGATGGAACGAACATCCATGAAGGCTCAGATTTCTGTCGTAGAGGACCCTCGCGGAGTGGAATGGAATGGTCAGCGGATCCGGATTACGAAACAGGGAATTGACAGTGTGGAATTTCTGATATCCGCAAATCCAGGTGAACCCCTTAGACCTCTGGGCAAGATCGCTTCGGGTGGGGAGATGTCGCGGATTATGCTTGCCCTAAAAAGCATCTTTGCAAGACATGATCAAATCCCAGTATTAATTTTTGATGAAGTCGATACGGGAGTAAGCGGAAGAGCAGCTCAATCTATTGCTGAAAAATTGTTCCTTTTATCCTCCACTTGTCAGGTCTTTTCCATAACACATTTACCACAAGTGGCTTGTATGGCAGATCATCAGTATCTAATTGAGAAAAAAGTGCATGAGGAACGGACAATGACACAGGTCGAAGAACTTTCTGAAGAAGGACGAATAATGGAGCTCGCAAGAATGCTTGGCGGTGTTGAAATTACAGAAAAAACAAGACATCATGCACAGGAAATGCTTAAACTTGCGGAAGCCAAAAAAGGGGCTGAAGTACTTACGGAGCAATGATTGACAGTAATAAAAGACCAAGTCCAAGGTTATGTTATAGTTACGCAATTGGCGACCACCTTTCGTCAAGCGAACGAAGCAAAGGGAGTGTGACAGCCACTTGAAGCTTAACCTTGGAAAGAAACTTATTGGACTTATTGTTGTCTTATCTATCTGTCTGTTCGGACAGACCCTATTGCCCGTGTTTAGTTATGCCTCATTGCCAGATGAGCTACGTTTATTAGCTGGACGGGAAACACACCTCGAAGTATCTGCGCCCGTGGATGCGACCGTCTCTGACCAATCAGAGGTGCTGCAAGTAAAGAAAGAAACCTCCTCTAAACTTTCGGTTTCTACCAGGCAACATTCCATTCATTTGAACCCTCAACAAGAGGGAACGACAAAACTTACATGGAAGTTGTTTGGTAAAATCCCGCTAAAAACGACAGATGTGCTTGTCGTGCCTGATTTGAAAGTAGTACCTGGGGGACAAACCATCGGAGTTAAGGTAAAATCAGCTGGTATTCTGGTTGTAGGTCATCATTTGGTACACGTAACGAGTAAGGATCCTGTGTCACCAGGGGAAGAGGCAGGTATCAAACTGGGTGACTTATTGACTCATATGAATG
Source organism: Paenibacillus sp. GYB006 (assembly GCF_036577645.1). Classification (NCBI taxonomy): domain Bacteria; kingdom Bacillati; phylum Bacillota; class Bacilli; order Caryophanales; family Paenibacillaceae; genus Paenibacillus; species Paenibacillus sp. GYB006. Next base: position 33,339 of record NZ_JARBDA010000007.1, on the reverse strand, counting down.
GCAAAGCGATCACAGGAGTGAATGCAGTTGCTGATACCGTTCTGGAGTCAGGAAAGACGAAGAAACCCATTGATATTACGTTATCTCGTCAAGGGAAGGTCATCAAGACGAAGTTAACTCCTGTGTTTGATGAAGAAGATCAAGTTTGGCGTCTTGGCCTTTACATCCGGGACTCAGCCGCCGGTGTGGGTACTTTAACTTTCTATGCACCAGATCAAGGTGTGTACGGAGCTTTAGGTCATGTGATCACTGACATGAATACGCAAACGCCAATTGTGGTTGGCAGCGGCGAGATTGTCCAATCTAATGTTACTTCCATCGCAAAGAGCGAATCTGGCGATCCAGGTGAGAAACGAGCGATCTTTACAAAAGAAAGCAGAATTCTTGGAAATATCGAAAGAAATACTCCCTTTGGAATTTTTGGAAAAATGCCTGTGAATCCAGAACACAGTTTATATCAAAAGCCTATTCCCGTCGCATTTGCACATGAAGTGAAAGAAGGACCTGCTGAAATTTTAACGGTTCTCGAAGGACAAGAAGTAGAACGATTCACGGTTGATGTCGTTCATGTCTCACCTCAAGATCATGCGGCTACAAAAGGACTTGTTATTCGAATTACCGATAAACGTCTAATTGATAAGACAGGTGGTATTGTACAGGGGATGAGCGGCAGCCCGATTATCCAGAATGGCAAACTTATTGGAGCTGTAACTCATGTTTTTGTGAATGATCCTAAATCGGGTTATGGATGTTTCATTGAATGGATGTTAGAAGATGCTGGAGTAGTAATCCCTAATAAGCAAACAATGAATCTTAAGGCGAGTTAAGCCTTAAGATTTTTTGTCGAATACATAAGAAGAAAATCATAAAATGAAATAAAATACAATATTATAAATCAATGGCTAAAAAAAATAAAGAAAATATTTTTCGACAGAAGGATTTTCCTTTTGTGTGTCGAAAATCTTATGCTGTAAGGGAATGAGCATCAACAATTGTCTAAGGGAGGAAAAACATTTGCAAAATATTGAAATATTATTGGCTGATGATAACCGGGAGTTTACTAATTTACTAGCTGAATATATATCTAATCAAGAGGACATGGAAGTAACGGGCATCGCGTATAACGGTGAGGAGGTACTTCAGATCATTCAAGAAGCAAAGTCTGTACCTGATGTATTAATTCTTGATATTATTATGCCTCATCTAGATGGTCTAGGGGTGCTTGAACGCCTGCGCGAAATGAATTTGTCTCCACAGCCTAAGGTAATCATGCTTACTGCTTTTGGGCAAGAGAACATTACTCAGCGTGCTGTACAATTAGGAGCTTCTTATTATATTTTGAAGCCCTTTGATATGGAAGTCCTTGCAAATCGAGTAAGGCAGCTATTTGGTGCTCAAGCAATCGCAAGCAATGGTTCACAAATGATATCCTCCTCCCAAAAATCAAATGTTGTTCCTATCGGAAAATCAAGAAATTTGGATGCGAGTATTACTTCCATTATTCATGAAATTGGTGTACCTGCCCATATTAAGGGATATCAATATTTGCGGGAAGCGATCACTATGGTATACAACAATATCGAAATCCTCGGAGCGATTACCAAAACATTATATCCGGCAATCGCTGAGAAATTTAAAACAACTCCTTCCAGGGTTGAACGTGCGATTCGTCATGCGATTGAGGTGGCTTGGACACGGGGTAACATCGACTCAATCAGTCATTTGTTTGGATATACGATTAACATCAGCAAATCCAAACCGACGAACAGTGAATTTATTGCGATGGTAGCTGACAAGCTTAGAATTGAGAATAAAGTATCTTAAAGATGACTTGGATTGTTGATTTATATGGACAACGCCCTTCGAACCTTATAATAAAATGCGCTTACCGAAAGAGAAGGTAGGCGCTTTTTCGGGAATCATGAAAGGGGAAGAGACCAATGTTATGGTTGTCGATTATAGGTATTATTGCTTCATGCTTGGTTTGGGTAACTTATAGACGATATCACGTAAGCAAGGTAAAGAATTCTTCCAATGTGGTCTATTTGGATCATTATCGCAAAAATAATCAGAATAAGAAGATGCAAAAAGTGCAGAAATGTGAAAAGTGCAATAAGTATAAAAGACTTCATTTTTATGCAAGTCCCTCTGGTAAAGTTACAGGTTTGTGCAAAGAGTGTGAATATAACGATAAAAGTAATAAGATGCTTAGAATATAACTAAAATCCATAGTTTACGACAAGTCCCACATTTGGTGATAATTACATGGAGAATAGCCTTTGCTTTCGTTAAAGAGTTGTAGTACATTAGCAGAGAATAAGGAGGTTTCTAATGTACTCAAGCAAACAAGACGACACACTATATATTATGACATACACACTGAACAGCGGTGTTAAGGGGACAGTTCCATTGTCCAATAAACAGATTCAGGAATGGATTCATTGTTACAGAAACGATACGAAGTTTATTGCTGAGATCGGTAAAGAATTCTTTGGATTAAATCCTTCACTTGTCTCTGACTTTAAAGTTCAAAATCAGTTCTCTGACTATCAGAATGTAATCGTGCCTGTTCAACAACAAGATAATATGGATCGTCTATCAACCGCATATCGTGCCAATGAAATTTTAATGAAAATTGATTGCAAATGTGGAACTGCTTATGTTACCGAGTCTCCGTACAAACGAACAAAGTGGTATTGCACGAAGTGTAAGGAAATTGTATTCTTGGACCCGAAAAAAGGAATGGTAGAGACATCCCGCGGTGATGCTTACTATATGACTAATAAGTACTTTGTTACACGGGAACAATAATGAATAGAATGATGTGCACAGCTACCGCTTTGTCGACAGCTGAAAAGTAAAGGAGTGCCGGGTGTATACCGGACACTCCTTTATTTAATTTCTCTTAATCGCATTTCACTTTATGAGGCGGGACAAAACATTTGCGGCATCTCGGTTCGTATGCCTCAGAGTCTCCGATCATGACGACAGGACCAAGGGTGACCGGCTCGCCATTGACGATACGTTGGGTAAATGCTGCATCAGGGCTTCCACATACAGCGCAGAAGGCTGATAGTTTTTCAATATCATCGGACATGGCGAGCAAACCGCCAACATATCCAAATTCTTTACCCCGGTAATCCATATTTAAACCATCCACGATGACGTGTTTTCCGCAATAAGCGAGTTCTTCGGCAATATCCATGATTTCTCTGCTGAAGAACTGTACCTCATCGAAAGCAACAACATCTGCATCTTTTGTTTGTTCTAGAATTTGTTCCACGATTTGCGGAGTAAGTTGTTTTGGAATGGGGATTGCAGGTAATTTGTATCCGATCCGACTTACGATTTCATCGATTTCAAATCGGTCATCTTCAACAGGCTTATAGGCAACGACCTTCTGGCGTCCATATTTCATTAGTTTTTGACAGCGTCTGATCAGTTCCCCTGATTTTTCACTGAACATGGGTCCGGTAATAACAGTAATACGACCTTTTGACACAGCGATATCTTCCTCTCTTTAGCACAATCCGCTCTAAAACTTTTGGTTTCCCCAAAAGAGCCATTATAGATTAACATAAATAAAAGCATAGAAGCCACTATTTTGTTAGATCATGGAGTGTAAAATTATGCACAATTTCTTCTAACATGATATGGTTGATAATGATGAGGTGATCATAATGAATAATGATGAAAAATATAATGCTTGGCAAAAGAAGTTTGAGTTACTGCAAGAAAAGGAGACACTTACTCCAGATGCAGAAATATTCATATCTGATTTACTAGCTGAATTCTCGGCTGTACAAGCACAGAATCAACGGTTAAAAAAACAAATATTGCAAAAAGCAACGGGTGGTTCGAAAATGTCTACCAAACTTAGAGATGCATTGTATGAATAAGCAGATAATAAAAAGCCTTCTTAATTGTTAAGAAGGCCTAAGATTAGTTACTGTTCAGATGGATCTACAGATATTTCTTCTTTAGGTCTTTCATCGCCTAACTTTTCTGGAAAAACGATACCGAGCGTAATTCTAGCGATCATAGCAATCGTAATACCGATCCCTGCAAACATGTAAATGATCGTAAACAACTTGCCAAAAGTCGTAACCGGCGCGAGCGTTGGGTGACCGATGGTTGTTAAAGTAACTGCAGAAAAGTAGAGTGCATCAATATAACTCATATTCTCTACACTGGAATAAAAAAGAGTTCCTGAGAGCAGGGTAGCTAAGGTCAAGGTTAAAAGAGCAAGAAATCTCTTATCTTTAAAACCATGGAATAATCCTTTGAGTAATCGTTTGAGTGTAAGTAAAAATGAAATCATGGTCAGAAGCCCCTATCTTCGAAAAAGATATATAAGAGTAACATTATATTGAATCCAGCCGTAAAGGTAAAGTTTCTCATAAGGGGCGTCTGGCTATGCATCCATATCTGGTTTTTGTTTGAAACGAGGTCCGACATAATTACGTTTTCGATCACGAAACAGAATCCAGCCGCCAAGGAAAGCCATGCACGTGGCGAATAGAAGAATGCCTAAGCTGAAGTGAAGCCATTCAAAGCGCGGGACGGTTACAAGATCATCACCATGAGCAGCATAATAATGAAACAACGAATCTTTGATCATTAAAAAACCTTTCATGGCTCCAAGACCAGGAATAACGAGGATGACAATGGCAAGAAAGCGGGAAAGCATAAGCTTCATCGTGCAAAAACCCCTTCTCATACGCATGTAGTATTTCTATATGATACCTTGTCTTCTAGTTACTGTCTATTAGATGGGCTTGTTTTGTGATTCCAGAGAAGTGAGAGTACAATAGAACATAAATTAATAACAACGTGGAAGAATTGGGGGAATGATTTTTTATGGCAATAGAATGTGATGTTGCAATCTTGGGCGGGGGAACAGGTGGCTATGTGGCTGCGATCCGGGCTGCGCAATTAGGTAAATCTGTCGTTATTGTAGAAAAAGATAAACTTGGCGGAACGTGTCTTCACCGCGGTTGTATTCCAAGCAAGGCACTGCTTCGAAGTGCAGAAGTATATGCAGATATTAAAGATAGCGTAAGTTACGGTATTGAAACTTCGGGGGCGACGTTAGTATTCCCTAAAGTTCAAGAAAGAAAAGAAGCCATCGTTGAGCAGCTCCATCAGGGTGTTCAGTATTTGATGCGTAAAAATAAGATCACCGTTTTGCATGGAAAAGGAAGAGTCATTGGTCCTTCGATTTTTTCTCCAAAAAGCGGAGCTCTTGCTGTAGAACTTGATAATGGAGAGATGGAAAATGTAGTGCCGGCAAATCTGATTATTGCTACAGGAACTCGTCCTAGAACGCTGCCAGGACTCGAACCTGAAGGCGATAAGATTATGACAAGCGACGAGGCTCTTCGAATGGACGACCTGCCGGATTCCATCATTATTGTTGGCGGCGGAGTTATTGGAGTAGAATGGGCATCCATGCTATCTGATTTTAATGTAAAAGTGACTCTTGTTGAGGCAGCAGATCACATTCTTCCCCAAGAAGATCAAGAGATCGCTGCTGAAATGAAACGACTGCTTGTCAAACGAGGAGTAGAGGTAAGAACAGGTTCCCAGGTCATGACGGATACATATATAGACCATGGTGATTCACTTTCGATTGATATACAGTCGAGTGCGGGAAGCGAAACTTTATCTGCTTCGAAAATATTAATCTCGGTCGGTCGAGTAGCAAATGTCGAGAATATTGGCATTGAGAACACGGATATAAAATTATCAAATGGATTCATTGAGGTGAATAAGCAGTTACAGACCGCTGTTCCTCATATTTATGCGATCGGCGATTGTATCGGAGGCCTCCAGCTTGCCCATGTTGCTTCCCATGAAGGAATCCGTGCCGTACATCATATGTCAGGCGAAACCGTACATGCGACTCCGGATCAATTTATTCCAAGAGCCATCTATTCTAGACCTGAAGCAGCGAGTGTTGGATATACAGAAAAGCAAGCTAGAGAACTTGGTTATAAGGTGAAGATTGGGAAGTTTCCTTTTCAAGCGATTGGCAAAGCCTTGGTACACGGACATCAAGAAGGCTTTGTGAAAGTAATTGCGGATGAGGACACCAATGATATTTTGGGAGTTCATATGATTGGAACTCATGTTACAGATCTGATCAGTGAAGCAGCGTTAGCTCAGCTATTAGATGCAACTCCTTGGGAAATAGGACAGCTTGTGCATCCTCATCCCTCTTTATCGGAGATTATGGGAGAAGCAATGCTTGCCGTAGACGGTAATGCAATCGGAATGTAAATGCCTGCTTTACCCGTTATCTAGTAAGTGGATATGAAACATGACACTTATCATGAATGTGGTTTATCTCTTTTCTTTTTGCAAATAAAACGAGTATAATGAGCTTAAGCCAAGTCTTAGTACCAGGTTATAAGACAAGACAACAATACCTAAGACGCTTGAGCTACTCTAAAAGGAGGGTTCGCTAGTTTTGAACTTAAATAATATGACTTCTAAACAGTACAAACATAATGAGCTTGGTCTATCTGATGGTCAGGTTATTGATATGTACAAATATATGCTCCTGGCCCGTAAATTTGATGAACGCTGTATGCTTTTACAAAGAGCGGGAAAAATCAATTTCCACGTTTCCGGTATCGGTCAAGAGACAGCTCAGGTAGCTGCTGCTTTTGCGCTTGATCGTGAAAAGGATTATTTCCTGCCTTATTATCGAGATTATGGATTTGTTATGGCCGTAGGAATGACGCCGCGTGAACTCATGCTGTCCGCTTTTGCGAAAGCAGAAGACCCGAACAGTGGAGGGCGCCAAATGCCTGGTCATTTTGGAAGCAAACGACTTCGCATTGTAACAGGTTCAAGTCCTGTAACTACGCAGGTACCTCATGCAGTCGGCTTTGCACTTGCAGCGAAAATGCAAAAGAAAGATTTTGTATCTTTCGTTACTTTTGGCGAAGGTTCGAGTAATCAGGGGGACTTCCATGAAGGAAGTAACTTTGCGGGCGTTCATAAACTTCCGGTTATTATCATGGTTGAAAATAATCAGTATGCCATCTCTGTGCCTGTTCACAAACAGCTTAGCGGAAAAGTAAGTGATCGTGCTCTCGGGTATGGGTTCCCGGGAATCCGTGTAGATGGTAATGATGCTCTTGCTGTGTACGCTGCTGTAAAAGAAGCACGCGAACGTGCCGTAGCAGGAGAAGGTCCGACACTAATTGAGGCGATGATGTACCGGTTGTCTCCACATTCAACTTCAGATAATGATCTCGCTTATCGAACAAAAGAAGAAGTAGAAGAGAACTGGAAAAAAGACGGCCTTGCCAAAATGAAACAATACTTGATTGACTGTGGTTTATGGGATGAAGAGCGAGATGCAGATCTGGCTGCACAGCTTAGTATGGAACTGAAAGAAGCGACGGAATATGCAGACAATGCTCCATTTCCGAAGCCGGAAGATACCCTGCTGCATGTGTATGCCGATGATGAGTCAGGAGGGAAACAATAATGGCTGAAATGGAGTATATTGATGCGATTAGACTCGCGATGAAAGAAGAAATGGAGCGCGATGAGACCGTATTTGTGCTTGGCGAAGACGTAGGGGTGAAAGGCGGCGTATTCACTACAACCAAAGGACTTATGGATCAGTTTGGTGAAATGCGTGTGATGGATACACCTTTATCGGAGTCGGCTATTGCAGGGGTAGCTATTGGTGCTGCCATGTATGGAATGAAGCCGATTGCGGAGATGCAATATTCTGATTTCATGCTTCCAGCAACCAATCAAATCATTAGTGAAGCTGCTAAAATTAGATACAGATCGAACAATGATTGGAGTTGCCCTGTTGTTATTCGTGCGCCAATCGGCGGCGGTATTTTTGGTGGTCTATACCATTCTCAGTGTCCGGAATCCATTTTCTTTGGAACCCCGGGGCTTAAAATTGTAGCACCTTACACCGCATATGATGCGAAGGGGCTTCTCAAAGCAGCAGTGCGTGATCCAGACCCAGTACTTTTCTTTGAAAATAAAAAAATGTATCGTCTCTCGAAGGAAGAAGTGCCTGAAGAGGATTACATCGTACCGATTGGCAAGGCTAACTTACTTCGTGAAGGTGACGATATTACAGTGATCGCTTATTCACAGCCGCTGCATTTTGTGATGCAAGCCGCTGAGGAGCTGGAAAAAGAACAAGGAATAACTTCGCATGTTCTGGACCTGCGTACCTTGCAACCACTGGATAAAGAAGCCATTATAGCTGCAGCAAAACAAACGGGGAAAGTCCTTATCATCCATGAAGATAACAAAACAGGCGGAGTGGGAGCAGAAGTATCTGCCATTATTAGTGAAGAATGTCTGTTTGATCTAGATGCTCCGATTGAACGTCTTTGCGGTCCTGATGTGCCTGCAATGCCGATCAGTCCGCCAATGGAAAGATTCTACATGCTGAGTAAAGATAAAGTAAAAGATGCAATGCTTAAGCTTGCAATGTATTAATGAATAGGGATCCTCAGAGATGAGGATGAAGAATTGGAGTGACAAAACATGGCAGGACAAAAGAAGTTGATTGAAGTGGTTATGCCGCAGCTTGCGGAATCACTCGTATCTGCAACGATCGCCAAGTGGCTAAAAAAACCGGGAGATCGGGTAGACCAATATGAACCAATCTGTGAAGTTATTACGGATAAAGTGAATGCAGAGATTCCTTCTACGGTAGAAGGAATTATGGGTGAACTTACGGCAGAAGAAGGTCAAACGGTTGGAGTAGGCGAGCTGATCTGCCGTATGGAAGTCCATGCTGCAGCAGGAACCGGAATCGTGGGAGAAACTTCTGATACAAGCTCCTCAGATCATACTGCTCAAAAAGCGGCTACTGTAAGTGCTGTGGAAGGCTCCATGCGCAATCGATATTCACCAGCCGTTCAGAGTCTTGCAGCAGAGCATGGTATTGATCTTAGCCAAGTGCCGGGAACCGGAATGAATGGCCGAATTACGCGTAAGGATGTACTTCGTTACGTAGAAAGTGGAAATACACAGCACCAAACGTCAAGCCTTATGCAGGAAGAACGTAAACAAACACCGAGCAGTGCGTCTTCTGAACCACAGAATTTATCGATGGACCCGTCTATTTCTGTCCGTCACTCTGGCATTCATTTATCAGAAACACCAAAATTGCCGAAGATTGAAGTCGATGGATATACGCAAGGAAGAGCAGAGCAGTACATCGATATAACACCGGTTCGTAATGCAATCGCTAGAAATATGCGTCAGAGTGTATCGGAGATACCGCATGCTTGGACGATGATCGAAGTGGATGTGACGAATCTCGTTACTTTGCGTAATAAACTGAAAGATGAGTTTAAGCGTAAAGAAGGGATTAATTTAACTTATTTAGCTTTTCTATTAAAAGCAGTGGTTAATGCGATCAAAGATTATCCAATCATGAACTCGGTATGGGCTGTTGATAAAATCATTGTAAAACGTGATATTAATATTTCTCTTGCCGTGGGAACAGAAGATTCGGTGATGACTCCTGTTATTCAGCGAGCAGACACCAAAAATATTGCTGGACTTGCTCATGAGATTGAAGATCTGGCGAGAAGAACCAGAGAAGGTACGTTAAAGCTGGATGATATGCAAGGAGGAACTTTCACCGTAAATAATACGGGTTCGTTTGGTTCTATTTTGTCTTATCCTATTATTAACTATCCGCAGGCTGCTATTCTTACCTTCGAATCTATTGTGAAAAAGCCTGTCGTTATTAATGACATGATCGCGGTAAGGTCGATGGCGAATTTATGTTTGTCCCTGGATCATCGTATTTTGGACGGTGTCATCTCAGGAAGATTCCTGCAACGAGTAAAAGAGAATTTAGAAAGTTATTCTTTAGACACGAAGCTATACTAAAACATCTGTGGTATGTGGTGAGTTAATCATGGGGAGGTATATTCGTATGAATAGACCGCTTGTTGTAAGCTATACCGATATGATGGATTACGGTGAAGCATGGGATCTACAGAAAAAATTGGTCCATGACATCGATGCCGGAGAGCAGCAGGAACACCTGCTGCTTTTGCAGCATCCACCTACATATACAATCGGTACGCAGCGACATCCGGAACATCTGCTGATTAGTGAGGAAGATCGGAAGAAAAAAGGCATTTCAGTCTATCAGATCGATCGAGGCGGTGACATTACCTATCACGGACCCGGTCAGCTAGTTGCATACCCCATCATGTTTTTGGGCCGAGGTAAAGAAATTGACTTACATGCTCATTTAAGGAATGTGGAAGAAGTAATTATCACGTATTTAAGGTCCCATGGTATTGAAGCAGGCCGTAAAGAGCAGTATACAGGAGTATGGGTAGGGAACTTCAAAATTTGTGCCATTGGCATTAAGTTTAATCGCAGTACTTCGCACCGAAGAGACTTTATTACGAGTCACGGGTTTGCATTTAATATCAAATCAGGATTGCAGAGCGAAGGATTTGGCGGGATTGTTCCTTGCGGAATCGAAGAGTTTGGGGTAACCACTTTGGAAGATTGTACAGGGCTTGTTCACTCTACGGAACAGGTAGCACAGGAACTGGTTCCTATTTTTGCAAAACAATTTGGCTTTGATCCGATTTGGGCTGCAGACGTATACGTTTGAAATCAGAGTGAAAATGAAAATACCCTCCCTGTTCTTCTAAAGAGAGAAGCAAAGAGAGGGCTAAGCTTGTCTTATTCATTTCTTGTCAAATCTGCTTATCCAAAGAGCAGTGGTTCAATAACAATTAACAACGTTGAGGCAATCATCGCAATTAACATCAGATAGATTACAACTTTAAACCATTTTTTTTGTTGCATCAGTAAGCTCCTTTTATACCATAATTATAATCTATTGTAACGTATCCATAGCATAGTGAAAAGTCTAACTAGAAGGGATGATAACCATGATTAATCAAGAACGGATAACAAAGGAATTTATGGATCTTGTAAAGATCGATAGTGTAACCCAATATGAACAGCAAATTTGCGAAGTACTTAAAACAAAGTTTACGGAGCTTGGACTTGAAGTAAAGGAAGATGACACAAAAGAAGAAACAGGACACGGCGCAGGTAACTTGATTGTCACTTGGAAAGCACAAGGTGCGGATCAGGCTCCAAAACTGTTCTTTACTTGTCATATGGATACCGTCGCTCCAGGCGAAGGAATCAAACCACAGATCTCCGAAGATGGATTTATTCGCAGTGATGGGACAACGATTTTAGGTGCGGATGACAAAGCAGGTATCGCTGCTCTTTTTGAAGCAATTCGTGTAATAGAGGAGAATAACATTCCTCATGGTCAGATTCAGTTTGTAATTACGGTAGGTGAAGAATCGGGACTAATTGGGGCAAGAGCGATGAAGGCAGAGGATATTGACGCAGAATTCGGATTTGCACTTGATTCTAACGGTGAAGTTGGCGGAATCTGTGTTGCAGCTCCAGCGAGAGCACAAATTACAATGAAGATTATGGGTAAATCGGCTCACGCTGGCGTGAATCCGGAAGATGGAATCAGCGCGATTCAAGTTGCTGCCAAAGCAATTGCGGCGATGAAACTGGGACGTGTTGACCACGAAACAACAGCGAACATTGGAAGTTTCTCTGGAGCGGGACCACTGAATGTCGTATGTGACTATGCTGAAATTTTGGCTGAAGCACGGAGTATTGTTCAAAGTAAAGTGGAAAATCAAGTTGATCACATGAGAAACGCGCTGCAGGCTACTTGCGAGCAGTATGGGGCAAAAGCTGAGTTTGAAAGTGATATCGCTTATCCTGCTTTTAAATTAACGGATGAAGATGAGGTTGTAAAACTGGCAGCACGTGCGATTACAAGTGCGGGTCTAACACCAAAAACATTCCCTTCCGGCGGCGGAAGCGATGCGAATATATTCAATGGTTTTGGTATTCCAACCGTGAACCTTGCCCTCGGGTATGAAGATATTCATACGACAAATGAGCGAATAAAAGTAAGCAGTCTGGTGGATGCGGCGCGTGTCGTTGTATCGATCGTGAAAGAATCAGCAAAATTGTAATATAAAAAAACAGCATATAAAAAGGTCTGGGCATGCGTACGCACCAGACCTTTTTTGTAAATGAAAAATTGGAAACAGTTTTTTTATTTACTATTTCGAATGAAGGGTAATACATGTTGAGGCTTTCGAATGAGGTCGATGACCTGCATATCTGGTCCGTAATCTGACAACCAGTGTCTGAGCGTATTCATAATCTGGTGTGCCTGTCCGGTCATATATAGCGATTCATGGGTTTTATAGCTTTTCATCAGGGGCTCACTCCTAAATAAAGTCGTATAATACACCGTATGCCCAAGAAGTCTAATTTAATACTTATTGTTTGCTTATATTTATGAGGAGGTTTAACTATGAAGGAATCGATTATTCGTCAAAAGCATCCAAAACTTAATCATCCGGATTCGAATCCGGCTTTAGTGGAAACAACCGTATCCACAGAGACTATATTTGAGGGGAAAGTGGTTTCTCTTCACTTGGATACCGTAACCTTACCGAATGGTCAGACCGGAACAAGAGAAATTATTAGACACCCGGGAGCAGTTGCTGTTCTGGCAGTTCGAGGAGATCGTATGCTGGTTGTCGATCAGTATAGACAGGCGCTAGGAAGGACCGAGCTAGAAATCCCGGCAGGTAAGCTGGACCCAGGCGAAGACCCTGAGGAAGCGGCAAAAAGAGAGCTGAGAGAAGAAACGGGGTACCGTGCAAAATCCCTTGTGCCACTCCCTGCTTTTTACACCTCCCCTGGTTTTGCTGATGAGGTTATCTATCTATACATGGCTGAAGAGCTCGAAGCGGGCGAGATGGAACTAGATGAAGATGAGTTTCTCGAAGTATCGGAGGTCACTTTGGATGAAGCTTATTCACTGATTAAAGAAGGACGGATCAGCGATGCCAAGACGATTCTTGCAGTCTACGCATGGCACTTATATCAGCTGACAGGGAAGCTGTAAGATGAATCAGCAAGTTTCTGACAGTGCTCCATCGCTCCGTACGTTCTATGCAGATCTCCATATTCATATTGGCAGAACAAACAGAGGAGAAGCGGTGAAAATCAGCGGCAGCCGGAATCTAACTTTTCTTAACATTGCAAAAGAAGCGGCAACCCGCAAAGGAATTGAACTGATCGGTATTATTGACGCCCACGCTCCTGTAGTACAGCGTGATATTAGAGAAGCACTCGAATCTGGTGAGATGAGAGAAATACCGGGCGGAGGCATCGCGTATCAGAATACGGTGATTTTACTCGGGACAGAGCTTGAAGTGAGGGAACCTGGACGAAAAGAATCCCATTTCCTTGCTTATTTTCGGACGTTGTCAGACATGGAATCTTTTACCGCCTGGATTACCCCTTTTATGAAAAATGTGAATCTTAGTTCGCAGCGAGTGTACGTTCCTTTAAAGGAACTTCAAAAGGAAATTGTACGCCGTGGTGGACTGTTTATCCCTGCTCATGTGTTTACGCCCCATAAAGGCATTTATGGAAGCAGTGTATACCGGATGGAGGAAATTTTAGATGTAGCTGACGTAACAGCCATCGAACTTGGACTTAGTGCAGATTCAGAAATGGCGGGTTATATCAGCGAACTGGATCATATCCCCTTTTTGACAAATTCGGATGCCCATTCCCTTGGCAAAATCGGAAGAGAGTACAATAGTCTACGGCTTTCAGAGCCTTCATTTGATGAGTTTTGTTATGCTTTACAAAATAAAGACGGCCGCCGGATCGAAGCGAATTATGGTTTGAATCCGCTGCTTGGTAAATATCACCGTACTTACTGCGCCGCATGTAACAGTATTCTCGATGAAACCAAGGTCACTGGGGAGCGCTGCCCTTATTGTGGAAGCACCAAATTGATTCAAGGTGTACTTGATCGAATTTTAACCATTGCGGATCGTGAAGAGTCTTATATTCCACCTGGGCGGCCTGCTTATCAATATCAAGTACCACTGGAATTTATTCCGGGACTTGGCAAAGTGAAACTGCGTTTATTACTTGAAGCTTTCGGAAGTGAAATGGCAATCCTGCATCGTACGGAAGAAGCTGATTTATGTAATGTTGTTGGAGATGAACTTGCGAGGTACATTATTATGGCCAGAAGCGGTGAACTGCTGCTGAACTCTGGCGGCGGAGGAACCTACGGCAAAGTTTCGAGAACATGAATTCAGGTTCGGGTCATAGAATGAGAGAGAAATTCATAGAGTAGGGTATGTAACCAGAAAGGGGACGACCTCTCGCCATGCCATTTCTCAAACATACATTTAGAGACCAAACTCCACTTTATGTTTTTGTTGCTGTATTATTTCTGGTCGGGGTTATTTTCGGTGCATTAATGGTAGGAGCACTAACCCTGGATCAGCAGCAGGATCTTGCGGGTTATTTGGATAATTTTTTTGTCAGTATCCATCAAGGAAATGTAGATGAATCTCATTCTTTTTTTGACATTACCATGCTTCATTTGAAGTGGATTGGGCTTATCTTCATTCTTGGTTTATCCGTCATCGGTCTTCCAGGTATTCTGGTTTTGGACTTTTTAAAAGGGGTGCTAATCGGGTTTTCTGTTGGATATTTGGTTGCTCAGTATTCCTGGAAAGGGTTGCTGCTCGCCTTGCTGTCTATCGCTCCTCATAATTTGTTTTTAATCCCTGTCCTGATGATTAGCAGTGTGGCAGCAATTACCTTTTCGCTTCATATGATTCGCAGTCGTTTTTTTATGCAGCGAAACCAAAGTCTAAAAAGACCGCTCACCAGTTACATTACATTAACCCTGGCAATGGCCCTGCTTATGGTCGGAATCTCTTCCTTTGAGACCTTTGTAACTCCTGTGTTAATGCAGTGGGTAACCCCATTATTTATTAAGGTTTAAACCTGGGACCAAATCTCCCTTAAAACCCTGATACTGTTGACTTTATTTCGTAAGTGACCCTATAATAAACAAGTGGGTTTACGTACACGATGCAGTGATTTCCGAGGGGGAGGGATAATATGGAAGCACGGATCGACAAGATAAAACAACAGTTACAATCTCAAGGCTACAAACTAACGCCCCAACGGGAAGCGACAGTTCGAGTCTTGCTAGAGAATGAAGAAGACCATTTGAGCGCAGAAGATGTGTTCATGTTGGTTAAGGAAAAAGCTCCCGAAATCGGTCTGGCAACCGTATATCGAACCCTGGAACTGCTCAGTGAGCTGCATGTCGTTGAGAAGATAAATTTTGGTGACGGAGTAGCCCGTTATGATTTACGCGGTGACACAAGCAAGCACCATCATCACCATTTGATATGCGTTCAATGCGGCAGTATGGACGAAATACGAGAAGATTGGCTTGGGCCGCTTGAAGAAAGATTAGAGCGTGAGTTTAATTTTACGGTTCTAGATCACAGACTTGATTTTCAAGGAATCTGTTATCGTTGCAAAGACAAGAACGATCAGAAACCGAAGAACTGATATAAAGACAAGCATGAGCAAGCTCTCACCGAGTCAAGTTCGGGGGAGCTTTTTTAGCATGTTCACGTATAGGTAATAACAGGAATGAATTTCATAGTACATTGAATATAGAATATCGATAACTTCCTCTTTACGCCAGCCTAAAGGTGGTCATAGTCGGGTTGACAGTTTCATAGGCTGAATCATAGCCAAATTGTCATCGGGGAATACTACCCAAACCCTATATAGGACAACATTATGACTTTAGGAAAGGCGGAAGAAACTTATGGTATTTTCACTTCGTAAATGGCTTCGCATGGTTCGTTTATTTATCATCTTTGCTGCCCTTGTTTATATGTTTTATAATGTGTTCGATTTATTCTCAAACTGGATCACTCCTGTGGATCATTATAAGATTCCTGAGGGGAATGCACTGAAAGTATTTCATCCCGAAGAAGGAATTCAGCTTGCAGCCGAGAAAACAAACTTAATGAATCGTCTTCGTTTTTTTTATTGGTATGGTGAATAGAAGTGTGGCCTTGTTAACTTAAAAATTCAAAGGTAAGGAGCTGTAAGGAAAACGATGAGGAAGTATGTGCAGCCCTACATGGATTATTTGCAGGAGGATAAAGGGTCTTCTGTCAGTACGCTTGAGTCGTACAAACGTGATATTGAACAATTTATTGGGTATATGAATAGAGAACAGCATATGGATGCGGATGTGGAAGCGTCTGAGATTACACGTACACATATTGTACTGTATTTATCCTATCTTAAAAAAGAAGGGAAGGCGGCTTCAACCATTGCCCGAAATGTCGTTTCCCTTCGTTCTTTTTTTCATTATCTTATGTTTAAAGGCCTGGTTTCTAAAGATCCGACCTATCATCTGGATTCACCTAAAACAGAGAAAAACCCGCCTAAAATCCTTTCTATTTCAGAAGTGGACAGGCTTCTCAGCATTCCGGATCCCTCTGTGCCTTCGGGGCTTAGGGACAAAGCTATGCTAGAGCTTTTATATGCGACGGGAATTAAAGTTTCAGAGCTTGTTCATCTAAACGTAGAGGACCTAAATACCCAGCTCAAGTATGTTCGGACGGGAAGAGACAGTGCGAAAGAAAGGGTAATACCTGTGACAGGGATTGCGGCCAGGGCAACGACTGAATATCTGGAGTCGGCTCGCAGCAAACTACTAAGGGAACATACTGAGGAACAAGCTTTGTTTGTAAATACGAATGGTAGCCGGTTAACACGGCAAGGCATATGGAAAATGATAAAAAAGTACGCAGAAGAAGCGGGTCTCGCTGGCGAAGGAATTACACCGCATACGCTTAGACATTCTTTTGCTGCACATTTGCTGGAGAATGGTGCTGATTTAAGATCAGTGCAGGAAATGATGGGACATGCTGATATCTCGACTACTCAGATTTACAATCAAGTGGTCAAACGCAATATGAAAGATGTGTATGATCATTATCATCCCCGTGCCTGATGGATTTCCAGCACTATATGTATATTCAGATAAATTTTCGAATTAGGGAAGGGGCAATACATCATGACAAGCAGAGAATCACGGTTTAAACGGATTTGTTTCATAGTGCTGGATAGTGTAGGAATTGGAGAACAACCAGATGCGCCTAAGTTTGGTGATGCAGGTGCTCATACACTAGGTCATATTTTGGAACGAGTTCCGGGTACAAAGCTTCCCAACATGCAAAAATTAGGGCTTGGAAATATTGCTTCTATTCCTCCTTTGTCTCCTGCTGAAGCACCGGCAGGGTACTATGGAAAGATGAAAGAAGTATCTGCAGGTAAAGATACAATGACCGGACACTGGGAACTAATGGGGCTCAAAATTGAAACTCCGTTTAATACATATCCTGCCGGCTTCCCGCAAGATTTAATTACTGAATTCGAAAAACAGACAGGCCGTAAGGTTCTTTGTAATAAACCGGCTTCCGGTACGGAAGTGCTTGAGGAGTACGGTGAAGAGCAAATGAAGACAGGCGCTTGGATTGTATACACATCCGCAGACAGTGTATTCCAAATTGCTGCGCATGAAGACATTATTCCGGTAGAGGAGTTATTTAAAGCTTGCCGGATTGCTCGTAAACTTACGCTTGCTCCTGAACACTCTGTAGGGCGTGTAATTGCTCGTCCTTATGTGGGACAACCAGGTTCTTTCAAAAGAACGCCTAACCGGCACGATTACGCAGTAAAACCGCCAGAGCCAACGGTAATGAACTCTCTGCAAACTTCTGGCTATGATGTGATCGCAGTAGGAAAGATTAATGACATTTTCGATGGAGAAGGGGTAACCGCTTCTTATCCGTCTAAGAGCAATGAACATGGTATTGAACTAACTATTGAGCAATTAGGCAAGGATTTTAATGGACTTTTGTTTACGAATTTAGTAGAGTTTGATTCCTTGTACGGTCACCGTAGAGACCCGGAAGGCTATGCAGGTGCTCTTGAAGTATTTGATAAAGCTTTGCCAGAGATTATGGAGCGCATCGGTCCTGATGATCTGCTGATCATCTCTGCTGACCATGGTAATGATCCTGTACATGCAGGAACGGATCATACGAGAGAGTATGTACCGGTGCTGATCTATAGTCCATCTTTACAAACACCAGGAAAAAGCATCGGCGTAAGAGATACGTATTCCGATCTGGGTGCGACGATTGCTGATAATTTCGGTACGACAGCTCCACTGCATGGGGAGAGTTTTTTAAGGGAACTTATTTAAGGGGGACAACCAAGTTTATGACACAGCTAGCGCGAAGCAGCGTAGGGGAAGCAGCAACTTATATCCAATCAAAAACGAACATTATTCCTGAAATCGGGCTTATTCTTGGCTCAGGACTCGGCATTCTTGCTGAACTGATTGAAGATGCTATCGCAATTCCTTATGAAGATATTCCACATTTTCCGGTTTCCACTGTAGAAGGTCATGTTGGGGAATTATTGATTGGAACCATTCAGGGGCGTCCTGTAGTGATGATGAAAGGCCGTTTCCATATGTATGAAGGTTATGGTCCTGAAGTAACCGCCTTTCCGGTTCGAGTGATGAAAGCGATCGGTGTTCAAAAGATGCTTGTAACAAACGCAGCAGGAGGCGTTAACACGTCTTATACGCCTGGAGATCTGATGATTATATCAGATCATCTCAATATGACAGGCCGCAATCCGCTGATCGGACCCAATCATGATGATTTTGGAGTGCGTTTCCCTGATATGTCTGAAGCGTATAGTCTCAGACTCCGGAAGCTTGCTAAAGAAACGGCGGAGAAACAAGGTTTTGCGATGAAGGAAGGTGTATATGCTGGTCTTCTTGGTCCTAACTATGAGACACCGGCTGAAATCGTTATGTTACGGACACTAGGCGCGGATGCAGTAGGAATGTCTACGGTAGCTGAAGTCATTGTAGCTCGTCATGCAGGAATTGAAGTGCTCGGTATCTCATGCATTACAAATATGGCTGCAGGTATTCTTGAGCAGCCGTTATCTCATGAGGAAGTCATGGAAACAGCCGAAATGGTAAAAGAAAAATTTTTGAACCTGGTCATGTCGCTTATTCCACAAATGTAGATATGGTAAGGATCATAGCAACATAATTTTTAACTAAAGGGGAATGACAAACATGTCTCAAACTACAGGTAATCTGACAAAAGATTACGGTGCTCGCATTGAAGAAGCTGCAGCTTATATCAAACAAAAATTAGGCAAGTATGCTCCTAAGATTGGCCTGGTTTTAGGTTCCGGACTCGGTGACTTGGGTGACCAGATTGAAGATGCAGTCTATATTCCGTATAACGAAGTTCCTCATTTTCCTGAATCGACCGTTGCAGGACATGCGGGCCGGTTTGTTATTGGACAGCTTGAAGGAAAAGATGTAGTGATTATGCAAGGACGTTTTCATTACTATGAAGGTTATGATATGCGTACTGTTGTTCTTCCTGTTTATGTGATGGCACAGATCGGTGTAGAAACGCTGATGCTGACGAATGCAGCAGGCGGTATGAATCGGGGATTTAAAGCAGGAGATCTAATGTTAATTACAGATCACCTCAATATGACGGGAGCGAATCCCCTGATTGGTCCAAATGATTCGAAACTTGGCGTTCGATTCCCTGATATGTCTGCTGCCTATGATCCAGAATATCGTGCTCTTGCCAAAAAACTTTCGAAAGAAATTAAAGGTGAGGACGGTACGCATTTGGAATTGCAGGAAGGGGTATACTGCGGTATCAGCGGCCCAACGTATTCAACACCGAAAGAATCAACCATGTTTGCTCTTCTTGGGGGAGATGCAATTGGGATGTCTACCGTAGGTGAAGTGATTGCGGCAAGACATGCGGGTCTACGTGTACTGGGCATTTCTTGTATTACGGATATGGCAATTGGAGAAGAACTAGAACCTCTGACTCATGAGCAAGTAGTTGCTGTTGCAAATCGAACCAAACCGAAATTTATTGGTCTTGTACGTGCTTTTGTTCGTGAAGTGTAATCAAAGATTTACTGACTTTTTAAATACGGTAATAAGGTGTGGTCAAGCATATGAGAGCTGTGGATATAATACAGAAGAAGCGCGATGGGCATGAGTTGTCAGCAGAAGAAATTACGTTTCTAATCCAGGGTTACAGCCGCGGTGAGATACCGGATTATCAGATGTCGGCTTGGGCTATGGCGGTTTATTTCCAGGGTATGACGGCACAGGAGACAGGTCATCTTACGATGGAAATGGCGAAGTCAGGAGATCAAGTGGATCTATCCCCGATTCAGGGCATCAAAGTAGACAAACATTCTACGGGGGGCGTAGGAGACAAAACAACGATTGTACTTGCTCCGCTTGTTGCCGCGGCAGGTGTTCCTGTAGCTAAGATGTCAGGCCGAGGATTAGGTCATACCGGTGGTACCCTAGACAAGTTAGAATCGATCTCAGGCTTTACTATTGAGCTCACTAGAGACGAGTTTCTGAGTCAAGTGAATGAAGTGGGAGCAGCGGTTATTGGTCAGAGTGGAAATATGGCCCCTGCAGACAAAAAGTTATATGCTCTCAGGGATGTCACTTCGACGGTTAACTCTATTCCACTGATTGCAAGTTCAGTCATGAGCAAGAAGATCGCCGCAGGCGCTGATGCGATTGTACTGGACGTGAAGACAGGCAGCGGAGCTTTTATGAAAACACTGGATGATTCGATTCGTCTTGCAGAAGCGATGGTTGATATCGGAACTCATGTTGGTCGCGATACCGTTGCTGTAATCAGCGATATGGATCAGCCGCTTGGTTTTGGCATTGGTAATGCGCTGGAGATCAAGGAAGCAGTTGAAACCTTGCAAGGAAACGGACCGGAAGATCTTCAGGAAGTCAGTCTTATTTTGGCATCGCATATGTTGGTACTGGGCGGAAAAGCAAAGACCGTAGAAGAAGCACGTGTTGTGCTTGAAGAACTGCTGAAAAGCGGAGCGGCTTTTGATAAACTGAAACAAATGGTTGCTGCCCAGCATGGAGATGTAGGACAAATAGATGATCTAAGCAAACTTCCTGGAGCGAGCCGTACACTCGAGGTGAAAGCAGATACAAGCGGTTATGTGGCGAGTATCGAAGCAGAAGCGATCGGTATTGCTGCCATGCTGCTTGGTGCAGGGCGCGAGACAAAGGAATCTGTTATTGATTACGGAGTCGGCGTTACCCTTATGAAAAAAGTCAGCGATGAAGTAAAAGCAGGAGATACTCTTGCCGTTATGCACATCAATGAAGCAAGTGAATCAAAGGTACAGGAGGCGGAGAATAAGCTGAAACAGGCTTACAGCATTACAGATGCTGCCGTACCTAAACAACCCTTAATATATGCACTTGTTACAAAACATGGCGTAGAGCGATTCGTATAGCTTCGATAAGGCCGTATAGATCGCTATCAGACACCAAAAAGAAGCAGAAGTCCGTAAAAGGATATCTGCTTCTTTTTTCGTTTTTAATTACAAGGCTCTTCTATGGGTAGTTTTTCACTTTCCATTTGAATCGTGGAGTGGGAGATATGAAACTTTTGTTCTAGCAATGATTTTACTTCGATCAGCAGTTCATCTCGGTTCGCCTCTCCAGAGACTACTAAATGAACGGTAAGGGCCGGAAAGTCAGATGTAATAGACCAGCTATGAAGGTCATGAAGGCTGATAACCGAAGGAATTTTCAAAAGCTCTTCACGAACATCATCAAGGTCAATAAAATCAGGTTTTCCTTCCATTAGAACATGAACAGCATCTTTAGTAATTCGGTACCCGCTGATTAGGATCAGCACGGCAACGATTAAGCTCGCGATTGGATCAGCAATAGACCATCCAAAAAATATTATGAGCAGACCGGCTATAATGGCTCCAATCGAGCCAAGCAGATCGCCTATGACATGCAGGAAAGCACCTCGTAAATTCAAATTTCCTTTCACATCGCCGCCCGACATCAGGATAAAGGCTACAACAATATTAATAATAAGACCGATGACTGCTACAGCTAACATACCGCTGCTGGCTATTTCCGGCGGAGCAGAGAATCGCTGAACTGCTTCCCATACAATCGTAATGGAAATGATCAGCAAGGTTAAGCCATTCAGAAAAGCGGCCAAGATTTCAAAGCGTTTATACCCATATGTTTTGGATGAGCTGGCGGCTTTTTCTCCAATCTTAAAGGCAAATAAGGCAAGTCCCATTGCGATCGCATCGCTAAGCATATGTCCTGCGTCTGCAAGAAGAGCCAAACTGCCCGTATACAGACCGCCGATGACTTCGACAATCATAAATGCCGTAATCAGTAAAAAGGAAAGGAAGAGCGCCTTTTTATTGTTTGTATGGATGTGAGTGTGACCTCCACCGCCGCCATGAGAATGTCCGTGGTCATGGTCATGGTTATGGTGGTGGTGGTGGTGGTCTTCATGACGATGGGAATGATTATTTTTATGGTCTTGTGTATGCTGATGTTCTTTCATTTTTCATTGCCTCCA
The DNA here is from genome assembly GCF_036577645.1 of Paenibacillus sp. GYB006. Taxonomy (NCBI): domain Bacteria; kingdom Bacillati; phylum Bacillota; class Bacilli; order Caryophanales; family Paenibacillaceae; genus Paenibacillus; species Paenibacillus sp. GYB006. The sequence goes on along the minus strand of NZ_JARBDA010000007.1, from coordinate 10,867 downwards.
TGTAAATAACAAAGATGTGATCTAGAGTCCATTCTCAAATGAATTATTGTCCTCGTATACTGTACCTTCTATTCCTTATTCTATGAAACAAGACAAGTGACTTGATACTTGATATTACCCCATACTTACCCGCGTTGAAGCCTGCCTTTGAGAGGGTTTTAAACTGACCATTAAAAAGAGTATAACAAAAAAGATACCAGGGACACCCTGATATCTTTAGTAAGTTATTGATCTTTCAAATTGATCGGTATCGTTATTTTTTCATTCAAATGATCTACAGTATACATGTAAACAAAGATATCTAATTGATCCGGCGCGAAATTTTCATAAACATCCATACTTTTATTGTTTCCTTCACCTCTAAAGTTCACAATGACCGGTTTTCCATAAATCTTTTCTTTACCGTCATAATAATAGGTTTGATTGATTCCTCCAAAAGTAGGATCCTGGCTGCTGGACTCTACATATAGCTGCTCATCTTTTAGATAATAAGTCCAATCTACCGTATATCCGCCGTATTTCGTTTGAAGATGCTGTGGTTTGGTTGAGATATTGGAAAGTCGGATAGACGTCTTTTCACTTCCTTTATGCTCGTCTACACGTTTCTTAGCCGTAAGAGAGATAGGCTGTTCGTGAAGAGAGGTAAGATCCATATGCATCATTTCAAAACGAAGCTCCGTTTTTTTGGATGGATTTGTATGATAATTGATACCGCCAGTTAATTGTTTTTCACCGATTTCAAGCTCGTAATCGATAAATGGTAAATGAGCATATTTTTCTTGATTGGTGATGATTAAACGAACTTCGGATGGAGTTACGATCATCTCCGTAATTTTGCTGCCTTCCAGCATTTCAGGTACAGGCAGGTCTAACTTTTCTCTGATTGTACTGTTTTCTAATTCGGATTTAGACAAGGTCAGATCCATTCCCCATTCGCCTGATGTACGTCCTGTCTCCCGTTCATAAGAGAGAGTGAAATGAGTTCCATCAGCAATAAGCTGCTTTTTGGTATAGATTTGTTCAGATACGGTTTCCTCCGAGCTAGCGCCTGGTATACCGTATACGTTTTTTGATCCTCTAACGATACTATTATTAGTATCCAGTACATTAAAGGTAGTCCAGGTACGCTCCCGCTGAGGCTGATCAAGCCCTTCAAAATGAACAGTAGTATTTAAAAGGGTATCTTTTTCGGACTGTTCAAAAGTCTCAATCCTAACGGTGCTAATCCCATCTTTCTTGACCTCAAACGTTTGTGTCTCCTGATTTGCTGGATTATAGGAGAGAGGTACCTCTGTTTTTTCTGTAAGGACTACATTCGTAATCGAAAAACGAAGATTTTCTCTCTTATGATTCAAAACATAATCGGTTTCAAAATAACCCTGATATTTACCGATCTCCGCATTCCATCTTTGATAGTAATTACCTGGGATTATCTGCCCATCTGAATTGAGTAGCTCGACTTTGTCGTAACTCAAAGTTTCCTCTTTATAAGATGTACCTGGATTCAGTGTGTACAAGAGTACAGTTCTGTTTTCATCGGAAAAAGCCGTATCGACCGTAAGTGTAATTCCATGATTACTAACAGACTGGTCAATCGTTTGTCCAAGACCCTGTTCCCATACCGAATGAATGCCCGCCTTATGAGAAAGTACATCTGTCCAATTATAATGAATGGCTGCATATACAGGAGTTGAGATCATAACTGCAGAGATCCCGGTAATCACTGCTGCTTTGCTTAGATTATTACGTTGAAACCACCTCATTTTTGAACCTTGTTGCCATTCTTTGTTTTGTTCAATCTTATTCCACATCAGGTCAAAATCCGGATAAGTGACAGAAGGAGCTTTCTTTATCGCTTCTCTAATCTTTTCATCTTCCATAGGCTTCAATAGGATTCTCTCCCTTCAGATAGTAGAAGTCTTCTTCTTGCAGTTTGTTTCTCATGATCTTTAAAGCTTTATGCAGTCTCGATTTCACCGTTCCGACAGGGATATGAAGAACATTTGCAATCTCTGTTGTTGTCAGATCGTTAACATACCTAAGCGTAATCACCACAAGAAGCTTGTCCGGGAGCTCTTTAAATAACTTTTGCCAATCGGCTGCAGTAGATTTTTCCTCGACAATCGTTTCCAGTGCTTTTGCAGAGGTTCTTGCTTCCTCATAAAGATGCCAAATTTGCAGTTGTTTTTCTCTTTTCTTTCGACTTTTTTTGAGTAGATTCAAGCAATGATTTGTAGTAATTCGCATGAGCCAAGCCTTTAAATAAACTACTTTTCGGAAGTCTCGTTGGAAAACGGTAACGAAAACATCGTGGCATGCGTCTTCGGCATCTTGTGCATTCTGAAGCAGAAAATAACAGGTTCGATAAATCTCTTTATTGTAGGTATTGAATAGTTCACGTTCTGTCATGGCCGTCACTCCTTTCGCCTGCTGATGTATATAAAACAAATAAGCTGCAAAAAAGGTTCATTTTACCGTTAATTATCATTCTTCCAATTCATTATGTAGGTCTTATTAAAACGAATAATCAAAGTCGAATTATTATTTTATCTCAGATAATGGAATAATTCCCAATTTTCCTGACGAGAATGTATAGCAGTATGACGCCACACATCAGTTAACTCAATAGATCGAAGAGGAGGATAAGGTACTTATGAAAAAAAGGATAAAATTACTAACCGCTCTTTTGTTGACATGCGCCATTATTGTTCCAGGTACCGCAACAGCCGAGGAGCCGATTAAAGAGCAAAATAATGTAATACCTCCCGTTGAACTTGCGGAAAATGCAATTTCGGCGGTACTGCTTGACGCAGACACAGGGACCATTATCTATGAAAAAAATGGACATGAGAAACTTCCTCCAGCGAGTATTACCAAAATCATGACGATGTTATTGGTCGTCGAAGCAATTGATGCTGGAAAATTGAAATGGACCGATAAAGTGCGGACAAGTGAATATGCTGCATCGATGGGCGGGTCACAAATCTTCCTTGAAGCTGGAGAAGAAATGACGGTAGATGATATGCTCAAAGGAATCGCTATGGCTTCAGGTAATGATGCATCCGTGGCCATGGCAGAGAAGCTGGCAGGGACGGAAGCGGCATTTGTTGAATTGATGAATAAACGTGCTAAAGAACTTGGGATGAACGATACTCATTTCGCAAACTGTAACGGGCTGCCTGTTGATAACCATTATTCATCTGCACATGATATTGCGATCATGAGCAGGGAATTGTTGAAACATAAAGACGTTACGAAATATACAGGAGCCTATCAGGACCACTTGCGTAAAGATTCCGAAAAACCATTTTGGCTCGTGAATACGAATAAACTGGTGCGGTTCTATCCGGGGGCCGATGGTCTCAAAACAGGTTATACATCAGAAGCTAAATTCTGTTTGTCTGCAACCGCTGTAAAAGACGGCATGCGGGTGGTAGCTGTGGTACTTGGCGAACCGAATACAAAAACAAGAAACAGTGAAGTTTCTAACATGATGGATTACGCATTTTCTCAGTATATGATGAAAACCATCTATAAAAAAGGTGACGTTATAGGCAAAGTGCAGATAGAAAAAGGGAACATCAAAGAGATTGAAATCATTGCCGACACACCTTACAGCGTCCTCATGAAAAGAGGAGCATCGGATGAAACGACTCAGCAGCTGACCATTCCAGCAGAGATTAAAGCTCCTATTGCCAAAGGTCAGGTTTTAGGAAAATTAATTGTTTCACAAGATAACAAGGTATTGAAAGAATTTGAGATTAAGGCAGCGGTGGATGTGGAGAAAGCAGGTTTCTGGAAGCTGTTTAAACGGACTACCTCTGATCTTTTTCGCTAAAAAAAGTACTTTTGTAGATTCATGAGAGTTTTCTTCTAGTTTTGTCGGGGGGCAGGAAACCATTTTACAGATGTAGAAATGGTTGGCTATGACAGGGAGGAGAGTGAGCAAGCATGAATTTGCAAGTGAACATGGAGCACGATCGCGGGGTACTCATTGTCCGGCTTACAGGAGAGCTAGATCATCACACGGCAGATGTCGTTCGTATGCAGATGGATGAAGCGATTCAGAAGCAACAGTGCAAGCATCTCGTACTTAGTTTACAAGATCTTCAGTTTATGGACAGTTCGGGTCTCGGTGTAATTCTAGGACGCTATAAACTGATCCATCATAAAGGCGGGAAAATGGTGATTTCAGGCGCTAATCCAGCGGTTCACCGTTTGCTTGATATGTCGGGCTTGTTCAAAATAATGCCGGTTTTTGATAATGAGGGAAGTGCCCTCTCGGGTCTGGAGGTAGTTTCATGAAACCAGGACAATCGAATTTTATGAACTTGCAGTTCTCTGCAAAGTCGGAAAATGAATCTTTTGCTCGCGTGGCAGTTGCTGCCTTTATTTCACAACTTGATCCAACGATGGATGAACTGAGTGATCTGAAGACAGTGGTATCGGAAGCGGTAACCAATAGTATTATCCATGGTTATCACAGTGATGAGAGCGGTGTAGTTACGATTAGGGCTGAGATCCTTAACGATACCATTACCCTGGTTATTGAAGATAACGGACACGGAATAGAGGATCTCGAAATGGCTAAGCAGCCGCTTTATACTTCTAAACCGGAGCTGGAACGTTCAGGGATGGGCTTTACGATTATGGAAAACTTCATGGACGAATTTGAAGTGTCAAGCGAGCTTGGACGCGGGACTTCAATCCTCATGAAGAAGAGGATAGAATCCAAGAAAGCACTGTATAATTAGGGGTTGGACCTATGGAAGCAGAAACGAAACATAAAACACACACGTATCTAGAAGATGCGGAAGTCAAACGCCTCATTGCTCTCTCCCAAAGCGGGGACAATGTGGCCAGAGACACGCTTGTCAATTGTAACATACGTCTTGTGTGGTCCGTCGTACAGCGGTTTATGAACCGAGGATACGAGCCTGAGGATCTGTTTCAGATCGGCTGCATCGGGCTGCTGAAATCTGTAGATAAATTTGATCTCAGCTACGACGTCAAGTTCTCTACGTATGCAGTGCCAATGATCATTGGCGAAATTCAAAGGTTCCTAAGAGATGATGGAACCATCAAGGTAAGCCGGTCACTTAAGGAGACAGCGAACAAAGTTCGTAAAAAGAAAGACGAACTCTCTAAATATTTAGACCGGTTGCCGACAATTAAAGAAGTGGCAGAGGCCTTGGAGATTACACCAGAGGAAGTAGTTTTCGCACAGGAGGCAAACAAGCCTCCAACTTCCATTCATGAGACCGTATTTGAGAATGATGGGGATCCGATTACCTTAATGGATCAGATTGCTGACGAATCTCAGGAGCGCTGGTTTGATAAACTCGCGCTGAACGAAGCGATTGGAAACTTGTCTGAGCGAGAACGCCTGATTGTGTATCTCAGATATTATCGGGATCAGACTCAGTCCGAAGTAGCTACAAGACTTGGTATTTCTCAAGTGCAAGTATCCAGATTAGAGAAGAAAATCCTTCAGGTCATTCGTGATCAGATTGCGCAGTAACTGGCGCAAGAAGACACTGATTTGTGTATGTAAGCGAATAGTAAATTCATGTAACAACGATAATAAGTGAATAAGAATAGACCCTATCCTATGTTTAGGATGGGGTCTTTTTGTGATGTGATTTTCTAAGAACCGAATTACATTCCTGATTGATGGAATAAATAAGAGTCTAAATCTCCATACTATGTCTAATTTCGCAGTATAAGGAGTGACGTCAGGATGAATGGAACATCCACTCCTGTAGTGTATGTTCGGCTGCACAGCCGAATTAAAATAAAGATGGGCAGTACACTCCAAATTAAGCATGTTGCTAATATTTTGAGTGATCCGCCAGAGTATGAGAATAAATTGCGGGAAACCGTTCTGGTACATACGGAAAAGAAGGATGGGACATTGTTACTTGTCGATGTGCTTCCTCTTATTGCGCGGATTAAACAAGTTGTTCCGAGGGCTCAGGTGGAGACGCTTGGGAGCAGCCATACCTTGGTCGAATTGCTGCCCCATGAGAAGCCTCCTTCCAAATCTCTTTTCATTTTGGTTTGGCTTTTGCTGTTTTTTGGATCAGCTCTGACGATTATGAATTTTCACGCTGACGTTAATATGAAAGAGGTTCATGTTCGTGTTGTTGAGATGCTTACTGGATATAGGGATGAGAATCCTTACATGTTTCAGATTGCTTACTCCATCGGGATCGGCTTTGGTATGGCTGTGTTTTTTAATCACTTATTTAAGAAAAAATGGAACGATGAGCCTACCCCGCTAGAAGTGGAAATGTATCTATATCAACAGAATGTAGACCAATACGCAATCAGTGAGGAATACGAACGAATTAAATCCACGATCAGCGCAGATAACTTTAGCGGCAGGGATTCGCCATGACTGTACTTGATGGCGTCATAATTATGTTCCTCGGTGTCGCCAGTGGTATTGCGGTCGGGAGTGGTGTGATAGCCCTGTTTATCGTACTGGATATCATTCCGCGTCTCGCACAATTGACTCGATCATACAACAAGGCACATGCATATGAAGTTGCAATGATATCCGGCTCTCTGATCGGAACGGTAGCTGATTTTTGGCATTTGAAAATAAAATTATTGCCGATTGCAGCTATTTTTGTGGGGTTACTATGCGGTGTATTTATTGGACTGCTTGCAGCTGCATTAACCGAAGTGCTCAATGTACTTCCTATCTTAGCGAAAAGGCTGGGAATGAAACCGTACCTATTTGGATTACTCATGGCTATGGTTTTTGGAAAAGTAGCAGGTTCATTATTTGATTGGTTTGTATTTGATAAATAAAGGAGGACCTGATTATGCCGGAAGATAAAGATAAAATGAAAGAAGCGGAACTCAAAAAGAAACAGCAGAATGAGGAGTCAGATTCGATCGAGGAGTCCATTATTTACTGGCAGGGCAAAGATACCGTGCTTCCTGAATTTGATAAGCTCAAGGAAACGTTTAAGTATGTGATGGGACTTGGAGAAAGTTTTGATATTAACTTCCGGGAGATGACTTTTGGAGGAAGACATACGGGATTATTATTCGTTACAGGTCTTTCAAAAGACGTTGTTCTAACGGAAATATTAGAGAGGTTATCCTATGTCAATCCAAGAGGAATGAACGTGGATGCCGCAGAAGATTTTTTTGAGTATTACATTCCTCATATCCAAGTAACAAAATATACAGAGCTTAGTAAAATCTTTATTCAGGTTATGAGCGGAATGAGTGCATTCTTTATTGAGGGGGAAGAAACAGCACTCGTCATCGATACCCGAAGTTATCCGGCTCGTAATCCCGAGGAACCGTCACTAGAAAAAGTGGTCCGCGGATCAAGAGATGGATTTACAGAAACGCTCCTTAGTAACGTTGCTCTCGTCCGCAGAAGACTGCGTGACCCAGGACTCAAGCTAGAACTGCTCCAAGTTGGACGCAGGACGAAAACAGATGTATGTATTGCCTACATTGATGACATTGTTGATAAAGTTCAGGTAGACAGTATCCGTAAAAAGATTGAAAAGATAGACATTGACGGTATTCCGCTAGCAGATAAACAGCTAGAAGAAGCCATTATTAATAAAGGATGGAATCCCTATCCCTTAGTTCGATACTCGGAACGGCCTGATACGGTATCTTCGCACTTGCTGGAGGGCAGGATTGTGGTTTTCGTAGATACATCTCCGAGCGTTATGATTATGCCTACGACCTACTTTGATCTATGTCAGCACGCCGAAGAGAACAGACAAACTCCATTTATGGGAACCTATTTGCGGTTAGTTCGTTTTTTAGGGATCTTTGCCTCTTTATTCTTGCTTCCTCTATGGATGTTATTTGTTATTGAGCCCAGTTTGAAACCAGAGGGAATGGAGTTTATTGGTCCCCAAGAAAATGTGAAACTGCCGATCATTATGCAATTTCTGATTGTTGAACTAGGGATCGATCTGATGCGGATGGCAGCTGTACATACTCCTACTCCGCTGGCCTCAGCGATGGGGCTGATTGCTGCAATTCTCATTGGAGACGTCGCGGTAAAAACAGGCCTTTTTGTTAATGAAGTCCTACTTTACATGGCAGTTGCAGCAATAGGGATGTTTGCTACACCAAGTTATGAACTCGGTCTTGCGAACCGAATGATCAGGCTCATTTTACTTGTTCTCGTTGCTGCATTCAAAGTTCCGGGACTTATTATAGGAACAACCGTCATTATTTTGATGCTTGTCCTCCATCGTTCTTATAATTCAGCGTATCTGTGGCCATTTATACCTTTTAATGCAAAGGCTATGATGGAAACATTTATACGTTCGCCGCTGCTCAAATCTAAAAAGAGACCATCATTCAATAAGCCGCGAGATAATACACGGCAACCGGTGAAGAAAAAGTAAGGTTTAGCAGTGTGAATTAAAATACAAATGATGTGCCGATTAATCCATATATACGTAAAGCCAAATTCTGCTATACTGATGTAAAATTAGATGGAATCATTCCAGGAAAAGCGAGGAATTGCCAATAATGTATTTACACGGTACTAGCAAAATTAATGCTTTAGGTCATCTTGAAATCGGTGGCTGCGATACGGTTGAACTTAAAAAAGAATATGGAACACCGCTATACATCGTAGACGAGCAATTGATTCGTCAGCGTGCAAGAGAGTATATGGATGCATTCAAAGCATCAGGACTCACCTTTCAAGTAGCCTATGCAAGCAAAGCTTTCAGTGTAAAAGCAATGTGCACGCTTGTGGAACAGGAAGGTCTTTCTCTGGATGTGGTTTCAGATGGAGAACTTTATACCGCAATGCAAGCGGGTTTCCCGGCAGAACGTATTCATTTCCATGGAAACAATAAAACACCTGACGAAATTGAAATGGCACTGGATGCAAAGATTGGTTGTTTTGTGGTAGATAACTTTACTGAGATTCATCTCTTGCAAGCCATGGCAGCAGAGAAGAATCAAACCGTGAAAATTTTGCTGCGGATTACTCCTGGTGTTGAAGCACATACACATGAATATATTTCTACAGGACAAACGGATTCAAAATTTGGATTTGATATCGGTAATGGATCTGCTTTTGAAGCCATTGAACTGGCAAGTAAGCAGTCTCATTTACAGCTCCTTGGAGTACATTCTCATATTGGTTCTCAGATCTTCGAAGTGGAAGGTTTCCAGATGGCAGTAGAGCGTGTAGCTGGATTTGCCAGAGAAGTAAAGGAGAAGCTTGGACTTACATTCCAGGTAGTTAATCTTGGCGGTGGATTTGGAATCCGTTATGTAGAGGGAGATACACCTTTAGAAGTATCACAGTACGTTAAAGCGATAACGGATGGTGTTAAAAATCATTTTGCCGGTATTGGAGAAGAACTCCCTGAAATCTGGGTGGAACCAGGTCGCAGTCTTGTCGGGGAAGCAGGAACTACACTGTATACAGTAGGTACAAGTAAAGATATTCCTGGTGTTCGTAAATATGTTGCTGTCGATGGCGGAATGTCAGATAATCCACGTCCTGCATTATATGAATCCCAGTATGAAGCTATGCTTGCTAACCGGGCGAACGAACCCGCAGCCGAGACGGTATCCATTGCAGGGAAAGCTTGTGAGAGTGGAGATATGCTGATATGGGATTTGGCGCTGCCAAAAGTGGAAACAGGAGATCTCTTAGCTGTAGCTTGTACGGGTGCCTATAACTATTCAATGGCAAGCAATTATAACCGGATCCGCCGACCCGCTGTTGTTTTTGTACAGGATGGACAAAGCGATTTGGTTGTTCGTAGAGAGAGCCACGAAGATATCGTTCGAAACGATCTAATTCCCGCACGTATGAATAAGCAAACGGTGAATTCATAGTTCAGGTGGATCATTAGAGAGAGCTGAAAAGCTCTCTTTTTTTGTATTATGTGCTTGTCACACCTTTAAATGAACAGGTTTACCTGAGATTACAGGTAGAGTTAAGAGATGAAAACTTTAGCGTATTGCTTTGGGTATGATAACAAATTAAAATAATTACGATAACAGAGGAGATTGATAATGATGAAACAAGAAATGAATAAAGTTAAGGTATACCTTGCTAGTCCGTTTTTTAATGAGGAACAAGTAGACAGAGTGCAGAGAGTTGAGAAAGCACTGGAGAGTAATCCTTATGTAGGAGAGTACTTCTCTCCAAGACTTGAGCAGCTAACACATCTAACCATGTATACAGCAGAGTGGGCAGATGCAGTTTACCGTAATGATGTTAAGCATGTTGATTGGGCTGATGTTGTAGTTGCAGTGATTGATTATGAAGGAGAGACTGAGCTGCATGGTGCAAGACATGGACATGTTGACAGTGGTACAGCCTTTGAGATTGGATATGCAATTGCTAAAGGTAAGCCTGTTATTATTATTCATGAAAAGTCAGGTGTTGTTAACTTGATGATTAGCCAAAGTTGTCATGCTTACCTGGAATCTGCTGAGGCAGTTGCGGATTATAACTTTATCAACATGCCTAAGATGCCTTTCACTGGAGATGTAATGTAATAATGCCAATGTTGTTCACACCATTAGCCCTAACGTTGCAAGGAAGCTAGGTATTAGCCTCCTGCAATGTATAGGTAATAGAAGTAGGTAAAGGGCATGGTTCTTCTTTTTCTTACTCAAGGGAGCTGTTAGGCTCTCTTTTTTATTATGGCTTTAGCCAGTTGAGTGCGTGAAACGCGCGAAACAAAAAACCACCCGCTATGCGGGTGGAGGAATCAAAGGTTTGACCACTAAGACCATTCCGATAGAATTGAGATGTTCAGGCTCAAAGAAAGGAATGGTCTTAGATGGCAAACAAGAGCTACAGCCTAGCTCACACAAAGTGGATGTGCAAATACCA